>NZ_AKJY01000010.1 GCF_000282115.1 Chryseobacterium populi
TTTTTTTGACATCTGCAAAAAATAACAAAATAATATGACTTAAAAATACCCCAAACCTCATTTTTTATCACAGACTAAACATAATATTACATTTTTTCAAAGGATAAAAATAATAAGATACCACAATACATTTAAAATTATAAACTCAACAATAAAAACAAATTTAACTTTTAAACCAATACACTAATTAACAGACAGTTAAGTTAAAACCAATATGTTTAATTATTATATTTAGGCGAACATAATAAAAACCTATGAAGAAAATTTTTATTTCGGCCGGCACTTTGGCCATTTTAAGTTTAAGTGCACAAAGCAACCAGGACTTAATGAGACAGTTTGAGAAACAGAGAATTGAGAATAACGAAAAATTTGAAGCTTATGTTTCTAAACATTATGGAACAAGCAGATCTGCTGATACTCAAAAAAGAATTGAGGAGCAAAGAAGTAAGCTGGCAGGATTCACTCCGGATGGCAACCCTCTTTTCAATGAGCTAACTGATCTGAGACAGGGAAAGAATTCAAATGCTGATTTCTTACAAAACGGCACTATAAATGGCCTTACAGGATCTTTTAACGGAGAGAATATTAAATATACAGTCTTTGATGGGGGCAGGGCTTTTGGAGGGCATGTCGCTTTTGATAATATGCCCAACAGGATCACCAATAAGGAGGCTGCCACCGGTACCACCGCAAATTATGATTTACATGCTACAGCTGTAACCGGTTTTATTGGGGCAAAAAGCCTGCCAATTACCCTACAATACAATGGAGCAAATGTATCTGTTGATCTTAAAGGTATAGCTTCTAACAGTACATTCGACAATTATTCCTTTCACAATACCGTATTACCGGGAGGCTCTCTGGAAAGTACCCTATACCAAAAAATACTGCTGGCTGCCCCAAAAATATCCAATCATTCCTATGGTGCACAGACAGGCTGGCTTCTATACCCCCTGCCCAGCACCGGACAACAGGTACTGTATTGGAATGGAAATCCCGATGCATTAACCGTAGCCGGAGCACATCAGGATTTGCAAGGCGCTTATTATGTAAATGATCAGCAATATGATCAAATTGTATATGCCAATCCTTCTTATGTGATAGTAAAAGCGGCCGGTAATGAGGCTACAACAGGGCCTACAGGTTATGGAGCTGTATTGCCCAGATACCATGCCGGTCCTGCCAATAACCCTCCTGTGCAGTTTGCGGCAACAGAAGTTTTACCGCCAGACAACTGCCAATCAGGGTATGACTGCATCAGCAACGGCTCCCTTGCCAAAAATATAATCGTTGTAGGCGCTACTGATATTATTGCAGCCAACGACAACAGATATACAGCTTCCACTGATGTTGTACGGTCCTTTTACAGCTGTGCAGGACCAAGAGATGACGGAGGTATAAAACCGGATATCACGACAACAGGAACAGAAGTTGCCTTTGCAGCAACTGCAGAAAACACCACCGGAAGCCAAAGCGCAAGTATAAACAGTGGCACCTCTTTTTCAACACCTGTTGTAACGGGTATTATAGGCCTGTGGATGCAGAT
>NZ_AKJY01000011.1 GCF_000282115.1 Chryseobacterium populi
TCCTTTCTTTTTGAGCATAAAAAAAAGACTGTCTCACTTTTGAGACAGCCTCTTTTCCTATATATAAAGTCTGATAAGATTAAAACTTCAGATCTCCGTTTACTTCTCTTACCGCTTTTGCAGCTTCAGCAAATTTAGCCTGCTCTTCTGCAGTTAAAGAAATATTTACAATTTTTTCTACCCCGTTGGCTCCGATGATGGCAGGAACACCAAGACAGATATCACTTTCTCCGTATTCACCATCAAGCATTAAAGAACAAGGGATCATTTTTTTCTGATCGCAAGCGATAGCCTGAACCATTACAGAAACTGCTGCACCTGGTGCATACCAAGCCGAAGTCCCTAATAATTTAGTTAAGGTAGCACCACCTACTTTAGTTTCTTCGATTACGTATTTTTGTTTTTCCTCGTCTAAGAATTCAGTTACAGGAACTCCGTTTCTTGTTGCTTTACTCAATAATGGAAGCATTCCTGTATCACTGTGAGCAGCGATTACCATCCCGTCAACATCAGAAATAGGGCTTTCTAAAGCTTCAGCCAATCTGTACTTGAATCTTGCAGAGTCAAGGGCTCCACCCATTCCGATGATTTTGTTTTTCGGAAGGCCTGAAGTTTTGTGCACCAGATAAGCCATAGTATCCATAGGGTTAGAAACCACGATAATGATAACGTCAGGAGAATGCTTTACTAAATTTTCAGTAACGTCTTTTACGATTCCTGCATTGATGCCGATTAATTCTTCCCTCGTCATTCCCGGTTTTCTTGGAATTCCTGAAGTGATCACCGCTACATGAGAACCTGCAGTTTTGCTATAGTCTCCTGTAGTTCCGGTAATTTTGGTATCAAAACCGTTAAGTGATGCGGTCTGCATCAAATCCATTGCCTTACCTTCAGCAAAACCTTCTTTAATATCTACTAAAACCACTTCTGAACAGAAGTTTTTCATAGCAATGTATTCTGCACAACTTGCACCTACAGCGCCTGCACCTACTACGGTTACTTTCATAATGTATACTTTTTAAATTATTTATTTTTTCAGTTAAGTCTTAATTTTGACTCCCAAATTTAACAATTCCTGAAAAGTTGAGCAATTTTTAGGGAATTAAATTAAGAATGTAAGATATCATGCGGATCAGTTAACGTTCAGTAAAAACGTATACAGCTTTTTAGCCCCCGATAATACTTCGCTGTAATTCTCTTCAGTAACGGCAGCATCCAGAACTTCTTTGAAATTTTTCCACATCAGGCCTGTGTTTTCCTGATAGCATCCGAAGAAATTAAAGGTAACCTCATCAAAACCTTCCGTTTTGGAAAGCTGTTTGGCAATCACATTTCCTCCTAAAGTAGAGCCTTCGATCACATACATCATTCCCAGTGCCTCATGCTCGTTATTGATCTCAAGCGGATGGGAAGCCGTCTGGTTTTCTATTGATAAACTTTCACGATCCTTCTCGATAAGGGCAAGCTTTTTTCTTTGATCCAACTGAAGCTTTTCAGCAAATTTTCCGGAAAGCCTGTTAAAGATTTTATCTTCGGAATGCAGAAGCATCAGATAATTCGTGCTGATGATTTTTTTATAATCTTCCAGGGTGAAAGTCTTATTAAAAATTTTTTCAGCATTGAAAAGCTTCTCTGCAGCATCATGAAATTCAGCTGTATTTTGTTTAAGATATTCCGATACCATAATAAGAGTTTAAAAGTTCCCCAAATTTAAGGCTTTTTAAACGTTAAAATGAAGGAAGTCCCATCTTTATTGCTTTCATAGTCAACATTTCCTCCGATTCGTTTCATAATACGGTGAACAATTGAAAGACCCACCCCATTTCCTTTAAATTTTTTCGCATTATCCATCCTGTTGAAAATTTTAAACATCCTGTGCTTTTCTTCTTCAGGAATCCCGATTCCGTTATCCGAAATTCTGTAGATAATGGTCTGTCCGTCTTCCGTACCTTCAATTTCAACCTTAGGCTGCTCTTTATGGGAAGAATATTTCACTGCATTATTGATGATATTTAAAAATACTTGGTGCAGCATCGTTTTATCAGCTAAAACTTCCGGGCAGTCCTTAATAATGATCTCACTCTGCGGGCTGTTAAAGGTTACCTTGGCATTTTCAGAAATCTTTTGAATAATATAAATAGTAGGAAGTCTTTCCAATTGAATTTCGCTATGCTTTGCACGGCTCAGCTGCAGCACATCATGCATCATTTCAGCCATTCCGTCAATTTCTTCTATAATGGCGTTGATTTTTGTTTTACTTTTTTCAGAACCGTCTGTAAGGCTTTTCAAAAGCATCTGTGCATTCAGTTTCATCACCGTTAAAGGAGTTCCCAAATCATGGGAAATGGTATAAGAAAAACTGTCCAGCTCTTCATTTACTTTTTTAAGCTGGTCATTCAGCTGCTTGATGGTATTGTACTGTTTATGTGAAGTTTCCAGAATCACATCCCTGATCGCCTGCACCGCACTTACATTTCTGAAATCCCATCTTTTGGAATGGCCTTTAATATTCTCTGTAAAAGTTTCAAAAGATGTTCTCGGAGAAACAATCAGCTTTTCCTTTCCGTTTTGAGAAAACACTCCGATTTTTTTCTCCGGATTTCCTGCCCAGCTGATATGCTCATCAAATTCTTTACGGAACCAGATCAGCATTTCCTTTTTGCTCCTTTCAATAAAATAAATAATAACTCCTGCAGTATCTTCATTCAGCCCGAAATCACGTCCATACTCTTTCAGGAAGCTCCGGTTGATATAAATGCTTTCCTCCGTATTCAGAAGGCCCCATTGAACAATTTGATCAATGGCCTCATTTTTAGGAGTAATCCCTTCCGTAACCATCTGATCATCCGAAATAATTGCAAGCCCATCCGCTTCCGGAAGGTTCTTAATCTCTGTTTTGCTTTCAACCAATGAATCAAACAGACTGTTATGCTTTAGAAATTCCGATTTTAGCTGCGAGGATTTTTTATTGAGATCCAGCCTGTATTCCAGTTCTTTTTTCGATTTAAAAGAAGAATAGGCATTGGAGGCCAAGGCTGTAAAGATTCCCGCCTGTACCCTGTCTTCAAGATCAATATGTTTAACCTCTGCATTCTGGCAGGTAACAAGACCCCAAAGATGATCATCCAGAATAATTGAAACACTGAAACTGGAAGATGCCCCTGAATTTTTAATATACTGCCCGTGAATAGGTGACATTCCTCTTGAGGCGGTGAATGTAAGGTCAATATTTTCTTTGGTTTTACTTAAAATAGGAACAGTCTCAGCGTATACATCACTGAAAATTCTTTTTCGCTTTTTTAAATAAAGCGCCCTTGCCTGCCTCGGAATATCAGATTCCGGATAATGCAGCCCAAGGAAACTTTCCATATTCTCTTTTCTTTTTTCCGCAATCACTTTTCCTGAGCCATCCTTCATAAATTTATAGACCATCATCCGGTCATAATTCACTATTTTGGAAAGTGTATTCAGAAGCTGGTCCCAGATTTCCTGTGCATCTTCTACAATATAGAAATTATCATATTTATTCGAAATTCTTTTATTAGGATTTTCCAGAACCTCTTCAAATTCAAGGAAAATATAATTTTGATTACGGAAAACAGAGAAATGATATTCTTTTTCACCGATAAAAATTTTATCAAAATGAGTTTCGTTTTCTCTTTTGGTGAATTTATCTAAAGAAGTATAAATGTCTGAATCAATAATACTCTGAAAACTTGCAGTAAAGTCGCTCACCTTTTTATCGAAAAGCTGTTCTCTGTTTTCGATAGCAAATATATCCGTGATGTTTTCACTGAAAAAAGCAATGGAATGAGATGCTGCGTCAATGCCAATCAGGTATCCAAAACTTTGTATATACCCAGGGATATGGATGGGTTCCTCATGACAATCTACAAAATTCATAATATTCTAAAAATCTATCAAATATAACGAATTTTTTAAAGGTGTAGTATTTGCAGCGCCGATTCCCTTAAGGGCCGGATATTATTTATTCAGTCATTGTCTCTATTAAAATACTTTAAAAACAACTTCCTATCATTCAACGCCTTAAAAACCAACCACAATAAGAAATTATCTAATAATATACAAAAAAAATTGCAAAAATAAGCATGATAATCACCCAATATGATTATTAGCATGAATCATATATTAATATTTAAATTAATTCTGTTAATTAAACAAAATTTATTAAATTTATATCACTAAATAATGAAAATAATTAAAATTTTACATATTTCTCAATCATTTTTTCACAATTCATTTCATTCACACTCAAATAATTATCACTATGAAAAAGTTCCCGTTAATTTTCTTTACACTGATCCTTTCCATAAGGTTATGGAACCCTTATGAAACCAGCAATTAAATACAGACGTTATGGCTCTTTTCCCAACAAAAAAAAGAAACCTGCTGTTTTATTGTATGCTATTCTGCATATCAGCTAGTGCACAGGTAAAAGATTCAATACCCAACCAACAGGCAGAGGATAATGTAAAATATCCTGCTCTCCAGATCAAAGGCCTTTTTCAGGCCCGATATCTGACAGGCATGACCAAAGATGTAGATGTAAACGGCCTTCATCATGCAGACGGATCAGGAACAGATAATAATTTCATGATTAAATATATGCGGGTTCAGGTTCGTGCACAGATCAGTAAACGTACGGAAGTAGTGGTTCTGGCCAACCTTGCCGATTTTAAAAATGATCCTAAAAGCAGGGTTCTAGAAAACGCTTACCTGAAATATACTTTCAACCCTAAACTGGCTTTTACAGCGGGACAGTTCCGTCCATGGTTCGGGATTGAAGAAACCTATCCTATTGACATCATCAAATCCCTGGACTGGTCCAATCAGTACACCGAATTTGGAAAACTGGGCTGGACGAGTTTTCAGATCGGGCTTTCCGCAACAGGACAGCTACAATTGGGTGAGGTACCATTTCAATATGCTGTTTCTGTTGTAAACGGGAACGGGAAAAACCAGGTCAATGATAACGACAATGGAAAGCAATACTCCACAAGACTGGTATTTGGTTTAGCTTCAAAATATAATTTTAATGTAGGATTAAATGGCGGAATTGGTGAAGTTTTCGGGAAAAAAGTGTATGCTTTGGGTATTGACCTCAGCGCACTCGTTAATTTTGATCCCAAATGGAGCCTTGATATGCAGCTGGAAGCCAAACAGGCGACCAATCATGTATTATATAATGCTGTCGATCCTGAATTGCGATCTTCTAACCCGGATGCCTACTTGATCCGTGGGGTTTATCTCCTTCCGAATCTGAGATATGAAATCAACCACAGAAACCTGAGTGCCTTCGAACTTTCCTGCCGCTATGAATATCTTGATACCAATTTCAGGATAAACTCAAATCCGAGACAAACCATTACTCCCATGTTCGGTTTGGAGTTCCTGAAAAATTACGGTGCCAGAATCCAGCTTGGAGTACAACTTGACCGTTACAAATACCAGGTTGCAAACACCAGTCAATACAATAATAATCTGTTTATTATCCAGGTGCAGAGCAGATTTTAACCCAAAAATACATTTAATATCATGAAAGAAATTAATATTAGAAATATAGCGATAACCTTTGCCGTTGCGCTTATTATATGGTTTATTCCTGTACCAGAAGGGGTTACTCCCGATGCCTGGCATTTATTTGCCATTTTTGCAGCGACGATTTTAGGAATCATTCTTAAAGCAGCACCTATGGGAACGATGTGTATGATGGCCATCGGATTTACGGCGCTTACCCAGGTTGTCGCTCCGGGAGATGCAGGAAAATCGATTACCAAAGCGCTTTCCGGTTTTGGTGATAAGGTAATCTGGCTGATCGGAATTTCTTTCTTTATTGCCAGGGGCTTTATTAAAACCGGATTAGGAAACCGGATTGCCTTTTTATTTATCAGGATTTTCGGTAAAAGTTCTTTAGGGTTGGCTTACGGCCTTGGATTGGCAGACGTTTGTCTTGCTCCCGCTATTCCAAGTAATACGGCAAGAGGGGGCGGAATTATTTATCCGATTATGAAATCAATGGCGATCAGTTTTGATTCTGTTCCGGATAAGCCCGAAACCCATAGAAAGCTGGGCTCATTTTTAACCTTGAACAGTTATTATATGAACTTAATTGCCTCCTCTATGTTTTTAACCGGTACGGCAAGTAATCCTATGTGTCAGAAATTCGCAGCTAACCTCGGAATCAATATTACCTGGATGTCATGGGCTGCAGCAGGTTTTCTTCCGGGCCTTGTTGCTTTTTTTGTCGTTCCTCTGGTTTTATATAGACTGTATCCGCCCGAACTGAAAAAAACAGGGGATGCCCCGAAAATGGCCGCCCAGAAACTTAAAGAAATGGGACCTATCTCAAAAAACGAATGGCTGATGCTGCTGGCATTTTTCATTTTATTAGCCCTTTGGATATTCGGTGGAGCGCTTTCTGTTGATGCCACAACTACTGCTTTCATCGGATTAACCCTGCTTTTGTTAACATCCGTTTTAACCTGGGAAGATGTAAAAGCTGAAAAGGGAGCCTGGGACACCATTGTTTGGTTCGCCGTGTTGGTGATGATGGCAAGTTCCCTCAATGAGCTTGGATTTATCGGCTGGTTCAGTAATTTAATCAAAATGAAAATCGGTGGAATGACCTGGACACTGGCCTTCCCTGTTATTATTCTCGTCTATTTTTTCAGCCATTATATTTTTGCAAGTGCCACAGCTCACGTTGCCGCAATGTATGCTGCATTACTGGGAGTTGGGGTCGCAGTAGGAATTCCTCCAATGCTACTCGCCATGATGCTTGGGTTCTTAGGATCTATTTATGGAGTTCTGACCCACTATGGCCACGGCCCGGCTCCGGTATTCTTCGGAAGCGGATATGTAGACCTGAAAGCCTGGTGGCTGAGAGGCCTTGAAATAGGAATTGTCCTACTGATTATTTATATGGTTGCAGGTGGGCTCTGGATGAAAATTTTAGGATATTATTAACCCATAAAGACAAAAATTATGCTGTCTACCCTATCCCGGAAAATGCTGATGTGCCTTACAGGCCTTTTTCTGAGCTTTTTTCTTTTGATACACTTTCTGGGAAATCTCCAGTTATTCCTTCCTCAGGAACAGGCCCATTTACAGTTTAATGCCTATTCTCACTTTCTGTCGGGAAACATTGTGATTAAAGTCGTTTCTTACGTTTTATATGCAAGCATTGTTCTACATGCCGTCGATGGTCTTATCATTACAATAAAAAACAGAAGATCCGGCAGATACTATCAATCTGACAGAAGAAACAGGGCCTGCAAGTGGTATTCCCGTAATATGGGAATATTAGGAACATTGATTTTGATTTTCCTGGTGATTCATTTCCAAAACTTCTGGTATGTCTATAAATTCGGAACTCCGCCCATAGATGAAAACGGAAACAAGAATCTGTATATCCTTGTGGTAGCAGTGTTCAAAGAATGGTGGTATGTCATTGTTTATGTGCTGTCAATGGCTGCATTGTGTTATCATCTTATTCATGGTATTCATAGCGCAGTCAGAACTTTGGGAGCATACCATCCGAAGTTTGTGAAATGGTTTAAAACTGTTGGAATTGCTTATTCCGTGATCATCAGTGTGGGTTTTGCCTTAATGCCGATTTATGTATTCTTTACTGCTAATTAAAATTGATGGACAATGATTTTAGATTCAAAAATACCGGAGGGACCATTGGAACAAAAATGGAATAATTATAAAAAGAAAGCTAAACTTGTAAATCCTGCTAACCGCAAAAAACTGGATATTATTGTAGTCGGAACCGGATTGGCGGGAAGTTCCATTGCTGCGTCACTGGGTGAAATGGGATACAATGTGAAAGCCTTTTGTTTTCAGGACAGCCCGAGGAGAGCCCATTCCGTAGCTGCACAAGGTGGCGTCAATGCTGCCAAAAATTATAAAAATGACGGTGACAGTGTTTACAGGATGTTTGTGGATACCTTGAAAGGCGGAGATTTCAGAGCACGGGAAGCGAATGTCTACCGTATGGCTGAATGTTCTTTAAACCTCATCGATCAGGCCGTTGCACAGGGTGTCCCGTTTGGACGGGAATATGGTGGTTATCTAAACAACCGTTCTTTTGGAGGTGTTCAGGTAAGCCGTACATTTTATGCAAGAGGCCAGACGGGACAGCAATTGCTTTTGGGAGCTTATCAGGCTTTGATGCGGCAGGGAGGTAAAAAAACGGTGCAATTATTTTCAAGACATGAAATGCTTGATCTGGTAGTTATTAACGGGAAAGCAAGAGGCATTATCGTCCGCAATTTAGATACCGGAGAAATAGAAAGACACACAGCCCACGCTGTTGTTTTAGCAACCGGAGGTTACGGAAAAATCTATTATTTATCAACATTAGCAATGGGCTGTAACGGTTCTGCCATCTGGAGGGCTCATAAAAAAGGGGCTTTAATGGCTTCCCCAAGCTGGATTCAGGTACACCCCACTTCGCTGCCACAATCCGGAGACTATCAGTCTAAACTGACCTTAATGTCAGAATCACTGCGTAATGACGGAAGGATCTGGGTTCCCCTGAAAAAAAATGAAACCAGGCAGGCTAATGATATTCCTGAAGATGAACGGGATTATTATCTTGAAAGAAAATATCCTGCTTTTGGAAATTTAGCTCCGAGAGATATTTCTTCCCGGGCAGCGAAAGAAAGAATTGATGCCGGATTTGGAATCGGGCCGCTAAAAAATGCTGTTTACCTTGATTTTTCCAAAGCAATAAAAGAGCAGGGAAAAGAAAAAATCCGGGAGAAATACGGAAACTTATTTGATATGTATTTAAAAATCACCGGATATGATGCGTATAAGGAACCGATGATGATTTCTCCTTCCGCTCACTTTTCAATGGGTGGCTTGTGGGTAGATTACGAACTGATGACCACCATTCCGGGATTATTTGCATTAGGAGAAGCTAATTTTGCAGATCATGGAGCCAACAGACTGGGAGCCAATTCATTGCTTCAGGCTTCTGTTGACGGGTATTTTATTGCCCCTTATACGATTGCCAATTATCTGTCTGATGAAATTCATACCGGAAAAATCTCTCCGGAAGATCCTGAGTTTGAAAAAGCAGAAGATGCCGTCAAAAAACAAATCGAAGGGTTCATCCGCACCAATGGGACAAAAACAGTGGATTATTTTCATAAAACATTAGGAAAACTACTTTATGATTATTGCGGCTTGGCAAGAAATAAAGAAGGTTTACAGTATGCCATTGAAGAAATAAGAAAACTCAAACAGGAATTTTACAGAGATGTCAGGGTTTCCGGACAGGGAAACACGATGAATACCGAACTGGAAAAAGCCGGACGTGTTGCCGATTATTTTGAGATCGGCGAGCTCATGTGCTATGATGCTTTAACACGGAACGAATCCTGTGGAGCTCATTTCCGTGAAGAGTTTCAGACACAGGATGGTGAAGCTCTGAGAAATGATTCAGAATACCAATTCATTTCTGCCTGGGCATGGACAGGCAAAAACAACGAACCTGAACTGATCAAAGAACCACTGATTTTTGAAGAAGTACAACCAACTGTAAGAAGCTACAAATAAAACAAAAAGTTATGGATTTACATCTTAAAATATGGAGACAGAAAGACCGCCAGACTGAAGGAAAACTGGTGGATTATAATCTGAAAGAACTGAATCCGCACATGTCTTTTCTGGAAATGCTGGATACTCTGAATGAAAAGCTCATCACTGAAGGTAAAGAGCCTGTAGAATTCGATCATGATTGCCGGGAAGGAATTTGTGGCCAATGCGGAATAATGATCAACGGCCTTGCTCATGGACCTCTGAAACACACTACAACCTGCCAGCTTCATTTACGTTCTTTTAAAGATGGTGAAACGGTGGTGATAGAACCTTTCAGGGCAGAAGCATTTCCTGTGAAGAAAGATTTAAAAGTAGACCGTTCAGCATTTGACAGGATTATTTCTTCGGGAGGTTTTGTTTCCGTCAATACCGGCCAGGCTCCTGATGCCACAGCTATTGCCATTACCCATCAGCTTGCCGAGGAAGCTTTTGATTCTGCAGCATGCATCGGATGTGGGGCCTGTGTGGCGACCTGCAAAAATGCCAGTGCCGCACTATTTACATCTGCTAAAATTACCCATATGGTATTGCTGCCACAAGGGAAAGAAGAAAGAAGTGAGCGGGTTCTCAATATGGTAAAACAAATGGATCACGAATTATTCGGGCACTGTTCCAATACAGAAGCCTGTGAAGTCGAATGCCCGCAGGGAATTTCAGTCCTGAATATAGCCAGGATGAATTATGAATACAACAGAGCTTTGTTTTTCAGGAAGAAATAATTAAAAAAGAGAAGGCTAACAAGCATTTTCCCGGTTAGCCTTTATTTCTTTATTCTTGAGCTTAATTATTCAATAATAGCTACAACTCTCGCAGGAGCTGCAGATCCACCCACAATTTTTAACGGAAATACACAAATTTTAAATCCGGAAGATGGTAATGCAGCAAGATTGGTAAGCTGCTCCATGTGCAGATATTCTTTATCAATACCTACTCTGTGGCCTTCCCAGAAATATTCCGGATCGTTGAGTTCCTTAGCTCTTTTTGCCATAAATTTTAACGGAAGGTCCCAACCCCATTGGTCAATTCCCATTACCTTCACTCCCTGGTCAATCAGCCATTCTGTGGCTTCCCGGCTCATTCCCGTTCCTTTATTGGGAAAATCCGGAGTTCCCATCAGTTTATCCCGATCTGTTCTTATCAGGACGATATTTCCAGGCTGTATTATAATTCCATTTTTATCAAGGTCTTTTTTCAGATCATCAATTGTTATGGCAACAAAATCTTCTTTATGGCTACAATCGATCACAATCCCGTTTCCATAGCACCATTCCAGCGGAATCTGATCAATGGTTTTAGCTGGTTTTCCTTCTACAACAGGACCATAATGCCATGGAGCATCAATATGGGTAGTTGCATGAAGCCCCATATTTTTGATGCTGTCATCTGCCCAACCGATCCAGTTTTCAGGAAATAATTTTAAAGGAAGTCCTAAGGCCAGACGAATCAGCCAATGTGATTTCTTGTGAGATTTATGCTTAATTTTCACCTTCATAAACCAGGGATCTCCTGTGTTATACTGAATAGGCTTTGATAGATCGATGATTTTTGTTTGCATGGAATATTTTTAGTAAATGCGAAGAGACGAAAAGCAAAAAAGACAAATTAGCTCATCAGCCTTTTCGTCTTTTTACATATCTTATATTAAACTTCTTTATCAAAATAAAGCATATAATATTTTCCTTTTTCATCCTGCCCCTGCGCGATCATTTGTCGGTCTCCGTGGATGTAGATATGGAAATTCTTATCTAATTTGATGATGCTTTTAAAATGTCGTTGGGTCTTTTTCACTGCTGCTTCGCTGATAGGGAATTCTTCAGCAATATTAATCTGCATGTCCTGTTCGTAATCTGTTTTAAAATTATTAAAACTTTCGATCACGTGCTCATCACCCAAAACTTCACTGGCAAATTCATCCAATTTAAACTCTTCCTTTTCTTTGAAGAAGTTAATTGATTTGTTTAAAAAATCTGCCTGGTCTGCCTTTGAAACTTCAAACTCCTGCGGAAGCTGCTTAGTGATATAATCCTTATACACCATCAAAGCCTCCTGGGTGTGGAAATATTCATCATCACGCTGTTTCACCTTTAAGAAATCTTCAAACCAGTAATACATATCCCCATTTTTGTTGTTATCCACAACGGAAAGTACATATCCGGTTTCCTTATCATTATTGTAAATCAGAGCAGCTTTATCAATTTTAGACAGACCGATCCCCTGATCTTTTTCAAGTTCAAAGGTTTCATTTTTAGGGAATATTTTTAAGAATGATTCCCTTTTCTCGGTTTTAAAAATCCCTATTTTGTCTACCTTTTCAGAGCCTTCTCTTTCATCTTCAAAATAGACGATAAACAATTCTCCGCCCTGCACTCTCGGATTCTCAGCAGCCTCAAAAAGGTGCTTTGCTATATTTTCAGATTCCCACAGAAATTTGGCTTTGTCATCAAAAATTTCAGATACGGAACTGTAAACAGGATTATTGACCAGATAGGAATCACTGTAAAAATGAAACGTTTCTTCAGATTTGAAAGAACCCAGAAAATAATTTTCAAGCAATTCTGCCATCCCTTCATCCAGCTCCAGCTCTTCCTGAGAAAGAATTAAAGATTCACCGTTGATTTTGTTACCTACCCTGTGTACTATAATTTTTGAAAACATTTTTGATTTTTATGGATTGCAAAGATATTAATTATCTCAAATAATAAACAGCATTTCATTCTGATAAAAGCCTTATCATTTTGAAACACTTTTTCACCTTCCAAAAATGCAAATACAACACATAACAAAATGATTTACAATTCATTAAATAAAACCAATATTCAAAGGAACGCCATTGGTATCATTACTCTCAAACAGAAAAAAATGGACTTAAAGACTTTAAACAGAATCGATAAGCTGAGAAGATTAAAAAGCAGAGGACCTAAAACTCCAAAATGGCTAAAACCTTACCACATGCTTTTCATGGCTTTTGTGTTGGTTTTTCTTTTGGGTGCATGCATTAAAATTCTTCAATACAATGATAATTAATATGGATTATTTACAAGCCGCTCGGGAAATCACAAAGAGCATTCCTGAAATTCAAAACGAATTGAGAGGTCACGAGACACAAAATTCTTTCAGTGTCATCCGGACATTGACAGATCATATTAAAAACATGGTCCGTCAAAATGAAAAAGTATTATTAATCAAAAGCATAAAAAAAATGAATGCCATTTATAAAAATGGAGATGCTTTGCTTAAGAATGCAGTTGAAAGCACTTTTATCTATTCTCTGGACAGTTTTACCGCATTTTGCAATGAGGAATACAAAAAAACGATTTTCCGTCATATTTCTCAGGACCTGCAGAAGGTATATTCTAAGCAGATTTACCAGCATGGCATGTAATGTCCGATATTTTTAAGCTGATGATCAACATTTCGTCATATCAGACAGGTTAGGAAGAGATAAGCTTATTTTTTTTATTACATTTTTAAACTATTTCATTACAAAAATACCATTATTATGAAGACAAAAATCAGAAAACAATCTGACTGGAAACAATGGAAAACACTGAATTCCAGACACAATATTGAGCTATGGGCAACTCATATTGCCGTTATTATCGGCGTATTTATTTTTGCGGCCTGCCTGTAAGTTTGGTACAGTTTTCGCGGCAATAAAAATGTTTGAAAAATATTAATTATGAAGAACGAACAAATGCAAACTATTAATCAAAAAATAGCCATTGATTATTTAAAATTTTTCTATCCACCCATCCGAAATGAAATTACACAGTTGTCTACCCAGAATAATTTTGCAGGAATTATCCAGGCAACCGTCAATTATTTAAGAGATCTTTTACAGGAATCAAGAATCAATATCATTGGCCATCATGTGAAGCTGATGGAACTGATTTACCGGAACGGAAATCCTTACGTGAAAGAAATGATCGAAAATCTTTTCATCCGGTCTTTAGGAAGCTTTAAAAAACATTCTAAAAGTCAGCACTGGAATATGATTTATCAGTATATGCCTTTGCAGTTCCAGGAAATCTATCTTGAACAGCAGAAACAGGACAAAATATTCTTTAACAGGAATTAAAATTGGGACAAAATATCCCGGACAGTTGTCCGGGATATTTTTTATGGTAAATATTATACTTTTTTATTTATCTTTTTTTACAAAAACCTTCTGAATAGCTTGAAGTTCTTCATTGGTAAATTTCGCACTCTTCTCTAATTTACCAAGGAAAGAAGCTACTTCCTGCGGTGTTGAAGGACATCCCAGATTCTCCCCTTTTTCATTAAAAGAATTCATCAGCGGATCGCCATTTGAATTCAGGATCAGCCAGAAAGGAAGTCCCGCTTTTTCTCCTTTAAATTTATTCATCATTTCCTGTCCGCCCGGATTTTCAAGATTTTTTTTCTCACCTCTTTCCTGAACATCCAGATAAGTGGTTACAAAATATTTATCAAAAATAGGCTTGGTTTCAGGAAGATTCATATTTTTTTCCATCAGTTTACACCATTGGCACCATGAAGCATGGAAAACCAAAAGAATATTTTTCTTCTGTGCTTTTGCTTCTGTAACAGCTTTATTTAAAACAACATCTGCTTTTTCCTGTGCAAAATTAAGCTGGAATAAGAATAAGGTAACAATGATAATAATTTTAGAATATTTCATGTGAATTCTGTTTAAGGGTTTTATACGGTACGAATTTAAGTATTTTATTAAGAAGTTGTAACAGTTTATTATAATTCAGCAAAATATACGTAAATTCCAGTACTTCTTAATTTAGATTAAAATTCAGTTTTAAAGCACCAAAAAGATGATTGAAATAAAAAAATATTCAAATCAGACAGGACATCCGGAACCCAGACGGGTAATCAAATACACCCTGTTCTGGTGCAATAGCGGACGTGCTGAAATTCTGATTGACGAAAACATTTTTATTCTCAAGGCTAGCCAGGTGGTAACGATTACCTCGGGGCAGTTTCATCAGCTAAGATCAGTGGAGGGAGAGCTCACTGCCCTTGAATTTACACTCGATTTTTTTTGTAAAAGTGATAATGATATTGAACTTATTTTTCACAATGGATTATTCTGCCATTTCGGAATGAATGAAATGATTACTGTTCATCATTCTGCTTTTTTTTCAGAAACACTGAATCTCATTGAAAAAGAAATCCGGGAAAAACCTTATCAATATCTGGTTTCTACCCATTCTTTAGTGGAATTATTATTAATAGAAATCAACCGCAGTAAAATGGCAAACGGAGATGAGATCTGGAAACCGGATGCCTTATTCTTAAAATTCCTGGAAAGTGTACGCGCCAATTTTCAAAACAACTATCCTGTATCCGGTTTCGCTGATTTACTGGCAACCACAGAGGCTAAACTGAATGAAGCTTCAAAATTGCATACCAATAAAACTGCCCAAAATGTGATCTATAGCCTTATTATCTCCGAGGCCAAAAGGCTTTTGCTTTACGAAAAATTCTCTGTAAAGGAAATCGCTTACCAGCTTGGGTTTAATGATCCTTTTTATTTTTCCAACTTCTTTAAAAAGCATACTTCGCAATCACCGAAGGACTATCAGAAGGCAGTGAAAAGCTAAATATTACATGCTTTTCACTAAATTGTCTATTCTTTAAGGCATAACTTTCGCGGAACTTTGTACTTATAATTACCACATTAATAGTATAAGTATGAAAACCCAACAAGATATCGCTGTCTTTCTTTTAAGAATAACATTAGCCTCAGGTTTTTTATCAGCTACAGCAAGCAGGTTAGGTCTTTGGGGAGCCCAGTCTTCGGGCTGGAGAGATTTTGTCAGCTATACTGCTGAAACCAATTCTTTTTTTCCCCAATCGTCAGCACCAGCTATTGCAATAGGATCAACGGCTGCGGAAATATTGATCGGTTTTTTACTTCTTGTCGGCTGTCAAGTACGGAAAACAGCTTTCTGCGCTTCCGTTCTTACCTTATTATTTGCAGTTGCCATGAGTATTTCTTTTGGATTAAAAGAACCTCTGGATTATTCTGTCTTTGTATTCAGTACCGGAGCATATTTACTAAGTACTTTCCCTGATTACAAATGGACTTTAGAAAAGTTTTTAAATCAATAACAATTAAAATATATTACAATGAGTACAAACATCAACGATTACATCGTAAAAACAGAACAAAAAGAATGGCAGCCTTTAGTTGAAAAGGGAATTCATTATGAAGGCATCTTCGTACAATCTTTAAAATTTGACCCGGAAAAAAATCGTTCAACAACCATCCTTTTAAAATTTGAGCCTGGTGCAAGCTACCCTTACCACAATCATCCTGCAGGCGAAGAGCTGTTTATACTGGAAGGTGATGCGATCATTGCTGATGCACATTTGAAAAAAGGAGATTATTTATATACTCCACCTAATTTCAAACATTCCGTAAAATCTGAAAACGGCTGCCTGATTTTCTTTATGATACCGGAAGAAGTGGAAATTCTTTAAGGTACATTTTTTAACAAAAAAAACCGCAGTAAAACAATGTTTTACTGCGGTTGTATAACCAAATGTAAGGATTACTTACTATTTATTTTACTTCTTCAAAAATAAAAAATATTAAAAGTCAATAAATTACAAATTAATGATACAAACATGATACTAAAATTTCTATTTACAAATCAAGGAATATATATTCCAGAATTGAAGAAATCTATCATTTTACTAAAAGCATACTTACAATATCAATCCATTGAAAGTATAATTAGTTTACATCTCCTGTTGCTTTTGTTTAACTAATTGCAGATGCTGTAAATATAATTGATAATCACAATACTTTACAATAAATCTACATTTTTGTTAAGAAGAATTAACATAATAAAATAATTCTCTTATAATTGAATTATTTTATTATATTTGAATCCCAATTTTAAAATATTTTATTATGAAAAATCTTAAAAAAATCTCAAGAAATGAGTTGAGAAACGTTAATGGTGGAAAACTTATAGAGCCGGGTAGATGGTGTTGTTGTAATTCTTCTGGATGTAGTACCGCAGTTTATGGGGACTCTAATGATTTGACTTGTGTTGATGCTGGAACGTCTTTACAAAAATGTTAAATTAATTAAAGGGTTACCTAAAAGTAACCCTTTTTTATTTTAAAAATATGAAAAATATACTTCTCTTTTACTTTCTTTTACCTTCTATATATTTTGCTCAAGATATTAGATTCTCTTATCATTATAAGTTTGTTACAGATACTTTGAATAAAAATGATATCTCTGATGAAATTGTGATTTTAGATTTTAATGAGAAAGAAAAGCAATCTGTTTTTACCGGATTAAAACATATAATATCTGATTCAACAATGAGAGCAAAGTCAGATAAAGGAATAATGTCATTTCCAGATACTTCAATGAAAATAAAGTATGTAGTAGAAAAAGATAGAAATAGTATAGTATATTATTATACTCCTAATCATATGCCCAACCCAGTTTTAAAAGTTAAAGATGAAAGGAAAATAAATTGGAAAATTTCTAATGAAAAAGAAACTATACTTGGGTATATAGCTCAAAAAGCAACAACTATTTTTGCTGGTAGAGAATGGACCGCGTGGTTTACTACAGAAATTCCTATTTCTGATGGCCCATATAAATTTAACGGTTTACCAGGACTTATACTGAAAATTCATGATAAAACAAATACACATTTATTTGAAATTATATCTGTAAAGAAAAAAAAATCTAATTATGTTGTTCTAAATGATAGCACTTATAAAGAGGCAAAACAAATTACTTTAAATGAATATGAAAAAATATCTAAAGAAAGCCCTTTAGAAAGATATAGAAACAAAGCTTTCACCGGAGAAATAATTTTTAAAAGTAATGAAGAAAAACAAAAATTTTTGAAAGATTTAAATGCACAAATAAAAGAAAGTAGCATACATGATAATAATCCAATTGAGTTTATTACATTAAAATGAAATATATCTGGATTTACAATCAAATAATAAAAGAAAAAGCCAATAGAATTAGTATAATATGTAATAGCCACGACTTTATCTGACAGTTAGGGGTTAAAAATGACACTATCCCACGAAGTGTGTAAGTTAAAAAAGTTAGGGCTTGGATTTATAATCTGGGACTTTTTTCGGTAGTGTCTCACTAACTGTGTAAGTTAGTGAGACACTACCGAAAAAATAATTGTCAGATAAAGTCGTGGCTACTACAGCTTAGTATTTTCTTGCGATATTTCTACTGCTGTAAACATTTTCTCTAAATGTTATTCTTGTTAACCTCTGCCTAAAATTATGAGCTGGTAATATATTATTCTTTATAAGTCTTCTAAGCGTATCTTTTGAAATTTCAAAAAGAACAGTTGCCTCCGTAATTGAAATATACGGACGTGTTTGAATTTCAATAATTTTATTTTTAGAATTCTCTAAATTAATTGTTTCTTCTCAGCTATCTTTTACAGCTGCTTTTGTTTCTTTCCAGATTTGTCAGCACAAACTTTACTACAGAACCTTGTGGTTATGATCTTTGCTTCAAACGGTTTTTCACAAAACTCACAAATCTTAGGTATTTTTAATTTACTAAAGCCCATTTAATTTAAATTTAAGCATTGAATAAGACATAATAAGGTGCACATTATCGCCAATTAGTGCGTGTTACAAATATGGTACTATATAAAAAACAACAAAATTCGACTACAAATAAAATATCATTGAAAATAAAAACCGCTGTAAACATTACATTTACAGCGGTTTATTAATTATTATTAATCGATATTAATCAATCCCTATTTTACTTCTTCGAAGTCAGCATCCTGTACATCATCAGCACTACCCGCATTTCCACCAGGATTCTGTGCACCTGCATCAGTGCCCTGAGCTTGTTGTCCTGCAGCATACAATTCTTCTGAAGCGGCCATCCAGACTGCATCTAAAGCTTCTGTTTTAGCTTTTACATCATCTCCGTTTTTCGCTTCGAATGCTGTTTTCAATTCTGCATGAGCTGCTTCGATTGCTGCTTTTTTATCAGCAGAAAGTTTATCTCCAAACTCTTTCAACTGTTTTTCAGTCTGGAAGATCAATCCGTCAGCTTTGTTGAAGATTTCAACTTCTTCTTTTTTCTTGGCATCGGCAGAAGCATTTTCCTGAGCTTCTTTTTTCATTCTTTCGATTTCGTCATCAGAAAGACCTGAAGAAGCCTGGATCTTGATCGTCTGCTCTTTTCCTGTTCCTTTATCTTTAGCAGAAACACTCAGGATACCGTTGGCATCAATATCGAAAGTTACTTCGATCTGGGGAACTCCTCTTGGTGCCGGTGGAATATCTGCAAGGTCGAATCTACCGATTTCTTTGTTATCGTTAAACATTGGTCTTTCACCCTGTCCTACTCTGATGCTTACAGCCGGCTGGTTATCAGAAGCTGTAGAGAATACCTCAGATTTTTTAGTTGGGATTGTCGTATTGGCTTCAATTAATTTAGTGAATACAGAACCCATTGTTTCGATACCTAAAGAAAGCGGGGTAACATCAAGAAGCAATACATCTTTTACATCACCTGTTAAAACTCCTCCCTGGATTGCAGCACCAATTGCTACTACCTCATCCGGGTTTACTCCTTTAGACGGTTTTTTACCGAAGAATTTTTCTACTTCTTCCTGAATGATCGGGATTCTTGTAGAACCTCCTACCAGGATTACTTCATCGATATCTGAAGTTGATAATCCTGCATCTTTTAAAGCTTTTGCAACAGGCTCCATAGATCTTCTTACCAGGTCTGCAGCTAACTGCTCAAATTTAGCTTTTGTTAAGCTTTTTACCAAGTGTTTAGGACCTGTAGCTGTAGCTGTGATGTAGGGTAAGTTGATCTCAGTCTGTGGAGAAGAAGACAATTCGATTTTTGCTTTTTCAGCAGCTTCTTTCAATCTTTGTAATGCGATGGCATCAGATTTTAAATCTACACCTTCTTCTGCTTTAAACTCATCAGCCATCCAGTTGATGATCACATCATCAAAGTCATCACCTCCCAGGTGTGTATCTCCGTTTGTAGACAATACTTCAAATACACCATCTCCCAGATCAAGGATAGAAATATCGAAAGTACCACCACCAAGATCATATACAGCAATTTTCTGATCTTTATGATTTTTATCCAGACCGTAAGCTAATGCTGCAGCGGTAGGCTCGTTGATAATTCTTTCTACTTTAAGGCCTGCAATTTCCCCGGCTTCTTTAGTAGCTTGTCTTTGTGCATCGTTAAAGTATGCCGGAACAGTGATTACCGCTCTTGTTACCTCCTGTCCAAGATAATCTTCAGCAGTTTTCTTCATTTTCTGAAGGGTCATTGCAGAGATTTCCTGTGGGGTATATTCTCTATCGTCGATTTTTACTTTTACAGTGTCATTCGGACCTTTTACCACTTCGTAAGGTACTCTTGAAATTTCACTAGCATCATCTTTAAAATGAGTTCCAATAAATCTTTTGATAGAGTATACTGTTTTCTTTGGATTCGTTACAGCCTGTCTTTTTGCAGGATCTCCTACTTTTCTTTCTCCGTCTTCTGTAAACGCTACAATAGAAGGCGTTGTTCTTTTTCCTTCTGCATTAGGGATTACAACAGGGTCTTTCCCCTCCATTACAGCAACACACGAGTTGGTTGTACCTAAGTCAATTCCAATTATTTTACTCATAATATTTTTATTTTTTCTAATTTTTAAATTTAATTTACACTCTCAATTTCTCAATATCTGTACCAGATGAAATTTTATGACAAATTGACACAAAAAAACCTCACGATATGTGAGGCTTTATTCATTCTGTCTTTAATATCTTATTCTTTAATTATCTTTTTTGTAACCGACGTTTTTCCGTCATTGAGAATTAAAAAGTAGACTCCCGGTAGTAGATCCCTTATATTAACTGTTGAAATATTCTCCTTTAACTTCCCTTTTTGTACAATATTTCCAGCCATATCTTTTATATCATATGACAGTTCTTTCACCTTACTGCTGTGAACAATTTTCACATTTGCAGAAGATGGATTGGGATAAATATCTACAGCATAATTCTCTTTATCAACAGAGTTTACAGCTAAGGTACCACCACATGCAGAACTGGCGCTGGAATTATTAAATTGTGTCTGCAATAAATCAATAGGTTCCACACCGTCTCCGTCATGGGTTTTCACTTTTAAAAGCAAAGAAGGTGATCCATAAGTATCTGTAGGTTTAGCAACTTTCAGAAATGCAAAAAGTGAAGAAGTTCCGTTTGTAGCACATCGGGTGTCTGCACCTACCATTTTTGCACCCTGCATTGCTGCCATTAATTTACATGCCAGGCTTCCCTGTTGTCTTTTAAACCTTGCTTCCATAGAATCCAATACTTTCTTTCCCAGTAAAATATTTCCCTGAATAGCATATGTTGGTCCTTCAATATGATTTTTATAATCATCCGTCGATGCACCTGTATATCCTTTTGTATTCGCTATTCCATTAGTGATAGCAGCAATACCATATTGACGTTTTTGTGGATCAGAATAAACATCATTATTAACCAGCCAATTGATTATCTGAGCGGCATTATCTCCCGCAAGCAATCTCGTACGTGCATTATTCTGATTGGTAGTGTTATAATATGCCTGAGTATTAATTGCGCCTTTTCCCGGAATAACATCACCTATATCATCTGCTTCGCTACCTGTAGAAAATAAACCAAATAAATCTACACAAGAAGCTCCTGCACTTCCCACTTCCCCCGTTACAGGATCTACCGCAACAATAGAAAATGTATCCTGGGCATAAGATAATAAATGGGTAAAAAGCAATAATCCTAATAAAAGTTTTTTCATATTGTGTTTTTTAGTAAAATTAAAAATGTATGTTTTTCTCGTTTTTCACCAATACATATCTCTTAAACGACAAATAATAGCTGGCTAATAATCACAACTGTTAATCAATTAGTTAAAAAAATCAGCAAATAGTATATTATTTAATAATTAATTTCAAATAAATGCAAAAATCTTCTGAATTACCTTACAATATGTGAAGCCTTTATTCATTCTGTCTTTAATATCTTATTCTTTAATTATCTTTTTTGTAACCGACGTTTTTCCGTCATTGAGAATTAAAAAGTAGACTCCCGGTAGTAGATCCCTTATATTAACTGTTGAAATATTCTCCTTTAACTTCCCTTTTTGTACAATATTTCCAGCCATATCTTTTATATCATATGACAGTTCTTTCACCTTACTGCTGTGAACAATTTTCACATTTGCAGAAGATGGATTGGGATAAATATCTACAGCATAATTCTCTTTATCAACAGAGTTTACAGCTAAGGTACCACCACATGCAGAACTGGCGCTGGAATTATTAAATTGTGTCTGCAATAAATCAATAGGTTCCACACCATCATCATCATGGGTTTTCACTTTTAAAAGTAAGGAGGGTGATCCATAAGCATCTGTAGGTTTAGCAACTTTCAGAAATGCAAAAAGTGAAGAAGT
>NZ_AKJY01000012.1 GCF_000282115.1 Chryseobacterium populi
GGCTGCTTTGGTATCTACGGTGGCTTGCTCCGCCTTTCTTTCCCCTCCCACCATAATTCCGGTATAGAGTATCCGGCCTAGTTTATCATATTTGGTGAAAAACCATTGTCCTTTTTCTTTCAAATTGGTATCCCTGGTCATGACTACCCTGTCCTGTTTATCATATACGATATATTCCCAGCCTTTTCCGGG
Organism: Chryseobacterium populi; assembly: GCF_000282115.1. Taxonomy (GTDB): domain Bacteria; phylum Bacteroidota; class Bacteroidia; order Flavobacteriales; family Weeksellaceae; genus Chryseobacterium; species Chryseobacterium populi. The sequence continues at coordinate 193 of NZ_AKJY01000012.1, forward strand.
TAATTTTTTCTCCACCAACCTGTTTTGTCCGTCATATTTATATTGATAGCACAGGTCATTTAATACAGGAGAAGTCAGAGTTCCATTTACTGAAGCCAATGGTGGAACAACATACGCTAATTGGCCATACTCATTATAAGCATAATAAGTGTCTGCATTCTGGCTCCCGTTTTTCTTTCTTACCAATAGGGTTTGTCCCAATCCGTTTTTATATTCGGTGGTTATATTCCCGTCAGGATCTGTGGCAGAACTTTTAAGAAGCTGGCCTGCAGCATACGTTCCATTATAAGTAATTGTAGTGGAAGTTGCTCCGTCTATCCAGGTGGTAACGGCTGTTATCTTTTTTACTTCGTTTACTGTATTCGCTGAATAGGAGAGATCGAGAGGATGTGCCGACCATATATCTCCTGCAGGAATCATCTTTTTTAAAAGGCTTGCCGGTGAGCTTTCAAGAACTTTTTCAGCGTAGATTTTCTCGGATCCGTATACAGAGCCTGCATTAGCAAGCGGTGAAGTAAATATAGCGCCATTCTGTGTGGCCGCTTGTGGTACCGGAAGATAATCTTCGGTCTGTCTTCCGAACGGGTCATACTTTACATATTTTACAACATCCTTACCTGTGGGTGTTGCTTTTATATCAACAACCTGCTTTAATCTTCCCAGGCCATCAAAATATTGAACAGTTTCTATTTTTTTGATGCAGTCTGCATCAAGGCATGTTTTGTTGTACACATAATTTTCTGTAGTACTTGGAGCTGTTTGTGCATAGGATAAACCTCCCATAAACAACAAACTGAATATATTTAAAATTTTTCTCATGATTTTAGTGTTTATAGTTGTATCCGTTTTCTTTTAAAAGCTTACCGTTTATATCTTCCACTCTTTGTAATCTTCCGACAGTATCATATTTATATACTTCTCTTTGTCCGTTCGGAGAAATGGTTGAGGTAAGTCCTATTAAAGGATCATAGGTATAGGTGGTTACAGAATAATCTTTCATTGCCGCATCCTTTCTGAGGTTTTCGAGAGCTGTTATAAGTAAAGGCTCTTTGGTGGGATCTGCAGCATCATTATCGGAAGCTGTAATGGCAGCGGTAACTACAGATAACGATGCGATCTGGGCATAGGTAGCTCCCACAACCCTGGCTATAGGTTGAGTTTGATTATATCCGTAAATAATCGCGGTAGGAATACTGTTGGGAGAAACAATTTCTCTGGCATTACCTTTAGAGTCATAGCTGGAAATGGTAACTTTGGTAACCGCAGTCTGGCTGTTGAGGTCATAAGCCGTTACAGAAGAGGGATAAAGGTTTCCCGCATTGTCGTATTTTGTCTCAACTTTTCCGGTGAGTATACTGTTTACCATTGTTTCTGTTTCCAGAGGAACCTCAAGAATATTGGCAGTAATCAGTTTAGTATTGGAAAGATCTGAAGCATATTTAATGTTTTTTTCAGTAATGATCCCTTCCGGCGAAGTGTCTTTTATTTTGGACACGCCAAAGTTATAAGGACTGTATGAGGTTTCTGAAATGCTGGTAAGGCTGGTTGCATTATCAAAGAATGTCTTTGAGGTAATTTTTGCTGATTTTATCCATGCTGATATTGAATTGTACCCGGTACAGGTGGTGTACTCAGGAGCTCCGGTGATATTTTCCATGACGTATTCCGTTTCCCGGGATCCGGTCATTACGTTCAGTTTATTGAAATCTTCCTGTCTATATTGGAGCCCGGAAGAGGTAATATTATAATAAGGCTTTAAATTACCAACGTTTGGAAAATTTTCAGGCATTTTGAAATAATACTTTCCGTAGCCGATATTATTGGTTGTATCCCCGTAGACTTCCTTTACATTTTTATAAAGTATAACATCATTAATGATCTGGAAATCATCACTTCCACCACAGTTTTCGGATACATACCTGCCACCGCTTGAGTTATTGGCACTGTCAAACGAATTATAATCATAATTTGTTACCTTTTGAAGTACATCATTAAAATCAAAGTGTTTGATATTGGCGATTCTTACCCCTGCATCTAATGGAACTGCATTCCTGTAAGGAGCAGGTACTGATTTAATCATGGAATAGCCAATGGTTCCGTTGCCAAAACCTGTAATCTCCACCGTATAAGTACCTGTACTTACCGGATATTGTCCACAGGAGTTTGGATTAACAGTTGTAGTTCCTTTTTTCAACGTGAAAGTAATTACATGCTCCGGCTGATGAATGGAGTACTGATCATCGTAAACCTGATCGGTCAGCAAACCTATTGTTATCACTGTGGAAGAGGTGATCTGCAGGTTGTAAAGCTTGGTCTGGTTGGTATCAAAGGTTATCTCAGCCGGGCTGATATATTGAAGGTCAGGATAGGAAAAAACGGTGTTATTCACCTGGAGGTTGGTTCTGTCCTGATAATATTCATTGGCTTCAAAGTCATAAGTCGTATATCCGCCGCCAGGCAGTGTCATTTTTTTTAAAGTTCCCAAAGTATAGGTACGCGGGCTTTTTGCAAAAGGAGTACTGCTGCACTCAAAACCAAAATAACTGGAAATAGGGCTATAAGTTCCTGTGGTTGAGCCCTGCTCATCGTACGAAAAGTCTCTTGACTCTATAACCGCTGAATTTCTGTCAATCTTTTCCACCCTTGATAAAATCCTTTTGTTCTGGTTGACATTATCAATAGGAATATTAAACTGGGAATAAGTAAATTTATGTTTGGATATAAGCCTGTTTGATGTGTCAAATAGCGATACATCATTAATCGTATAGGGATCATTAGTTCCGCTATTTTCCTGAAGAGCGTTATAGAAGTTATTAAATTTCACTTTTCCGAAAGCGGTAGCGATTTCATTCACCTTACAGTTCTGGTATAGGAGAGTAGATGTTCCGTTTTTATATTTAGAATTTTTATCATAGGTAAAAGTAGCTACTTCAATATTGCTTTCATCCAGTATACGGGTCAGATAAAAAGATGATTTATAGTAGAACCCGGCTCCGAATAATGACTTGCTATAGTCGTTAAAAATATACTTAAACCCTTTCTGATCTTTTATGGTAAAAGAGCTTAAAACCAAAGTGGCATTATTGGCCTCCCTGGTATATTCAATTTTTACATTGGTTCCTGAAATATTGCTTACAGTAAAAGTATTATTAGTGATATCCCTGATAAACTTAAATTTTCCTGAGCTTCCCGGAATATTGTAATAATATATATCATCAAAGGTATTCTTAATATAACCTGATTTGGAAGCATCATCATAGATCTCATCCACCTCGCCATTAATCATCCTTGAGATCGTTCCGCCTCTTGTTAAAAGCCAGCCAAGGCCCACCTCACTTGCCACCTTATTAAACCCGGTATTATACACATGATAGCTTAATGCCACAGGAATATCCAGATTCTTATTACTTGTAGGTAAGCTGAATAACGGAAGGGAAATATCAGGTACACCGGTAGATAAAGAAACCGGTGCGTTAATATAAGACGTCATGGATGAAGCAGAAGGTACAGGTTCAGCACCATCTCCAAAATTCCGGTCTATCTGTGCACTTCCAAAATTGAATATCAAAATTGATAGTAAAAGTATTTTTTTCATCGTAGTTTATTTTTTAATCAATTTAGCATTAGCCGTTTTATTCGTATCTGTTTTCACCACCAGGTAAGCTCCCTGGTTCTTCCCTGAGAAATATTTTTCCCAGACTTTTTCACCTTGCTGATTGAGTTTAACCAGATGAAAATCGTAACCATTGTGTTGCTTGCTAGCTGAAGATCCGGAGTTGATAGAAGAATCACCCGTACCCTGAGGCTCCCGAAGGGTACCTGCCTGAATTGAACTCCCTGTAATTAAATACTGCTGATCTATTGTTGTGGTTACCTGGCTCAGGAAATCCTGGGTAGAAGATTTAATGTCTTTTTGCCATACCACATCCTGGGCAGACACACCCAAAACAGTGCACATTGTAAGTACACCCGTGTAGAGTTTTTTCATACCTTGTGTTAGTTATTATTTGTTTTTTAATTTGCTGCAAAAGTAGTTATTTTATTTCACGGTAAAAAGATGTATATGAAGGATTTAACACAAACTTTTTATCAGTGCAAATGTATCACCGCAAAGCGACAGAACTTGACGTGTTAGAATGAGTATATCATTAAAATTATTCAAATTCCTTATCTTTGCACCATGATACGTATTACAAAAATTTTTACATTCGAAACGGCACATGTACTGTATAATTATGATGGGAAATGTAAAAATATGCACGGACATTCCTATAAACTGTTTGTCACAGTAAAAGGAAAGCCTGTAAATGATCTGGAGAACCCTAAAAATGGGATGGTTGTAGATTTTGGAGATATTAAAAGTATTGTGAAATCAGAAATTGTTGATGTCTGGGATCATGCAGTTCTTATCAACGGGCTTTCTCCTCATAAAGAATTGGGTGAGAGTCTTGAAAATCAGGGGCACAAAGTGATTTATTGTACTTTTCAGCCGACCTGTGAAAATATGCTGTACGCGATTGCGGCCAAAATAAAATCTAAGCTTCCATCTGAAGTTTCCCTGGCGTATCTTAAGCTTCATGAGACGGAAAACTCTTATGGAGAGTGGTTTGCAGAAGATAATCAATAATTTTACCACGAAAAAATTCAACGGTGTTAAAAACAATCATCAATTTAGAACCTGGAAAAAAAGTGTATTTCGCTTCGGATCAGCATTTTGGCGCACCCGATCCTAAAGCGAGTAAAATACGTGAAGAAAAGTTTATCCATTGGATGGACGAGATAAAAGAAGATGCCCAGGTTTTATTTCTGATGGGTGACCTGTTTGATTTCTGGCATGAATGGAAATATGTAATCCCCAAAGGATATGTACGCGTTCTGGGAAAAATTGCAGAACTGAAAGACCGGGGTATTCATGTCTATTTCTTTGTCGGGAACCATGATCTATGGATGAAAGATTATCTGGAAGAGGAAATAGGCTGTACCGTTTTCTATAAAAAGCAATATTTTGAAATTGCCGGAAAACAGTTTTTACTGGCACATGGAGATGGTTTGGGGCCTGGTGACAAAGGATATAAAAGAATGAAAAAGCTGTTTACCAATCCCATTGCACAATGGGCATTTAAATGGCTGCATCCGGATATTGCCATGAAAATTGCACTGTATCTTTCCCAGAAAAATAAAATGATCTCCGGGGAAGAAGACAAAGCTTTTTTAGGTGAGGATAAAGAATTTCTGGTTATTTATTCAAAAGAAAAACTCAAAACCGAAAAGATCGATTATTTTATTTACGGGCATCGCCATCTTCCTATGGTTCTGAGCCTGGAGCAAAATGCAAAATACATCAATCTCGGAGACTGGATCTCCTATTTTACCTATGGCGTTTTTGAGAAAGACTTTGAATTAAAGACTTTTAGGGAACTGACAAAAAAAATTACCCCTAAAAAGAGGTAATTTCCGAATGAATAAATTCATTCTCGTTTTTAATCCATATTCCGGAAACATCATTGCAAGAATCTGACCAAAAATTTAAATTAAGATTAAAAAAATATTAAAAATCATATGTTTTTTTATAATGAGTTTAAAATGAGGTCCTAAGAAATAAAAAACATTGAAAGATATATTCAACATACAGACCGAACAGGATTTCCTGAATGCATCATTGGCAACATTTCGTTATCAGTATGAAAATGTTGAGATATACAGGAAGTTCGTAGATTATCTTAAGATCAATCCTGAAGAAGTGAATGAGCTGCCAAAAATTCCTTTTCTGCCGATAGAGATGTTTAAAAACCACCAGATTCTGGATAAGAAAGTATCTGCTGATCTCTATTTTCAAAGTTCAGGAACCACACAGATGAATTTATCAAAGCATTTTATTGCAGATGAAAACATTTACCGTGAAAGTATTTACAAAAGCTTTGAACAGTTTATAGGAAAGCCTGAAGACTTTATTTTTCTCGGTCTTCTGCCAAGCTACCTTGAAAAGCAAAATTCTTCCCTGATTTATATGGTGGATTATTTAATGCAAAAATCTGCAAAGCCCGAAAACGGATATTTCCTTTATAATCATTCGGAATTATTTGATCTTTTAAATACCGTGAAAAATAAAAAAGTAATTCTTTTCGGAGTTTCTTTTGCCCTTTTAGATTTTCTGGATTATTGCCACGCTAAACATAGCAATGAACCCCTGAACTCTTCTGAAAATTTAACAGTTATTGAAACCGGTGGAATGAAAGGGAGAAAAGAAGAAATGACAAAAGATGAGCTGCTGAAAATTTTACAGGAAGGTTTTAAAACAGAAAAAATATTTTCAGAATATTCAATGACGGAATTGCTTTCACAGGCGTATTCACTGGGAAATAACGAATATGACTGCCCAAACTGGATGCGCATACTCATAAGAAATACAGAAGACCCGTTTACTTATGAGAAAGAGGGGAGAACCGGAGCGGTAAATATCATTGATCTTGCAAATATCCATTCCTGTTCTTTTATTGCAACTCAGGATCTGGGGAAAACCTTACCTGATGGCAGATTTCAGGTATTGGGGAGGATAGACCATTCTGATATCCGTGGATGCAGCCTGTTGGTGAGTTAAGAGTTATGAGTTAAGAGTTAAGAGTTAAGAGTTTCAGGATTGATTTAACTTTTTTTTGGCAAACTCATGATTTAAACTCAAAACTTAGATTTTGAATCTTTCAAAGAAATATGTTAAAAATAGAAGAACTTGTTCATGCATATATTCATTCTCATTGTGATTTTGAGAAAGAAATTGTTCTTACCAATCATTTTCATTCCGATTGGGAAGCTGATGTGCTGGTTATTGATGCGGCAGGTTCCAGCCATGAAATTGAAATCAAACTTTCAAAAAGTGATTTTAAAAACGATTTCAAAAAATCTTATATCAATACCAATACAGGCGAAAAATTTTTAAAACATGATAAGATTTCCTGTGGCGATTATGTATGTAATGCATTCAGCTTTCTCCTTCCGATGGGGATGATCGGGCATTCTGTGATCCCGGAACATTGCGGAATTATTGAATTTTATCATAATGAAGATAATTGGACCACCGAATTCTACCTGATCCGCCAGCCTAAAAAAGTGCATGAAGATTCTTACTGGAAGCTGAATGATAAAGACCTTTTTATCCGGAAAATGGCGCTGAATCTAATTCAGCGGAAAATGGAAGTCAAAGGAAAATACGAAGAGCTTATTTTTAAAAATCCTTTTGATATAAAAAAATTAAGGTAAACAGGTTCTCTCTTTCTGTTTTCTGGTAAAAATAAAAAACTATCTCAAATGAGATAGTTGATGGTAATATTTATTGGAAATAAATTTATGCTGTTTCTTCGTTCTGATCTTTCTGAAGTAAGAATTTATAAACTAATCCGCCAACAACTCCACCAAGAATCGGGGCTGCCCAGAACAGCCAAAGCTGTGACATGGCAAGGCCACCTACGAAAACAGCCTGAGATAAAGATCTGGCAGGATTTACAGAAGTATTGGTAATAGGAATTGAAATTAAATGGATCAGTGTTAAAGCTAAACCGATAGCAATGCCTGCAAACTTTCCGTTTGCCCATCTGTCGGTTGCTCCCATAATAACGATCAGGAAAAATGCAGTTAACAGGAATTCTGTCAGAAATGCGGCTCCCATGCTGAATGCTTTACCATTGTAAACCGCTTCTGCATAAAAATTGGATGCAAAATCTCCGGGTTTTGTAAAGCTGGTTGCTCCGGCCCCGTTCAGAATGACATACAAGCAGCCGGCTGCAATGATTGCCCCGATACACTGTGCAACAATGTAAGGGATAAGATCTTTTGCAGGAAATCTTCCACCTGCTACAAGGCCAACAGAAACTGCAGGATTGAAATGCCCGCCTGAAATATGCCCTACAGCATATGCCATCGTAAGTACAGTGAGCCCGAAAGCTAATGCTACTCCAACGAGTCCGATTCCGATGTCGGGAACTCCGGCGGCAAAAATTGCGCTTCCACAGCCACCGAAAACAAGCCAAAAAGTGCCGAAAAATTCAGCAAATAGTTTTTTTATCATAATGTTCATTTTTTATAGTTAACCAAATTTAACTTTTAAATTTCGAATATAAAAGTTAAATTTTTAATATAATCATGGAAAAAGATAGTCCTGAATGTGATTTTGGTGAAAGTTTGTGTGATTTTGTTGTAAAATGTATTTTAACTACATTGGTATTATAGTTGAATTGTATACCATAAATGTTTATTTTTCGTTTAAAAAAATTAAAAAAACATCCGAATGAAAAAGTTTCTGTGTGTGATTTTTATGTCTTTTATTTTTAGTTTTTATTATTCCCAGGCGACAAAGAAAGCTTTTCCCTGCTATGATCTTACGGAGGTTTTGAAAGTGGAGCCTACACCTCTTTATAAGCCTCATCTGGATGCTTCGAAAAGTTTCGGGGTGAAATTGCTCAAGGATACGAAAACCGTTCAGAAATATATCAACAACGGAAAATTTCATAAAATAAAAAAAACAGGAAAGGGTTACCGGATACAAAAACTGGATTATAGCAGGGCATATATGGTTTCCAAGGCTAAAATTACCCTTGAAAAAATGGGAGCCAGATTCAGCAAGGAAACAAAGGGGCGTACCTTTACGGTTTCATCTATGACAAGAACCCTTGAAGACCAGTGCAGATTGAGAAGAGTAAACTCCAACGCATCTTTGGGAATAAGCTCTCACAATTATGGAAATTCTTTTGATATTTCTTATGTACGCTTTAACAATGTTTTAAAATACAACCCTAAAATGGAAGCTGCCCTTGAAAAAGTGTTGCGGTATTATGCTAATGCAGGCAGAATCTATTATATCAAAGAAAAACAACAGAGCTGTTACCATATCACGGTGAGGAATTATTAATTTCCTGTTCATATTTCACCTCACTGGTATTTTGAATATTACCCTGAATTGATAATGTGAATGGAAATAATAGCACAAGTTTTATTTACATTTGAAAAATATTAATTAATCTTCAATTATAAGTGAGATATTTGCATAAGTAGTTTAGTTTGTATAATTTTATGCGACAAAAAACTAAGTACTATGACAATTTTTAACAGAGATGCATACACCGCTGCAATAGCCGAATGGAATACTTGTTTGCAGAATTATTCAACAATACAGAAGCTAATCCCCCCCAACTATATTTTTAATCTTTCACTTGACCAGATCGGCTGGGTGAAAAAAAATAATATGTATAGTGATTTCTGTGTAGATATGGGAGTTTATAATAATCAGCTGGTTATGATTCTTTGCCCGCTTGATGCCAACGGACAGAAAATTGCGGTGACTGAATATCCTTATAGTGTACTTTCAGAACTGACAAGTGATTTATGCCTTGTGGAAACACAGGAATATACCATTGTTAAAAACGCAGTTCTTTCTAAAGATCTACGTAAGGTTGATGACTCTTCCGATATGTATTTTCCTGTAGCCAATATGCCTTTAATGGAACAGGACAAAGCCGTAGCGGCTATCGAATTATGGAGAAATGAAGGATCTATCTGGTTTTACAGAGAATGCAATGAGTTTAAAGGAGAAAGGATCTTTAAATCATTCTACGTACCTTCTGCAAACCTTACCCCACCGAAAGCAGGGCTTAGCAGATTTGTATGCTCATTTGGGCTTAAGTTTTCCGAGATTTATCAGAGAACTCTGGTAACAATGATTTTTATCTCTTTTTATGATAATTTGACAAACGACAATGGAAGTGTAAGCGTAGAGGTCATCTCAAATACTTACGACTGGTCGAGACCTTGTCCTCCTATCTGTCAATTATAAAATATTAAATGCACAGCTATTTTATCATTACATGGGGAATCACCAATATTCTTCTTCTTATTTCTTTTATTTCCGGGATTTTTAAATATCCTGTTTTAAGGAAAGAAGAAAGGCAATATGTATATTATCTTGGTTTTCTTTTACTGATAGAGGCAGCTACCAATTTTCTGACGCTTGTTCTCCATTTTAAAGATACTTCGTTTTTGTATCCGATATATATAGCAGGTGAATTTTTTGTTTTAGTGAGCTTGTTCATCAGAAAACTGAATTTATCAAATTTCTGGTTTATTCCGGTTGTGATATTAACGTTTGGGTTTCTGATTATCAATAAATTTTATATTACCTATTTTAATAATGATATTGGAAAAGTAACCTCCAATATCATTATTATCTGTTTTGCAGGAGTGGCATTGCTACAACAGATTAAGAATAATATAAGCATCAACAGGTTTACGCTTGTTGACGCCTGTATTTTTTTCTATTATTCGGTTTCTGTTTTTATCTTTATCATTCAGCACCAGATTGCATCTTTATCAGAAGATAATTATTACACGATTTTAGGAACTAATAATATCCTGTCGAGTATTTTATACGGTTCATTTATATATACCTTTATCAAATTAAAGAAATAACATTAAATATTGATTATCTGATACTTGTAATTGTTACTGTAGCAATTATTGTATTGTTTTTTTTACTGGCATATAAAGCTTTTGTAGACAGGATTGTTAAAGAAAAAAAAGCCCAGTATGAAGCAGAGGTGCTTCATCAGAAAAAACTGGTGCTGGAAAGCATTAAAGCCCAGGAAGAAGAGCGCAAACGTATTGCCGTGATGATTCATGATGATATCGGAAACCGGCTCAATATACTTTCTCTCTGGCTTAATAACCTGGATACTAAAGGCGATGAGCTGATTAAAAGGAATATTTATAACCAGATGTCTGCCCTGATAGATTCTGCAAGGAATATTTCCCATTCATTATATCCCGTGAATCTTGAATCGGTAGGTTTGGTACTGTATATAGAAGAATTAATTGTCAACCTCGCGCACAAAATCAATATTTCATTGTATGTGGCTCCCGATTATCAGAAAAAAGATAACTTTATAGAAGTTCAGCTGTACAGGATTATTCAGGAGTTTACAACCAATGTGATCAAACATTCCTCAGCCACGGATATCTGGATTTATATCAAAGATTATCCGGATAGCATGGCAGTAGTGATTACAGATAACGGGCAGGGTTTTGATTATGAAGCAGTGAAAAAAGGAATGGGAATTAAAAATATAGAATCCAGAATCAAATCCATGAACGCGGTCCATAAGTGGAAAAATACCTTAAATAAAAGAAGCCGTTTAATTATTAAAATTCCATACAATAATGAACTCTCAAATCAAATTGGCCTTAATCGATGATGAGCAATTAATCCTCGAAGGAGTAAAATTATTATTGTCTAATGAAAAAAATATATCCGTATGCCTGACTGCAGGAAACGGGCAGGATTTTATCGATAACCTTACCACTCTTCCTTCTGCAAGTTTTCCGGATATTGCTCTAGTTGATGTACAGATGCAGCCGATGAACGGTTTTGAACTGGTGGAAATCCTTAAAGAAAAATATCCCGATCTCAAAATCATTATACTTTCTTCCCATTATAAAAGCTCCATTCTTGGGTACATGGTGAAGCTCGGAGTTTCTGCCTTTCTGCCAAAGAATTCGGATAAAAAAACCTTTATAGAGGCTATTACAACAGTTTCTAAAAACGGCGTTTTCTTTACTGCGGAAGACCATCAGATGCTTTTTTCCTATATGAACAGCTCCAGCAAGAAAAAATCTTTATTCGAAATGGAAGACGAGCTTTCCGAGCGTGAAAAAGATGTAGTGAAGCTTATCTGTCAGGAATATACCAATAATGAGATCGCGGAGAAACTATTCATCAGTCCCCGAACGGTAGAAAGTCACCGGCAGCGGATTCTTGAGAAAATCGGAGCCAAAAATACAGTCGGTATGGTGATTTATGCCATTATAAACAATATTTTTTCACTGGAAAGAATTTGATTCCGTAGAAATACGGATTTTTTTATTTGGTACTTTTTACTCTAGTATCCCCATTCTTTCTGTCCTTACTTTGAAAGACTCATTAAGGAGCCATTCGTAAGTAAGAAAAATAATAGTAAACCTTTTGGATTGCCTGTTAAAACAGAAATAATGGAAAATAATAATATCGTATCTGTCGGAATTTTTTTCGATGGAACCGGAAATAATGGGATCAATGCCAACTCATCCCAGAAGCCTTTAAGTAATAATGAAAGTTATTATAGCAGCAGTACCAATATCTATAAGCTTTTTAATTTATTCCAGGGAAAAGAAAAAATATATATTGAAGGCATCGGCACATTAACGGGAGCTGAAGACAGTAATTTTGCCATGGCTACCTGTAAAAACCCTTTAGGATATATAGGATATTCTTCTGATGATAAACTGTTCAGAGCCTATAACTTTATACAGGAGAAAATGCTTGACAGAAGCAAAGAATATCATTTTTATATTTATGGATTCAGCAGGGGAGCTATGCTGGCAAGAAACCTGTGTTATGAATTATTAAAACCGGATTCAAAGATATTGGGTAATGTAAAAGTGAAGTTTCTCGGAGTTTTTGATACGGTAGAGTCTACTCCGTTCAATAATTATAAGGTAAATCTGCTGCCCAACGTAGAGAATGCTCTCCATATTTGTGCCGTGAATGAATGCCGGTATTTTTTTCCTCTTACAGGTTTTTTTGGAGATTCTGAAAATATGGATGACACCAATACAAAAGTGGGAACATCTATGTGGAAAGAAATTTTTGTCCCCGGCTCCCATGCCGATATAGGTGGCGGATATCTGACAAGCTCACAATCAGTATATGTTTCACCCAACTTTACACAAGTGAAGGATGTGGAAACTTATATTGCCAATGTAAGAAACACAATGAGAGACTCTGAATCAAATAAAATCTGGAATAGCCTTCTGGAAAAATATAAGATCGATTCGGGACATGTTTTTTCACAGGCGTATGTTGCCAGAAGCATGGTGTACAATGATCTTTCAAAAGTCTATGGAAAACTTATGCTTATTCAAACTAATGCTGTGACCCCAATTTTCAGTACAGAATTTTCTGCACATGATTTTGAAATTGATCCTTTAAAACATCCGTTTCTTATTACCTTTTCTGATGAACTGGAGAAATATGTTCCCACTGTTATTCCCGAGAAAAAACCGGATTATAATTACGAACAGTTTGTACAGTATACCCATATTTCTGCCAATTTTGGATTATATCAGAACCGGATTTTGCAGAAATCTCAAAACGGTATAGATGCAGAACTGATCAACAACGGAATGAATATCCCAAGTCATGCGACGGTAGATACAATTCATCCGAGGTTTAAATCCGAGATTCATCTTTTGGAAGATGGCTCTGTGACGGATTTTGCGTATGGTGCTAATGTTCCGAATAATGATATTTGGGCCCGCTCAATTTTGATTAAATAGACTTACATATTTTATGTTGGTATTTTTTCAGTTTTAAATTTAGGTAGGAGAGCTTCTCAAAATGAGAAGCTTTTTTATTTATTATTATTGAGTGTTTTATAATGTTTTTATATGAATTTTTTCACATTACGTGGAAATACGGATTTTTTTATTTGGTGTTTTTTACTGTAGTTTTTTTTCTTTTATCATCGTTACTTTGACTTGTTCATTACTCATAGAAGCTTCTTATCTTATGAACTAAAACTGCAACGATTTACTTCAAATCAGTGAAAACTTCCAACAGGAATTAATACTGATTCAAATGATATCGAAGAGGATAATCAGATAAAGATTGATCATAAAAATTTAAGTAAACAAATCAAAAAATATTAAGTCATGGAATACAGAGATAATGAAGTTATTTTCGCATCAACTTCAAACAAATTAGTAAAAGGTTCTTTCACAGTAAGTCAGTTTTCCGTTACAGACGGTCAGGACCCTAAAGGACATATTTATGCAGGATTTACGGCAAGCTGTGGCAGCGACGGGAAATTTTCCTTCTCTATCGGACGAAAAGGTTCCAAAACTGTAGCCGATTGGTTCTCAGCAAGAGTGCCGGGTAATAAAACCACATTCAATCATAAGCCTGATGAACTGAATTTTGCAATGATCGGGACCCTGGTTCTGGAATTTTCCAATGCTGTATGCACATTTTATAATGTGGCTCTGGCACAGGGCCACGCCGGGGCAAGCAATAACTGGTGGTTTGGCGGGCAGCAGGCGATGTATAATGGCAGTGATTCCGTCATCTACGGTGCTTTGAGCAACGGCCTGGTTCAGCTGGTATCCTTTCAGAGAGGCGGAAATGATGTTAATGAGGTGAAAGTAGCTCCCAGAACTTTTTAAGGTTACTTTTTTTATCATATTTCAATATTTACCAGGTGTGAAGAAGCTGCTCATTGGGGCAGTTTTTTTTATTTCCGGGATATTCATTTCTTTTTCCGTATTTTTGCACCCGAAAAATATTCAGTATTAATTCTTAATTATATCATTAAATGCTTTCGGTTCAAGGTTTAGGATTACATCATTCGGGAAACTATTTGTTTCAAAATGTGAATTTCACCATTAAAAAGGATGATAAAATCGGTTTGGTAGGTAAAAATGGGGCGGGAAAATCCACTTTATTAAAAATGCTTTCAGGAGAAATCAATTTCTTTGAAGGAAATGTAGTGGCTGAAGGAAATGCTACCATCGGTTTCCTGAAACAGGATCTTGATTTTGTGAAAGGAAGAACCGTCTGGGCTGAAACCATGCAGGCTTTTGAGCAGATTAATGCATGGAAAAATGAGCTGGAAGAAGTGAATCATCAGATGACGGTAAGAACTGACTATGAAAGTGATTCTTATACGGATTTGATTAATAAAATGACAGAGCTGAATGATCTTTTAATGAACCATGATGCCTACAATCTGGAAGGGGACATGGAAAAAGTCTTGTTTGGCTTAGGTTTCAAAGCAGACGATTTTCAGAAAATCACGGATGAATTTTCCGGAGGGTGGAGAATGAGAATCGAGCTTGCAAAACTGCTTCTTCAGAAAAATGATATCATGCTTCTCGATGAGCCGACCAATCACCTGGATATGGAATCCATCATCTGGCTGGAAAACTTCTTGAAAGATTATCCGGGAGCAATTGTTTTGGTAAGCCACGATAAACAGTTTATGACAGCCGTTTGTAACCGTACTTTTGATATCAATAATAAGAAAGTTGACGATTATAAAGCCAATTATTCCAAATATCTGGTGATGCGTGAAGACCGCCGTGAAAAGCTGATTCAGGCAAAAAAGAACCAGGATGCGGAGATCAAGCAAATGGAAGACAATATTAATAAGTTCCGGGCAAGTGCTACAAAAGCATCTTTTGCACAGTCTCTTATTAAAAAATTAGATAAAATAGAGCGTATTGAAGTTGATAACGAAGACGTTTCAAAATTCAATATCCGTTTCGTACAATCTATGGTTCCCGGAAAAGTCATCTTTGAAGCTGAAAATTTAGGAAAAGCATACGGAAAGAAACAGATTTTTGATGATGTGGATTTCATTGTTCAGAGAGGAGACAGAATTGCTCTTTTGGGGCAAAACGGACAAGGGAAAACAACTTTAGCCAAAATCCTTGCCGGAGATATCAAAGATTATTCAGGCTCATGGAATCTAGGGCATAACGTTAATATCGGATACTTTGCCCAGAATCAGGAAGAGGTTTTAACCCCGAATAAAACAGTTCTGGAAGAAGCGGAAGATGCTGCAACAGAAGAAACGAGACCGAGGGTAAGAGATTTATTAGGATCATTCTTATTTCAGGGTGAAGCGGTTTCCAAAAAAACAAAAGTACTTTCCGGGGGTGAAAGAAACCGTCTGGCACTTTGTAAATTGTTGCTGCGTCCTTTCAACACGTTGATCATGGATGAGCCTACCAATCACCTGGATATTCAGTCTAAGGAAATTATTAAGCTGGCACTTCAGAATTTTGAAGGAACATTAATTGTAATTTCTCACGACAGGGAGTTCCTGCAGGGGCTTTGTGATAAAATTTATGAATTCCGTGACGGGAAGATGAAAGAATTCCTGGGAGATATTAATGAATATCTGGAATACAGACAAAAAGAAACCATCAGGGAGATTTCTGCGGAAAAAGCAAAACTTCACCATGAAGATATCAAAGTTGAAGTTAAAAAAGTAGAAGCCGTTGCGCCAAAACCCCAGGCACAAACCCATATTGTTTCCAAAGAACAAAAGAATATTCAGAATAAACTGAAGAAAGTGGAAGAGAAAATTTCTGAGCTTGAAACTAAAGTTGAAGAAATGGAAGCCTCTTTCACCAAAGAAAACCCCTCTGATGAAACCCTTGAAAAATATAATAAAACCAAGGAAGAGCTGGAGCTGGCTTTACAGGAATGGGAATATCTCGGCACTCAGCTTGAGTAAGTTAGAGATTAACCGGAAATGAGCTCTCCCTTTCAAATAACAAAGGTATTGTAACAAACCTTCAATGCCTTCGACGTATATCAAACGTTTCATTGAGTGTATTTTAATAAAACTTTAATGGAACTATTCAATTATTATTTCTATTTTTGAACCATGATTCTGAAAGAAAGCAGACAATTCAAGAATTTTATTTCCGGACTTTTGTTTGGAATATACTTTCTTGCACTGTTTTTTCAGAATTTTCACAGCCACAGTTCTGAAGATGTTTTTAAAAGTTTTAATTTTAAGAAATCGGAAAATATCATTTCAAAAAATATGGCCAAAGAAAAAGCCGGCGACTGTCTCGCTTGTCATTTTATGGCTACAGGACATACCCTGGTTCCTGAAGACTTTCATTTTTCTTTTGAAGCTTATACCCATGAAGTAAAGCAGACGATTGCTGTTCAGGAGAAAATATGGTCTCAGACTAAATTCACCTTTCAGCTTCGGGGCCCGCCCGCAATTTCATAATTTATAGATCTATTTACCGGATTTGTCTTACATTTTAAGACTTAAAATTGTTTCTTAATGGGGAAAATCCAATCATTAAGGCATCTTAAGCTGTTAAGAATAATAAGACTGAATGCATTTGTAGAATTGTAGTTTACATTATACATTTTACGTTGTACAAACTATTCCGGATTACAAATTTTTACAAAAAATGTACTCTCTGGGTACACAATCAATCTATCTATTACAATGAAATTGATATATAGTTTACTGTTGGTCCTTAGCGGATTGATAGTAGTAAACGCACAAAAAACTTATACGGTTGAGGGAACTGTTCAGGATTTCCATGACAAAAGCATGCTGGAAAATGCTGAAGTGAAAATCGGTGATTTCAGTACCAGAACAGATAAAAAAGGTAAGTTCTCATTCAGTAAAATTCCTGCGGGAAACTATGTTCTCATTGCAAAACATCCCGATTGTCATGATTATACTGAAAATATAGGAGTTGACCAGGATTTGCATTTGGGCATTACCCTGGAACATCATGTTGAGGATATCGAAACCGTCACCATACACGGAAGCCATAAAACCAACGGTTCTTTGATTATCAAAACCCTTGACAAATCTGAAATCGAAAGAAATTCTACAGACAATCTGGGGAATCTGTTATCAAAAATTTCAGGGGTTACGGCTTTAAAAACCGGAAATAATATTTCAAAACCTATTATCCACGGGCTTTATGGTAGTAGAATCAATATTCTTAATAACGGGGTAAGGCTTGCCGAGCAGGAATGGGGTGTAGAACATGCGCCAAATGTTGATATCAACAATTTTCGGCATATCGATGTTGTTAAAGGAGCTTCAGCCCTAAAATACGGTAGTGATGCCATAGGTGGCGTCGTGATTATGGAACCTGAGATTTTCCCTAAAAAAGATACTATAAAAGGATCTGTAAATCTTTCGGGAATTTCAAACGGCAGAGGACTGGGTTTAGATGTTGACATTGCCAAAACATGGAAAAACGGCTGGGCGGTAAAATCCGGAGGATCGATCAGGAAATTAGGGGATCAACATGCTCCGGATTATAACCTGATGAATACGGGAATGGATTTTTCATCCTTTAATTTTACCGTTCAGAAAAATAGTTATGAACAGGGAATTTCCTTTGATTATTATCTTACCAATCAGAATATCGGGATTTACAGAGGTTCCCATATGGGAAATAATAATGATTTTTATAATGCGACAACTTATAAAATTCCGGTATATACAGGAACTTTCAGCTATGATATTGATAATCCGAGACAGCTTATAGAGCATCATATTGCGAAAGTTTCCGCTTTCAAAAGATTTGAAAATATCGGGAAAGTATCTGCTACATATAGTTTTCAGTATAATCACAGACAGGAATATGATATCAGAAGAGGAGAACTGAAAAATACTCCGTCTCTGGATCTTGCCTTAATGACCCATCAGTTTAATCTGAATGATTTACTTGAAAGAGAAAAATGGTCTCTGGAAACAGGGATTGATGCAAGCTTTCAGAATAATTATTCTGATCCGGCAACCGAAGCAAGACGCCTGATTCCTAATTATGATAAATATGCGGCAGGAATTTATTCCATATTCAAGTATAAACTTTCTCATAACCTGAATGTTGAAGCAGGAGCAAGATATGATTTCACCCGTTATGATGTGACGAAATGGTATGATAAAAGCGACTGGGAGAAATTATATGCAGATTCTTATCCGCAGTTTTATGTGAAAACCAATCAGAACAGGATTCTGACACGTCCGCAGCTGGATTATAATAATATTTCTTTCAATGCAGGGCTGGAGTATCATCCGAATAATAACTTCAATCTGAAATTCAATTACGCAAAAGTAGGACGAACTCCTAATATCGCAGAGCTGTTTTCAGACGGACTGCACCATTCTGCGGCAGTAATTGAAATCGGGGATATAGGACTGAAGAATGAGCAGGGGCACCAGTTTAATTTGGTGGCTGATGCAAAATTCAATGTACTGCGCGGCCTGAATGTTTCTGTAAACCCTTACTTTTTCATTACCAAAAACTTTATCAATGAAATTCCCACTGGGGTACAGAATACCATCAGAGGAGTATTCCCGGTATGGAGCTATCAGCAGATTGATGCAAAAATGTATGGTATAGATGTAGATGTCAACTGGAAACTGACAGATGAGCTTTCTTATATAGGAAGAGGAAGCTATTTATATGGTCAGGATGATACCCATAACGAACCTTTGATCCTGATGATGCCGCCAAATTTTTCCAATGCGGTTCAGTTTAAAAAGGAGAGCTGGAACAATTTTTATTTCAGTCTTGAAAATCAGACATTCTTAAAACAAACCAGATTCCCTGTGCATAATGCCTCAGTTACCATTTATGAAAATGGCGATGAGGTAGAAAAAACAGTGGATCTCAGCACACCTCCGGGAGGATATTCACTCTGGAATATTCAGACCGGAATCAATATCAGTAAAAACCTTTCTGCCGGGCTTATTGTTAATAACCTTTTCGATGTTTCGTACAGGGATTACCTGAATCGTATGAGGTTTTTTGCCGATGAAGCAGGAAGAAATTTCATCCTGAATGTTAGATATCGTTTCTAATATTCACCAAAAACAAATCAGAATTTTAAAAATTTTAAATTAAAAAAAATGAACAATCTATTCAATACCAAAAATATAATCAAGTTACTAGCCATTTTATTCATCACTTTTTCAATTGTATCCTGTCAGAGGGATAATTCTGCAGAAGAAGATGATATTCCTCAGGAAGAGCTTACCAACATTGTTTTACTGGTAAAAGATGTGGCCGCAAATACAACAACGCCTTATAATTACAGTATCGGTGCAGGCGGGGCACAATCTATCAAACTGGAAGACGGTAAAACATACGAAGTGGAGGCACAGTTTAAAAACGGAAACGAAGACGCTACAGGAGAAATCAGAGATGCTAAAGATGAGCACTTCCTGGTATATAATTTTCCTAATTCCGATATTGTTCTTACCCGTACAGATGATGCGTCATCTACCCGAGCAGATGGAAAACGTGTTGGCCTTAAAACAACCTGGGTAGTTAATAAAGCCATAAAAAATGCATCTGCAACAAGTCAGTTGATTTTGACCCTGTATCATGAGCCTACAGAGGTTTCTGAAGACCATTCGGTAAGTGGAAACGGTGTGATATATGGAACTCAGACAGGCGGGGAAACAGATGCCCAGGCAAATTATAATATTATTAATTAATATATCTTTAATCTTGTTACAAAAACCACTGAATTTTTTCAGTGGTTTTTTATTTAACAATATTTGGCTTTTTAAGTTGATTTTAATTGAGAGATTTTCATAAAAATTTCATATTTTTGCAACCTAAAATTTTAATCAATAATGAAGGTTACCGCACAAAACCATGATGATGTAAGTGCATTGCTTACAGTGACATTGGAAAAATCTGACTATAAAGAAAAAGTAGAAAAGCAGTTAATTAATTATGCTAAAAATGCGCAAGTTCCTGGTTTCAGAAAAGGGAAAGTGCCTTTAAGTATGGTTAGAAAACAATATGAAGCAGGTATTGCATTCGAAGAAATCAACAAGCAGGTTTCTGATGCTTTGAACAACTATGTAAACGAAAACAAGTTAAGATTGGTTGGGCAGCCTGTTCCACAACCTGTAAATGATTTCAATCATAATGCAGAACAATTGGAAGTTGCTTTTGAAGTTGGGTATGAGCCTGAATTCACAATAGATTTAGCAAAGTATGAAGCACCTCACTACAACGTAGAAGCTTCAGAAAAAGAAATCAACAAAAGCATTGAAAATATGCAGAAGCGTTTTGCAGAGCAGGTTCCGCAAGATAAAATCACTAAAGATTCTTATATTGCTTTAGAAATTTCTCAGGTAGTGGAAGAAGATGCTGAAGGAGAGCACCACCACCATCCAAAAAATGCTACAATTACTGCTGAAAACAAAGAAGCTTTCAAATTGGTGAAGTCTTTGAAAATGGACGGATCTGTAAAAGTATCTAAAGAAACCCTTGCTTCTGACGAAGAATTGGCCAAAGAATTAGGATTCAGCAAAGAAGAAGTTGAGCACCTGCACCACGCTGAAGTTGAAGTGAAAGTAAAAGATTTCTACGCTTTAAATTTGGCTGAGCTTAACCAGGATTTATTTGATAAAGTATATGGAGAAGGAAATATCAAATCTGAAGAAGAGCTTAAAGAAAAAGTAAAAACTGAATTGGATGAGTACTTCCAGCAAAATGCTGATGTACACTTCGTGAATAAAGTATTGGAACAAATCACTGAAAAAGAAGAAGTAAAGCTTCCTGAATCTTTCTTAGTGAAATGGTTATTATTCTCTAACCAGAATATCCAGTCTGAAGAGCAGGCAAAAGAAATTCTTGAAGCAGAGAAAAAACAATTGAGCTACCAGATCATTGAAGGTAAACTGATGAGTGATAACGATATCCAGTTAGATTATGCTGATGTATTGGGACAGGCTGAGCAATTAGTAAGAAACCAGTTGGCAATCTACGGAATTCATCATTTAGGAGATGAAGAAATTCAAAAATATGCTGTTGAGATGTTGAAAGACCAGGAGCAGGTAAGACAGATTTCTTCTGAAGTAGCAATGACGAAGTTGAAAGATGTAATCCTTGAAAAATCGACTAAAAAAGAAACTAAAATTTCTCACGACGAATTTTTAGAAGAACTTAAAAAATAATTTATTTTAAGATAAATATTTTAAAACCATCGGTTTTCCGGTGGTTTTTTTGTTGAAAATTGATAGATCCTATATCGTTCAATATTCATATATTTACGCTTTAAATTAGATATATGAAAAAAATAATCATTCCGTTTTTCTGTGCTGTGCTTTTTTCCACTTCTGTAGCAGCACAACAAACGACTGCTGCCGCTAAGACGGAAGCAACAAAATCGAAGCTAAGCCCTAAAGACGTAATTGATAATTACCTTAAAGCGTTAGGTGGAAAAGATAAATTGGAAGCTGTAAAAACTACTGTAATCGATAATACACTTTCAGTACAGGGGATGGAAGTTTCTATGACGACCAAGAAGATGGGAAACAAATTCAAATCTGTACAAAGTGTAATGGGACAGCAGATGACTCAGCTTTTTGACGGTGAGAAAGGATACTTTGACCAGATGGGACAAAAAATGGATATCCCGGCTGATAAAATTGCTGATCTTAAAAAAAGCAAAATAATTGATGCACTAGGATATGACGCCTCTAATTTCCAAACGGTAAACGTAGAAAAAATAGATGGTAAAGATTATCATGTTTTGACTTCCGAAAAAGGCAAATTTTACTTCGATGCAGCTACAGGTTTATTATACAAATCTGAATCAAAAGAAGGTAATGCAGTGGTAAAAAGCTATATGACAGTAGACGGGCTTAAGTTCCCTGCTGAAATAGATGCAGAAGGAAACGGCCAGAAAGTAACAATTAAAACAACAAAAGTAGTTCTTAATTCAGGAGTTACAGATGCAGATTTTAAATAGGAAATAATTAATATACATCAAAAATGCCGGACATTGTCCGGCATTTTTGATGTATAACTCTTTTTAACTCAATGGTAATCAAGAGCCATATTCTTTCTTCCATTCTTCAGCAGCACCACTCAAAACATCATAAAACTCTTCACCATACTTTCTGATTAAAGGCGTTTTTAAGAATTTATAAACCGGTACCTGAAGCTCTTTTCCTAGGGCACAGGCGTCACTGCATACACTCCATTCATGGTAATTCAATGCCGTAAAAGAAGAATATTCTGTAACCCGGATAGGGTACAGGTGGCAGGAAATCGGCTTTTGCCAGTCTACAGCCCCGTCTTCATAAGCTTTCTCAATTCCACATTTTGTAATTCCTTTTTCATCAAAGGTGACATAAGCACACTCACGGTCTTCAACCATTGGAGTCACATACATCCCGTCCATTGGATCGGTAGTCCATGTTCCCTGCTCTTCAAGGGCTTTTATTCCTTCCGGGGTAAGATAGGGCTTTATCTGATCAAAAATACGGTCTAAAATTTCAAGCTCATTTTTATCAAGTGGAGCACCTACATCGCCTTCCACACAACATGCACCTTTACATTTCGTAAGGTTGCAAACAAATTCTTCGGAAAATATATCCTCGGAAATCAATTTATCGTCTATCTGAATCATAATCTTTTTTAAAATAATTGAAAATATGTACCTATTTTGAAGGTAACCAAACTAATAATAATCAGCCAGAAGCTGACTTCACGCATCCAGTATTTGGGTAAAAACCGTAACATTCTGCTCAGTATGATACTTGAAGGAAACGCCAGCAGCAATAAGTATTCATAGGTGGTGTTCATATAAAGAATAATGGTCACCAGTTGAGCTAACGAAAAAACTAATAAAAAAGTATATTTATATCTGCTTATGGGGCTTTTCTTATTATAATTCTGAAAATGATCATAAACAGCATAGATAAGCATTAAAACAATAGGAATTAAAGGAAATAATCCCCTGTAATCCGTTATTGGCTTCATTTTTCCGAACGGAAAATAATCCAGGTTCCACGAAGTGAAGTTGAAAAAGAACATCAGGGAAAAATAACTGAATGCAATCATCACAATCCCCAGAAGAAACCTGAAAAGATTTAAAGTAATTCGCTCGGAAGTAGCGATTACGTGAACGATTACAAAAACAGCCATTGGCCAGGTCGTAGGCAGAAAGATAAAATTCAGTGCTGCAATAGAACCCACCAGGACGTAAGATTTTTTCCGGATGTCTTCATCAGTGCTTGTTAAAAGAAGTAAAAGGAACGAATTGGTAAGCAGTGCTACCGCAATTCCGATATCCAGGCTACCGGGATAAAGGCCGAAAATAAAAATCGTATATAAAAATAAAGGCAGATGAGTCTGATAATTAAGGGCTATCGTATGAAAACAAAAATAAGCCAAAGCAATTCCAAGAAAAGTAATTCCGGCAATAATTGCTTCATAAGTATTGAAATTCAGTATGTTAAATATTATTACTATTAAAAGAAGAAAACCAATATAAACAGGGATTGAAAAAATATTGCTTTCTTTTGAAAGTAATTTAAACATTTTTTATAAATTTGTACAAAGTTAATTTAAAAAAGGAAAATAATGACGTCTTTCTTTCTATTCTTAAGCAAAGTTTTCAAATGGAGTTTTGGTTTCTTTGACACCTTCGGAAATGTTTTAAACTGGATTCTATTTACTGTTTGCTGTGTGCTGTTCATCTATTGGTGTTATGTATTGGTAGTAACATTAGGTGGTGATAAAGATAAAGACTATTATTCTCCAACGGAAGGTAAGCATCCTTACTACGATCCGTCAATCTACAAAAAAGAAGGTTAATTAATTGGTTATATAGTAAAAAGCCGATCAGATTTTATTTGATCGGCTTTTTTATGATTAACGATTAAAATTTAGCTGTTTTTAGTCATGGATAGGAAGTACTACAACCGGAATATGAGAACTTTTGGTAAGCCCTTTTGTTAAGCTCCCTACAAATACATCATAGATTCCGCTCCTTCCATGTGAACCCATCACAATATAGCTGGCATTTTTTGCTTTGGCATATTCCAGAATAATATCTTTAGCTATTCCTTGCTTTAAAAGATGTTCACAATCTACATCATGGGCAATAATTCTCTGTTCAATTTTGTTGAGCTGAACCAGTTCTTCTCTGATTTCGTTTTCTTCAACCTCAGGAAAATACTGGTAACCCATGTCGCCAATGGCAAAGCCAATGTCTGATGGTGCAACGTGAATTAAATTAATTTTGCCATTCACTTCCTTAGCGAATTTAATTGCGCCGTCTACAAGCTGATCTGTTTTATCCCCAAAATCTACGGGTAATACAATATTTACCATAACCTTTAATTTTGTTATCTAAAGTTAAGGAAAAATTGTCAGAATCTGTGTTAAATAACTTATAATATTCGGATGTCAAGCATCTTTTCATTTTCCATGAATGCTTCCAGGATATCATTTTCTTCTACTTTTCCTACCCCTTTCGGTGTTCCTGTAAAAATAAGGTCACCCACTCTGAGCGTAAAATATTGAGAAGCAAAAGCCACAATATCATCAAAGCTGAAAATCATGTCTTTCGTATTACCGTCCTGTACTTTCTCTTTATTCTTAAACAATGAAAATTGCAGTCCGCTAAGGTCATACTGATCTTTTTTAAAGAAATTTCCTACAACAGCAGAGCCGTCAAAGCCTTTGGCCAGTTCCCATGGAAGCCCTTTAGATTTAAGCTGACTCTGAAGATCCCGTGCTGTGAAATCAATTCCAAGGCCGATCTCATCATAATGCTTATGGGCTGTTTCTTTCCGGATGTATTTACCACCCTTTGAGATTTTCAGAACGACTTCCAGCTCATAATGAATATCATTTGAAAATTCAGGGATATAAAAATCATTTCCTTTTAAAACTGCCGTGTCAGGCTTCATAAAAATGACCGGATTCTCAGGGATCTCATTGCCGAGCTCTTTTGCATGCTCGCTGTAATTTCTTCCTATACAGATGATTTTCATAGCTTTCTAAATATTTATATATTGTTTTGCCGTCAAGAGACAAAATTATTTAATGGGTAAACTCGTTTTCACAATAATAACACACGAATTTATGGCTTGTCAGAAGAGAAACTCCAAAGAAACTCGTAGCGCTGTCGTCCCTGTAAATATGATTTGATCCACATTTCGGGCACACAAAATCAAACTTTGGATTTTCAATGGTATGTTCTACCTCCAGCGAATATTTTTCGTTATCCTGATAGTCCCGTAAGACCTGCTGTGCCTTTTCCACATCTTCTTCAAAAACCTGCAGCTGGATTCCGCCTACAGTCTGGGATAGCAGCCAATCCGACTGAATAAGCTGTTCGTTGGCAATGAAACTCTGAATATCATTTTCAGCCAGGATCTGCTTGTCCCGGTTGGCTTCAAGAGCAGTTTCATAAAATTTAAAACGAACTAATTCTGACATTTTTTAAAATTTACCGGATAACTGGATTTTTGTAAAAATTTTCTTGGTATAAAGCGGGAAATCAGCATTCTGAAGCCATCCGAAATACCCAAGGTCTTTCTGAAAAACAGCCTTTACACCCTGCCCCTTATATTTTCCGAAATTGAAAACTTCCTCCATCTTTTCATTATAGCCGATAAACCCGGCTAAATCTGCATTTTTATTGTGGAAAGTAAATTCGCTTAATGGAGCAATCTCATTGGGAATATCTTCATATTTTCCAACCTGGGCGTCCAGAACCTCAAATGTCGCCATGACATCTGCCTCTGCAGAGTGGGCATTTTCAAGTGTTTTCCCACAGTAGAACTGATAAGCGGCACCAAGGTTCCTCGGTTCTTTTTTATGGAAGATCGTCTGTGCATCTACCAGTTTGAATTTATTTAAATCAAAATCAACACCTACTCTCAAAAGCTCTTCTGCCAGAAGCGGAACATCAAAACGGTTAGAATTAAAGCCTCCGAGATCTGCTCCGGAAATCATCTCCATTACTTTTGAAGCAATATCCCTGAAAGTTGGGGCATCCTTTACATCTTCGTCGTAAATTCCATGGATCTCACTGCTTTCTCTGGGAATAGGCATTTCCGGATTGATACGCCATGTTCTGCTTTCTCTGGAAGCATCAGGATTTACTTTTAAAATACAGATTTCCACAATTCTGTCCTTACCGATATTTGTTCCAGTAGTTTCTAAATCAAATATGCAAAGAGGTTTGTATAATTTTAAATTCATTTTTGTAAGTTATGAGTTGAAAGTTATGAGTTACGAGTGGATGTTACAGCTATGGTTATTCCATAACTGACCACTCGAAGCTCATTACTAATTAAGTTGTTTCTGAAAAATAATTGATATTAAAATATAGTAAATAATCACCATCGGAATTCCTACGCTTTTAAAAATAATTAAAATAATGACAGAGCCGATCAGCAAAGCCAGTTTTGGATAATTATCCTGAAGCTTCATCGATTTGAATTTCATTGCAATCATTTTAACAGGACTGATTAAAAGCCATGATGAAACAGCTGTCAGAATAATGAGATATACTTGATTTTCAAAGAGAAATTCAAAGCTTCCCACTTCTTTGTTGGCGTAAAATAATCCGAAAATCAAAATGGTATTTGAGGGTGTATTTAATCCTTTAAAATAATATTTCTGATCTTCATCCAAATTGAAAATGGCCAGTCTCAGACATGAGAAAAGAGTGATGAAAAGCCCCAGATAAGGTATCCATAGATGGTCATTTGCAAGTATAGATGCATACTTGATGGATTCTAAAGGATCCCTAAAATCGATTCCTGTTAATGCTACAACAATTGTTAACCCAGGAATCAGTCCAAAACTGACCATATCTGCCAGAGAATCCAGCTGAACTCCCAGGTTGGAATTTGCTTTTAAAGCTCTTGCCACAAAACCGTCAAAAAAATCTAAAATCAATGAAATCACAATGCAGACTGCAGTCGTTTCATAATCACCTGAAATAAGATGGATGGCCCCTACACACCCGGAAAACAGGTTTCCCAGCGTGATGGCGTTGGCAAGATTGTTTTTAATGAAATTCATAGCCACAAAATTACAGTTTTTAAAAATTCTGAATCAAAATAATATGAACTAAAAAATACATTAATGTGAATTTGATGTAAATTTGCCGGATGAAATTTTTTAAAGAATTTAGAAAACAGGAAGTTCTGGCATTATTGTACAGGATTTTTTTGGCATATGTTTTTTATCAGATTGCGAGATTTTTATTCTGGTATTTCAATAAAGACCTGGTCAGGGTTGATTCTGTTTCAGATTATTTCAGTCTTTCCTATCATGGGATTGCATTTGATACGACAGCAATTTTGTATGTGAATTCTTTATTCATTCTTCTGAGCCTTATCCCGCTTGTCATCAATACCAAAAAAGGCTACCAGGGCGTTTTATTCTGGTTGTATTTTATCACCAATGGAATAGCTTATGCAATGAATTTCGGTGATTTCGTATATTATAAATTTTCACAGACGAGGCTTACTTCGGCTGCATTTCAGGTAGCCCAGCATGAATCCAATATTTTTAAAGTATTCACCACTTCTATTGTACAAAATCCCTTCATTCTGATATGGTTTATTCTTTTAATGGGATTATGGGTTTTTCTGTATAAAAAAGTAAAAGTAACGGAGCATAAGCCTTTAAAACTGGTTCCTTACTTTATTTTATCAGTGCTTTGTCTTTGCGGAGTTGCTGTTTTGGTGGTTGGTGGAATTCGTGGTGATTTTAAACACAGTACAAGGCCGATCAACCTTGTAGATGCCAATCGTTTTGTGAAGCTTCCACCACAGGGAAATATGGTATTGAACAGCACTTTTTCATTTTTCAGGACATTAGGGACAAATAATTTTAAAGAAGTTCATTTTGTAGATGAGAAATTTATTGATGAAAATATTCAGCCTTATAAAATATACGACAGAAAAGTAGCGAGCCGTCCGAATATCGTTATTTTCATTGTTGAATCTTTCAGCCGGGAATATTCCGGGGCATTTAACAAGGATAAGCATATAAAAGATTATGTTTCCTATACTCCTTTTATAGATAGCTTAGCTAATGAAAGTCTTATTTTTCCCAATACTTTTGCCAACGGGAGACAGTCGATTCACGGAATGAGCAGTGTTCTTGCCGGGATTCCTAGTCTTACGGATGCTTTTACGAGTTCTCCGTACTCCAATCAGAAAATACAGTCTATTGTTTCAGTTTGTAATGAGCTGGGCTATGACACTTCCTTCTATCATGGAGCTCCAAACGGGTCAATGGGGTTTTTAGGCTTTGGAAATATTCTTGGATTTAAACACTATTTCGGAAAGACAGAATACAATCATGATGAAGACTTTGACGGAATGTGGGCGGTCTGGGATGAGCCGTTTTTGCAGTATTTTGCTAAAAATGTAGGAAAAACCCAGCCTTTTATGGCAACTGTTTTTACGGCTTCTTCTCACCATCCGTTTAAAATTCCGGAGAAATATAATGGTAAATTTAAGAAAGGGAGAAACCAGATGCATGAGCCGATACAGTATACGGATTATGCCATTAAAAAGTATTTTGAAACGGCTAAAAAACAACCGTGGTTTAATAATACCATCTTTGTGTTTACAGGAGACCATACCAATCAGATCTATTATCAGGAATATGAAAAAGCAATGAACCGCTTCTCTGTCCCGATTATTTTATATTCCCCGAATCCTGCCTATAATTTAAAGGGTATAAATCCTGAAGTAGCACAACAAATTGATATTTATCCGACATTGGCAGACCTGATCGGGTATAACAAAAAGGTAAGAAGCTGGGGAAGAAGTCTGGTAAGTGATAAAAAATATCCGGCTATTATTGCGAATTCCGATGGTGGAGTAGAGCAATTTATCATTGGCAATTACATCTATCGTTTTGATGGTAAAAATGTAATTGGGGTATATGATAAAGCTGACTTAGGATTGGAGAAGAATCTTATGGACCAGCTGAAAACCCCGGAAGTTGAAAAAGGAAAAGAAATAGCCAAAGCCTGGTATCAGGATTATATGGATAAAATAATTAACAGAAAACTGTATTAATGTTTGGTCAGTGTTTAATTCTAAAAATTGGTATGCGTATTGTTATATATGCCTAGGATAATAAAAGTTTTTGTTTGTTTGAAATTAATTTATATTTTTAGCAGTAAATAGACAACAAAAATAATTTATTGGAATTAAAACAATAAGAAATATGAAAAAATTATTATTAACATTAGTGCTTTCTTTATTTGGTGTACTATCTTTTGCACAAATTGAAGGGAAATGGAAAACAATAGATGATGAAACCAAGCAGGCAAAATCTATTGTGGAGATCTATAAAAAGACAGACGGTAAGTATTACGGGAAAGTATCTCAGTTGCTTATAAAACCTGCAGACCCGAATTGCTCGTCCTGTAAAGATGACAGAAAAGGGAAACCTATCTTAGGAATGGAAATCATCAGAGGCCTGAAAAAAGACGGTGATGAATTTACAGGAGGAACAATTACAGATCCGAAAACAGGTAAAACATACAAATGTACCATTACAAGAAGTGGAGACCAGCTGAATGTAAGAGGATATCTGGGAGTATCTATACTGGGAAGAACGCAAACTTGGCAAAAAGCAAACTAATCCGGTTTAAATAAAATTAATAAACGGCATTTCATTCAAATGAGATGTCGTTTTTGTTATGGGTATAATAAAAAAAACACTATTTTTGTAGTCTAAATTTTTCAAAAAAATATGGCAGAATATACTTTTCGTGAGGTAATTGCACAGGCAATGAGCGAGGAAATGCGTAAAGACGAATCCATCTATTTAATGGGTGAGGAAGTTGCAGAATATAATGGTGCATATAAAGCTTCAAAAGGAATGCTGGATGAATTTGGCCCTAAAAGAATAATCGATACACCCATCGCTGAGCTTGGTTTTACAGGGATTTCTGTAGGAGCAGCAATGAATGGAAACAGGCCGATCGTAGAATTTATGACATTCAATTTTTCTTTGGTAGGAATTGATCAGATTATTAATAACGCGGCAAAAATCCGTCAGATGAGTGGAGGTCAGTGGAACTGTCCGATTGTTTTCCGTGGTCCTACGGCTTCGGCAGGACAGCTGGGAGCGACGCATTCTCAGGCTTTTGAAAATTGGTTTGCCAACTGCCCCGGGCTTAAAGTAGTGGTTCCTTCAAACCCTTATGATGCAAAAGGATTATTGAAAACAGCAATCCAGGATAATGACCCCGTCATCTTCATGGAATCTGAACAGATGTATGGCGATAAAATGGAAATTCCTGAAGAAGAATATTACTTGCCGATTGGGAAAGCAGATATTAAAAAAGAAGGTAAAGATGTGACTTTGGTTTCTTTCGGAAAAATCATGAAGCTGGCTATTCAGGCTGCTGAAGATTTAGCTAAAGAAGGAATATCTGTAGAAGTTATCGATCTTAGAACAGTTCGTCCCTTAGATTATGATACCATTTTAGAATCTGTAAAGAAAACAAACAGACTGGTGATTTTGGAAGAAGCGTGGCCGTTTGCCTCCATTTCTTCTGAGATTACTTATATGGTACAGCAAAAAGCATTCGATTATTTAGATGCCCCTATCAAGAGAATTACTACTCCTGATGCCCCTGCACCTTATTCAGCTGCCTTATTTGCAGAATGGTTCCCTAAGCTTGAGAAAGTGAAAGCAGAACTTAAAAATGCGATGTACGTAAAATAGATCATAGAGAAAAACTTCCGAAAGGAAGTTTTTTCATTTATTATATTCATGAAGAATAATTCTTGAGGTCATAAAATTAGTATAAATTTGCGCTTTTAAAATTAAATAAGCTGATATGGCAGAAGTTACTGAAGGTGGTCATCATTTTGACATTAAAAAACTTTCTTTTATTGGAGTTTTAGTCTCTCTTGGAATTGTTTTCGGAGATATAGGGACCTCGCCGCTTTACGTAATGAAAGCGATTGTGAATGCAAGAGACGGAGGTAGCAACATGCCTTTCAATGAATATATAGAAGGAGCTCTTTCCTGTATTATCTGGACCTTAACCCTCCAGACTACCGTAAAATATGTTATTATCGCTTTAAGGGCAGATAACAAGGGAGAAGGTGGTATTTTAGCATTATTTTCTCTTGTAAAAAACCTTAAAAAAGGCTGGCTGTATCTTGTCGCCATTGTAGGGGCTGCCGCTCTTATAGCCGATGGTGTTATCACACCTTCACTTACAGTAATGTCAGCCATTGAAGGTCTTGAAATCTATAATCCACATACCCCTGTTGTTCCTATCACCATTGGGATTTTAATTGTAATCTTCGTAGTACAGCAATTTGGGACCAGTTTTATCGGAAAGTTTTTTGGCCCTGTAATGGTTGTCTGGTTTCTGGTTTTAGGAGGTTTGGGAGTAATGCATTTAAGTGAAAATTTTGAAATCTTAAGATCTTTCAACCCTTATTATGCTTACAAGCTTATTGTAAACTCTCCCAGCGCAATTGTGATCCTTGGAGCCGTTTTCCTTTGTACGACCGGAGCGGAAGCTCTTTACTCGGATCTGGGGCATTGCGGTGCTAAAAATATAAGGGTAAGCTGGGGCTTCGTGAAAATCATGCTTATTTTAAACTATCTTGGACAGGGAGCCTGGCTTTTGACCAATTATGGAAAACCTGGTTTCTCTGTAATAAATCCTTTCTTTGGAATTATGGAAGAATGGATGATTGTTCCTGGGGTTATTTTAGCTACTGCAGCAGCAATTATTGCCAGCCAGGCATTAATTACCGGATCCTTTACTATTTTCTCGGAAGCAATGTCTCTCAATTTATGGCCTAATCAGAAAATTGATTATCCATCAGGTGTTAAAGGGCAGATGTATATTCCAAGAATCAATTGGGGGCTTTTGATTCTTTGTGTTATTGTGGTGCTCCACTTTAGAGAATCAGGGAAAATGGAAGCGGCATACGGACTTTCGATTACCGTGACAATGTTGATGACCACCATATTATTAATGTTCTGGTTACTGAAGCACAGAGTCAATAAAGGGCTTATTTTATTCTTTGCGATGGTTTATATGGCTATCGAACTAGGTTTCTTCAGTGCTAATATTATTAAATTCTTTGAAGGGGGTTGGATCACCGTGATCTTAGGTGGATTTATTGGAGTTTGTATGTATGCATGGTACAACGGGCGATTAATCAAGACCAAGTTCATTAATTTTGTGAAGATTGATTCCTATGTTTCAATTATTAAGGATATGAAATTGGATGAAACAATCCCTAAGTACGCGACCAATCTTGCCTATTTAAGCAGAGCCAAAAGAAATGATGAAGTAGAATCTAAAATTATTTATTCAATCATCAAAAAGCAGCCAAAAAGAGCAGACCATTATTTTATTTTAAGTATTGTGAACCAGGAAGATCCATATACTTTTAAATATACGGTCGATGAAATTCTTCCGGGAACGGTTTATAAAATCAATTTCCTTTTAGGATTTAAAGTTGACAGAAGAATCAATGATTATTTCAATATGGTTTTAAAAGATCTGATGGCTGACGGAACGATTCCTTCAAGAAGCAGCCACCCGTCTTTAAGAGCTCATAACATTCCACCGGATCTCAAATACGTGGTAATAGATAACACCTATATCAACGATATACTTTTAACTGTTAAACAGAAGATTACCCTTAATATTTACAACTTTGTGAAGTATATAGGAAGTGATGATTTCAAGTCCTGGGGAGTTACCTCACACAATGTGGTAGTGGAGTCTGCCCCTATTACAGAACTGACAGTTTACGATAATAAAATCGAACAGGCCGAATTTTTGCGTCACAAGAGTTAAGATCCTTTAACAATAGAGTCTAATATTTATTTAAATAAAAATCAATAAATTTGTAGATAATTTTTTTGATGGATACGATACAAAAAGAAAAAAATATTGCTTTAATCAAAGATGTTTTAAGAAACTATTTATTAGAAAAAGGTTTCAGAAACACTCCTGAAAGATATACGATATTAGAAGAGATTTATAATATGGATCATCACTTTAATGTGGATGATCTGTATCTTCTGATGATGCAGAAAAAATATCATGTTTCTAAAGCAACGATTTACAATACTATTGAGATTTTCCTTGATGCGGGGTTAATCCGTAAGCACCAGTTTGGTGAAAAAACACTTACTTCATCATCTTACGAAAAGTCTTATTTTGATAAACAGCATGATCATCTGGTGATTTACAAAAAAGATTCTGATAAGGAGATTGAAGAGATTATAGAGTTCTGCGATCCTAGAATTCAAGGCATTAAAGAAGCAATTGAAGAAGCATTTGGCGTAAAAATTGATTCTCATTCGCTGTATTTTTATGGCACTAAGAATGAATAATCAATGAGACTGATTCTTTTTTTGTTATTTTTTATCTCCACACTTTCACTGGTGCAGGGTCAGCAAAAACCTGCACAGAGAGATCCCTATTTACAAAACTCTGTGAAAAATCAGCCTCAGCAGCTGAGACCTGAGGATAAGGTGAAAATTATTCATGCAGATTATATTAAAAAAGATCCTGCAAAATATGACGGTAACCAATATCTTCAGGGAAATGTGAAAATTGAGCATCAGGGCTCTATCCTTACCGCCGATGAAGTGGTGCTATACAGCGAAGAAAACTTTGTAAAAGCAATTGGAAACACGAGGCTACAGAATACAGACGACTCTGTAATTACTGCTGCAGAAATGGAATACGACGGGAATACCCAGAAAGGTGTTGCCCGGAAAAATGTGGTTCTTACCGATCCGAAACAGACAATCCGAACAGATATCTTGTATTATGACAGGCTTTCTAACCAAGCCTATTTTAATACCGGAGGAACTATTTCTGATGGTGAGAACGTCATGTATACAAAAACCGCAACGTATTTTCTTGATACCAAGATGATTGATTTTGTTGGAAATGTAAAAATAGACAGTAAAGATTATATTGTAGAAGGAGCCAATATTAAACAAAACCAGAATACCAAGGTTGCAGAGTTTTTCGGACCTACTACTATTACCAACCGTGCCAATCCCAAAAACAGAGTATATACCGAACGAGGTACGTACAAAATGAATTCTAAAGAGGCCTATCTTAATAAAAATTCTAAAATTTTTTACAATGATAAAATTCTTACCGGTGACGATATGTATTACAATCAGATCACAGGTTTTGGAACAGCAACGGGAAACGTTACTTTAGATGACCCTCAAGAGAGAAGATGGATAAAAGGGGGGTACGGAGAGATCTTTGAGAAGAAAGATTCTGCAATGATGACTAAAAATCCTTATGCAGTAAAAGCTTTTGAAAAAGATTCTATTTATTTTGCTGCTGAAAAAATTATTTCTTTCCAGAAGCCGGATACTGCAGATGCTACAAAAAAGAAGAGTTTCCTGAGAGCCTTCAGAAAAGGAAGATTCTATAAATCCAATGCCCAGGGAAGAGCAGATTCAATTGCCTTTAATGAAACTGACGGGGTGATGCATATGTATACCGAGCCAATTCTATGGAGCGGACAAAAACAGGTAACCGGGGATAAAGTGGAAGCTTACTTCAATACAACGACTCAGGATCTTGACTCTCTGAAAGTAATAGGAAATGCTTTTGCAATAAGTAAAGTAGATTCTCTAAACCTGAAAGATGAATTCAATCAGGTGAAAGGAAAGCTGATGACCGTTTATTATCAGAACAACGATATTAAAGAAGCAAAAGTAATCGGGAACGCCCAATCAATTACCTATGCAGATGATTTCAATGAAAAAACAAAAGAAAACGAAAGAATAGGGATATCCCTTACTTCCTGCGGAATCATTGATGCTATATTTGAAGAAAAGGCTATACAGATTGTTTCCTGTAATATAGGTGCAACTTCCGATACTTATCCTATGAGTAAATTAGAGCCTGAAAAAAGGAAGTTTCCGGATTTTAACTGGAATACAAAAGACCGGATCATGAAATGGCAGGATATTCTGGTGGATACCCCGAATCATGAGGAAATAAAATATGAGGCTGACAATACATTATATAATCAGGCACAGGAAGCTGTAGAAAAAGAAAAAGCTAAAGAAGAAGCTAAAAAACCTAAACGTACAAGAAAATAATTCAGTTTAGGGAGCTAGCTTGCATGATCGGAATTAAATTTTTTCTATAAATTAAAAAATCGGCCATTTTCTTAAGAAAATGGCCGATTTTTATACAATAAGGCTGGTGGAAGTTTATTTGTTAATGATATTCAAAAGTTTCATTTGCTGGAAAGTACGGTTAATTACGACGGAACGAATAAGGTTAATCTGAATCTTTCGGTATTTTCAGTTCAGGTTTTTATCAAGGGCGATTCTTTTATTCTATCAGGATAATTTCGGCATTTAATGAATGTTTTTTAGCTTTGCTGAAATTTTTACAGGAATGGAAATGCAAAAAGATTTTTTTAGCTATCAGGCACAAACAACAAAATTTGCAGCCGGCTTTGAAGTTGATAAGGCGGTAGGAAGTTATATTTTCGGGACAGACGGGAAAAAGTACCTGGATTTTGTAGCAGGAGTTTCTGCCAATACACTGGGGCATTCTCATCCTAAAGTTGTGGAAGCGATTAAAGAGCAGGCAGATAAATATCTGCATGTAATGGTGTATGGAGAATATGCGCAGGAAAAACCGGTTGCATTATGTAAATTACTGGCAGAGGCTACTCCTGAACCATTGGAGATTACCTATCTCGTAAACAGTGGGGCCGAAGCCATTGACGGAAGT
Organism: Chryseobacterium populi; assembly: GCF_000282115.1. Lineage (GTDB taxonomy): Bacteria > Bacteroidota > Bacteroidia > Flavobacteriales > Weeksellaceae > Chryseobacterium > Chryseobacterium populi. The sequence continues at coordinate 36,350 of NZ_AKJY01000012.1, forward strand.
TTAAAGTTGGCCAAAAGATATACAGGAAGAGAAGAAATTATTTCGTTTAAAGACTCATACCATGGAAATACCCATGGAGCATTGAGTGTTTCCGGAAATGAATTCCACAAAAGGGAGTTTCGTCCTTTATTGCCGATGGTGAGCTTTATTGAATTCAATAATGAAAAAGACTTTGATAAAATTACAGAAAAGACGGCCTGTGTAATCCTGGAAACCATTCAGGGAGCAGCGGGATTTCTGGTGCCGGATAATGATTATCTGATTAAATTAAAAAAGAGATGCGAGGACGTGGGAGCTCTTTTAATTCTGGATGAAATTCAACCCGGGTTTGGAAGAACAGGGAAGTTATTTTCTTTTGAGCATTATGGGGTTGTTCCTGATATTCTGGTGATGGGAAAAGGAATGGGCGGAGGAGTACCCGTTGGTGCTTTCATGAGTTCAAAAGAAATTATGGATTCCCTGTCACATTCCCCTAAACTTGGGCATATTACCACTTTCGGAGGAAATCCGCTGATAGCAGCTTCCAGCTATGCAACACTGAAAGAAGTTCTGGAAAGTGGTTTGATGGATCTTGTAGGTGAAAAAGAAAAATTATTCAGAGAGCTTCTGGTACATCCGAAAATTAGAAATGTCAATGGGAGAGGGCTTATGCTGGCGGTAAACCTCGGCTCTCCGGAATACACTTTAGATGTCGCTAAAAAATGTATGGAAAAAGGATTGATTGTTTTCTGGCAGCTCTACAGAAATGAGTACCTGAGAATATCACCACCATTGACAATCTCTGAAGGTGAAATCAGAGAAGGCTGCCGGATTATTCTGGATGTTTTGAATGAAAACTAATTAACAATTGAGGGTTTATAGTTGAGAGAGTAATTCAATGTGAATTGATAAATTATTAATTGAAAAGTGCATATAGTTTTAAAATAAAAACTTTGAACTCGGGTTCAAAACGATCAGCTTTGTACTCTCAATCTTCAATTAAATATGCATTGCATCGTAGTTTTTCGGTTTAAAAATAACGTTTTATAGTGATTTAAAATCTCTGATAAAAATCATGCATATTATGTAAAAAAGTAAATACAATTTTGTGTAATAAAAAAATTAATTTATATATTGCGGGACGATTAAAACAAAGATTATATGGCGAAACATAAAGTCCATTACGAATTTCCAATGCATTGTCTTTCAGAGATTCTATATGAGTATCTGGCAACAGCAGAGGGATTATCTGAATGGTTTGCGGATGAGGTAGTAGAGAAAGGGGATGATTTCTTTTTTAGCTGGGGTGGAGGCCCTGCTGAAAAGGCCACTTTGATTAGATATAAGCCGGAAGGTTTCGTGCGTTTCAGATGGGAAGAAGATGAAGGAACAAAAAATTTCTTTGAAATGACGATCACAATTGATGATATTACAGAAGACTTAGCTTTAAATATTACAGACTTCTGTGAAGAAGGTGATGAGGAAGAAAATGCAATGTATTGGGAAAACCTTATCGAAAATCTTAGAATAAAATTAGGTGCAGCATAGCCTGAAGTTGTATAAATGGTAAAACTGATGAACGATTTATCGTTCATTATTTTTTTATAAATAAATCATACATTGGAAAATCAATATTTTACTTCAAACGAATTGAATGTGAAAAACAGGGCGTTTCTTTCCGGAGACGCAGTGAAAGTTTCTTTCTTTGTGAGGGAGGGAAGGCTTATTATAGATGAAGAATGCTATTTCTTCCTGATGGCTTCTATGAGAAAGATGAGAATGAATATTCCATTGGCCTATACCCTTGAGTTTTTTCAACAGCTTTTTCAAAAAGAAGTGATTGAAGAGAAAGGAATACAGAACGGGATTATTAATTTTCAGGTGTTCAGAAATTCAGATGGGATGACCTTGGCAAAATCATCAATTTCTTACTTTTATGAAGTGGATGAAAAAGAAGACGTATTGGCTGTTCATCAAAGGCCTCTGGAATTGGATTTGATTAAAGAAATTAATGTCAACAACAATCTGTTGAGCAATATAAGGGTTCATTGCCCTGAAAATATCTATGGCAGTATTTATGCCCAGGAAAATGACCTGGACGACGTTATTCTGCTTAACCCCAATAAGAGAATTGCCCGTTCCACTTCAGGAAATCTTTTATTTTTAGACGGAAATATCATTAAAGTGCCGAAGCATTCAGAAGGAGCTTATATCTCTCCTTTATTGGAAAATTTTGTCACTTTTTTACATAAAAATAACCTTGCGGATATCCAGGAACATGAGATTATTGCTTTCGAATCTCAGAAAGCTGAAGAAATTTTAATGGTTTCAGATGAGAAAGGCATATTTTCTGTAGGTAAAATAAGAAATAAGACTTTTGAAAGCTCCCGTTTTTTAGAAATGGTAGAAAGCTGGAAGAAAAGTTTTTAATTGACAAACCCGGTAAACAACAAAGTCCCAAAGTCCTTTACCGGGTTTTATTCTGAATAGATCAGAATTTGTTTTTTATGGATACTCGTTGATAACCTCTACGAATTTTTGTGCAATTTCTTTTTGTCCCTTTTCACTGGAGACATATTCTCTGTCTTTCTTATTGTTGATAAATCCAAGTTCCATTACCACTGCAGGAGATTTAGATTCTCTTAAGATATGCAGGTTACGTTCTTTGATTTCGCAAGACCCGAATTTTTTAGAAATTTTTTCTGCCAGATTCCGGGAACCATCAGTATTTTGAACGTAAATTTCCTGTCCTTCCTTAGCGGTTTCTTTTTCAGGATTACTGTTCATATGTAAGGAGATCACCAGCTCAGGATTCAGTTTATTAATCTGATTTGTTCTGTCTGTAAGAGTGGGGAAAGCATCAGAAGTTCTTGTTAAAACAATTTCATATTTTTCTTGTTTTTCATTCAACTTTTGGATTTCTTTTGCGATATTTAAAGTGATATTTTTCTCATAAATACCGCTATGATTTGCCCCCAAATCATTTCCGCCATGTCCGGCATCAATGATAATATACTTTTTGCTGATCGGGGTAAAGGATAAAAATGCTGTCGAAAAGAGAGATAAAGCAAGTAGTTTAATTCCTTTCATTTCAATGATTTTTGGTTTCTCAAAGAACGGAATTTCTTTCTTAAAAATTGGTTAAGGGAAGCTTAAAATTTGTTAATTTTTTAAATCACTTAAATTTGAAAAGGTGATACTAGTTTAGAGAAATGTCTTTAGGAGAATTGGCCCACAATAAATATTCGCCACCCAGATTCTGCATAATAGATTTCCAGAGGGTCTGATCATTCGGAAGGGTGTAATCTAAATTGTAAATATCCACTACTGTCCACATTTTTTTCTGAATCTCACGGTCCAGCTGTGATGCAGACCATCCTGAATATCCTGAAAATATTTTAACATCGTTAATGCTTAGCTCTCCACTGAGAACGGAACTGATTATATTTTCAATATCTTCAGTCAGATAAAATTCATCAGTAATCTCTGTGTAGATTTCAGTAACTTTCTTTCCCTTTACAATAAAGAATACCTTATCGTTTTCTACAGGGCCCCCGTCATATACCTCAATTTTAAAGTCAAAAAAGCTTTTGAACTTAGTACTCATCTGACTGTTTTTCTTGTTTAATATCAACCCAAATGCACCGCTTTCATCGTGTTCAATAATAAGCACTACTGATCTGGAAAAAATATCACCGGAAATATCAGGGGTGGAAATTAATATTTTACCTTTGTATGAGTAATTCATACTCAAATTTAATAAAAAATATTTATGGAAAACCTTCATGATAAAAGAAAAGTCTATGACAAATCCCAACTTATTGAAAGTGAGATAAAACAAAATCCCATTGAGCAGTTCAGGGATTGGTTTCTTGAAGCATCGGAAAATTCAAGTATTTCGGAAGCCAATGCAATGGCACTTTCTACCGTAGAAGATGACGGCTGTCCAAGGACCAGGATGGTTTTATTAAAGGCCTATACACATGAAGGATTTATTTTTTATACCAATTACGAGAGTAAAAAAGGAAGGGCAATAGAGAAAAGCCATAAGGCCTGCCTTCATTTCTTCTGGCCCAGCCTGGAAAGACAGGTTATTATAAAAGCCGATCTCGAAAAGGTTGCCGAAAATCTTAGTGACGGATATTTTCATTCGCGGCCAAAAGGAAGCCAGCTTGGTGCTGCTGTTTCTCCACAAAGTCAGGTGATTCCGAATAGAGAATTCCTGGAAGAAAAGCTTAAAAAACTTGAAAAGCAATATGAAAATACCGAAGTGCCAAGACCTGAAAATTGGGGTGGTTATTTAGCCAGACCCTATGAAATTGAATTCTGGCAGGGCAGACCAAACCGCTTACATGACAGAATTATTTACGAATTGGAAGATCTGGACTGGAAAATCTCCCGCTTAGCTCCGTAGAATTGGAATGTGGCTTCGAGTGCCTCAGCCACCGTTGTGTTGAAGGTATTGCTTACAAAATACAAAAAATTGGTGGCTGAGGCTCTCAAAGTCACCACTGTGTAAGTAATCGGTTGTGAAAAATATAACAAAAATTGGTGGCTGAGGCACTCGAAGCCACCAATTTTTTCCAATAAAAAAACCTCATCAATTGATGAGGTTTGAATTTTTTTAATCTGAATGATTATTTTTTCTTAGCACCGGAAACTGCATTTGATAAATCAGCACCAGCCTTGAATTTAGCAACTTTTTTAGCAGCAATTTTGATTGGTTTTTTAGTTGCAGGGTTAATACCTTGTCTAGCTGCTCTCTCAGCTACTGAGAAAGTACCGAATCCTACTAAAGAAACTTTTCCATCTTTTTTCTTTAAAGTAGAAGTTACGTTAGAGATAAAAGATTCTAGAGCAGACTTAGCTGCAACTTTAGTGATTCCTGCATCTTTTGCGATTGCGTCGATTAATTCAGACTTGTTCATAATTTTTAATATTAAAGTTGGTTCGTAATTATAGCAAATATAATACTATTTTCTAATTGTGCAATTATTTTATTAAAACTTGTGCAATTTTTTTGATTTTTAATGAAAAAGATTAAAATATGATAATTTGGGTTTTCACGAAAAATCTACGTTATCCGTCACTAAAATCATGCCAAATGCTTATGTGTATTGACTTTAGCATAAAATTAATATTGTTTTTTGTATTTATTAAATCTTGAATTTTGTATAAACTATTAATGCTTTTGCCGATATGATTGTAGATTCTGTAAGTAAAATCCCGATATTTTAATTTTTATAAAATTAAATAACTGGCTGTCTGGGACTTTTAAAATAAGTGCAAAACGTCTTTTTATTAATTTTTATTAATAAATTTGCAGCATGTTAATAGAAGTTTTCAAATCTAAGATTCACAGGGTAAGAGTTACAGCCTCGGACCTTAATTATATTGGAAGTATTACGATAGATGAAGACCTTATAGAAGCTGCAGGACTAGTAGTAGGTGAAAGGGTGTATATCGTTAATGTGAATAATGGGGAGCGTTTCGATACTTACATTATCAAAGGTAAGAGAAAGTCCGGAGAAGTTTGCCTGAATGGCCCTGCCGCAAGGAAAGTGCAGAAAGATGATGTCATTATTATTATTGCCTATGCGCAGATGACTCCTGAAGAAGCAAAAACATTCCAGCCGAAAATTGTTTTCCCGGATGAAAAGACAAACCTTCTTACCTGATTCATGGAGAAAAAATCAACTAATCCCATAAGATCAGTAATTACAATTGTAATTTCGCTTGCTTTTGCAGGCTTTTTTTTGTGGCTGGCATTAAGAGGGCTCGATTTTAAAGTCATACAGAAATCACTCGCCAAAGCAAATTATCTTTGGGTTTTGTTTGCTGCTGTATTTGGAATCCTGGCATATTGGTTTCGTGCGATCCGCTGGAATCTTCTTCTGGAACCCATGGGACACCAGATCTCCAATTCCAACTCATTATGGTCTATCTCGTTCGGTTACCTGATGAATCTTACCATTCCGAGAAGTGGTGAGGTGGCAAGAGCAACAGCGTTATATGGTGTTGAGAAAGTTCCGGTAGATAAATCTTTTGGAACTATTATTTTGGAAAGAGTAGTAGATCTGGTTTGTATGATGGGATTTTTAGGTTTAACTCTGATATTTAAATACAAGGCGATCTTATCTTTCTATGAAAATTCAGGAGTCGATATCAACCCGAATAAAATTCTGATCGTTCTTTTGATATTGGTGGCAGGAACCGTTTTATTCTTTACACTCAAAAAGAAATTGGCAGCCATTCCTGTTTTAGGAAAGATTATCGGTTTTATAGATGGGATTTTTCAGGGATTAACTTCAATTTTTAAACTGAAACAGAAAAGTAAATTCATTCTTTATACATTAGGAATCTGGATATCTTACTATTTTGCTGCCTATCTTGTATGTTTTGCTCTTCCCGAAACTTCAGATTTTACCATTGCTGACGGTTTCTTCATTATTGTAGTGGGAACTCTTGGAATGATTATTCCGGCAAGTGGTGGAATCGGTGCTTTCAACCTTGCGATGAAATTCGGTTTTATGGCTTTGTTTATATCTATGGGAAAAAGTGCGGAACTGGGAGGCGAAATGGGACTTACTTATTCTTTTATTTCCTTACCGCTACAGATTACAATTATGCTGGTGATGGGATTGATTTCCATTCCTATGCTGGCAAAAGCAAGAAATAAAGTGGTTTCTGAACTGGAAATTAAAGGCTGATTTTTTTAATCATATTTTTTAAATATACAGATCCGGTCATTATATCTGACCGGATTTTTTTAGCTTGATATTGGGATAATTTAACGTCAAATATATTTGGAAAATTTCCTAATCATCGCTACCTTAGATGAAACAACAGATTTATTATTATGGCAATTAATTTACAGAAAGGACAAAGAATAGATTTAGGATTTACAAAAATGACCATAGGTTTGGGATGGGATCCGAATGAAGGAAGAGGGTATGATTTTGACCTTGATGCTTCAGCAATCATGATTGATGCTGACAGAAAATTGGTGAGCGAAGAATATTTTATTTTTTATAATAATTTGAATTCTCCGGATGGAGCTTTAAGCCATACAGGAGATGACCCCAGCGGAAAAAACAGTGATGGTGACGATGATGAATCGATTATCATTGACCTGGAAAAAGTAGACAGCAGAGTAGAAGAAATTCTTTTTGTGGTGACCATAGAAGATTTTGAAAGAAGAAAACAAAATTTCGGACAGGTACGGAATTCTTACATAAGAATTATCGATAATATCAGCAATCAGGAAATCGCAAAATATGAGCTTGATGAAGACTTTTCCATCGAAACGGGAGTGGAATTCGGGAGACTGTACAAACGTGGTGGAAGCTGGAAGTTTGAGGCTTCAGGGATCGGATACAGAGCCGATCTGGCTTTCTTTTTAGAAAAATATTATAAAGGGCAAATCATCAAATAGATATGGCTATTAATTTACAGAAAGGTCAGACGATTAACCTGAGGAAAAATGACCGCGGAGAAGATGTTTATGATCTTTCCACTGTTACCATAGGTTTGGGATGGGATGTGCGTAAGCAAGGCGGGTTTTTCAGTAATCTATTCAATAAAGAAGCAGAATATGATCTGGATGCTGTTGCATTTCTTCTGGATAGCAATGGAAAAGTTGCCAATATGGGAAGCACTGTACAGAGAGCTAACGGAAAGCAGATTGTGCTCTATGGCGGAGATGTTATTTATTTCAATTCTATGCGGCATCCGAGTGGACAAATCTGGCTGACCGGTGATAACAGAACCGGAGAAGGCGATGGAGACGATGAGCAGATCATTGTGAAATTAGATAAGCTCGACCAGCGTTATCAGAAAATTATATTTGTAGTCTCTATTTATCAGGGAAATACCAACAGGCAACATTTTGGAATGATTGAGAATGCATTTATCAGAGCTGTAGATGCAAGAGGAAAAGAAATCACAAAATTCAGCCTTTCCGGTGATGAAAGCCTGAATGGAATGTGTTCCATGGTTTTTGCAGAAGCTTACCGGCACAATGGTGACTGGAAATTCAGAGCGATAGGAGAACCTTACAGAACAGATAATTTTATAGAGGTTCTTGTACCTTATACCTACAGATAATAAGAAAGTATGCAGTTTCGCATACTTTTTTCAGTTTGAAAATCTCATCATATAAGAATACTCATCCTCATCAATGATTTTAAATCCCAGGCCAGCATACAGGCTCTGGGCTTTGTTGGTCTTTAAAACACTTAAAGTTATTGGCTTCTGAACCGATAAACCTTCTTCAATAATGTCTTTTAAAATAGTTTTTCCTATTCCTTTGCCTTGTTGCCTGGGATCAATCTGAATTTGTATGATTTCTATTTTGTCTGCACTCCGGTCTGTTTTTAACAGTCCGATTGGCTCATCATTCAGAAGGATAATTTGAGCATTGTCAAACCGGTATTTTATTCGTTGAAGATGGAATTCTTTATCTGTGGGAAGATTTGAGCTTGAAAGATGTTCATTCATTGTTTTTATTCTTAGATCGAGTAAAAAATCAATATCATTTTCTGAAGCTTTCTTAAATTGTATGTTCATTATGCCATTTATTTTTTGTTTAAATTCCTTCCAAAATAAGAAAATAAAATTTTAATTACATAAGAACTATCCTTCCTTTTCTCTGTGTTTGTTATGTCCGGCATTTTCGGTGCAATAAGTCCATACATCAGCTCTATGTTGAGGAAGAAAACACATCACCTGTAAGTTGATCACTGGAAAGTATGATGGCTGTCACTGGTATATCTGTTTTTTACATAAGCATCTTTAATTTGTTCAGTCCAGGATTCAATGTTTTCCGGAGTTGGCCTGTCAGCTTTATCAAAAAAGAAATGATGGTTGATTTCAAAACCGGAATAAACGAAAATTCCTGTATCAGAAGTCAGTGAGAGGGCCTTATCCATTCCGATGCGTTCATATTCCTGGTTGGATTTTCCGTGAGTATTGATGATCACTGCCTGTTTTCCGGTTAATAAACCTTTTTGAATTCCCTGATCATACCGGTAAGCAAAACCATAGCTGAAAACCCGGTCAATATAGCCTTTCATGATAGCGGGCATTCCCGTCCACCAGATCGGGTAGATAAAAGTGACATGCTCTGCCCAACTGATATAATCCTGCTCACATTTTACATCTTCTGAAACTTTCCCCATTCGCTGTCCGTGCATATCTTCAGGAGATAGAACGGGATTGAATTTGATCTGATATAAATCCCTTACCATAGTTTCATGATTTTCCGATTGCAGGCCTTCAAGTACCGTATTTAATAAATAATGGTTTAAACTGTTTTCGTTTGGATGTGCATAAATAATTAAATGTCTCATTGTTTCTACTTTTTTGTAATTGTACAGGACAAAAATAGAAGAGCTGGGGTTTCAGAAATTGTAAGAAAACGAAATGGTTTATCCTGATTTAGGATTGCAGATATCCTGTTGAAATCTGAGATACCGGGAAGGAGAAAGGTGCAGGAAATGTTTAAAATCATGAATCAGCTGGCTCTGATCATAATAATTGCAGGCACTGATTATTTCGAACCATTCGACCTTCTGGCGTTGTGCTATATTTTTTTCAATCAGCTGTATTGCCTTTAGAAAACGGTGGTACCGGTTGATTTCCTTTGAAGAATAGCCAAACTGTTCCTTCTGTTTAAGCTGAATATTCCTTTCACTTTGCCGGGTTTGTTCTGCAATGATTTTCACCGGATTTAAATTTTCCTCTTTAAAACGGCTTAAAAGCTTAGCGGCCGCCTCCTGATCCTGCAGATATAGTTGACAAAATTCAAGAATATGACTTACTTTTTCCGTTGCGGGATAGATGGCGGAAAGTTCATGCCACAAATCTGTAAAACAGTTTTCATTTAAAAGATGATCAGGATGTACTACAGAATGTTTTTCTATAACGGCTTTTCCAAAGAACCGGTAAAAGGCATCATCTTTAAAATTGGCGGCTAAAATTGAGGTTTTTGAAGGTAATGTATAATTAAAAGCCTGTCTGACCGGACCAAAAGCAATACATTTGTCAACTTCTACTACAGTATTTTCTTTGGTCACCATAGTGGCATTTTCTCCGAAACAAAATAACAGAATGGTCTGATAAGTAGGGAGTAGTGTTTTGGTGACCGGCTGTTCCGTATTGTTTTCTGCAAAATAGAAATGAGAAAATACACTTTCAAATTCGGCAGGAACTGAAATTCTGGAATGGGTATATTCTTTTTCTATTTCCGGCATAATTTATCATCTAAGCATCATGAAGCTTAATAATCGAACCTTTATAAAACTTGGTAGAATCATACAGATCCGAAAAATAATTATAAATATTTTTCTGAGATGCATTTTCCAGGATCAACCCTTCGTTATTGGCTTTGAATTGTTCTTCTGCAAAGGAAAATAACATTTTGTGTTCTGTTTTCAGAAAATCGGCTACAATATTCTGGTCATCTTTTTGCAACATAGCTGAATAAAATATTCCGTAAATCAAAAATCGGTTGAATTCTTCAGCATCAACTTTATAATTTAAATGCCGCTGAGAATATTTTTCATAATCCGAAAGAATCTGTTGAAAGCTTTGAACATCAGACGTAGCCGGTATTTCATAAAACAAATCGATCCCATTAATGAAAAGCTGGGTTTTCACCTCTTCGCTATCCGAATGATAGTTATTGCTAAACCATGAGAAAATATTCAGTAGCTCTTCCTTGGTAAGGTTTTCTACGGAGTCTTTTACTTTTTGTTTGATGATTTCAAGGCTGGCTTTTTTATCGTCTTCTAAAAAATCGAGTACACTTTGTTCTTCACGGCAGAGTTTATTGTACAGATTGATCTTAGCAACGCTTGGGTTTGGTTTTATAAAATAAAGTTCTTCTGCCATATGGGTGTAATCATATTTAATTATGTGGTGGTTTTGTACAATATTTTCTATACTAAGGTAAAGAAAATTTATCCTGTTCAGGAGAAAATATTAAATTCTTTTTATGCTTCCCTTAGTATATTTATGATTATGAATCTGGATAAATTTGCAAATAATAGATAGACTTATCTATTTTTAGCGTAGATTTGTAAAAAGAAAATAAGATGAAAAAAGAAAAAGTAAAAGACCGCATTATCAGGGTTGCGTCTGACCTTTTTTATAAGCAGGGCTTTAATTCTACGGGAATCAACCAGATCATTGCTGAGGCAGACATTGCTATCGGATCGTTATATAACCACTTTTCATCAAAAAATGAACTGCTAAAGGCTTATCTCCTTAAAGAAGAGCAGGAATGGTTTTCCGGTTTTGAAGAATATTCTGCTAAACTTTCAACGCCTGAAAATAAGATCCTTTCATTGGTGGATTACCGCAAAAAGCTGCAGGGTTCATCCAAATTTGCAGGCTGTCATTTTATTAAAATCATTTCAGAGATTGGTGACGGCAACCCTGTAATTTCTGATTTTGTAAGGAAGCATAAAGAAAAGCAGAAAGCACTTGTTAAAGATCTGCTTGTTCAGTACAATGAAAAAAGAAAATCAATTGACGAAGAAGAAACAGTGGAAAATATTTTTTTACTGTTAGAAGGGGCTGTTGTAATGTCAACGATTAATAAGAGTACGGATTCATTTGATCACATTAAAAAAATAATCCAGGGCTTATTGTCTTAATTTTTTACCTATTTAAAAATAGATATATCTATATAAAAATGAAATCTGATTCACTGAAATTAATTGTTATACTTTTCGGGCAGTTGTTGACGATCATGGATATTTTTATCATCAATGTCTCCATTCCGTCTATTCAGCACGATATTGAAGCATCTAACGGTGAAATGCAGCTGATAATCTCTTCTTATCTTATCGGATTTGCTTCTTTCCTGATTACGGGTGGAAGGCTGGGTGATTTGTATGGAAGGAAAAAAATATTCATCATCGGGTTGCTGATGTTTATGCTGAGCTCTATAGGTTGCGGATTAGCTGCCGGTTCTGTATTGCTTATTATTTCAAGGTTTGTGCAGGGATGCAGTGCGGCTTTGATGTCTCCACAAGTATTATCAATGATCCAGATTGTATTTTCAAAACATGAGCAACGGACAAAAGCAATGGGATGGTACGGAATCACTATAGGAGCCGGGACAATTCTCGGGCAGTTTTTAGGAGGATATTTTTCATCCCTGACCTTTATGAAAGAGCCATGGAGACTTATTTTTTATATTAATATACCTGTTTGTTTACTGGCTGTATTTTCAGGAATCCGGATATTGAATGAATCTAAAACGATGTCAACAGGAAAGTTTGACAGGATCGGAGTTGTTTTGTTGGCTGCAGGGCTTTTTAGCTTTACATATGCTCTAACAATGGGGGAGCATAAAGAGTTTGGAATGATCAATATCATTCTGATCATTATTTCCGTTAGTATCTTAATTTATTTTATCAGGAACCAGAAGAGTAGAATGAACAAAGGAAAACCTTATCTGATGGACTTAAAATTATTTTCATTCAAAAACTTTAACCTGGGAATTCTGGCAGTTTCCTTTTTCTTTATCATGCTTGATTCTTATTTTTATATTCTCGCCCTGTTTTTTCAGGAGGGATTGAAAATTAATCCGCTGGCCTCCGGGGAGATTATTGTTTTTCAGGGGATGGGTTTTATTTTGGCTTCCGTGGTTTCTCCTCAGCTTATTTTACTTTATGGCAAGAAATTTCTTATTTCGGGATTAGGTGTTATTATCTTTATTCTGATTCTTCAGGGCTGTTTATTTACAGCCAAGGCTCCTTTTTTACTGTTATATCTGATCCTGTTTATTCATGGGTTAGGGGTTGGTTCTGTTATTCCTTCACTGGCTAATATTGCATTGTCAGAAATTCCCGGAAAGCTGGCCGGAAATGCTTCCGGAGTTTATATCACATTCCAGCAGATCGCTGCTATAGCTGGAATTATTCTTATCGGAAGTATTTTTTATTATTTTCTGGGTACTGAACCTTTATTTGATGATTACAGAAAAGCTTTTGAGATCACGTTATTCACTAATATTATATGTGTGATTATTGTGATCATTTCAATTGTAAAAACGCCGGCTGACCTGCTGCTTAAAAGAAAATGACAGCTTTACGGCTGTCACTCTTGTTATTTGAGATATTGTTCTATTGCTGCTTCAATCTGATCGAGATCACCCATTTTCCTGGATATGATTTTACCGTTACTGTCAACAAGGATTTGTAGCGGAACTACTGAAGCGTTGAGCTTTTTGGGAAATTCTTTATTCAGATCAAAATAGTTTTTCCAGCTGATGTTATTCTGATGCAAAATTTTATCTGCACGTTCCATCCGTTCCCTAGTCTGATCATCGGCAATGCTGATGAAATTGACCCCTTTATCTTTATATTTTTCGCGTAGCTTCACCAGATTGGGTAAATCTTTAATGCAGGGGTGGCAGGTGCTTGACCAGTAATCAATCAATGTCAGTTTATAATTCGAAAAATCAGTTTTGGTAATACTGTCTGTGGAATTAAGCTGCATGTCAGGGAAGCTTCCTCCGGAAGCCGTAAGATTTTCAAGAACCAACATTTTGTCGAGCTCCTTATAGCTGTATGTGTTTTTTAGTTTATCCGAAAATAAAGCTAAGCTTTTCAGATAGATTTTATTGAAACCATGCTGGGAAAAATCACTGACGATCTCCCAGAAAGCGGCATAGGAATTCGGATTTTTCCTGATATGGATTTGTAATAATTTTTGCTTGTTTTCAATATCTTCAGGATTGTTTTCCTGAAAAGGTTTTAATTTTTCATCTGCTGTTTTCAGATTTTCTTTCAGCTTTTTATATTCTGCATTGGTAATAGAGGCAGACTCTAAACTGTAATCAAGGTCTTTATTTTTAATCTGGATCTTTTGGCTGCCTTTTTCCACGAAAAATATTTTTGAAGAATAGCCGCCGTTTATTGCTGCATCATAATAAGAAATTACGAAAGGCTGAGGATAATCTATAGTTCCTGAAATACTGTTTTCAGGTTTGATCCTGATTGTTGTGGTGCTCATTTTTTTTCTGAAGGCCACATTTTTATTCTCGTCTATAGTCAGATGATAAAGGCTGAAAATATTGACCATGCTCATAGGCGGAGCCATATACAGAGAATCCTTTTCGAATTGAGGGGCATTGATTTCTATTTTAAAATGGGTCTGGGCAAAAGCTATTGTAGATAATGAAATAAGGAATACCTGTGAAATTTTTTTCATGGATGATGTAAAGATTTGTAACGTAAAGATATGCTTTTACCCAATAGGTGAGAGGATTTAGGCAATAAAAAAGGCCATAAAAATGACCTCTGTATAATATTATTACGATAGGAATTTTAAAAATCCATCACGGTATCCAGTCCCCGCTTCAGTCCTGTGAATGTCCCGATTTTTTCAATGGCCAGCAAAGCTCCTTTTACATAAGGCTCGGCGCTGGTTCCGGAATCGTGTCTTATGATTAATTTTTCATCTTTCAAACCGAAAATCGTTTCAACGGCAATCACATACCCCGGCAGCCTTACCGAATGTACATGTACCCCTTCCATCTCTGCACCACGGGTTTCTTTTTCACCGATCAGCTGATCAGTGGGAACATAAACGGTTGGCTTCTGAATCTGGGCAAGGCGGTGTGCCAGCTCTCTTACCGTACCGCTTGGAGTATCAATTTTATGCTCATGGGCATAATCGATGATTTCGTAATTGGGAATATATTTTGCTGCTATTTCTGCAAATTTCTGTAAAAGCACAACAGTGATTGCAAAATTTCCTACTGCCAGAACAGAAGTTTTATTTTCATTTGCTGCCTTTTCTATTTCTGAATAATCTTCCGTAGTTAATCCCGAAGTTCCTACAATTACTCTTTTGCCTCTTTTTAAAGCAGCCAGGATATTGGTTTTGGCGATATCCGGTTTGGTGTAATCAAATAAGACATCAAAATCTACTGAATCAAGGGCTTTTTCTATTGTATCAAATACCGGAATTTCTTCATTTCCCAGATTAAGTATTTCTGCTAAATTTTGTCCATTGTGGGAACGTGATAAGCCGCCTGCCAGTTTCATTCCCTCCTGTTTAAAAACGCCTTTGCTCAGTTCGGATCCGGCCCAGCCTGTGGCTCCTGCAATGAATACTTTGATCATGATATTTTTTGTTTAAGTTAAAGATAATTTTTTATTCCACTTCAAAAACAGCCTGGATTTCTACTGAAGAATTCACAGGAATCGAAGATGCCCCAAAGGTTGCCCTTGCATGTTTTCCTCTTTCCCCGAATACTTCGACAGCAAGATCTGAAGCCACGTTCATTAAACTGGCGTGTTGGGTATAAGTATCCGGGGTATTGAAAATTCCTGTTAATTGCACACAACGTTTTACACGGCTCAGATCTCCACCTGTAGCCTCATTTAAAACTGATAATACATTCAGCATGGTCACTTTTGTTGCCTCTTTTACCTGTTCTTCACTGAGATCTGTACCCAGTTTTCCAGGGTTTAAAATTTTACCCTCTTTTAAAGCGATCTGGTTGATGAAAACCAGGTTTCCCGAACGCACAAAAGGCCGATAATTTCCTGCCGGTTTGGGCACCTGTGGCAGAACGATCTGTTTTTGCTTTAGAACAGAAGCAATATCAGTTACTTTTTCACTAACCGGGATTTCTTTCTTTGAAAATGTTCCTTTTAAAGCAGAAACCACTTTTGCAAAATTTTCTCCCTGCAATCTTGCTATATAACGTTCGCTTTCACTTGGACGCTCAGAGTTTTTTATGGAAGTAAGGCTCATTACTCCCAGAACTGTATTTCCCTGAGGGGTATTTTTATCTGTTTTTTCAAAACCACGGATTCCGTTTGAAACCAGTATCATCCCGTGAACGGCCAGGCTATTCCAGAAAGACTGTATCGCCAATTCTTTTCCTGCGCCACTTCCTGCTGACATAAAAACCGTTGCCGGCATTCCTTCCAATGAATGATTCGTCCATAAACCGACTGTTTTTGACAAAAATTCGCTCATCCCCGTACTGATATTCCCGAAGTAGACCGGAGATCCGAAAGCGATACCGTCGTAAGAAGGTAATTCTTCCACAGTTGCTACAGGAATATTTTTCAGCTTCGGATAGGAAGAGGCTTTTACCTGTTTGATAACTGCCTGCCCGTTTCTTTTGCTTTCAATTCCGGCTGCTATTTCTTTAGCCAGCTCATAGGTACCGCCGTTGTCAGAATAAAAAAGAACCAGAACTTTTGCTTTGTGTTCCTGTGCCGTCATAGCTTGGGTCATGATTAATATTAATAATCCGGTTAGAATTCCGTACCAGTTTTTCATAATTTTTTGAGTCTAAAATTCAGATGCAAAATTAATAATGACGTTTTTATTAAATTTGCCAAAAACAATATGCAGAACGCCAATGCTAAATGTGGACTGATTGAAGAAAATAAAGGCTTTTATACAGATAAAATATCAAATGAGGCTTTTGTCTGGTATGAGAAAAACTGGAAGCATGATGAGTATGATCATTTGCATGAGCGTGCCCAGCTGACATATGTGGAAGAAGGCTATCAGTATTTTCATATCGATCAGAAAATTTACCTGGTTCCGAAAAATCATGTCATCTGGATTCCCTCGGATGTAAAACACCGGACAACCTCTGAAGCGAAAACAGTGAATCTGATGCTGATTTTATTCAAATTGGTTTTTAAAAAAGATTTTTTCCAGAGTGTTCATGTTTTTCCGGCGCCTCCGGTTTTAAAAGAAATGCTTTTATATGCCTCAAAATGGAATAAAGTACACAGAGAGGATGAAGAGCAGACGGCTTTTATGAAAGCTTTACTTATCAGTCTTCCCAATTTCTGTGATGAAAGCTGCTTCCTGGAAATCCCTGTTCCGGCTGATCAGCGTTTGGTTCCCGTTTGCCATTATATCAACAGCCATTATCAGTATAATTTAAAGGTTGATGATCTGGCAGATATGGCTAAAATGTCTGTGCGGAGCCTGCAGCGGATCTTTAAGCAGGAAACTGGTATTACTTTGCAGAAATATCACCAGCTTATCAGGATTTTAAAAAGTATAGAGCTTATCGACGCACAACAATATACTTTGAGTGAAATAGCTTTCAGGATAGGGTATAAAAGCCTGTCTGCATTCACCAATTCTTATGTGTCGGTTATGAAAACAGGACCTAAAACGAAGAAATAGGATTTCTAGTCTCCATAGGCAACAAGGCTGCATTCAGCCTGGATGGCAGCGTTTAATAACTGCATCAGTTTTTTTACATCCGTATCAGATTCCAGGTTCTTATCTGTAATAGCGTTACAGATTTGCTGTATTGTTTTCCGGTCCCATCTGAAATCTGAATAATAATCAAAATTCCGAGGTACGATTTCTTTGGATTGCAGCTGGCTAAATGTTCTGTCATCAAGATCTCCTGCGAATTTCAAATCCAGCTTATCAGGATAATCAGATGTTGGCAGATGATCCTTGATTGTATAAAAATCTAGCATAGTTGCAATGTTGTTATGGAAATTTGTTTAATTCTTACTTAATTTTTAGAAATTCTAAAGATTAAAATTAAGGAAAGATTAAAAAAGAAATATCACTTTATTTAATATTTTCCAACATGGCTTTGGTGATATTTTTTATTTGCATAATGATGTTGTTTGTTATACAAAGATGTAATTAATAATAATTACTATGTTATGCAATATAGTTATTTGTAATAAAGAATTCTGAAATGGTTTCAATAGATAAAAGGTGAGATCTTATTGCTTGTTTTCTCTTAACTGTATATCAAGAGTATTGAAGAAGGATTCAAACTTTAGTAAGTCTTTTTTATTAATCTGGGATTTTGCAATAATCAGTATTTTATCAGAAGACCTGAAAATATAATCATCTGAAATGCGGCTTACTTCTGTCAGGTCACTAATTCTGACCTCTTTTTTAGGAATTGAATTGACTTTGATCCTGTCTTTTGAAATTTCCATGTATTTGCTGAAATATTCATAGGCGAAATACAAAATGTAAAAAATTCCAACGGCTATTGTAATGGAAGGGCCCCATTGTGATGTATTACCATTCTCTAAAAAATAACTTGCTCCTATGATGATCCAGAGAATTCCTAAAATTAGATTAACAAAAGGTCTTTTATCAGGATATGCAATTTTCATTTCTGCGATTTTCAATAAAATTATAAAATTAATTTCTACAAAATGTGGATAGATAAGAATTTTATTTTGCCATCTTTTTCCTGATCTGGTTTTTCAGATCTTTAATGAAAGTTTTTGCAGCTTCTTTACGGTAAGCTTGTATTGAAAAATAAAAAGCTCTTGAATCTTTCAAAAGCTTTTTATTGTATTTTATCCAAATGCCCTCTTCAGCAGGCTTTCCACTCTCGGTTCACTGCCTCTGAAGCTTTTATACAGCTCCATTGGATCTTTGGTTCCGCCCGAAGAAAGAAGGACTTTATATTTTGCAGCGATTTCAGGATTGAAAATTCCGTTTTCCTTAAAATACCGGAAAGCATCGGCATCCAATACTTCCGCCCATTTATAGGAATAATACCCGGCAGAATACCCACCCTGGAAAATATGGGAGAAACTAGGGCTCATTGCTGTTTCCGGATTGGAAGGATAGAGCTGGGTTGCTTTTGTATATTGATCTTCAAACTCTTTTACACTTTCATTTTCCAACTCATCCACTTTGGTGTGGTACATCATATCCAGGATTCCGAAACCTAATTGCCTCATCGTCTGGTAACCTTCCATAAAGTTCTTAGATTGTTCGATCTTTTCGATCTTTTCATCGGGAAGCACTTCTCCGGTTTTATAATGCTTGGCAAAAGTTTTTAAGAATTCCGGCTCATAGCAGAAGTTTTCCAGAAACTGGGAAGGTAATTCCACGAAATCCCATTTTACAGAAGTTCCTGAAAGACCGGGATATTGGGTGTTTGCCAACATTCCGTGAAGGGCATGGCCAAATTCATGGAATAATGTGGTCACCTCCTGGAAAGTCAGTAAGCTTGGAGTATCTTTTGCAGGCTTTGTAAAATTACAGACAATAGAAATATGCGGCCGGGAATTTTCACCATCTTTTTGGTACTGATTTTTATAGCTGGTCATCCAGGCTCCGGCTCTTTTTCCTTTTCTCGGAAAATAATCTGCGTATAGAACGGACTTGAATTCCCCGTTTTCTCTTACTTCATACGTTTTTACATCTTCGTGGTATTTCGGGATGTCGTTTCTTTCTTCAAAAGTCAGTCCGAAAAGCTTCTGAGCCAATCCGAAAACTGCATCCTGAACCTGATTTAAAGGGAAGTAAGGTTTTAACTCCTCATCATTAAAGTCAAATTTCTGTTTACGGAGCTTTTCTGCATAAAAAGGATGGTCATAAGCCTGCATCTCTTCAATACCGTCAGCCTTTGCAAGGGATTTTAATTCTTCGATTTCAGTATGGGCATAAGGTTTTGCTTTTGTCAGGAGTTCATTTAAAAAATCCAGAACTTTGGCTGGAGATTTGGCCATCCTTTCTTCTAAAACAAAATCTGCATAATCATGATATCCTAATAATCGGGCTTTCTGTTGTTTTAAATTGAGCAATTCCTTGATCAGATTCTGGTTATCAAATTCTCCGCCGTCAAAAGATTTTTTGCCGTTGGCAAGAGCCAGCTCTTTTCTCAATTCACGGTTTTCAGCATAAGTCATAAAAGGAACATAGCTTGGATATTGTAAAGTAACTACCCAGCCTTCGAGATTTCTTTCTTTGGCTTCTTCAGCAAATTGATCGATGATGGCATCAGGAATTCCTGCGAGATCATTTTTATCTGTGATATGTTTGAAATAAGCATTGGTGGATGCCAGAACATTCTGTCCGAATTGCAGTGATTTTAAAGACAAATCCATATTGATTTTCTTTAATTTTTCTTTGTCCTCTTCATTAAGAAGGGCACCACTTCTTACAAAACCTTTGTAGGTCTCTTCCAAAAGCATTTGCTGCTCCTCATTGAGATGATACTTTTGTTTTTCGTCATAAACCTTTTTGATTTTGTTGAACAAAGCTTCATTCTGAGAGATTTTTGAAGAATATTCCGTTAAGATCGGGGAAACCTCCTGGGCAATCTGTTGAAGCTCATCACTGGTTTCTGCGGAATTTATGTTGAAAAATATGTTGGAAAGTACATCAAGTTTTTCTCCCGAATAAGCCAGCGCTTCAATCACGTTCCCAAAAGCAGGGTCTTCAGTATTGGAAACAATGGCGTTAATTTCATCCTCAGATTGCTGAATCAGCTCTTTAAAAGCCGGAAGATAATCTTCATTTTTAATTTGGTCGAATGGTGGGGTATGGTAAGGAGTATTAAAAATTTCTGTTAAAATATTCATCTTTTAATTTTTAATTAATGTAAATTTAAATATTTGAATGGATTATGGTATCTGAAAGCCTCAAAAATGATGCCTAGATGAGGATTTGTGACAAAATTGTTATAATCTTTTATAATCTTGTCATATGGAAAGTGATGATGTTGGCGGAATAATTAATTTTGACTTAATATTAAAATATAAAAACTATGAAAACAATTTTGAAAATTTTAGGAATACTCATCGTACTGGCTATTTTGTATGCTGTTTTTGCCATGTTGATATTCAGCAAAGACTATCACTTTGAAAAATCAGTTGTGATTAATACTCCAAAAGAGAAAGTATGGCAGTATGTAGGATCTACAAAAGCCATGAATGTGTGGAATCCGTTTGCAAAGGCTGATAAAAATATTATGATTACGTATTCGGGAACGAGCGGTGAAGTGGGAGATTCTTATCATTGGAAAGGAAATGATGAGGTAGGAGAAGGTGAGCAAAGTGTAACGGCTGTAACCCCTAATGAAAAGCTGACCAGCAAGCTTCATTTTATCAAGCCTTTTGAAGGTGATGCAACAACAAATTTCATCCTGACCCCGGAAGGAAACGGTACAAAAGTAACCTGGACAATAGATAACGAGCTGACAACAATGATGAAGATAATGAAACCGATGATGGACCGCCAGATGGACAAAATGTTTGGCCAGGGACTCGGAGATCTGAAAACTTTAGCTGAAAAATAAAATGAAAGCCCTGCGAATTTGCAGGGCTTTATTATTTCAAAAAATATTATCTTTATGTAAAGATTAGATTTATGGAGAAGATAGTATTTGAGAAAAATCACATAAGAGATTATGTGAAAACTGTAATTGATGAAAAGATCGAAAAATTAAAAAACTTTATAGAATTTACTTTAGAGGCGAGCCGTGATATCAAAAAAACTCCGAAATACGACAGCATGAGAACGGAAATGCAGGAGGAGATTTACCAGATGCAGAGACAGCTCGGTGCACTGAACGATCTAAAAAAAAATATGGCTAAAGTTTTAAATAACAGTACCGGAAGAGTTCAGTTAAGTTCTCTGGTCATTACCAACAAGGCCCGTTTCTATATCTCGGTTTCTTTAGGTGAGTTCTTTTTTGAAGGTGATCGTTTTTATGCTATTTCCCCTGAAAGCCCGATGGCTAAAAAAATGATGGGAATGGTACCTGGTGATTCATTTACTTTAAATAATATTCACCAGGAGATTGTTGAGGTACTTTGATTTTATTTAATGTATCAGGATAAAAATATTCCAAATATTCTATAACGTTCATCTTTTAGCTTATTCTCCATGATATTTGAGAAATTACGAAGAAACAGATTTAACCAGTGGATTATTATTCACTTAAGGTACTTGATAGGGTTTGCCTTTTTCCCATCTGGCCTGGTAAAATTATTGGGAAACAGATTTACCGTTCTTTCGAAAGATACTCCGATCGGGTATTTCTTTGAAGCCATGTATCAATCAGGATTTTACTGGAATTTTTTAGGGCTTTCCCAGGTTATTGCCGGAATTTTACTTATGACACAGCGTTACGCATTATTGGGCACACTGATGTTTTTAGCTATTTTAAGCAATATCTGGATCATTACCATCAGCCTTTCTTTTACCGGAACCTGGGTGATCACCTCTTTAATGATGATTGCGGTGGTGATATTAATCATCTGGGATCATCATAAACTGCTTCCTCTCTTTACATACAACCGTTCTGTTACGGTGAAAATGTACCCCGATCCGGGACGTTCCTGGATGGTTGCGGGAATGATCTATACAGTTTGTTTTTTAGGGTTGTCATTACCGGGGCCAATACAGAAAGGCCTACAGCAATGGATTTCAGTAGGGTTGGGCTTGTCAGTACTGTTTACATTTGTGCTCACCAATTATAAAGCTTATAAAAATCGGGGGGTATTGTTAAAAAATCATATTTAATTAAGTGTCATGCATTCAATTACATATTGTAAATTTGTCTCATGAATAAAGCGGAAATTTTAAAAGAAATTATAGAACAAAGAAGAAGTATTTTCCCAAAAGATTATTCTGAAAATGAAATATCAGGGGAAGTTATCAATGAAATACTGCATTCAGCCTCATTAGCTCCCAATCATAAACGTACGAAACCATGGCGTTTTAAAATCTTCAAAGGAGATGAAAAATCCCGCCTGGCTTCAGAAATGCAGGCTATCTATAAAACTACCCAACCCGAACAGCTTTTCCTGGAGAAAAAATACCAGGATATAGGTTTTAAAATTAATAAAGCGGATGCTGTTATTTCCATTATAGTCAATTTCAGCGGAATGGTGCCTGAATGGGAAGAAATAGCTGCCGTTTCCATGGCGGTTCAGAATATGTACCTTACCTGTACGGCCAATAATATCGGCTGCTATTGGAGTTCTCCCGGTATTGTAAATCATCTTAAAAAATCTTTAACCATTGAGGAAAATCAGAAATGTCTGGGACTTTTCTATATGGGAAGTATTGATTAAAATGATTTTGTCTGAAAAATATTATTTACAAATAATGTTCTTTTAGAGGTTAATCTTACGTGAAAATATCAAATGTTTTTTAATACATATTTCAGCAGGTTTAAATTAAAGAAAATTCTGTTTTCATAGAGCCCTGATTAGGGTTTGGGTTTTTTGATTTTGTCCAGATAAATATTATCTTGGCCATGAATTTAAAACCAAATGTTATGAGAAAAAAAATATTATTAAAGGCTGTACTCTTGTGTACAGCAGGTATTTTCAGTGGTCTGAGTAGTCAGTGTCCAAGTACCACAAGTATTTATACCCTTACTACTAATGGAAAAAAGTATGAAGTTGTGAAGTTGGGAGCATCTTGGCCGCAGGCAGCACAATGTGCTGTGCAGAGAGGCGGATATCTGGCAGAAATTAATAGCATGGCTGAGCAAAATGCTGTTTTTACAATGCTTCAGAGCACAGCAGCGGGTATTAATCTAAATAATACCACGGCTCCGGACGGAGGAGGAGCTTCTTATGTTTGGATCGGAGGATATACAAATTTTCCGAATCAATGGCTATGGGATGGCAATAATGATAATTCCGGGACTTTCTTTTGGTCTGACGGTCCACTGACAAGCGGTGGAGTACCAATCTATACTAATTGGGGGTTTGGTCCTGGAGGAACAGAACCAGATAATTTTCAAGGAGTGCAGAATAATTTGGGGCTTGCATTAACAGCATGGCCAATGGGACAGGCAGGGCAATGGAATGACTTGTATGGAGGAACTTTATTATACTATGTCATCGAATATGACTCTACATTAGGAACAGATGATCTTAAATCAAAACCGGAAGCTGTTCGCCTGTATCCGAGTGTAGTGAACGAGTTCCTGCAAATTAAAGCAAATAAAAATATAACAGGCATTGCATTCACAGATGTTACCGGAAGAAAACTGAAATCAGTTTCTATAAACAACAAATCTGATGAAAAAATAGATTGTACCTCATTGGTCAACGGGATTTATTTTGTTGAAATTATATATCAGGATAACACTTCATCTAAGCATAAGATCATAAAGGCTGTTTCAAAGTAAACAGCCTTTTATATGAAAATTTATTTCTTTTTAACCAGTTGATAAGTCGGGCGTACCGGATTGGTCGTATTGAAAATAATATCGTAAGTTCCGGCTTCCACGTTGATATTTCTGCCATATTGCACAAGCTGATTGCTGTCATTAATACCGGGATCCACTGTCCATTCGTTATTGCCTCTGAATTTTATCTGGCCGGATTTTAATTGAACATTTTTAGCTTCAAGAACATCCATGTTCTTTTCATTCGGAATTAATTTGATATCCGGACCGTTCCAGCCATTTGCTGTTGCGTTTCCCGTAACGCCGATAAGAAAATTGTCACTGATCTTTTTCGCTTCCTTTACTACTTTATCTTTAATAACAATGTTTAAGATGGTGTTTTTACCATTGCTGTCGGACTTGAATTCAAAAAAAATTGTTTCACCATTTTGATTGTTAATGTAAAATTTTGTACTGTTTTCCGTAAAAAGATTACCCTCACCCTCATTGGTTTCTTTAAAGCTTAGCGCATTATCATTAGCTAAAATATAAAAATAAGAGTTTTTTGACTGATATAAACCGGACAATGCTTTTTCATAGGTTGTTCCAATGGTGTTTTTTTTCGGAAGATCATACGTTTGATCAGCAAAAATAGCGATGATCTTGTCAGCTATTTGAAAAACACTGTGGTCTCTAACATTACTCAAAACAATAATAGAAACATCGTCACCCGGAATCGTTAAAAAACGGCATACAAAACCTGGCCCGCCACCATCATGGCCAATGGTTGTTTTTCCTTTCAATTCCTGCTCTTGCCAACCATAGCCGTAATGGTAATTTTTGAAGGGAGTTTGTGCTTTTTCCAAAGTTTCTTTTTTAAGGATTTTATAAGCTTTGAGGCCCTGGTAGAATTTATATAAATCTTCAACCGTAGAATACATGTCACCTGCTGCATGAGGATGGTTGTAATCGTAAACCACCGCTTCACGATAGTTGTGGGCAGACAAATATTCATAGCCGGTTGTTTTGTTTTTATCCTTTAAATCTTTAAAATCAAAACCCGTATTTTTCATTCCGAGCGGATCCAGAATATACTGTTGAATGGCTTTTTGGTATGGTATACCGCTTACCTTTGTGATAATATGCCTAAAAGATAATAATTGGGATTGCTGTAGCCCCAGCTGGTTCCCGGAGAAAAGGCAAAAGGTTTTCCGTAAAGAGATTTCAGAAGCAGGGCTTCACTTTTTGTTTCCTCCGGATTGGTACCTTCAGGAATTCCGGAAGTATGGGTAAGTAAATTCTCTATGGTAATACTATCTCCCTTAGGAAAATCGGGATAATATTTGGAGAGTTTATCATTCAGAGACAATTTTCCTTCTTCGTTTAAAAGGAGAATTATGGTAGCAGTAAATGTTTTTGTTGTAGAATAGATGCGGTATCTGCTTTGGTTGGTGTTTTTTTTCTGGGTTTGAAAATCCTGAATACCAAAGCTTTTTTCGAAAATTATTTTTCCTTTTTCTGCCACCAGAACACTTCAGTTAAAATGATTCAGACCATGATAAGTATTGACTAATGTATTCATTTTTTCTTCTTTTGTCTGGCTTTGAACTTTTACAGCAGATAAAAGAATAAGGATAAAAAACAGTTTTTTAGCATTTTGTAATTTTGTGGGTCAAATATCCTGATTTTTCCAGTGATTTATTGTGGCGGAATAAAAATATTAAGATAAATTTTGCAGAAAGGGATTTATTATATGAGGGATTAATTTTTTTTATTATCTTTGCACTCTTAAATATTTAACTGGGACGAGTTCCCATAAAATTCAAACATTATGTCAGTAAAAATCAGATTACAAAGACACGGTAAAAAAGGGAAACCTTTCTTCCACATCGTGGTTGCAGATTCTAGAGCAAGAAGAGATGGTAGATTCATCGAAAAACTAGGAACTTACAACCCAATTACTAACCCTGCAACTATCGATTTGAACGTTGATTCTGCTGTAAAGTGGTTAAACAACGGAGCTCAACCAACTGATACTGCTAGAGCGATTCTTTCTTACAAAGGTGCACTTTACAAAAAACACTTACAAGGTGGTGTTGCTAAAGGAGCTTTTGATGAGGCTGAAGCTGAAAAAAGATTCAATGCTTGGTTAGAAGCTAAAGATGCAAAAGTACAAGGAAAAGTAGAAGGCTTATCTAAGGCTCAGGCTGATGCTAAAAAAGCTGCTTTAGAAGCTGAAATCAAAGTAAACGAAGCTAGAGTAGCTGCTGCTGCACAAGCTGAAGCTGATGCTAAGGCTGCTGAAGAAGCTGCTAACGCACCTGCTGAAGAAGTTGTTGCTGAAGAAACTACAGAAGGAGAAGCTCCTGCTGCTGAGACTGAAGAAAACACTGAAGCTTAAGAAAAATCCTGTATGCGTAAAGAAGATTGCTATTTATTAGGAAAAATCACACGCAGACATGGCCTTGCGGGAAACGTTATCCTGAAACTGGATACTGATCAACCCGAACTTTACAATAAACTGGAATCAATATTCGTTGAAATCAACGGATTATTGGTTCCTTTTTTTATTGAAAGATCATCCTGGAGCAAATCTGATGCCCTGAATATTGCATTTAAAAACTCTTCTGAAGCACTGGTAGACCAATCACTGGGCAAAAATGTATACCTGCCGCTTGCTACCCTCCCGAAACTTTCCGGAAAACAGTTTTATTACCACGAAGTAATAGGTTTCAATATTCTTGATGAAAATGACAATGACTGTGGAGTGATCAGATCTATCAACGATCAGACTGCCCAAAACTATTTTGTGACCAACTTAGACGGAAAAGAAGTGGTGATTCCAATCATCAAAGACTGGATTTTTGAGGTTAACAGAGACGAAAGATTCATTAAAATGCAACTGCCGGAAGGCCTTATCGATGTCTTTTTAGTTCCTTCTAAAAAAGACGAGTAATTTTTATTTATTACTCATTTCCATCCATTCATTTTTATTACTCATTACTATTCACGATTAATGCAGGTAGCAAATAGTCCTGAACTATCATATCAGCCTGTGAATGAGCGTAAGGCTTATTATAAGCTCTAGCTGTAATTACAATCACCAAAGGAAGCTCTGTAAATATAATGATCTTATTTCCGCCGTTTCCGCTCGACTGGAAAGCTTCAAATTTTTTATTTCCCACTGCATATACTTTTCGCCAGAATAAATATCCATATCCATCAAAATCCTTGTTATCTGAAAAATAATTGGTAAATGATTTTCTGATCCAGTTTTGATCAATGATTCTCTTTCCATTCCATGTTCCGTTATTTTTATACACTTGTCCGAATTTTGCAAAATCAAGGGCTCTCATCCGTAAGCCACCTGCCATTGACACTTTATGCTGTGGAGTGTACTGCCACTGATATTTATTGATTCCTAAGGGGTTAAAAAGCTTTTGATGGGCATAATTTTCCAGGCCTCTGGGAACCGATTGATCCAAAATATCCCCTGCCAGTACAACACCTGCCGTAAAATAAGCCCACGTTTTTCCTGCCGTATTTTCTGTCATGGGTAAATCCAGTACAAATTTAACCCAGTTATCGGTAGGATACATATTTTCTTCATTTCCGGGAGAATCATAGTTGTCGTCATTCCCGTCAAATCCTGAACTCATCGTCAGCAGGTTTTTTATGCTAACATTATCTTTCCTGAATGAATGATTTTTAAACGTTTTTACCTCATAGAATTCACTGATTTTTTGATCTTCATTTTTGAGATAGCCATCTTTTATCGCTATACCTGTCAAAGCAGAAGCAAATGATTTTCCAACCGAACGTGTATCCTGCAGGCTGTCTCTTCCGGACTGGCTGAAATATTCTTCTAAAAGCAGTTTGTTATTTTTAACGACAACAATACCGGTAATATCCCTGAATCTGTTTTCTGCTATTTTCTTATTTAAAGTTTTAATTTTTTCTGTATTTATTTTTTCATCCGAAATTTTCCATCCGCTGTTGGGCCGAATAGGCTGAACATTAGTCTGCTGTTCAGAAACCTTTTTTTCAGGAATTACCAGATTAATCTCACCTTTTGCGATAATATTTCCTGTTTTTAAATCACCTGTTTTCAGATAAGGGCGGATTTCAATTTTCATGATATGGTTTCCCGGTTCCAAAGCATCGATTCCGTTGTTACCCAGGTAAAAGCGCATCCATAAATACCTTCCCCAGGAATCTTCATTTTTTACACTGATCAGAGGAATTCTGAAGGTGGTTTTCACTTTTTTGCTTTCCGGGGATCCTGCTCCCGGATTCAGGTTTTCCTGATAGATTAATTTTCCGTCAACATAAAATGAAAACTGATAATTTCCTTTTTTAATCAGTTCATCAACGGATAAAGAAGAATCGAGCTGGTGAAGATAATTGGCCAGTGAATTATCCATGAAAATCCTGATGTCAAAATCTTTGTCTTCCTGTAGTACCATCGTGGTGAGAAAATCAGTTTCTTTTATACTTTCCAGAGGTATGGGCTTGTTCAGGAAAACAATGGTGTTCAGGTTGCTTTTTTGGACCGGAAGTTCGATTTTATCCGGATTGGTGATATTTTGAGCTTGTCCGGAAATAAAACCGGATATGGAAAACAGAATACATAAAAACAGGGTTCGCATATTATTTTTTATATGAACAAAAATAGACAACCGTTTTCAGATAAAATAGAACAGAATTAACATCTGCTATCGTTGCAGTATCTTTTTATATTTCAAAGGGGTAAGGCCGGTATTGTTTTTAAAACAACGGATAAAATGGCTTTGGTCCGAAAAGCCGCATTCAAGGGCAATATCAGATAACGATTCCGCTTTATGAAGAAGGGTTAAAGACTTTCTGATTTTCAGTTTTCTGATATATTCGCCCATATTACAGTGAAAATATTTCTGAAAATCCCTGCTGAGATGTATCGGATGAATATCCAAAATTTGGGAAAGATCTGTTAAATTGAGTTTTTCGGTGAAATTTTCATGCAACAGCTCATCAATACGATTCACCCAGACCGGTTTTTTTTCAAGCCTATGAATGTGCCGGGCCGATAACTGACTGAAAATATCCAATAAAAGCTGCTGAACAGACAGGTCTGATGCCTGGTCATTGATTTTTGTTTCTTTGAAAATCTGGTAAACCAACAGCTGTAATGACGGATTTTTAAGATTAAAGCTCCCCTCAATACGGTCTTTTGAAACCTGGTATTGCTCAAACCAATCCTTTGAAACCTCAATATGAAACCCTCTTGTGAAGCCGTCAGGTTTAATGTTGTAATGCGGATCTTCCCAATGATGGTACAGCAATGTTCCGGCAGAGCATTCATAGGTTTCTTTTTTATTGGTTTCGATAACATTTCCCTGTAGAAGAAATGTGAAATAGGCATTTTCATGATAATGCCAGTCTACATAAGAATGGGTGTACTCTGTATCCGTAATGGTGAGCCCACCGAGATGGAGGATCTTATTGGTTTGTCCGAAAAATTCACCATTACTGAGGGTATTCATGATAATTTTTGTTTTAAATTTTCAATCTGTTCATACATTTTGTTAAAAAACATTTTTCTGTCCCGGTTTCCCGATTCGTTCAGTGACCTTGAGTTTTTGATCTGATGTTCAAAATAATTCAATGTTTCACTGCATGTTTTGGAATCGTTGATCAAAATATATCCAAACATATTGGTAGGTATGGCAAAAAGTGACTGCTTCGGATGATGGAAAAAGATGTCATTGGAAAGGTGCATCAATTCATTTTCATATAGGTGAAACTTGGGATTGTTTTCTGTCTTCTGCTCGATATATTCGATTAATTCTTTAAGTTCGCTAAGGATAATTTTAGCTTCTTTTTTTTGTAAAAGTCCGGTGTCACAGTAAAAAGAAATTTGCTGTAAAATACTGGAAATTGTCATATTATTCCATAATTCCACTACATTTTGTTCTTCATATTTTTTCCTTAATTCTTTTGTATCTTCTTCAAAGTACGGAGATGAAAATTGTAGAAAAGGAATAAAGACCTGTTTCGCGTTCAGCAAATTCATCCAGACATAAACTTTGAAACGGGAAAGTAAAGTATCCGAAAGGGTATAGAAAAACGGAATATCTTTCGCCGAATAATAAATCGTCATCTCATCAGAAAGCGGCAGATTTTCAAAAACACTGAGATTATTTTGGAAAAAAGACTGCAGATCTTTCGTTTCCGTCACTGCCGAAGTTTTTTGTACTACGATTTGATGGTCTGAAGTGATAAACTGATTTAATGAAATCTGATAATATTTAGCTAATTCCAAAGCCTCCTCAAAACTGAGTTTTGTTTTCAGAGAAGTTCTTCTGTGTGCTGCATCATAGCTGATAGTAAGAACATTGGCAATCTCGTCATTCAATGATTTGAGGCCAATTTTTTTCCGAATTTCCTTAAGCAAACCTTCCTGATGCATTTTTTTGTGATTTTCACAAATGTAGTCATTTATTTTAATTTTTTTTCGCATTGAGTTTTGTGTATTCCACAGATAATTTTGAGGAATAATTTTAAAGAATGAATTATGAAAACACGGTTTGTAATAATTATTGTATTGCTGATCAATAGTTTACTTTACGGTCAGGATAGTTTACAGTCAAATCAAAAAATTAGACTGATTGCTTTTACACCTTTAAAAGATAAAATAGAAAAAGTAAACGGGTTAGCTGTAGGATTGGGGCTTGATCCTAAATTTGATTTTAAGAGTACCGGAGAAACTAATTTTCAAAAAATTAATGGAATTAATTTGGAAGTAAATCCACTGGGTCTTCTAATTTGGATGTTTTATGATCCGTCTAAAAGTAAAAATTCAGAATCTTTTAAAGTTAATGGGCTTTCTATTTCTGCTGGCGGATATCTGCGCGGGATAAGTCACAACGGACTTTCCGTTTCAATGTACAATTACGGATATAAGATGGCCGGAATTATGGTTTCTGCACTTTATACAGATGTTGAAAAAGGAAAAGGTATTTTAATTTCCGGATTGCTGATTTCAACAAAAGAAATGAAGGGAGTAAGCATCTCCGCAGTCAATGATACCGAAATGTTGAAAGGATTACAGGTTGGAATGTATAACAGAGCTGCAAAATCTGGCGGTTTACAGATTGGTTTGATCAATAAATCGGACAATATGCGGGGTTTACAGATAGGTCTTTGGAATAGAAATAACAAAAGAGTTTTGCCTCTTATAAATTTTTAAAATCATGAAAAAGTTACCATACATTTTAATTGCAACAAGATTTATTTTTGCTCCAGCTATCATTTCTTTAGCTTATTTTAAAGGAGATGAATCCAGATTTTTAATTCTGATATTAATGTATTTTGGATTATTAACAGACATTTTCGATGGAATTATTGCCCGAAAAGCCGGGGTTTCCTCAGAAAAATTACGAAGAATTGATAGTCAAACTGATCTCGTGTTCTGGCTTTCACTAGGCTTTGCTTCATATTTTCTCAATCCTGAGTTCTTAAAAAGTGAATACAAAGGGATTCTTTTGATCTTTGTTATGGAAGCACTTTGCTACCTTGTTAGTTTTCTGAAATTCGGGAAAGAAACTTGTACGCACGCCTTTTTGTCAAAAATGTGGGGCTTGAGTTTGCTGATTGCATTTACTTATTTAATAGGATTTCAGGAAGTGGGTTGGGCTTTTTATCTTACGGTTATGCTGGGGTTTGTTTCTCACATCGATGTCATTCTTATTATTTTGTTGCTTCCGAAATGGCAATACGACATTCCCAGTTCTTATCATGCCTGGAAAATCAGAAATGGTAAGCAAAGAAAAAAGACAATATTTTTTAATTAAATGATATTTGAAGCATAGTTTTTAGTTAAATAATTGATAAATGATTTTGTAAAAAGGCAGCGTAATCATCAAATTGCGCTGTTTTTTTGTAACTTTGCCAACATTAATTTTTATACGAAAATTTATAATCAACAAATGAAAAAGCAGACGATTAAAGAAATCCTACAGGATTACAAAAAGGTATTACATCATGACATTACGGTTTACGGTTGGGTAAGGACTTTCCGTGCAAACCGTTTTATAGCGCTTAATGATGGTTCTACAATTAATAATTTGCAGGTAGTTGTTGATTTTGAAAATTTTGATGAAGAGATCATTAATAAAATCAGTACCGCTTCTTCCCTTAAAGTAGTAGGTGAAGTGGTGGAAAGCCAGGGCGCGGGCCAGGCAGTGGAAATTATTGCGAAGAAAATTATTATTTTAGGGGATAACTTTACGGAAGAAAGGGATAAAACAATTCTTCAGCCCAAAAAACATTCACTGGAAGTTTTAAGAGATCAGGCTCATTTAAGATTCAGAACGAACTTATTCGGTGCGGTTTTCAGAGTGCGTCATGCAGTAAGCTTTGCGATCCACTCATTCTTTAACAAAAACCAGTTCTTTTATATCAACACTCCGATTGTTACGGGTGCTGATGCAGAAGGAGCAGGTGAAATGTTTGGGGTAACCAATTTTGACCTGAACAACATTCCAAGAACGGAAGAGGGAGATATTGATTTTGCACAGGATTTCTTTGGAAAAAAGACCAACTTAACGGTTTCTGGGCAGCTTGAAGGAGAAACTGCCGCCATGGGATTAGGAAGAATTTATACATTCGGCCCTACTTTCCGTGCAGAAAACTCCAATACAACCCGCCACCTTGCCGAATTCTGGATGATTGAACCGGAAGTGGCTTTCAATAACCTTGAAGATAACATCGACCTTGCTGAAAACTTCCTGAAGTATGTCATTCAGTATGTGTTGGATCACTGTAAAGATGATCTTGAATTCCTTGATAAAAGATTTGAGGAGGAGCAAAAAACAAAAGCAGAAAAAGAAAGAGCAAAAGAAGGTCTTATTGAAAAGCTTCAGAATGTGGTAGCCAAACGTTTTATGCGTGTAAGCTATACGGAAGCGATTGAGATTTTACTAAATTCTAAAGAAAATAAAAAAGGAAAATTCCAGTATCCTGTTGAAAAATGGGGAACGGATCTTCAGTCTGAGCACGAAAGATTTTTAGTGGAAAAACACTTTGAAAGCCCGGTAGTTTTATTTGATTATCCGAAAGAGATCAAAGCATTCTATATGAAGCTTAACGATGATAATAAAACCGTTGCTGCGATGGATGTCCTGTTCCCGGGTATCGGAGAAATTATCGGAGGTTCTGAAAGAGAAGCAAGGCTGGATGTACTGAAGCAGAAAATGGCAGATATGCATGTAGATGAGCACGAGCTTTGGTGGTATATGGATACGAGAAAATTCGGTTCAGTGCCTCACGCAGGATTTGGATTAGGTTTGGAAAGGCTTGTCCTTTTTGTAACGGGAATGACTAACATCAGGGATGTGATTCCTTTTCCAAGGACCCCTAAGAATGCTGAATTCTAGATATAAAAAAGCCTTAAAAGTAAATTTTAAGGCTTTTTTTATTTTTCAATAGCTTATTATGTTGAGTAAGTTACAGCAAAAATCATGCTAAATATAGTTTTTATCGGATAAATTTATTAAATTCGTAGAATATGTTATGGTAAAACACAAAGAGGACTATGCTTAAACAACATTTACAACTCAAGTTAGGACAGAAATTAGCGCCTCAGCAAATCCAGTTGATGAAGTTGATCCAACTTCATACATTGGAGTTTGAAGAGGAATTGGAGAGAGAGTTAGAAGAAAACCCGGCACTGGAAATTGTAAAGGAAGAATCTAAAGAAGATGAATATTCTTCCCTGGAAGATACTTATGAAAGTGAAGGTACGGAAAGCATTGAAACTGATTTTGATGTGAATGAATATATTTATGATGATGAGCCGAGCTATAAAACGGCATCAAGCAATTATTCAGCCGATGATGAAGAATTTGATAATGAAAGTCTTTTAACGGAAGGGCAGTCTTTATACGATTATCTGCTGGAGCAGATTCACCTTGCCAATATCCATGAAGAAGATGTAAAGATTGCGGAATATATTATCGGAAATTTAGATACAGACGGATATTTAAGAAGGGAAATAAAGTCGATCGTTGATGATCTTGCTTTTTCACAGGGGATTTATACAACTAAAGAAAAAGTGGATGATATCCTGGAAAACTACGTGCAGAAACTGGATCCGCCGGGAGTGGGAGCAAGAGGTTTACAGGAATGCCTTTTACTGCAGATTGAGAAAAAAGTAAGCTCGGATAAAGCCGTTTCTTTAGCAGCCAATATTCTGAGGCACCAGTTTGATGCCCTTACGAACAAGCATTATAATAAAATCATTCAGAAGTATGATATTG
The DNA here is from genome assembly GCF_000282115.1 of Chryseobacterium populi. Taxonomy (GTDB): domain Bacteria; phylum Bacteroidota; class Bacteroidia; order Flavobacteriales; family Weeksellaceae; genus Chryseobacterium; species Chryseobacterium populi. Next base: position 70,538 of record NZ_AKJY01000012.1, read on the forward strand.
ATGAAGAAGATTTAAAAGATGCATTGGAAGAGATTTCAAAACTTTCTCCTAAAGTAGGCGGTAATTTTGATACCCAGACAATTACGATCAACCAGGAGATTATTCCGGATTTTGTCATTCAGGTGAAAGACGGAACGGTAATTCCTATGTTGAACAGTAAAAATGCTCCGACTTTAAGGGTTTCCGAAGAATATAAAGATATTCTGACCACTTATTCACATGATAAAAATTCATCTGAGCATAAGCAGGCCGCTTTGTTTATCAAGCAAAAACTGGATGCGGCAAAATGGTATATTGATGCCATCAACCAGCGTCAGAATACTTTGTTACAGACGATTACCGCTATCGTTAAATTTCAGAAAGATTATTTCATCACCGGTGATGAAAAATCATTAAAGCCAATGATCCTGAAAGACGTTGCAGATATTACAGGCTTTGATATTTCCACGATTTCAAGGGTGGTTAAAAGTAAATATGCAGATACCCCGAACGGGATTGTTTATCTTAAAGATTTATTTTCCGACAGTTTAACGAATGACGATGGTGAAGAGGTTTCTACAAAAGAGATCAAAACCCATCTTCAGGAAGTGATCAGCAAGGAAAACAAAAGAAAACCGCTTACCGATGATGCATTGGTAGTGATCCTGAAAGAGCAGGGCTACAATATTGCGCGGAGAACCATTGCAAAATATAGGGAACAGCTTAATATTCCTGTAGCGAGATTAAGAAAAGAACTTTAAATAAAAAAGCATTTCAATCTGAAATGCTTTTTTATTGGTTTAAATTTATCTGATATTATCCAGCCCCAATTCTTTCATAGAAATTTCACGCATTTCCACTTTTCTGATTTTTCCGGAAATGGTCATTGGAAATTCATCAACAAATTTCCAGTATTTTGGGACTTTATAATGGGCAATTCTTCCTTTACAATAATCGAGAAGTTCATTTTCCGTTATCTCAAAGCCCTTCCTTATTTTTACCCAGGCCATTACTTCCTCACCAAATTTTTCACTTGGTACCCCGATAATCTGTACATCGAGAATATTACGATAAGTATACAGGAAATCTTCAATTTCTTTAGGCGAAATATTTTCCCCGCCACGGATGATCAGGTCTTTGATCCTGCCGGAAATGGTAATATAGCCCTCATCATCCATTACAGCCAGATCACCGGTATGCATCCATCTTGCATCATCCAGTACTTTTCCGGTGTTTTCAGGATCGTTCCAGTATTTCAGCATGACAGAATAGCCCCTGGTACAGAGCTCTCCGTGTTCTCCACGGTTGACTACTTTTCCGTTTTCATTGATGATTTTTATTTCAAGGTGGTCCTGAACAGTTCCCACAGTGCTTACCTGCTTTTCAAGAGACGTCCCGATTAAAGTCTGAGTGGAAACCGGGGAGGTTTCCGTCATTCCGTAGCAGATACTCATTTCTTTAATATTCATCAGGTTTTCCACTTTTTTCATGATCTCTGGCGGGCATACAGAGCCGGCCATCACCCCGGTTCTCAGACTTGAAAAATCATAGGTTTCAAAATCTTTTACGGCCAGCTCGGCAATAAACATAGTAGGAACACCATACAAAGATGTACATTTTTCATCTGAAACAACTTTCAATGTAATATCCGGATCAAAGCTGTCATTCGGGATCACAATACACGCACCGTGGACTGTACAGCATATATTTCCAATCACCATTCCAAAGCAGTGATAAAATGGAACGGGAATGCAGACCCGGTCTTTTTCAGTATAATTCAGCCGTATCCCGATAAAATATCCGTTATTCAGGATATTGTGGTGGGAAAGGGTAACACCTTTCGGAAATCCGGTAGTTCCGGAAGTATATTGAATATTTACTGGATCATCAAAATCAACTTTGTCTTCAATGCTGTGTAGTAATTCGTCAGGAATATGTTCACCGTTTTTCAGAAACCGTTCCCAATTGTCATCGAAAAAAATTTCTTCTTCAAGATTCGGGCAGACTTCTTTGGCATATTCCACCATTTCTTTATAATTACTGTTCTTAAAATATAAAGAGGAAAAAATAAACCTGATTTCGGATTGATTGAGAACATAGGTAAGCTCATGGGTCCTGTAAGCAGGATTAATGTTTACCAGGATTGTTCCTATCCTTGCCGTGGCATATTGCAGCAATACCCATTCATATCTGTTGGAAGACCAGATTCCGATTCTGTCCCCGGAATTTGCTCCTAAATGGATAAGGGCTTTAGCGACTGCAGTTGTCTGATTGTAAAATTCTCTGTAAGTGGCACGGTAATTCTGATGTACGGAAATCAGTGCTTTCTGGTCAGGATATTTTTCAGCGGTTTCTTTTAAATTGTTTCCTATTGTTTGTCCTAAGAGAGGAATATCCGAAGCTCCGGATACGTAAGATAAAGCCATAATAAAAGATTTGGTTAATTAAAATTAACAAATAAATCTCTAAAATAAGGGCAATGAAACTTTAATTTTCCTGGGATTCGATGTCTTTCAGCTGCTTTAGGTTTTTATCCAATCTTTTCATGATAATTCCGTAAACCAATCTGTAATATATCCAAACCAGGAAAACACTCATGGCTGTACTTACTACAATACCAATAATGAAACCGATAAGTGAGGAGCCGGTAACCTCAATATTCTGAGTATTGAGGATATAAAATATAAAGACCGTAAAAATTGACGTAAAAGCAATTAATAAAGCGATGTTGATTAAGATAAAGGCATTCACCGTTTTTTTGAACTGAATGATTCTTATGATAAACTGTTTTAAATTTTCTTCAATTTTTATTTGTTTGTAATTCTGATAGAACTTATAAACAAAATAGGCGGTAACTGATAAGCTTAAAACTTTTAATGCCAGATAGATATTGTCGAAAGAATTTTCAAGTTCAGGAGTTCTTTTTGCTCCCATTCTTTCTAAAATATTAAGGAAACTATTAGATTCTTTACCCTGTATAATGTAAAATAATCCTAAAATAGTAAAGAACAAAAATTCTGCGACGCTGATCCAATAAATATATTTCACATAATTACGTGATTTCTTATTCAGCATCTGAAGGATCTCATTGTTGTCGTATTTTTGCTGAACAGGTTGTTCCTGCCAAGTTTTCTTAAAGTTGTCTAAATCAAATTCAGGCATATTTTTCCATCTGTTCTTTAAGGGTTTTCTTTAATCTGTTCATCTTCACACGTGCATTTACTTCGGTGATCCCGAGGTTTTCTGCGATATCCTTATAAGGCAAATCATCCAGGTACATCATGACAATAGCTCTTTCTACATTCGGTAAAGTTTTGATTACGGTGTACAAAAGAGAAATCTGCTGCTGTTTATCATCATCTTCCTCCAGAAAGTCCCTGTGATTGATATCCAGTTCGTTGGTAGGAAGGCTTTTGCTTTTTTTTCTGAAAAGGGTAATGGCTGTATTAAGGGCTACACGGTACATCCATGTAGAAATTTTTGAATTTCCTTTAAAAGAATCGTAGCTTCTCCAAAGCTGTAAAACGATTTCCTGAAAAAGATCTTCCTCATCTTCCAGAGAATTGGTATATAAACGCGAAACCTTGATAATCAATCCCTGATTATCTTTGATGAGTTGCGCAAATTCTTTTTCTTTAGAAGCCAAAATAGATTTATAATGGCACGAAGATAATAATAATACGTTAATTGATGAATAGTTATGAATTATAAATTATAAGTTATGAATTTTGATGGCTGATTTTCCTTTCTTTTTAAAGATTTACCAGGCTGGGAACTCATAATTTATAACTCATAACTAATTTGTATCTTTGCACCCACGAGAAAGTCGGCTTGTTGATCTCTGTTTTGGCAGAGGTAGGAAAGTCCGGACACCACAGAGCAGCAAAGCGGATAACATCCGTCACCCGTGAGGGTAGGACAAGTGCAACAGAAAGCAGGTACAGTTCGGCTGTAGTGAAACCAGGTAAACTCTTTGCGGTGCAATGGTAAGTATATCGGTTCTTTTCAGCAATGAAAATAGGAGTTGCTCGCTCTGAAAACCGAGGGGTAATCAGCTAAAGTTTTGCAGTAATGTAAAGCGCAGATAAATAACAGGCACTTCTTTCAGGAGTACAGAATCCGGCTTATAGATTTTCTCGTGATTTTTTTATTTTGGCGAGTGCCAAAATAATCTGAGTGTCTTATTCGTTTTCCAATGTTTTTTTAGCTTCCAGTAAACCTTGCCGATCTTTTTCAGAAAGCTGCGGATATTTCAGATTCATTTTTTCTAAGGTATCAATGATGATCTGTATAGCTGCTACTCTTGCAAACCATTTATCATCTGCCGGCAATACATACCAGGGTGCATGGTCTTTGGAAGTTTCGTTAATAGCATTTTCGTAAGCTTGCATGTATTGATCAAAGAGGGCTCTTTCAGGAAGGTCTCCGATAGAAAATTTCCAGTTTTTATCCTGTTCATTAATCCGGTCCAGAAGTCTTTGTTTTTGTTCTTTCTTAGAAACATTCAAAAATATTTTTACAACGGTAGTTCCGTTTTGGGAAAGATTTTTTTCAAAATTACGGATGCTTTCATACCTGTTTTCCCAGAATGTGCTGTCGAAATCTTTTATGGACTTCCAGGTTTTTTCACTGAGGTTATACTCAGGATGTACTTTACAAACCAATACACTTTCATAGTGTGAACGGTTGAAGATACCGATCATGCCTTTTTGAGGCAGTGCCAGATAATGTCTCCATAAAAAATCGTGGGAATATTCTTTTGAGCTTGGTGTTTTAAAACTTGTCACATTACATCCCTGAGGATTTACCCCTCCGAATACATGCTCAATTAAGCTGTCTTTTCCCGCGGCATCCATTGCCTGAAGAACAACGAGAAGAGATTGGCTTCCGTCTGCATATAATTTTTCCTGAAGCTCACGAAGTTTTTCTTTCTCTGCAATTAATAACTGGGCTCCTTCTTCTTTGGTGAGCTTACCATTGTATTCTGTTGAAGTTTTTTTTATTGAAAATTTTCCTTTTACCAGGAAATCATCTGAGAAATTGGTGTCCATAGATTGATTATAATTTAATTAATGATGACTCATTTTATTTCTAAATTAATGTTTAGCTGTAAGTGTAAATATCTAAAGCCTGATATCTTACTTCAACATAAATATAATAAAAAACCGCCTCAACGAGACGGTTTCTTTATTTTTTTGAGTAAAGATTACTTCACAGCGGCAACTTTTTTAGCTTGTTTTGCAGCTTTCTTAGCAGCTTTTATTTCCGATTTAGTTTCTACTTTTGGAGCAGCAGCTACCTCAGGAGCATTAGCGTCTACGTTACCTTTAATATAGATTACGCTTCTGCTGTTGGCAGGGTCGTTAGAGAATACTTCAATCATTTTGTTGAATCCTCCGTTAAGAGCTGTGTTGTATCCAACTTTGATTTTAGCAGATTTCCCGGGCATGATTGGGTCTGTGCTGAATTCAGGAGTTGTACATCCACAAGATGGTTTTACGTTTGAAATTACCAAAGGCTTATCACCAGTGTTAGTTACTGTGAAAAATCTGGTACCGTCAGAGCTGGGCTTAATAGTACCATAATCGAAAGTCGTTTTATCAAAAGTGATAGTTTGTGCAGATGCCAAAGCAAATGTCCCGAATAATGCAATTCCTGCAATTAATTTTTTCATATTCTTGAATGTTAATATGTTTGTTAGATAAATTTTGAAAAACAAAGTTAAAAATTATTTTAATTCATACTTAAAATTTTTTTTCTTTAGACTATTTTTGCAAATTGTAAGCCAAAGAAATAGAATTTATGCAGATTTCAGAAAAATATAATCCACAGGAAACAGAACAAAAATGGTACAGCTATTGGTTGGAAAACAAGTATTTCCATTCAGAGCCTAATGACAAACCACCCTATACTGTGGTAATTCCACCGCCAAATGTAACAGGGATTTTACACATGGGACATATGCTGAACAATACCATTCAGGATGTTCTGGTCCGCCGTGCAAGAATGCAGGGCTTTAATGCCTGCTGGATTCCTGGAACAGACCACGCTTCAATCGCTACCGAAGCGAAAGTGGTTGCCAAGCTGAAATCTGAAGGAATCAGTAAATCAGATATTACCCGTGAGGAATTTTTGAAGCATGCATGGGAATGGACCAATAAGTATGGCGGAACGATCCTTGAGCAGCTGAAAAAACTGGGATGCTCCTGCGATTGGGACAGAACCCGTTTTACGATGGAAGAAAAACTTTCCCAGCAGGTGATAAGAAGCTTTGTTGATCTTTATAACAAAGGTTTGATTTACAGAGGCTACAGAATGGTCAACTGGGATCCGGAAGCAAAGACCAATATTTCTGATGAGGAAGTAATATTTAAAGAACAGAATGGAAAATTATATTTCCTTAAATATAAAATTGAAGGCTCGGAAGAATTCCTTTCTGTAGCAACCACACGTCCCGAAACTATTTTTGGAGATACTGCTGTTTGTATCAACCCACATGATGAGAGATACACTGGTCTGAAAGGTAAAAATGTAATTGTACCTATTGTAGACAGAGTGATTCCTATCATAGAAGATGAATATGTGGATATTGAATTCGGAACGGGTGCGTTGAAAATTACGCCGGCTCATGACATTAATGATTATGAAATAGGGCAGAAGCACCATTTGAAAATGATTGACGCTTTGGATGATGACGGAAACCTCAACGAGCACGGATTGCATTATGCCGGGAAAAACAGATTTGAGGTAAGAAAACAGATCGCAAAAGAGTTGGAGGAAAAAAATCTTTTGTTAAAAGCAGAAGATTATGTGAATAAAGTGGGAACTTCCGAAAGAACAGGGGCTATAATTGAACCTAAAGTTTCGGTTCAGTGGTTCCTTAAAATGTCTGAAATTGCTAAACCTGCTTTGGATGTAGTAATGGATGATGAGGTAAAATTCTATCCCGAAAAGTTTAAGAATACTTATAAATACTGGATGGAAAATATCCGTGACTGGAATATTTCCCGTCAGCTGTGGTGGGGACAGCAGATCCCGGCATTCTATTATGGTGATGGGGAAAATGATTTTGTAGTTGCAGGAACGAAAGAAGAAGCCTTAATTTTAGCCAGACAGAAAGTTAATGATGATCAACTGACCACTGACCACTTAAGACAAGATGAAGATGCTCTTGATACCTGGTTCTCATCATGGCTATGGCCAATGTCTGTATTCGACGGGCTGCTTGATCCTGAAAATAAGGATATTCAGTATTATTATCCTACTTCAGATCTTGTTACCGGTCCGGATATTATCTTTTTCTGGGTGGCCAGAATGATTATGGCCGGGTTGGAATACAGAAGAGAAGTTCCGTTCAAAAACGTTTATTTTACGGGAATTGTAAGAGATAAGCAGAGAAGGAAGATGTCAAAATCTTTAGGGAATTCTCCGGATCCGTTGGAACTTATGGATAAATATGGAGCAGATGGAGTTCGTGTTGGAATTTTATTGAGTTCTGCAGCAGGAAATGATTTGCTGTTTGATGAAGACTTAATGCTTCAGGGAAGAAATTTCATGTCAAAGATTTGGAGTGCTTTCCGATTGATCAATATGTGGAATCATGAAGATAAACCTGCAAACTCAACCGAAATACAGGCAATTGAATGGTTCGAAAACAAATTAAATAAAACTATCGCTGAAATTAACGATCAGTTTGAAAAATTCAGAATTTCTGATGCTTTACATTTGATCTATAAATTAATTTGGGATGATTTCTGTTCCTGGTATTTGGAAGCGATCAAACCTAATTATGGAGAAGGAATTTCTAAAGAAGTTTACAATAAAACAGTTGCTCTTTTTGAAGAATTAATGAAATTACTACATCCGTTCATGCCTTTCTTAACGGAAGAATTATGGCAAACAATTTCAGAAAGAAATATTGAAGATGCATTAATTATTGCGCAGCAGAAAAAAGCAGGAGAATTTAATGAAGATATCATTAAAAACTTTGAAACTGCATCTGAAATTATTTCAGGGGTTAGAAATTACCGCCAGACAAAAGGAATTTCACCAAAAGAAGCAATTGAAGTTTTTACAAATGTTTCAGAATTTCCGAATGAATCTATAATTAAAAAATTAGCTAATGTTTCGGATGTTCATTTTGGAGAAAAAACAGATAAACCCAGTTTTACTTTCCTTGTCGGATCCACCGAAATTTCGATTCCGTTAAGTGAAAACCTGGATTTAGGGGAAGAAAAAGAAAAAACGGAAGAAGAACTGAAATATTTGAAAGGATTCTTAATCTCTGTTGAAAAGAAACTTTCCAATGAAAAGTTTGTCGCCAATGCAAAGCCTGAAGTAGTAGAGGTTGAGCGCAAAAAACAAAAAGATGCGCAGGATAAAATTGCCATTTTAGAAGACAAGCTGAAGAGTTTGTAAATCTGAGATAAATAAATTTGTCGGAATGTCAGGCTGAGCATACGCTCAGCCTGACACAAATAAATGAATAGAATAGCGAAATGACACATCTAGAAAATATAAAAAAAATATTCTCAAAAGACTTTGTTGAAAGCCCTTTACTGGAGAGTTTTGAAGTTGGGAAAATTTATCTTTCCAGCGGAAAACTGGTTGCTTGTGATCCTTTGATCACGAATGATATGCAACCTTTTTCCACCACATTTCCGAAAGGGGATTTTTCTGTTTTACTGCATAAAGAAAGAGAAAGTAATTGTGTAGCTTATGCAGAAATCATTTTTGGAGATGCTGAAGTATCGGAATGGGAACTGGCTACTACACCGGGACAGAAAATAAGAGACCTGGCAGAAGGGGAAGTTTTCGGTTACCCTGTAGAAAGTGGAATGGGGTGTTTTATGGATGTTGATACACAGGAACGGCTTAATGAGCTGGAAAAAAAATTATACCATAGTAAAGGAGTGGATTTCCGGGGAATTTATGAAGAATTTTTTCATGAATATTTCTTTGATGAAAATGGTGCTATAGATCAGTATGCGTTTTTAAAGCCTGCAGAACAGCATCCGGGAATCATCTTTGCTTTTGAAACAGGATATGGAGAAGGTTTTTATGCAAGCTATATAGGATACGGCAAGAATAACAATCCTATAAAAATAGTGACTGAGTTTATTGAAATAAGTTAATTATTTTTTATATTGTCCTTCCTCTTTTGTTACTTTTGTATAATTAATATAAAGCACAATGAATTTCTCCTCAGAACAACCCAAAATTATTGTTGTAGGTAGCTCTTCAATCGATTTGGTCCTGGAAACAGAAAAGCTTCCTGTATCGAATGAAACCGTTATGGCTGTGAATTCAGACAGTTATTTTGGTGGAAAAGGAGCCAATCAGGCTGTTGGAACAGCCAGATTGGGAGCGAGTGTATATTTCATAGGCTGTGTAGGAATGGATCCGCTGGGGCAGCAGATCATGAGAAACCTGGTAAGTGAAAACGTTAATGTAGGATTTGTTGTTGAAACTGATCTGGAATCTACAGGAACGGCTTATGTGACCACTTCAGACGGAAATGCTGCAATTGTAGTCATTCCGGCGGCTAATAAGCTTTTAGGTATCCAACATGTTGAAGATGCAGACCGGTATTTTCATACTTCAGATCTTGTTCTCGTACAGCTTGAAGTATCAATGGCGGTGGTAGACTATACAGTCAGAAAAGCTAAGAAATATGGAAAGAAAGTAGGTCTTTATGCTTCGCCGGCAGCAAGGGTAAGCGAAGAAATTTTAGAAAATGTAGATTTTGTAATCGTTAAAAGCAGTGAATTATACATTGTTTTTGGTGAAGAGCAGCGGGAAGAAGTTCTGAGAAAATACTTCAACAAAGTTTTCGTAAGGGACGATACCAATTCCACTATTTATTTTAATGGAACTGAAATGAAATATTTCAGGAATGACAGGGATAACAAAACCGTTCATAAAATGGGAATGGGAGATGCGTTCACTTCGGGATTTGCAATTGCCCTATGTCACAAAAACTCTATCGAAGATTGTGTGAAGTTTGGGAATGAGGTTTCCCTGAGGGTTTCCATGAAACAGGGTTCGCAAACCGGATTGCCGAGAATTGAAGATTTCTTTTCCTAAAGCTATTTACTACATATCGAAAGTTGAAGAGTCAGTATTCTAGTCATAGATAAAATTTCCACTTTTATAGTGGATTTTTTCTTTTACAATATGGAAAAACTTTTTCTTACTACAAAAGATCATGTTTCTGTTACGGCACATCTTTTCTTGCCCGAAAACAATAATCACAAGCTTTTGCTGATTAATTCCGCGACAGGAGTGAAACAGCAGGTCTATTTTTCTTTTGCCAGGTATTTTTCCGAAAAAGGATTTACAGTGATTACTTATGATTACCGGGGAATCGGGTTCTCAAAGCCGGAAAATATGAAAGGTTTTAATGCTTCCATGAGAATCTGGGGCTCTGAAGATTATAAGGCTCTTACAGGCTATATAAGAACCCGTTTTGCAGATTATGAAAAGTTTTGCCTGGGGCATTCTGTAGGTGCTTTGATTCTTGGAATGAATGAAGACTCTGAGATCTTTAAAGAATTTATTTTTGTAGGAACCCAGAATGCCTTTGTGGGAAACCTGAGATTTAAAACCAGAATAGAAGCTTATCTTGGCTTTGGAATTGCCCAGCCTCTCACCACACAGCTGTTGGGTTATTTTCCGGCCCATTGGTTCGGATTGGGAGAAAGTCTTCCGAAAAATTGCGCTTATGACTGGAGAACCTTAATTTTGAATAGAAAATCTACCAACGGTTTGCTGGAAAAAATTAATGATTATTCTAAAAGATTAAAACAGAAGGTTTTTGTGATCCGTGCGGAAGATGATACCTGGCTGACGGAAAAGGGAGTTAAAAGTCTTCTGAATAATACTTACCCTAATCTTAAACCTACGTACAGGCTTATAAAGACTTCCGAATCCGAAAAAGGGGAAATAGGGCATGTTAATTTCTTTAGAAGCTATAATCAAAAGCTTTGGAACATTATTTTAAATGAATTGATATAAATGAAAACTACGATTGAAAAAACAATAGAATTTGTAAAGGAAAAACTGAAAGGAGCAGAAGCGGGGCACGACTGGTTTCATATTGAAAGAGTTTGGAAGCTTTCCAAAAAAATAGCCCGGGAAGAAAATTGTGACCAGGAAGTTGTGGAACTTTCAGCTTTGCTTCATGATATTGCCGATCCTAAATTTTATGACGGAGATGAAACAATAGCATTAAAAGTTTCCCGTGAGTTTTTAGAAAGTCAGCGTGTTCCTGAAGAAATGATTGAAAAAGTGCTGTTTATCGTTAAGAATATTTCATTTAAAAACAGAGGCGAGGCACCGAAAGATCTCCCGATAGAGCTTAAAATTGTGCAGGATGCCGACAGGCTTGATGCCATCGGGGCAATTGGTATTGCAAGGACATTTAATTTTGGAGGGTTTAAAAATAACCTGATGTATCATCCTGATATTGAGCCTAAAATGAATATGTCTAAGGAAGAATATAAAAAATCTGACGGAACCACGATCAACCATTTCTACGAAAAGCTTCTGCTTTTAAAAGAACTGATGAATACGGAAAAAGGTAAAGAAATGGCTCAGGAAAGACATCATTTCATGCTGGCATTCCTGGATGAGTTTTATAAAGAATGGAATGTTGACTAATATTCTGCTCAAGACTTCTTAAATAAGTATATTTGCAATATGGGATTAATCGTCTTTGTTATCTTTTTATGTCTGCTTCTCTCTCTCTTTTTATCAAAGGTAAAATCAGGAAGAGCAGCTAAATGGGTAAAATTATTCCGTATTGCAAGTCTTATATTTTCAATATCTATTTTCACATACTGGTTTATCAAGAAGAGTGCGGTCGGTATTGTCAGCAATTCTGTCGGACTACAGGTGGTCAATAAGCTTCCGCAAAGCCTGGATTTTTATGTAGTCAACGTTAATAATCCGGATAAAAGCGGTGTTCTGGAAGCAAAGCACATCGGAAAAATCCGTCCGGAATATTACAGGATAGAGTACCTTAAGATGGAAAAATCTGATGAGTATTGGATCGTAGGATATCTTGGGAAGAAAAACCTGGTGTATTTTTCCCAACATTCGGTTCCCAATAAGAACATTGATCAGATTGTTGAAGTCCGAAATTACATCAATCAGAGTGTAAGGCTTTCCGACCTGGCAAAAAAGCAGGTAGAAGCCTACAACTATGAAAATGTAAAGCTTGGGATCTGGGTTACACTGGATCTTCTTCTTCTCTTCCTTAATCTCGTTCTCCTGCTCAGGGTGAGAAAGTAAAATCTTATTGTTGACCTTAATGATCAAAAGCTTCTGCGAATTAAGGATAATCCAGGATCTGCATAATTCTTTCTTTGAATTCTTCAGGGCAGTTTTTTACCAGTTTGTCTTTATTCTGTTTGCTTATTTGCTGAGGTTTCAGCCATTCGATCACATTGGTGGTAAGGCTGTTATGGTCACTCAGCCTTTTTATGGTATTATTTTCAAAAAAAGTATATTGATCGGCAAGCCAGTTTCCGGTAATACTGATCGTACAAATTTCCTTTTCCATAATCATTATTTTAGAGGGTTTCAATATCGATTATCATACTCTCTAATATATTGATTTTTTCGTTGTGAAAGGGCATTTCAATAATAAAAAATATTTTACACATAATGGTGATTTATATGTAAAAATAAAATATATTTTAACAAATAATTGTAAAATAATTAATGAAATTAATAAAATAATTAAAGTTGTTAAAATAAAGTTCCGGTACTTTCAGTCGCCATTGTTGGGATTGGTAAGTCGGTTTTCCAACTCTCATTCATTTTTTTGATGAAATAAGCAGATAAGAGCGGGGATGCTTTTTCAATATTCTGGTGTACAAAAAAGTAAAGATTCTGAAGGCCTTCTTTTTTCCATTTTGTTAAATGTTCCAGCCAATCATCTAATCTTTCATAATCACTTTCTGCATTAGCACCAACATACCGGATGAATGCAGTAGGAGTTGTAAGCCTCATATGAAGCATATCTCTTCTTCCGGCAGTATCCACAATAATATTAGTGATCTGATGGGCTTCAAACAGGTCGCAGGTGGTATTGAAGACCTCTTCATCAGTAAACCAGTCCGTATTTCTAAGCTCAATAGCCAAAGGAACCTCTTTCGGCCATTCTTTAACGAATTTTTCCAGCCTGTCATAATCTTTTGGCTTGAAATTATCATGAAGCTGCAGGAATACCATTCCCAGTTTTTCATCAAAATTCATTACGGAAGTTGCAAACTGAGTTACGGGTTCAGTGACATCAATAAGCCTTCTGAAATGAGAAACGGTATTGGTGATTTTAGGGAAGAATTTAAAATGTTCCGGAGTTTTCTCTTTCCATGTTATTACCTGTTCGGCGGTAGGCATTCCGTAGAATGTAGCATTAAGCTCAATAGAATTGAATTGTGTGGCATAATAGGTCAATTCATCCTTTGTTCCTTTAGGGTAAAATCCTTTAAGATCGGTTTTATTCCATTTTGCACAGCCGATAGAAATATTTTCCAGTCCTTGTTTATTCCGGCTTAAAATTTCTTTCGTTCTGGAATGGTCTTTTGGTAACGTAAAATCTATCTTTGAAGGATCTTCTACTTGTCCGAATTTCATATATGAGGTTTTTGGAAATTATACTGTATAACAAATATAAAACAAAGAATCCGTCTCACCATAAAATGTGACGGATTCTTGATTAATATGCTGTGTTTATTATTTGTAGTTTATGCTTCGCAGGCAGAGCATGTTACAAAGTTAACCATCATTTCTTTGGACACGGAAGAACTTCTTTGATAGTAAAGAGTTTTCACCCCTTTTTTCCATGCTTCTATGTAAAGATAATTGACATCTTTTACAGGCATTGTAGAGGGGATCTGAAGGTTCAACGACTGAGCCTGGTCGATATACTGTTGTCTCTGGGCAGCCTGAGAGATGATTTCCATCGGAGAGATCTCTTTGAATGTTTTGAATACTGCTTTTTCTTCGTCAGTCAATTCCGTTAAATGTTGTACTGAACCGTGGTTCAGCATGATTGTTCTCCATGTTTCTTCATTGTCAAGCCCTTTTTCTTCCAGCAATTTAGCAAGGTATTTGTTTTTACGCATAAAGTTTCCTTTAGCTAAACCTGCTTTGTAATAGTTGGATGCGAAAGGCTCAATTCCCGGAGAAGTCTGTCCTAAAATTGCAGAACTTGAAGTGGTAGGAGCAATGGCCATTGTTGTGGTATTTCTCACTCCGTATCCTTTCAATAATTCAGGTTCTCCATAGATATTGGCTAATTCTTTTGAAGCCTGGTCTGCCTGTTCTTTAATATGTCTGAAAGCTCTTGCATTGAATTGGGTAGCTTCAAAACTTTCAAACGGGATCATATTTTTCTGTAAATAAGAATGGTATCCTAAAACTCCTAATCCCAGGGCTCTGTGACGCATTGCAAAGTTTCTTGCCCCTTGTAAGTAATAGTTTCCTTCAGTTTTCTCAATAAATTCTGACAAAACAGCATCTAAGAAATAGATCGCTAATTTTACCGCATCCGTATCTTTCCATTCGTCATATAATTCCAGATTCATTGAAGACAGACAGCAGATGAAAGATTCTTCTCTGGTGGAAGGAAGCATGATTTCAGAACAAAGGTTACTTGCATTTACGGTTAATCCTAAATCTTTGTAAACCTGCGGCTTGTTTCTGTTGACGTTGTCTGTAAAGAAAATATAGGGAAGACCTTTTTGCTGACGGCTTTCCAACACTCTCGCCCAGATTTTACGTTTTTCCATATCACCATCGATCATATCCTGCATCCAGTAATCCGGAACACAGATTCCTGTAAACAGGTTCTGGATTGGGCTTCCGATGTCTTTGATAGATAAGAATTCTTCGATATCACCGTGGTCGATGTCCAGGTAAGCAGCAAAAGCTCCTCTTCTTACACCTCCCTGAGATACTACATCCATTGCAGTATCAAAAAGTTTCATGAAAGAAACGGCTCCTGAAGATTTTCCGTTATCGGTTACTGCAGTTCCTCTGTTACGAAGTTCCCCGAAATATCCTGAAGTTCCGCCTCCGATTTTAGTTTGCATAATGACCTCACCCATTTTGTGAGTGATTCCTTCAATGCTGTCCGGAATATGAACGTTAAAACAAGAAATAGGAAGACCTCTTTGTGTTCCCATATTGGCCCATACTGGGGATGAAAAGCTGATCCATCCTTTGGTGATCATTTCCTTGAAAGCAGGCTGTAGTTCAGGCTTATATAATTTTTTGGCAGCTGCAGTAGTGATCCTGTCGATAGCTCCTTCTACGGTTTCTCCTTTTAACAGATAGCCTCTGTTAAGCATTTGCTCAGACTCTTCATTGAGCCACCATATATTTGTAGTTTGTTCTTCCATAGTTGTTATATTTTCGAATTCCGGGCAATTGTATATCCAGGAATTTTGCTTTTTATATTGATTGTAAAATTTCTACTTTGTGGGAACCGTTCAGTCCGCTTTCATCTCTTAATCTCTGAAATTCTTTAAAAGACGGAACATTCAAAACCTCATGCTGAACCTCTTCATTGATATAATTGGAGTAATGAACAAAGGTAACACCGTCTTCCTTTATAAACACTTTATATTCAAATGTTTCCTGGTTTAAATTTTTGAAATCATTCAGGAAGTTCTGAATATTGGCTTTGTTTTCTGAAACAAAATCAGGGTTTATAGTGTAAGATACAATTACATTGATCATTATTTATGTTTGGTTTGTGCTGATTATGGTCATATTGGGGAACAAAGGATCTTTGTTACAGATACTTTGATCCGGTTATCATAACGTTGCGAATACTAACTGCCCTGACGCTCGCTTCGCTCGCGCCATTTCTCTATTTAAAACAAATCGTTCGCAGTAATGCTCTTATCGTGTTTTGTATAATCTACAGGTCTTTTGGCGAAGAAATCATCCATAGAATTAGCAAAAACTTCTTCCTCAAACCATTTCATCGGACGGTATTGTTCCGGAGAAACATTGTAACGGGTATTCATGTTGATTTTCTTTAAGCTGTCATCAACACGGTATTTCATGAAGTTTAGAAGGTCTTCTTTTGAGAAAACACTTAATTCTCCCAATTCGAAGATCCAGTTAAGGATTTCACCTTCCAGTTCTACCGATTGGTCTACCAGGGTATAGATGTCTTCGATATCGGAATCTGTTAATAATTCAGGTTGTTCCTCACGGATTTTGTTGATTAAATAAATTCCGGCATTTGCGTGGATTTGTTCATCTACTGAAGTCCATGCAATGATATTGGAAACATTTTTCATGTATCCTTTAAATCTTGTGAAAGAAAGGATAATGGCAAACTGAGAGAAAAGGGATACGTTTTCGATCAGAATGCTGAATAACAATAGAGAAGAAACGTATTCTTTCGGGGTAGCAGAGTTGGCGTGTTTAAGAACGTTTGACAGGAAGTCAATTCTCTTTTTCACAGCAGGAATTTCTATTACATGGGTAAATTCTTCATTATATCCCAATACTTCCAATAGACGGGAATAGGCTTCGGAATGACGGAATTCACATTCTGCAAAAGTAGCTCCCAACCCATTAAATTCAGGCTTTGGAAGGTGATTGTATAGGTTTCCCCAGAATGTCTTTACAGACACCTCGATCTGTGCAATAGCCAGAAGTGCATTTTTCACAGCATGTTTTTCGTGTGGCTCCAACTGCGAATGAAAATCCTGAACATCTGCAGTAAAATCCACTTCAGAATGCACCCAGAATGATTTATTGATTGCCTCTACAAATTGAAGAACCTCAGGGTATTCAAATGGTTTATAACTTACTCTTTTATCAAAAATTCCCATATTAAAATGTCTTTAAAATTAAAATAATTAGATCACTGTGGATAAAATGCAAGAAATATTTAACGTTCTGATTGTTTGGAACTTATATTTAAAAGTTATTCACTTACATGAAGTATGTATTTCTTGTTACGTGCGAAGCACAAAGTTCGAAAAAAAGAACTGATTTTAAAAGGGGTAAATACTAATTGGCTGAGTTTTAACCGTAAAAGTTTTCCACATTTACATGAAAGGTGCACGGATATGGACTTACATACAATTATCCGTGAAAAATGAATGAAATTGTGAAGTTACAATTAAACACATTATTGTAAACGTCTATAAATAAGTATAAAATTAATTAAACACTAATTTATTTGAATAAATTTTAATTCTTGTAACAAATCAAAAGTAACTTCTACTTATTAGATATAAAAACAAACATCACTTAATGTTAGTAATTCAGGATTTACATAAATCATACGATACGGGTAAAAGTAAATTACACGTTCTCAAGGGGATCAATCTTAATATTTCCGAGGGCGAGTTTGTTTCTATTATGGGAAGCTCCGGTTCCGGGAAATCTACACTCCTTAATATTATAGGTATTCTTGATGAAAAAGATTCAGGAACTTATGAATTAGATGGGGTACCCATTGAGCATTTGTCCGAAGTGAAAGCAGCAGAATACAGAAGCAAATTTCTGGGATTCATTTTCCAGTCTTTCAACCTGATCGGTTATAAAACGGCTTTGGATAATGTCGCCCTTCCTTTATATTATCAGAATATACCAAGGAAAGAACGTAATCAGAAAGCAATGGAATATCTGGAAAAAGTGGGACTGGCACAGTGGGCCAATCATCTTCCCAACGAACTTTCCGGAGGGCAGAAACAAAGGGTTGCGATTGCAAGAGCTTTAATCACCAATCCTAAAGTGGTTTTGGCAGATGAGCCTACAGGAGCATTGGATTCTAAAACGACCCATGATATTATGAAGCTTCTTCAGGACATTAATAACGAAGGGAAAACCATCATTGTTGTAACCCACGAGCCGGACGTTGCAGCACAGACGAAAAGAAACGTTATTTTAAAGGACGGAATCATAGAAAGTGATGAGTTTATAAAGCAGATTGTATTATAACAATTTGAAAATTTGGAAATGAGATAATTTGAAAATTGGAGTTAAACTTTAATTTTTCAATCTTTTAATACTATAAAAAATGTTTGACCTAGATCGTTGGCAGGAAATATTCAGTTCTATCCGCAGTAATGTATTGCGGACGGTACTTTCGGGGTTTACGGTGGCTTTGGGACTGTTTATTTTTATTGTTCTTTTCGGGATTGGAAAAGGGCTTCAAAATGCTTTTACAGAGGGATTTGCTAGAGATGCACAGAATCTTATCACGATCTATACCGGTAAAACCACAATGGCTTATAAAGGACTTCAGTCTGACAGAACAGTCACGATGGATAATGAGGATTATGATTTTCTGATCAATACTGATAAAGAAAAAGTGGGTGATGCCAGCCCAAGATACAGCACCAGCTTAATGGTGAAATACGGGAAAGAAAGTGGTACTTACCAGATCAACGGGGCAAAACCGGGAGAGCAGGTTATTGAGAACAGGAAAATGCTGGACGGACGTTATCTTTCACCTATGGACCTTGCAAAAAAGCAGAATGTGGCTGTGATCGGAAGAATGGTGCAGCGTGACCTGATCAAGAACGGGAGCCCGGTAGGAAAAGACCTGAATATCAACGGAACCATGTTCAAAATAGTAGGTGTGTTTTCTGATGACGGTGGAGACAGGGATGAAAGACATATTACAGTTCCTATTACAACCCTTCAGCAGATGAAAAAGGGATCAGACACGGTAAATACCGTATATATTGCCTATAATGAAAAACTGACCCCTCAGGAAGCCATAAAATATGGTGATGAGCTTAAAGATAAATTGAAAGCAAGAAAAAATGTTGCCCCTGATGATGAAAACGGAGTGGGAGTCTGGAATAATGCCCAGAATATGGAAGGAACATTTCAGTTCATGTTTGTGCTTACAATCATTGTAGGATTTATTGGAATGGGAACACTGCTTGCGGGAATTATAGGCATCAGCAATATCATGGTGTATATCGTAAAGGAAAGAACCAAAGAGATCGGGGTGCGTAAAGCTATCGGAGCCAAACCGAGGAGTATTGTGGCACTGATTGTACAGGAAAGTGTCGTGATAACGGTAGTTTCAGGTATTGTTGGGGTTGCAGTGGGAGTACTTGCTCTTAGTTTAATAGGAGACAGTCTTGAAGAATTTTTCATCAAAAACCCTGGTGTAGGATGGGGAACCATCTTTATGGCATTTATAGCTTTGGTGTTTGCCGGGCTTATTGCCGGGTTCGTTCCTGCATACAGGGCTTCCAGGATCAAACCGATAGAAGCATTGAGAACGGAGTAAGCAAAAAAGGTAAAAGGCAAAAAGCGAATTTGCTGATAAAGAAAGAATGTTTAATCAATTTTGCTGTTTCGCAGTTTTGCCTATTAACATATAACAAATAACTCAAAGAAGTGAACATTTTATTTAAAAAAGATACTTGGCAGGAGATTTATTATTCACTGAGAAATAATAAGCTTCGGACGTTCCTTACCATGATTGGTGTGGGCTGGGGAATGTTTTTATATGTGAGTCTTCTTGGAGCAGCGAAAGGGATGGAAAACGGTTTTGATAAATTGTTTTCAGGATTTGCAACCAATTCTATTTTCTTATTTGCACAGGCAACTTCCATTCCGTATGACGGGTTTCCCAAAGGGAGAGAAGTTCATCTGAAGCTATCCGATATGGATATGCTGAAACAGAGAATTACGGCGATAGATTATATCTCACCACAGAATTCCAGGGGAAGCTTTACCGGAACACCAGGAGAAACGATGTCAAGAAATGGTAAAAAAGGAACCTATGGCCTTACGGGAGATTATCCGGTAGGAAATAAAATTTCAGAGAAGAAGCTTATTTTCGGGCGTTATATCAATGATGCCGATGTAATGGGCAATAAGAATGTAGCCGTAATTGGTGAAGAGATCTATAAGAACTTTTTTGATGCCAAGAAAAATGAAAATCCAATCGGAAAATCGATCAATGTAAAAGGAATATTCTTTAATGTTATCGGGGTTTTCCGGGTGAAAAAAGGCGGTGGCTTCGAAAGTGACCAGATGGCATTTATTCCACTTTCTACCTACACAAAAATGTATAATGCCGGAGAGCAGATTGATATGTTTGCCATTGTAGGTAAGCCTAATGCAGATTTAAATATAGTAGAGGAAGATGTAAAGCAGGTGCTGAAAGCTGAAAATAAAGTATCTCCGGAAGATACCAATGCTTTTGTAAGTTTCAATATTGGAAAAGAATTTAAAAAACTGACAGGTTTTCTTACCGGGATGCAGCTTCTGACCATTATCGTAGGAACTCTGACGATCCTTGCCGGAGTTATTGCGATCTCTAATATACTTCTGATTACCGTAAAGGAACGGACTAAAGAAATCGGGATACGAAGAGCTTTGGGGGCAAAACCTGCTGAAGTAAGAAATCAGATCCTGCTGGAAAGTGTTGTGATTACACTGTCTTCAGGATTGCTGGGCTTCATGTCAGGAATTTTTGTCCTGATTATTCTTAATATCGTTACCCAGAATCAGGACAAGTTCCCGTTCTATAACCCGACCGTTAATTATGGAAACGTATTCGGAGCCATGGCAGTAATGGTAATTCTCGGTTTGATCATCGGAATGATTCCGGCACAGCGTGCAGTGAAGATACGGCCGATTGAAGCCCTGAGATCAGAGTGATGATGTGTGATATGATGATGTGTTGATTTAGAAATGAAATAATTTGGAAATGATAACAGGCTTTCTTAAATATTTAAGTCTTTAATTAATTTTCTCCCTTTAATTAAATAGTAAAAAATAAACTAGATATATGAAAAAGAAATTCACTTGGAAAAAAGCCATTTATATTGTACTGGGGCTTTTATTTGCAGTGGCATTGTTCTCCGGGATCGGGTATCTCGTAAAATCAAATTCTAAACAGAGTGAAGCCTTCCTGACCAGAAAACCAAGCTACCAGAATATGGAAGACAAGGTAATGGCTACCGGGAAAATTATTCCAAAAGAAGAGATTGAGATCAAGCCGAACATTGCAGGAATCATTGATAAAATTCTGGTAGATGAAGGAGACAAAGTAGTGGCGGGACAATTGATTGCAACAGTAAAAATTATTCCTAATGTGGCAGAAGTAAACAATGCCCAGCAGGAAGTGGTGAATTCTCAATTACAGATCAGTAATGCTAAAATGAATGTGGATAATATGCAGAAGCAGTTTTCTATGCAGGAAAAACTGTATAAGCAGGGCGTGATTTCCAAGCAGGAATATTTAAACTCGCAGCAACAACTGTTTTCACAGCAGCAGGCTCTTAAAAATGCCAATCAACAACTGGCTACAGCTCAAAAAAGGTTACTGATTGTAAAAACAGGTGCCACTCCGGAACTGCAAGGTCTGGCAACAACCCAGATACGTTCTAAAGCAGCAGGTACCGTTCTTGAAGTTCCTGTAAAAGTGGGAAGTCAGGTAATTGAGGCCAACTCGTTCAACGCGGGTACAACGATCTGTTCTATTGCAGACCTTAATTCACTTATCTTTCAGGGAGAAATAGATGAAGCCCAGGCCGGAAAGCTGAAGCAGGGAATGGACATGAAAATCGTGATCGGTGCCCTTCAGAATAAAACATTCCCGGGAAAACTGACCATGATCGCTCCTAAAGGAAAAGATAACCTTGGAACCATAAAATTTCCTGTAGAAGGAGATGTAAACAACCCTAATAATGAATACATCAGAGCCGGATTTTCTGCGAATGGCGAAATTGTCCTGAAATCTGAAAAAAATGCACTACTGTTAGATGAATCACTGATCCAGTACGAAAAGAAAAACGGTAAAGACATTCCTTTTGTAGAAGTGAAGCAGCCTGACGGAAAGTTCAAAAAAGTCTACGTAAAACTGGGAGCCAGCGACGGGATCAATGTTCAGATTCTTTCAGGAATTACCAAAGACTCCGAAGTGAAAGTGTGGAACCCTTCTGATAAAGATAAGGAAGAGCTTAAAGAAAAGAAAAAATAATAAACTAACCAGATAAATGCATCTGAGGTCCCGGGAATTTTCCGGGATTTTTTTATGACTTAAAATATCCTCAGGATTGTTATGTAATAAAATGATGGAATGGGATGTCTCTTAATAAACTAACTTCACCCCTAAACCTAATATTTCCATATGAATAAAAACACCCTGATTTTACTTTTGCTTATTGTTGCCAAATTTGCCCTGCAATATTCATTAATCGGTCCTGGATATGAATTGCATCGCGATGAATATCTACACCTTGATCAGGGAAATCATCTGGCCTGGGGATATTTATCAGTTCCGCCGGTCAATTCCTGGTGGGCGTGGATAATTAAAATGTTAGGCGGTTCTGTATTTTGGGTCAAATTTTTTCCGGCTTTATTCGGGGCATTAACGATTGTTGTGGTCTGGAAAATAATTGCAGAATTAAAAGGGAATTTATTTGCTCAGGTTTTAGGGGCGACAGGTGTTTTGTTTTCGGTCTTTCTTCGTGTGAATATGCTTTTTCAGCCGACTTCTTTGGAAGTAGTGTGCTGGGCCATGATCTACTATTTTCTGATTAAATATTTAAACACGGAAAAAGTGAAATGGCTGTATTTCGGGGCAATTGTTTTTGGAATTGGTTTTTTAAACAAATACAATATTGCTTTTCTGTTTTTCGGACTTATTTCTGCGATCTTGTTGACAAAGCAAAAGAAGGTCTTTTTACAGCCGCATCTTTATTGGGCCGGTATTTTAGCATTATTGATCATTTCGCCCAATATTGTATGGCAGTACAACCACAATTTTCCGGTCATCCACCATATGAAGGAACTTTCGGAAAGACAGCTTGTGAATGTTGACCGGCTTGATTTTTTAAAGGCACAGGTTCTTTTCTTTATTGGATCTGTAATTGTGATTGTTGCCGGGTTTTATGCGTTGCTGTTTGATAAAAGATTTGAGAAATACCGGTTTTTCTTCTGGGCTTATGTGATGACCATTGCTCTGTTTTTATTTTTTAAAGCTAAAGACTATTATGCGATTGGGCTTTATCCCGTTTATATTGCTTTCGGGTCTGTTTTTCTGGGTTATCTTTTTGAAAAAGGTTGGAAAAGGTTTCTTCAGCCTGTCAGCATTTTAATTCCTGTTATATTGTTTGTACCCCTGTACTATGTGGCGTTTCCTAATAAAAGCCCGGGATATATCGTCGGTCATCAGGAGGAATACAGAAAATTCGGGCTGCTTCGATGGGAAGATGGGAAAGACCATTCCTTACCGCAGGATTTTGCAGATATGCAGGGCTGGAGAGAGCTGGCTCAGAAAGTAGACCGGGAATATGCTCAATTTCCAGTTTCAGAAAATACTTTGGTTCTTTGTGATAACTATGGGCAGGCAGGAGCAATCAACTATTATACAGAAAAAGGAATAAGAGCAGTCTCTTTTAGTGCAGATTATATCAATTGGTTTGATTTGGGTAAAAAATATACTAACCTGATAAGGGTTAAAGGATCATCAGAAGAAGGTGCCGAACTGAAAGAAACAGGCCCTTACTTTGAAAGTTCTGAAACTGTGGGCTTAATAACCAATACATTTGCGAGAGAGCACGGTACAACCATTTTTAGTTTTAGAAAAGCAAAAGTGGATATCAATGAAAAAATAAAAAAAGAAATTGAACATGAGAAAAATGAGTATTAAATTATATTTTTGTTCAAAAGAAGTTTATTTATGAAGTCATTATCCGGAATCCTGTTTTTATTTTTTACGATGATTATCTTGAATTGTCAGCCTCAGAAAACATCCTCTGACAAGACTAAGATTGTTTATCAGTCTGATAATTTAATCATTACCCAACTTTCAAAAAATATCTATCAGCATATTTCATTTTTAAATACGGAATCTTTCGGAAAAGTTTCATGTAACGGGATGATTGTGGAAGATGGGAATGAAGCGGTAATTCTGGATACTCCGACTAATGATGAAAGCTCTGAAGAACTGATTTCCTGGATTAAAAATAACCTTCATTCAAAAGTAAATGCTGTTGTGGCAACCCATTTTCATGATGACTGTGTGGGCGGGCTGAAAGAATTTGATAAAAATAATATTCCGTCTTATGCGAATAATACAACTATTGAGCTCGCCAAAAAAAATAATGCCAACGTGCCTGGTCATGGATTTAATGATGCAATAACACTGAATGCCGGAAAACAGGAGATTGTAATCAAATACTTTGGAGAAGGGCACACAAAAGACAATGTTGTAGCTTACGTTCCGGAGCAGGAAGCAATGTTCGGTGGCTGTCTGATCAAAGAAAAAGATGCTACAAAAGGATATCTTGGCGATGCCAACGTTCATGCCTGGTCAGAAACTGTTGAAAAAGTGAAAAAAGCTTATCCGGATGTAAAGATTGTTATTCCGGGTCATGGAGATACCGGCGGTCAGGAATTATTAGACTATACGATACAATTATTTAAAGAAAATTAATTCGAACAATTGGAGCAATACCCCGAAATAAATCCGTTAAAATTAACAGGTCGGTATCCTTTTGGTAGCGGAATTTCCAGCTCATTTGGGAGACATTCAATGTTTCCACATTGCAGGCACCTGAAATGAAAATGATTGTGCTGATGTGCCTTTTCTGAACAATGGATACAAAATGCAAAATAATATTTTCCGTCATCACCCAGAATTTTGTGCACAATCCCGTCATCACAGAAGCTGTTGAGTATTCTGTAAATGGTCGCCCTGTCTACCTCTGTGCCTAATTCTTTCTGTAAAATTTCCTGACTAACCGCCGATTGAGAATTCCTTAAAGAATCTAAAATCAGCTGTTTTGCTTTTGTATTTCTCTTAGCCATATGCAAATATAAAAATTATTATTGCGATTTTATCGCAATAATGAAAATTTATTTTATCTTTGTAAAGAGTTGATGAGACAAAGTTGACTGTTGAGACATTCTCACAACCCATCCTCACTCAAACTCAAAACTCATAATTTATAACTCATAACTAAAAATATTGCTCATGGACAACCGATTTTTTGACGTAATCATAATAGGCGGAAGCTATTCCGGTCTTTCAGCCGGAATGGCTTTAGGAAGGTCTTTAAGAAATATTTTAATGATCGACAGCGGAAAACCCTGCAATGAGCAGACTCCTCATTCCCATAATTTTCTGACGCAGGATGGAAAAACTCCGAAAGAAATAAGCACAATAGCAAAAGAACAGGTTATGAAATATGATACCGTACAATTTCATAACGGGCTGGTGATAAAAGCTGTGAAAACTTCTGAAGGCTTTGAAATTGAAACAGCAGCGGGAGAAAAATTGAGTTGTAAGAAGCTGATTGTTGCCACAGGAATTAAAGATAGTAAACCGGATATTCCCGGCTTTAATGAATGTTGGGGAATTTCTGTTATCCATTGCCCTTATTGCCATGGATATGAAGTAAAAAATGAAACGACCGGAATTCTTGCCAATGGAGATATGGCTTATGAGTTTGCTAAAATGATTGCGCACTGGACAAAAGACCTTACTCTATTCACCAACGGAAAAGCTGCTTTCACTTCTGAACAGCTTGAAAAATTAAATGAGCATCATATCGTTGTAAATGAAGATGAAATCAAGGAAATTATCCATGAAAACGGGTATATTCAGAAAGTGCTTTTCCACAATGAAAAAGAAGCCTCATTAAAGGCTTTATATACCAAACTGCCTTTTGAACAGAATCTGAATGTTTCTGAAGACCTGGGCTGCGAATTGAATGAACACGGATTTATCATAACAGATCCTTTCCAAAGAACAAACATTTATGGATTGTATGCCTGCGGTGATAATGTAAATATGATGCGTTCCGTTGCTAATGCAGTAGCCCAGGGAAGCCTTGCGGGAGTTATGGTAAATAAAGAACTTATTGAAGAAAGTTTTTAACTTAATTATAAATGTTTTTGGTGTCCTTGCTGTTCAACGGCAAGGATTTTTTTGTGGAATATACCGGATTAATGTAAAATTTTAATTGCAAAAATCATATTTCGGGGTGTTGAAATCTAGTTGGAAATTCCGTACATTTGGGGGTGAAAAATCTCAAAAACTAAAAGTAAATGGATATTATTTTCGACCTGATTGAAAAAGAAAGACAAAGACAATCCCATGGATTAGAGCTGATTGCATCAGAAAATTTTGTTTCTGATAATGTAATGAAAGCAATGGGAAGCGTATTGACTAACAAATATGCGGAAGGATACCCCGGAAAAAGATATTACGGAGGTTGTGAAGTAGTAGATGAGGTTGAAACTTTAGCGATCAACAGGGCAAAAGAACTTTTCGGTGTAGATTATGTAAATGTTCAGCCGCACTCAGGATCTCAGGCGAATGCCGCTATTTATCTGGCAGTTTTAAAACCCGGAGATAAAATCATGGGAATGGATCTTTCAATGGGAGGCCACCTTACCCACGGTTCTGCAGTAAACTTTTCAGGAATTCAATATAATGTGGTTTCTTACGGAGTGCAGCAGGAAACCGGGTTGATCGACTATGATCAGATGAGAGAAGTGGCTTTAAGAGAAAGACCGAAAATGCTTATTGCTGGTTTTTCTGCTTATTCAAGAGATCTGGATTATGCCAAATTCAGGGAGGTTGCTGATGAAATCGGAGCTACACTTTGGGCAGACATTGCGCACCCTGCAGGTTTGGTCGCAAAAGGATTATTAAATTCTCCGTTTGAGCACTGCCACGTTGTGACCACTACTACTCACAAGACTTTAAGAGGTCCGAGAGGGGGAATGATCATGATGGGTAAAGATTTCGAAAATACATACGGTCATAAAACACCAAAAGGAGAAATCAAAATGATGAGCCAGGTATTGGACGGTGCTGTTTTCCCTGGAATTCAGGGAGGCCCGCTGGAGCACGTTATTGCAGGGAAAGCAGTAGCTTTCGGTGAAGCTTTGGATATTCAGTTTGAAACCTATGCAAAACAAGTGAAATCTAATGCACAGGCTTTGGCAAAAGCAATGATCAGCAGAGGGTTTGATATTGTAAGTGGAGGCACAGACAATCACCTGATGTTGGTAGACCTTAGAAATAAAGGGGTAAATGGAAAGGAAACTGAAAAAGCTTTGGTATTGGCAGATATTACCTGTAATAAAAACATGGTTCCGTTTGATGATAAATCACCATTCACAACTTCCGGAATCAGATTGGGAACGGCTGCAATTACAACAAGAGGCTTAAAAGAAAATGATATGGAAACAATTTCTGAGTTGATCTCTGAAGTAGTTGACAATATCAAAAATGAGGAAGTTCTTGCTTCAGTTAGAAAAAAAGTGAATGAATTAATGGAAGGTAAGGCATTATTTAATTATTAATCGTTACCGGAATTGAAAATATAAAGAATGGGCTTGTGCTCATTCTTTTTTTATAAATATTATGGAAAAGAAGTCTTTTACTTTTGATGAAATAAAACTAAAACTGGTCAATTATTGTGTTTATCAGGACCGTTGCCATGCAGAAGTAGAGCAGAAGATGAGGGAGTTTTTATTAATAGATGAAGCTAAGGAAGAAATTATGCTTTATCTCTTAAGAGAAAATTACTTAAACGAAGAAAGATTCACCAGAAGCTATATCAGAGGGAAATTTTATATAAAGCATTGGGGACGGAATAAAATACGGATCAGTTTAAAGCAGAAGCAGGTTCCCGAAAAGCTGATCAATAAATCTTTTGATGAGATTGATGAAGCTGATTATGAAAAAACCATCAGAAAGATTTTTGAGGATTATTATGAAAAACAGAAAGATTTAAAAGAATACCAAAGAAAATCTAAAACAATAAAATATTTAATAAGTAAAGGTTTTGAGTATGATATTATTCTTAATATTATAGAAAATTAATACAATCATACTTATTTTGATAGCTTTTGGAATTATAATAGCTTAAGAAGTAAAATCTCAGAATAATATTTAAAATATCTTTATTAACACCTAAAGCATTAAGTTTTAGGTGTTTTTTATGATATATCACTTCTCTTCTTTTAATCGTTTTTTAATAATATGTGAAAGAATATGTTTTGAACTAATAATGGCACGAATAATGCATTGTCATTTTACAAATATTAAAAAAATATTAAAATATTTGTTTGCTGAGATGAGCTGTGAAAAAATAAAATCAGGCACCACATTTTTCAAATGGATAATATCCATTATCTTTGCACAACTAATAAAAAATCACTCAAGATTGGATGAAAAGGCTGTATGACGCTTTTAGTGCTCTGTATAACGGAGATAATATTGTGAAAATCACAGAATTGAGATATGTACCCAGATGGCTGGTTATTATTATTGATATTCTGATTGTTTTATTTTCTTTATTTCTTTCACGTATATTTCTGGATAATTTGGCTGTAAAGGTCAATTTTCCGGAATACCGCATGGAAAAAAGATTTCTTCTTATCTTTGTCAATATCCTGTTTATGTATGTTTTTAAAACGTATGCAGGTATTATAAGACATTCTACTTTCTTTGATTTTTTTAAGATCATATTATCTTCAGGAAGTACACTTATTACTCTATTATTCCTCAATTATATAAGTGAATTGATATTGGGTGATTCATTATACCTGTATCCTAACCTTTTTCTTTATTTCCTTATCTCTGTTTCTATAATGTTCTTTTTCAGGATGATTACAAAGCAGTTCTTTAATGCCTTAACAGATATTAAAGGTGCTTCTTCCAAAGTAAGAGTTGCTGTAGTAGGAGTAGGTGAGGTATCGGTAGCATTGGCCAGGGCTATTATGCATAACCCTAATTATCCTTACCGTTTAGCCGGATTTCTTACGAACAGATCGGATTCCAGCAGAGCCATTTTGCTGGGGCATAAAATCTATACCAAAAATCAATTCTTTAGCAACGAGAAACTGATAAAACAATTTGATGCAGTTTTATTGATTAAAGAAATTATGACCAAGCAGGAAATTGAAGAATGGATGACACTGGCGTTGGATAGCGGATTGAAAGTATTGAAGGCTCCTACACTCAGTAAAATGAGAGATTCGGATCTGGTAGGAGGAATCAGCCAGCTTCAGATAGAAGATTTGCTGAACCGTAAGCCCATTAAAATAGAAAGTGAGGATGTAAGGAAAAGACACTTTGAAAAAACAGTTTTAGTAACGGGAGGAGCAGGATCAATCGGTAGTGAAATTGTAAGACAGGTTTCACAATTCAGCCCTTCATTGATTGTAGTGCTTGACCAGGCAGAATCACCTTTATATGAACTGGAATTAGAATTATATGAAAAATTCCCGAATCAGAAATTTAAATTTATTCTGGCGGATATCTCCAATAGCTACAGACTGGAAAAATTATTTAAAACATACCAGTTTTCTATGGTATATCATGCTGCTGCTTATAAGCATGTACCCCTTATAGAAGATAACCCGCATGAAGCTATCTTCGTCAATATATTAGGAACTAAAAACTTAGCTTTGCTATCTAAAAAATACAGAGTAAATCGTTTTGTAATGGTTTCTACGGATAAAGCAGTGAACCCTACCAATGTAATGGGGGCCTCAAAAAGAGCGGCAGAATTATTTGTTCAGTCACTTCAAAATTCACAAGGAAATATCACTAAATTTATTACAACCCGTTTTGGGAATGTTTTAGGATCAAACGGATCGGTAATTCCTCATTTCAGGAAACAGATTGAGAAAGGGGGACCTGTAACGATTACGCATCCGGATATCATCCGTTATTTTATGACTATTCCGGAGGCTTGTGAGCTGGTATTGCAAGCTGGAACTATGGGAAATGGTGGCGAGATCTATGTTTTTGATATGGGTGAACCTGTAAAAATTTTAGATTTAGCTAAAAGAATGATCAAACTATCAGGTTATACACCGGATGTTGATATCAAAATTACATTTATTGGTTTAAGACCTGGAGAAAAGTTATATGAAGAACTTTTAAGTAATAACACAACTACAATTCCTACACATCACGAGAAAATCATGATTTCGAGAGATCCGCTGATGGAATTTGAAGAAGTGGAGGTTCTTTTTAAACAAATTATCATGTCTGCAATCAAAAGAGATAAACTGCAGGTTGTTAGCCTACTGAAAACAATTGTTCCTGAATTTATAAGTAATAATTCAGAATTTGAAGTGCTGGATAAAAAAACAATTCTGGATGAAAATTTGTAAAATAATTAATAATGTTATTTTTGTGAAAAAAATATCAAGAATGAGTTTTAAATATTTTATGTACGGTGGTACTTTAAGTCTGACGTTACTTTCTTGTACGGCAAAACAGGAAATCAATTATATGAAGGATATTGATAGTGTTGCCCTTGAAAATTCCATTAAAAATAGTAGGAGTACTTTACAGCCTGGGGATCAACTAGTGATTACGGTATCGGCAAAAGATACAGAAGTCGTAAAACCATTCAACCAAAATTATTCCTCGGCTGCTACAGTTGCTCAATATACTCTGCCAAGTTCAAATAATCTGCCACAACAGGTTCCTGTTTCAGGACCTACTTATCTTGTGGACACGAATGGAAATATTATTTTTCCTCAGATTGGAGAAATAAGCACTAAAGATGAAAATATTGAAACTCTTAAAGTAAAACTAGCAAACCTTATTAAAGAGTATGTGAAAAATCCTATTGTTGATGTCAAGATTACTAACTTTAAAGTATCTGTTCTGGGAGAAGTTACCAAACCGGGAACTTATGTAATCCCTGATGGAAGTACAACTTTATTAGGAGCTTTGGGATTGGCTGGGGATCTTACCCCTTTTGGAGTT
The DNA here is from genome assembly GCF_000282115.1 of Chryseobacterium populi. Classification (GTDB taxonomy): domain Bacteria; phylum Bacteroidota; class Bacteroidia; order Flavobacteriales; family Weeksellaceae; genus Chryseobacterium; species Chryseobacterium populi. The sequence continues at coordinate 101,286 of NZ_AKJY01000012.1, forward strand.
AGAAACAATGTATTGGTAATTAGAAATATAGACGGGCAGATCAGTAAAGAAAGAATAGATCTTACAAGTGCGAATTTTATCAATTCACCTTACTATTATTTAAAACAAAATGATGTGATCTATGTTCAGCCAAATGTTAATAGAGAAAAGGCTGCAAGGTTGGATCCGAATACAGGATTATACATTTCTGTAGCATCAGTAATAGCCTCAATTGCAATAGGGATTTTGGCCTTAACCAGAAACTAATACTTTTAAAAGTTTATCAATTTTTGATATTTTAAGTTTATGTTTATTCACAAATTAAATAAAAATAGATACAGAAGGTTTTGGGTACAAAACTTTTAGTATGGATTTAAATAAAAATATGAAAAAAACAATTATTGCATATTTTGCGTTGCTTGCATTGATTTTTACATCATGTAAACCAAAGCAGCATATGGTATATATGTCAGAGCATAATATGGAGCAGGAGATTTCTCAGGCGAAATTTCAAGGCTTGCATATTCAGGAAGGAGATGTTCTTCTTATTCTTGTTTCCGCTCTGGATGAGGCAGCTGTAAAGCCCTTTAACCTTAATACCACAAACCGTGTGGGAAGTGAGGCTGCCAATGGAGTAAACCAATATGTGCAACCCAGTGAATACCTGGTGAATGCAGAAGGAAATATCAATTTTCCGGTATTAGGTGATGTATATGCTAAGGGAATGACCCAGGTTCAGTTAAAACAGGATCTTGAATCCCGTTTAAAAAGATATCTTACTGATCCTTTGGTAACCATCAATCTCAAAAATTTCAATGTAAGTATTTTAGGCGAGGTTAAAGTCCCGGGACAAAAAGAGAGTGTTTCACAAAAGCTTAATATTTTTCAGGCATTGAGTCTTGCAGGAGATATGACGGATTTCGGAGATCGGAAAAATGTAAAACTTATCCGTACTGGGGATGATGGTGCCGAGCAGGTGATCAATCTGGATATATCCAGATCAGATATTGTAAACTCTCCATATTATTACATGAAGCAAAATGATGTGCTTTATGTGCAGCCCGATAGAAACAAGCAGGTACAGGCTAATTCTAATCCCAACAGAGCCCTTACTTTTCAGATTATTGCCTCTGCATTGGGAGTAGCAACTCTTATTATTTCTTTAACCCGATAACTTAAAATATGCAGCAGATAGAATTTCAGGAAAAAGAAGAAATACTGGATCTTAAAAAGAGTATTAGAAAATATTTACGTAAATGGCTATGGTTTGCCATATCCGTTTTTATATTTATGATTGGGGCATACATTTATCTTAGATATGCTGTCCCAAAATATCAGTCTGAAACAACACTTAAGTTTGACAAGAAAGAGACGGATATTTCGTCTGCTTTATCTGATCTAAATAATTTGGGGATAGGGTTAAACAATGCTGATGAACTAAAAAGTGAAGTCGCAGTAGTAACTTCAAGACCTATTCTTACTCAAGTTGTTAAAAACCTTAATCTCAATGTAGAATATTTCAGTGAGGGAGAAATAAAAGATTCAGAAATATTCACTAAATTACCTGTAACGGGTAAAATATTAACATATAATGAAGATGAGAAATTTAAATCTTCAGAATTTACAGTTAAAGATATTGGTAATAATCAGTTTACTTTAACAAATGAGAAGAAAAAAAATAAAGGGACTTTTGATCAACCGTTACAACTTGATTTTGGAACAGTAATTTTACATAAAAATGAAGAAATTCCTAAAAATTCTAAATATAAAATTGTTTTTCTGAATCCCTTAGAAAAGGTAAAGAGGTTAGAAAAGCAAATACAGGTTGATCTACCTGATCAGAAAGCTTTGTTAATGGAAATTAGTATAATTGGTACTGTTCCTGAAAAATCTGAAGCCATTTTGAATGAAGTTGCTAAACAATATAATCAGGATGGTTTAAGAGATAAAAATTTACAAGCTCAAAATACGCAGGAATTTATAGATAAAAGACTTGAAGTAATTACTCGGGACCTCTCAGGTGTTGAAAATCAAAAAGAAGATTTTCAAAATCGTAATCGTATTGTCGATTTAGAGGCTCAGGCACAATTAGCACTTCAAAATACAAGTGATAATACCAAAGCTCTTCTTCAACAACAAACCCAGTTAGATTTATTAAATTCTCTTAGTGCGGAAGCTTCTAAAGGAGGAAATAACCAGCTTATGCCTTCCAATCTGGGACTTAACCCATCATTGGAACAGGCTATTTCTCAATATAATACGCTACTCATCAGTAGAAATAAAACCCTAAAGCAAGCTACAAATGAAAATCCTGCTGTCGTAGAAATGAATAAAGAAATTTCTGCGTTGAAGGAAATTGTACGTGACAATATTAGTCAGCAAAAAGCAACAGTACAAGCTGCTATTAGTCAATTGAATGGACAGATATCTTCAAATAACGGACTAATAGAAAAAGTTCCGGGACAATCAAAGATTTATCGTGGTATAGAACGTCAACAAAATCTTAAAGAACAACTTTTTCTTTTCCTTTTACAGAAAAGAGAAGAAAATGCAATCAATCTATCAGTAAATGTTCCAAAAGCTAAAATCGTAAACCCGGCCTTTACACACGACATTCCTATATCACCCAAGAGAAATATTGTTTTTCTTGGAGCTATTATTTTAGGATTATTATTTCCTTTTGCTATATTTTATCTGTTTTTTATATGGGATGATAAAATTTATAATAGAGCGGATATTAAAGAGCGATCTTTTCTTGGCGTATTGGCAGACATACCTACTCTTAAGGATAAAGAAAATCATTTGGTTCAGAAAAATGATTTTTCAGAACTGGCAGAAGCTTTTAGGGTACTGGTATCTAATCTCAAGTTTGTATTACCAACTAAAGATACAGCCAAAATAATTATGGTTACTTCTTCGATAAAAGGAGAAGGAAAAACCCTTGTATCGGTGAATTTAGCACTTACATTAGCTAATAAGAACGGTAGATCACTTCTTATAGGATCAGATATTCGAAATCCACAAATTCAGCGATATGATAGTGAACCTATGAAAAGAAAAGGATTGACGGAATATCTATATGATGAATCGATTAATGTAGAGGAACTTATACATACATCAGATACAAATCCTTATTGTGATGTGATTTACGCGGGAAGTATCCCTCCCAATCCACAAGAACTTCTTTCTAATGGCAGATATCAAAAGCTTGTTCATGATATGGCCTCTCAATATGCATATATTATCATAGATTCTGCCCCCTTGATGCTTGTTTCAGATACTCTTAGCATCGCAGATGTAGCTGATGCAACATTATATGTTGTAAGATCCGGAGTATCAAAAAATATTCTGATTGATTTTGCTAACGATTTAGTAAGGGATTCTAAATTATTAAATACATCATTTGTAATTAATGATGTTTCAAAACAAGTAGGAGGTTATGGCTCAAATTATGGGTATGGGTATGGATATACAAGTGATAAGCAAGAAACCTGGTGGCAAAAAATATTAAAAAAATAATTTTTTTAAACACCTCTAAGGAGTGCTATTGAGCTTACATGAAAAAAAATATTATATGAAAACACAAGTTAAAATTGCTATAATAGGATTAGGATATGTGGGTCTGCCTTTAGCACGTTTATTTGCTACAAAATATTGTGTAGTAGGATTTGATATAAATCAAAACAGGGTTACAGAATTAAGTGAAGGTATGGATTCGACTCTTGAAGTTGAAGATGATGCACTCCAATCTGTTTTAGTAAAGAAAAATCCATTTTTTTATTCTATTGATGAAAATAAAGGTTTGTATTGCTCTTCTGATTTAAATGAAATTAAAGAAGCAAATATTTATATTGTTACAGTTCCTACCCCGGTAGATAAACATAATCGTCCCGATTTAACCCCATTATTTAGAGCATCAGAAACAGTTGGGAAAGTACTTAAAAAAGGAGATATAGTTATTTTTGAATCTACTGTATATCCTGGTGTTACAGAGGAAGAGTGTATACCTGTATTAGAAAGAGTATCAGGTTTAACCTTTAATCAGGATTTTTTTGCGGGATATTCACCAGAAAGAATTAATCCTGGAGATAAAGAACATACTGTAGACAAAATTTTAAAAGTAACCTCAGGTTCAACGCCTGAAATTGGTGAAAGAGTTGATGAATTATATAAATCAGTTATTACTGCAGGAACGCATTTAGCTCCTACTATTAAAGTAGCTGAAGCATCAAAGGTTATTGAAAATTCACAGCGTGATATCAATATTGCCTTTGTTAATGAATTGGCTAAAATATTTAATTTATTAGATATTGATACTCATGCTGTTCTTGAAGCAGCCGGTACTAAATGGAATTTTTTACCCTTTAAACCAGGTCTTGTAGGCGGTCACTGTATAGGTGTTGATCCTTTTTATTTGGCACAGAAAGCTCAGGATGTAGGATATTATTCTGAATTAATATTAACAGCAAGAAGATTAAATGATTCTATGGGGGCATTTGTAGCTTCTCAGGTTGTAAAGGCAATGATTAAAAAAGGGATATCTGTAAACGGAGCTAAAGTACTGAATCTTGGTATTACTTTTAAAGAGAACTGTCCCGATGTAAGAAATACTAAAGCAGCTGATGTCATCAAAAGTTTAAAAGAATATTCATTGGATGTTTTGGCCTATGATCCATGGGCAAACCCGGAGGAAGTTATGCATGAATATGGAATTCAATCTATAAATTCATTAAGTGAGGTAAATGAGAAATTCGATGCTATTATTCTTACTGTTTCACACAAAGAATTTATAAGTTTAAACTTATCTCAATATTTAAAAGAAAATAGTGTGATATATGATGTAAAAGGAATTTTAAAAGAATTTGATGCCAGATTATAAGTTTAATATTATATATAAATTATGAAAACAAAACATCTTATCGTTTTTGGAACTCGTCCCGAAGCAATAAAAATGGCTCCGTTGGTTAAAGAATTTTTAAAACATGATGATTTTGATACAAAAGTGTGCGTAACAGCACAGCATAGAGAAATGCTAGATCAGGTTTTGGATTTTTTCGACATACAGCCTGATTATGATCTAGATTTAATGAGACCAAATCAAAATTTGTACTCTCTAACTGCAGATATTATTACCCAGCTGAAACCTGTTTTAGAAGATTTTAAGCCGGATTTTGTTTATGTGCATGGAGATACTACTACAACTATGGCAGCAAGTATTGCTTCTTTTTATTCGGGAGCAAAAGTTTGTCATGTTGAAGCTGGGTTGAGAACTCACAACAAACGTTCTCCTTTTCCTGAAGAAATCAATCGTCAGGTAGCAGGGCGAATTGCAGATTATCATTTTGCACCTACGATTAATTCCAAAAATAATTTATTACAGGAAAATGTAAAAGATAATAGTATCCTGGTTACCGGAAATACGGTAATTGATGCTCTTTTAGATAGTTCTGCTCGTATAGATACTATAGAAAATCAAGAAATTGAATACTTAAAAACAATTGTTGATTCAGATAAAAAGTTAATATTAGTAACCGGGCACAGAAGGGAAAATCATGGACAGGGATTTATTAATATCTGTGAAGCTTTAAAAGAAATCGGTGTAAACAATCCTGATATACAAATTATTTATCCTGTACATTTAAATCCGAATGTGAAAGTTCCGGTTTATGAAATTCTTTCGGGAATTGATAATATACAACTTATCGATCCGTTGGCATATCCTGCATTTGTATGGCTGATGAATCAGTCATATATGATTATTACAGATTCAGGAGGGGTACAGGAAGAGGCACCGAGTCTTGGAAAACCTGTCTTGGTGATGAGAGATACAACAGAGCGGCCGGAAGCTATAGATGCAGGGACAGTAATCCTGGTAGGAACAGATAAAAATAAAATTGTATCAGAAACACAAAATCTATTAGATGATAAAAATCGTTATCAATCGATGAGCGAGCTACACAACCCTTATGGTGACGGAAAAGCTTGTGCACGTATAGCAGAATTTATCAAAACAAAATAATTGAATAGAAAATAATATGAATCCAAAAGTAGTCACAATAGGGTTGGGATATATAGGTTTACCAACTTCTGCATTAATTGCAAATAATAAGATACCTGTTCATGGAGTAGACATATCACAACATGTTGTTGATATCATTAATGCTGGTAAGATCCATATTGTAGAACCTGAACTGGATAAGGCTGTGGCAAAAGCAGTAGCAGATGGTTTCCTTAGGGCAGATACCAAGCCGGTAACCGCGGAAACTTATTTAGTGGTGGTTCCAACACCTTTTAAAGGGAATCATGAACCGGATATTTCTTATGTAAAAGCAGCTACTACAGCTATTATTCCTTTGTTAAAAGAAGGAGACTTATACATCATAGAATCTACATCCCCTGTGGGAACTACAGAAAAAATGATGGAATACATTTTTGCAGAGCGACCAGAGTTAGAAAATAAAATTTATTTAGCATACTGCCCGGAGAGAGTTTTACCTGGAAACGTAATGTATGAATTGGTAAATAATGATCGTGTAATAGGTGGAGTAAATGAAGAATCTACACAGAAAGCATTGGCATTTTACAGACAATTTGTACAGGGAGAGCTGCATTCTACCAATTCCCGTACTGCAGAGATGTGTAAATTAACTGAAAATTCATCTCGTGATGTACAGATTGCCTTTGCAAACGAATTATCTTTGATTTGTGATAAAGCAGGAATTAATGTTTGGGAATTAATTGCGCTGGCCAATAAACATCCTCGTGTTAATATTTTACAACCGGGTTGTGGTGTAGGAGGACATTGTATTGCAGTTGATCCTTACTTTATTGTAGCAGAGTTCCCGATGGAGTCTAGAATTATTGCACAGGCACGTGAAACAAATAATTATAAATCGTTCTGGTGTGCAGAGAAAATTAAAAATACACGTTTAGAATTTGAATTGAAAAATGGTCGTGAGCCGTCAATAGCTATTATGGGATTAGCTTTTAAACCTAATATTGATGATTTACGCGAATCTCCTGCTATTCAGATTACAGAACGTGTTTTACAGGATTCCGGAGATGCCGATTTATTCATTGTAGAACCTAATGTACATGAGCATAAAGTATTTAAGCTAACGGATTATCAAGTGGCTGCAGAAAAAGCTGATATCGTGGTTTTACTCGTGGCACATAATGAATTTAAAAATTTATCGTTCAAAGAAAATCAGATTGTGTTAGATTTTTGTGGAATTGTAAAATAGAAACATGAATATACTTAATCTTATAGGTAGATCTAAAGAATTATTTTCTAATGATATACAAAATCATGAAGCTGAATTGAAATCAATTGTTTCGTCCTCGAAATTTTTGGTAATAGGAGGTGCAGGATCAATAGGTTCTGCAACAACTAAAGAGATTTTTAAACGGAATCCTAAAAAGCTTCACGTTGTTGATATCAGTGAAAACAATATGGTTGAGCTGGTTCGGGATATCAGAAGTCTATTTGGATATATTGACGGCGACTTCCAAACTTTTGCACTGGATATCGGTTCCATTGAGTACGATGCTTTTTGGGAAGCTGATGGAGATTATGACTATGTTCTGAACCTTTCAGCACTAAAGCATGTAAGAAGTGAAAAGGACCCCTATACTTTGATGCGAATGATTGATGTAAATGTTTTTAATACTGATAAAACTTTACAGCAGTCTGTTGAGAAAGGAGTGAAGAAATATTTTTGTGTTTCTACAGATAAGGCGGCTAACCCTGTAAATATGATGGGAGCTTCCAAACGCATAATGGAAATGTTTTTAATGCGCAGAAGTAAAGATATCGCGATTTCTACAGCACGTTTTGCAAACGTAGCATTCTCAGACGGCTCTTTGTTATATGGATTTAATAAGCGTATAGAAAAAAAACAGCCTATTGTAGCACCTAATGATATCAAGCGATATTTTGTTATTCCAAAAGAATCTGGTGAGCTATGTCTGATGTCTTGTATTTTTGGAGAAAACAGAGATATCTTCTTTCCAAAACTCAGTGAAAATCTTCATTTAATAACCTTTGCGGAAATTGCTGAAAAATATTTAAAAGAAATTGGCTATGAGCCCTATTTGTGTAAAGACGAAAATGAAGCCAGAGAATTGGTTCATACTTTGCCACAACAAGGTAAATGGCCGTGCTTATTCACTGGAAGTGATACTACAGGTGAAAAAGATTTTGAAGAATTCTTTACGGATAAGGAAGTTTTAGATATGGATCGTTTTGAAAACCTGGGAGTTATTAAAAATGAACTGAATATTGAAGAAGATAAGCTGAATTTATTTGAGGAAAATATCGATTCAATGAAAATAGCCCGTAAATGGGAAAAACAAAAAATTGTAGATCTGTTTTTTACCATGATTCCAGACTTTGGACATAAAGAGACAGGGAAATATTTAGATTCCAAAATGTAATAATGGAGCATATTCAACAAATGGTCTCGTTTATAAGAGATCAATATAAAACCGATCAGTTTATTCCGTTACACGAACCCCGTTTTCGTGGGAATGAAAAAAAATATTTGAATGATACGATTGATTCTACTTTCGTATCATCAGTGGGGTCATATGTAAACCAATTTGAAAATATGATGGAGGACATCACAGGAGCTGCAAAAGCTGTGGCTGTTGTTAATGGGACTTCTTCATTACAGGTTGCCTTAAGACTTGCTGGAGTACAACCGGGAGATGAAGTAATCACCCAGGCATTATCATTTATCGCTACAGCAAACGCTATTGCATATAACAATGCTTCTCCTATTTTCTTAGATGTTGACCTTGATACGATGGGACTGTCTCCAAAAGCTGTTGAAGCATTTTTGGAAGAATTTGGAGAAATAAGAGATAATGGATGTTTCAACAAATCTACAGGTAAAAAAATTGCTGCTTGTATGCCTATGCATACTTTTGGTTTTCCTGTGCATATGGATGAATTATTAGAAATATGTTCTAAATGGAATATACCGGTAGTGGAAGATTCAGCTGAATCCTTAGGCAGTTATTATAAAGGAAAGCATACCGGTACTTTAGGTTTATTGGGAGGTTTTTCCTTTAACGGAAATAAAACAGTAACCTGTGGTGGTGGTGGATCAATTGTTACCAATGATGTTGAGCTTGCCAGGCATGCAAAATATCTTACAACAACTGCCAAAAAACCTCATCCTTATGAATTTTTCCATGATGAGTTAGGATATAATTTCAGAATGCCTAATCTGAATGCAGCATTGGCATGTGCACAGTTAGAGCAGCTCAACACTTTTATTGAAGATAAAAGATCTTTGGCATTGGCCTATTCAGAACTATTTAAAAGTTTAGGAATCAGATTTCGTCAGGAAATACCTGATACGAAAGCAAATTACTGGTTAATGTGTGTTGAATTGGAAAACAAAATTGAGAGAGAGAATTTCTTAAAATTGACAAATGAGCAGGGGATTATGACCCGTCCTATCTGGACACTTACTTATCGTTTGCCAATGTACGAACATTGTCAGCGCGATGCACAAACTAATGCAGAATTTTTAGAAGAAAGAATCGTAAATATTCCAAGTAGCGTAAGGTAATAATGAAAAAGATCGCAATAATAGGATACTCAGGTCACGCACTTGTTGTATTGGATGCCTGTAAAAAAGCGGATATCAATGTAAGGTATTATTGTGACTTTTCACATGTGGAGAATAATCCTTATGATCTTATATATTTGGGAGATGAAAATAATGAACAGTTCGATTGGAATAATATTGATTTTTTTGTGCTGGGAATTGGTTCTAACCAGATTAGAAGAAAAGTTTCTAAGCTCATAGAATTGAAAGGGAAAAAAAAACTGAATGTTATACATCCAACAAGTATATTGAATGATGGTATAAATATAGGAACGGGCAATTTAATAGCTGCCAATGTGGTAGTTAATCCCTTTGCCCAGATTGGAGATGATTGTATTATTAATACAGCAGCGATAATAGAACATGAGTGTAAGATAGGAAATACAGTGCATATTGCTCCGGGAGTTGTTTTAGCAGGAAATGTTACTATAGGTGATGGTACATTCATAGGAGCAAATTCTGTTATAAAGCAAGGAGTCATAATTGGTGAAAATGTAACAGTTGGTGCTGGAAGTGTTGTTTTGAAAAATATTCCAAATGAAGAAGTATGGGTAGGAAATCCTGCTAAAAAATTAATAAAATGAGTAAAGTAATAATTATAGCGGAAGCAGGTGTAAATCATAACGGATCTTTAGAGAATGCATTTAAATTGGTTGATGCTGCATCAGAAGCTGGTGTTGATTATGTGAAATTTCAAACTTTTAAAGCTGATAAATTAGTTTCTAAATCTGCTAAGAAAGCAGAATACCAGATTACTAATACCGGAAACAATGAGGATTCTCAGTTGGCAATGCTAAAACAATTAGAATTATCACACGCTGATCATGAAAAGATAATTACTTATTGCAGAGAAAAGGGTGTCCATTTTTTTTCCACTGCCTTTGATTTGGAATCATTACAATATTTAAAAGAAATAGGACTGGATTTAGTGAAAATACCTTCCGGAGAGATAACTAATCTGCCTTATTTAAGAAAAGCAGCTCAATTATTTTCTAAAGTAATTCTGTCAACAGGAATGTCATCAATGAATGATATAAAGGCAGCTGTCGATGTTTTTAAAAAGGAAAAGATCAAAGATATTTCTATTTTACATTGTAATACAGAGTATCCTACTCCTATGAATGATGTTAATTTAAAAGCAATGTTAACAATAAAGGATGTGTTTGAAACTCCTGTAGGCTATTCAGATCATACCTTAGGCATTGAAGTACCTATTGCTGCCGTTGCTTTGGGAGCAAACATTATTGAAAAACATTTTACATTGGATAAAACAATGGAAGGTCCGGATCATGCTGCTTCACTGGAACCTGAAGAGCTAAAGAACATGGTTGCCGCCATTAGAAATATAGAAGATGCAATTTCGGGCACCGGCCTGAAAGAACCAAGCCCTTCTGAGATGAAAAATATAAAGATTGCGAGAAAAAGTATTATTGCTGCAAAAGAAATAAAAAAAGGAGAAAGGTTTTCAGAAGAAAATCTTACGGTTAAGAGACCTGGAGACGGGATTTCTCCGATGCAATGGGATGATGTAATCGGGAAGCAGGCCAATAAGGATTTTTACGAAGATGATTTAATAGAATTGTAGATGAAAAAACTTTGCGCTGTAACTGCTACAAGAGCAGAATATGGTCTATTAAAACCATTGATGAATGCCATTAATGCTCATCAGGAATTTGAATTGCAATTATTGGTAACCGGAGCTCATCTGTCTCCAGAATTTGGAAATACATATACACTTATTGAACAGGAAGGCTTTTATATCAACAAAAAAGTAGAAATGCTCTTATCTGCTGATACCGGCAGTTCTATTGTAAAGTCTATGGGGCTAGGAATGATCGGGTATGCAGATGCTTTTTCCCGTTTGAATCCTGATGCTATTATTATCCTTGGTGATCGTTATGAAATGTTAGCCGTTGCTTCTTCGGCTTCGGCGATGAAAATACCAATTATTCATTTACATGGTGGAGAGATAACAGAAGGAGCTTATGATGACTCGTTCCGTCATGCCATAACAAAACTTAGTCATTTGCATTTTGCATCAACGGAAAGCCATCGTGAAAGGATTATCCAATTAGGAGAACAGCCACAAAATGTGTTCAATGTTGGCGCTATCGGAATTGATAATATAGTAAATCTTCCATTATTATCTAAAGAAGCATTAGAGCAAGATCTAGGGATTCGGTTTGCAAAATATAATTATCAGGTAACCTTTCATCCAGAAACACTAGCTGACTTGTCAGCAGAAGAACAGTTTAAGGTTCTGTTGCAAGCTATAAAGAATCAGAAAGAAAGTTTTTTTGTATTTACAAAATCTAACGCAGATACTAATGGGAGGATTATTAATCGGATGATTGATGAATTTGTAACAGAAAATCCACATATTGCTAAAGCATTTACATCCTTAGGCTCATTAAAATTTTTATCTCTGTTAAAACATAGTAATGCAATCATAGGGAACAGTTCAAGCGGAATTATAGAGGCGCCATCTCTCCATACGCCAACCATTAATATTGGCGATAGGCAAAAAGGAAGAATGCAGGCTAAAACAATTATTAACTGTGTTGTTGATCAATTACAAATTGAAGAAGCGATTGATAGAACACAGGATGAAATTTTTATGCAATCTATAAAAAATCTTCAAAACCCGTATGGAAACGGAGATACAACGAATAAAATAATGAAAATCATAGAATCTACTGATTTTTCGAAATTATTAATTAAAAAATTTTACGATAAATAAATCATGAACAATATTCAAAAACATAGTTTAAATAAAACGGCATCTGTTCGCGATGCTTTAATCAAGCTGGATGAATTAGCTTCAGATGCAATAATTTTCATCGTAGATGATCAGCAGGTTTTACTCGGGTCTTTGACAGATGGTGATTTAAGAAGAGGTTTTATTAAAGGTTTAAATTTTGAAGAAGATATTTTAAAATTTGTTCAGCCTAATCCATCTTTTGTAAATGAAGGAGAGGATACTGTTGATTTATTGGAATTATATAAATCAAAGAATTTTAAAATTGTTCCCGTATTAAACAAAGAAAAACAGATTGTAGATATTATTAACTTCAGAGAAAATTCTACGGTCATTCCTGTAGATGCTGTTTTAATGGCGGGTGGTGAAGGCAAGCGATTAAGGCCATTAACTGAAAATACCCCCAAACCTCTTTTGAAAGTAGGTGATAAGCCAATTATTGAGTATAATATAGACCGGCTAAGCTATGTCGGAATTAAAAATATCAATTTAAGCATCAATTATTTAGGTGATCAATTAATTGAACATTTTGGAAATGGAGAAAAAAAGGGACTTAACATTAATTATGCGAGAGAAACAAAACCTTTGGGAACAATAGGGTCTATTCTTTTGGTCAATGATTTTAAACACGATGATATTATCGTTATGAACAGCGATTTGTTAACGAATATAGACTTTGCAGATTTCTATAAACTATATCGAAATAGCGGAGCGGATATGGCCGTAGCTGCTACTTCGTATCATGTGGATATTCCATACGCCGTTTTAGAAGTTGATCCTAACAACAAAGCAAAATCTCTAAAAGAAAAGCCAAGATATACCTATTATTGTAATGCAGGAATTTATCTCTTGAAAAAAAATGTTTTAAAAATGATTCCTGAGGATACATTTTTTGATATTACAGATCTAATGGATAAAGTATTGGAAATGAATCTGAAACTGGTAACTTACCCAATTAACGGATATTGGTTGGACATTGGAAAGCACGAGGATTTTATAAAAGCTCAGGAGGATATTAAACATATAAAATTGTAAATCATGAATAATATTAATAAACCATATTATATAGCAGAAACAGCCTTTCACCATGAGGGTAATATTAATTTCTTAGAAAATTTAATAGATGATATTGCCAAATTGGATATTGATGCGATAAAATTTCATTTGTTATTAGATTTAGAAGATTACATCGTAGAAAATCATCCGGCGAAAGAAGTATTAAAAAAAATATCCTTAGATCAGGAAAATTGGTTAAATATATTTGAAAGAGTAAAAACACTTGGAAAAGAAATCGTTTTATTATGTAATGATTTAAAATCCTTAAAATTTGCAAATCAAATACAGGATTCGTTTCCTATTATCGGAATTGAGTTACATTCTACAGGACTGAATGATTTGTTCTTATTAGAAGAATCAATTCAATTCAAAAAAACAATAATATTAGGGGTAGGAGGATCAACATTCGATGAAGTGCAATATGCCGTTGATTTTTTAAAATCCAATAATAAAAACGATATATTGTTGATACACGGATTTCAAAACTATCCTACAAATTATAAAGATATTAACTTTAAAAGAATAAATCTATTATCCTCTGCATTTGGTTTGCCAATAGGTTATGCAGACCATACAGATCCTAATGATAACAAAAACAAAATAATTTCTACCTTGCCAATTTTGTATGGAGTGAATGTGATAGAAAAACACATTACCAATGTATTTGGAGAAAAAAGAATTGATGCCCAGGCAGCAATAGATCTAAAAACAATGGAAGAAGTAATAGAATTAGGTAACGCAATATATAAATCAATAGGTGAAAATTCAATCATTTTTTCTGAAGCAGAGCTCAATTACGGGAACACGGGACCTATGAAAAAAGCACTGGTTGCAAGAAGAGAGATTAAGAAAGGGGAGATCCTGAAAAAAGAAGATATTGCTTTCAAAAGAACAGAAGAATCAAGCCCATTATCCCAAAAAGATTTTAATAAAGTAGTGAATGCAATTGCTTTGACTGATCTTAAAAAGGATCAAATATTAAGTTTCTCAAATCTTGAGTATAAGTTTCAAAAACCATCTTTTGAACAGTTTTTTGTAAAATAATATAACATGAAAATAGGATTATTAATTACAGCAAGGTTAAAATCATCAAGATTACCTTTTAAGTTATTGAGAGACCTGAACGGATATTCAATTATAGAGCATGTGATTAATCGGAGTAAGGCTATAAATGATGTTGAAGAAATAGTTCTATGTACCTCAACGAATCTTCAGGACAAACCACTGGTGGAAGTTGCGAAAAAAAATGATATTTTTTATTATTTAGGATCAGAAGAAGATGTGTTACAGAGATTAAGTGATGCTTCTCAATTTTTTGGTTTTGATTATGTTTTAAGTATTACAGGAGAGAATCCTATATTATCTATAGACCATGCTAATCTTATGATTAATCGTATAAAAACTTTAAAAGAAGATTTTATCTACATTGATGGCCTGCCAATTGGAACTGCAGTTTACGGCCTGAATGTAAATGCTCTGAAGACAGTATGTGAATTCAAAAAAGAAATAGATACAGAAATTTGGGGTCCACTTATTAACAGACCGGAAATATTCAAAGTTGGAAAAATCATTGCAGAAGAATTTTATAACAGACCAGGCTTAAGATTAACGAATGATTACTTTGAGGATTTTGAATTGATGAATAATATTTTTAATCATTTTGATAGGAAATCAATACCATCATTATATGCGGTTTTAAAATATATGGATAATAACCCGGAAGTTTTAAAGATTAATAGTGAAAGGATACAGTTGGCTTTGGAAAATGATACCTTAGAAAGAATAGACAGGTTTTTCAAAGATAATTATGAAAAGATTTTAGAATTAAAACAGAAAAATTATAGCAATGATTTTTGATAGAATAGAAAAAATAAACGAATACGGACTTGATCTGAACTTTATTGTTGATGATTTGAAACAAAAAAAGTTTGTAAAAGGAAAATATAACATAGACGAACCCAATTTTTTTGGAATAGATTTGGAATACATTACAAAAGATTCAAAAGAGGGGATTTGGGAAGCTCATCGCAAATATTTGGATATTCATATTATTTTGGAAGGAAAAGAAATTATAGAAATAGCTGATATTAATGAGGCTGAAAGCACAAAAGAATACGAAGATGATTATGAGTTATTTAATTCAATAGCTCAACATAAAATTTATCTGAGACCCGGATATTTTTTGATTCTTTTCCCACATGAAGTGCATAAAACATCTGTTAAGACAGATGAGGCAATTGCTGTTAAAAAGAAAGTTTTTAAAAAATTATTATAATTTAAAGCTAGAAAAATGAAGACTGTTATAAATTGTATTATAATATTGGGTTATGTATTAATGTTTCAACAAAAAGTGTATGGTCAACAAAAAGTAAAAATTGTTGACTATAAGATCAGTGCTAAACAACCGGAATTTTACAATGCAATTTATACTTCAACTAAAGGTAATGATTTAAGATCCAGAAACTTAATTTCCGCGGATAATGGTTTGTCATGGATAGAAAAAGCGACAAATACCAAAGGAATTGCTTTACCCCCAAAGTATGGAAGAAGAGTCCCTGTAACATCAGTTTACGATACTAATCAAAATTTATTTGTTACTTTTTTTAATGCTTTAGACAATCCAAATGTGTCATCAAAGATTGCGGAGCCTAAAGAAGCTTTAAAAGATTATTATATCCGGTATAGAGTATCAAATGATAATGGGAAAAGTTGGCTAAGTGATGAGCCGATTGTAATACAGGGCAATAATTACTCAGGAAAAAATCCACTACCTTTAGTTACAGTTGGTGAAAATGCGTATTATTTGGGAGACACTGGAAGTAGAGCTATAATAACTTCAAATGGAACAATTTTATTGCCTGCACAAAAAACGGTAAAAGCTAGTCAAAAAGATAATAAATTAAATAAAAATCAATTGTATAATCCTAATGGAGGGTATACATATACTGAAGCTATTATACTACAAGGATCATGGGAAAACCAAAAGATCATCTGGAAAAACGTTAGTGCAATAAAAGGAGATCCCAATAAAACAACCAGAGGTTTAATTGAACCTACGATTGTTGAATTAAGCAACGGATACATACTTTCTATCATGAGAGGCAGCAATGGAGGAGACAAAGATAAAAGCTTCTTGTTACCTAGCTATAAATGGATGTCATATTCTTCTGATAATGGAAAGGCATGGTCACAACCTGAACCTTGGACATATAATGATGGGACAAACTTTTATTCTCCATCTTCGATGTCCATTTTATACAAACATACAAATGGCAGAGTTTTTTGGATAGGTAATATCAATGAAAATAATTCCAAAGGAGCTCAGAATCGATACCCTTTGGTAATAGGGGAGGTTGATCAAAAATCTATGAAATTAATTAAATCATCAGTCATCCTTTTAGATGATTTGAAAACTACAGATAAAGGAAAAGGAGAATTAGATTTAGGACATGTTACTATAATCGAAGATAAAAATACAAAAGAATTGATCATTGTTTATCCCAGAATTTTTGGGAATTCAAAACAGAGAGAGTGGGCAACAATAAGATTAAGTGTAAAGTAATATTTAATTTTTATAATGAAAAAGCTCAATCCTAAGATATTAACAATATTATTTTTCCTATTCTTATTTATCCAAATTGTACCTTTTCTAACAAGGGAGAATATGCAACAGATTTTAATATTGGATTACTCTGTTATCTTTCCGCTCATTTTTCTATATACTGCATTAAAAAGAGATAATAAGAACTTATTTCAATATTTATATTTTCTGGCAATATCAATAGCATCCTTCGCACTATATATTTTTGGGTTTTCCGGATCTATTTCTGGTTTTATTCTTTGTGCAACAGTGCCATATTTTATGGTGAATCAATTTAAGACTCCTCAAAAATTAATTGAAGCATTATTCCCTGCAATTAAATGGGGTTGTGTTTTGATTATAATTCTAGGGACAATAATGTTTATTGGTATAAGGGATCAACTTAATAATATGGTGTTGATGACGACATTTTTCATAAAGGCAAGTATTAACTATGTTTCGTTATTATTCTATGGATTTACTACTCTTTATATTTTGTTGTATGATTTAAAAGAAAAATATTCAGAGAAGCCTACAAAGTTTGAATATGCAATTGCAATTTTAATGTTGGCAACATCTGCATTTTATAGTGCAATGTATTTGACACGAAGTACATTCATAGCTTCAATTGTTTTGTTCGCTGTTTTTTTCAGACAAAAAAGGATAATCATTTTTATATCTCTTATTTTGGCCTTTATTATTTTTAGTGACAAAGTATATGAATTCATAGTGGGGCTATTGGGAACAGATTCTGTGAGTGATTTAGCTACACAGGATATCAGGGTAAAATCAATTAATAATTTAATAGATCAATCACTAATTTTTGATTATGATTTTACCAATAATATGTCATATTCTTCCTTAATAAATGTATTGTTCTGCTTGTTTCCTTTTTCTCTTGTTTTAGGAGTGCCTTTAATTGCTTATATAGCTGGTATTGTTAAACAGAAGAATCTGGATAGAATGATTTTTTATATATTATTACTGGCTTCTTCAATATTTGTTTCTTTATACCAAATGGATTTCTTTTCAGCATTTGTATTGTACTTTATAGGCCAAACTCTTTTGCTTGAAAAACGATATTCGATATATAATAAGACCTTTGTAAGAAATGTGTCTTTTAATTTAAGTAAATGAAAAAGATAATAAATAAATTAATTACAATTAATTTGTATCCATTTGTTTTGAATATAGATTTTCAAAAAAAAATATTAAAAAGATACAATAATCCAAAAGATCTTATCGAGCGATCATTTTTTCAATATAAAGTTCAATTTGATGTAGTCCCATTTTATAAAAAAATAATCAATAATATTATTGGATTCTTCGCCATCTTTTATTTCTTTTTGAAAGGGATATTAAAACAAAATAACTTAATAAAAGATAATTTAAGCACATCCAAGAAGGTAGCAATATTTCCGTATAAAAACTATCACTATCCTAATATAATCCCCATAGAGCTAAAGGATGAATTTCATATCCAGGAAATTAATTTTATGGAAGATTTTTTATTTAAAAAGAAAGATTTCAAATTTATATTAAACTTTATAAAAAAATACCCGCTCCATTTTTATTTTTTGTCTAAATGTATATCGAAAATAATGTTTTACAGGTATATTATAGAAAGATATAAGCCCTCAGCAATAATAAGCAGCGCAGAATATTCATTTTCATCTTCCATTTCAACGCAATTTTGCAGAGAAAATAATATTGAACAAATAAATATTATGCACGGTGAAAAGTTTTTTATAATTAAAGACAGTTTTTTTGAATTTGATCGGTTTTATATTTGGGATGAATTCTATAAAGATCTGTTTATTAATTTGAAAGCTTCTTCAAATCAATTCATAATAGGTAATTTTCCCAATTTAAAGATGGATGTAAAACCCAATCAGGAAAAATATAAATATACTTATTATTTAGCTGCAGAAAATCAAGCCGAATTAAGCAAAATAAAGGAAAGCTTACTGAAAATAGAGAATCCTGAAAAAATATGTATAAGATTCCATCCCAGATATTCTGATTTTAAAACGGTTAAACAAATTTTTGAAGGTTTTGTTATCGAAAACCCAAAAGAAACAACAATGGAAGAGTCGTTTAGTAGAACAGAAAATGTTATATCATTATATTCCTCATGTCTTGTGCAGGCTTATTTCAATCAAAAAAATATAATTGTTGATGATGTGAATAACAGCTCGGATAAATTAAAAATTTTGAAAGATTCTGAATATATAATATTATCCAAGCCTCATCAACTTTTAAGTGCTATAATTTAAAAAATCAATGAAAGACAAATTAAAAACAATTGTTAAGACTGCAATTTTCAAAGATTCTTTGATATATGGCTTAACAAATGCTTTGTATACTGGCCTGCCGATTTTGCTAATGCCTTTTTTAATTGCTGTTTTAAATCCTGCAGATTATGGAAAAATAGAACTGTTTAGAAGTATTACGATGGTTCTGACACCAATAGTTGGATTAAGTACGGTACAGTCTATAACACGATATTATTATGACTTGAATGAAGAAGACTTCAAAAAATTTACAGCATCGATAATTATTTTACAATTGATCAATTCAGTCGTTGCCTTAATAATTATGTATATTGTGAGTTTTTTTATAGCCAAAGAATATTATATATTAATGGTTCTTGCTATAATTTTCTTTGTATTTAACCAAATAACAGAGGCTTTATTATCAATATACAGAGTAAAAAGGCAACCAAGAAACTATCTTATTATAAGAATAGGAATCGTTGTTCTCGATTTACTCCTACTTACCATTTTATATTATACTTTTACAAAATATGACTGGACTTACAGAGTATTGCCAAATGTTGTATCTACTACTGTTTTAGGGATTATTTGTTTGAGTTTGTTATGGAAAAAATTTGACATAAAATTTCAGTTTGATTACCCGTTGCTAAAAATCGCAGTTATATTTAGCACACCTCTTATTATCCATATGATATCGGGATATATTTTAAACATTGGTGATCGATTTTTTATCACTTATTATTTAGGAACTGGCGAGTTAGGTAACTATTCTGTTGCATACCAAATTGGATTAATTGTGAGTTTCTTTTTTACAAGTTTCAACCTTGCATGGACACCTACTTTTTTCGAATGGATGGAACAAGAAAAATATAGTGCAATTAATAAAGTTAAAAAGGTTATTTTCGTCATTATTCCTTTAATCGGTTTTTTCTCTGTTTTAGGCTGGAATATACTTTCTAAATCTATTCCTAATCTGGCGAAATATAATGTAGATTTAAAATTAGTTGTAATCATTACATTAGCATATATAATTTTATCTTTTTATAAATTTAATTCTAATTACTATTTTTATTTTAAACAGACAAAAACACTTGCAACCATTACATTTGTAACTGGCATTGTATGTGTTGTTTTATATATGATTCTAATCCCAAAAATGGGTGTGATGGGAGCAGCGATTGCAACACTTATTACGTTTATTTTAATGTTTATTAGTACTTATATCTTTAAGCCAAATGAAAAAAATATTGAGAAACCTTAGAAGGAAAATTCTTACCTATATTGCTTTTTATAGATCAGGAAAGAATAAAGAAGTATTCAAATCTATAATTTTAGGATGGGTAAAACTAAATAAAAATACAAAGGTTGGACAAAACGTAAGCTTTAATGGTTGTACAATCTATGGAAACGGAAAAGTAGAGATAGGTGATAATTTTCATTCTGCAAAAGGATTAATTATGTTAACTACTTATCATAATCATAATGGAAATAAAATACCTTATGATGAAACCGTTATTCATAAGGATATTAAAATAGGAGATAATGTTTGGATTGGAATGAATGTAATAGTTTTGGGAGGGGCCACTATAGGTGAAGGAGCCATAGTTCAGGCAGGAAGTGTTGTTTCCAAAAGTATACCCCCTTTAGCTATTGCAGGAGGTAACCCAGCGACACCATTTAAAAACAGGGATGAAAAGAGATATTTTGAATTAAAGGCAGAGAAAAAGTTTCAATAATTACATATTTATAGGCACTTGTTTTAAAAATTAAATAATTTAGATTAAATGAAAAAAATACTATATCTAACATTTTACTTTGAACCTGATTTGTGTGCAGGATCATTTAGAAATAGCCCATTGATAAAGGAATTAGCAGAACAGGCTTCAGGTATTGCTGAAATAGATGTTATAACCAGTGTTCCAAATAGATATAAAACTTACGAGACTGAAGCATTAAAATACGAAAAAAGAGGAAATTTAAATATCCATCGAATCCCTCTACCTTCTCATAATAATGGAATGAAGGATCAGATATTTTCATATAAAGAGTATTATACAAAAGCAATAAAGCTTACGAAAGATAAAAAATATGACCTGGTAATATCTTCTTCTTCAAGATTGTTCACAGCCTATTTGGGATATAAAATTGCATCCAAAAACAAAGTTCCACTTTATTTGGATGTTCGTGACATTTTTTATGATACAATGGAAGATGTTTTAAAAAATAAAATGCTAAAAACATTTTTATTACCTGTTATAAAGCAGATTGAGAAACGTACATTTTCATATGCCTCGCATATTAATTTGATTTCAGAAGGATTTAAATCTTATTTTAAACAATATAACAAATGTAATTACACCTATTTTACAAATGGGATAGACCCTGTTTTCATTAATAACAATGCCTCATTGGAAATACCTAAGGAACCGAAGAAAATTGTATACGCAGGTAATTTAGGAGAAGGTCAAGGGTTAGATAAAATTATACCAGATGCAGCAAAATTATTAGGAAATGATTATGAGTTTGTCATTATTGGAGATGGGGGAATAAAAAACAGATTACTGGAAAAGATAAAATCTTTAAACCTTAAAAATGTTACTTTTTTTAATCCAATGAAGCGTGAAGAACTTATAAAGGTCTATGAAGAATGTGATTTTACCTTTGTTCATTTAAATGACTATGAAGCTTTTAAAAAAGTATTGCCATCTAAAGTTTTTGAATTGGCTTGTTTTCCACAACCGATAATTGCAGGAGTTGGAGGATATGCAAATACATTTATTGCGGAGAACATACCAAACAAGATTCTGTTTAAGCCTTGTGATGTTGAAGATTTTGTGAACCAGTTGAAAAACTTTACTTACACGCGAAGCAAAAGAGAAAAATTCATAGAAGAATTTGAGCGTTCTACTATTAATCGTGAAATGGCATCTTCAATGCTTAAATATTTATGAAAACACTAATAACCGGTATGACAGGTTTTGTAGGTCAGAATTTGTCAAAATACCTGATAGATAGACAAATAGAAGTGAATGGAATATCACTTCGAAATGAATCCTGGAAAAATGCATTGGGCAATAATGTAGATGCCATTATTCATTTGGCAGGAAAGGCACATGATACAGAAAACACTTCAGAAGAAGATATTTATTTTAAAGTCAATAGGGATTTAACCATTGAATTATTCAATGAATTTTTAAAATCTGAAATTAAAGATTTTTTCTTTTTTAGTTCGGTAAAAGCAGTTGCAGATACTGTAGAAGTTGTATTGAAGGAAGATATTAAAGGAAATCCACAAACACCTTATGGAAAGTCAAAATTTGAGGCGGAGCAACATTTACAGAACCAAAAATTGCCTGAAGGCAAAAGATTGTTTATAATACGTCCATGTATGATTCATGGTCCCGGTAATAAAGGAAACTTAAACCTTTTATATAAAATAGTTGAAAAAGGAATTCCTTGGCCGCTGGCCGGCTTTAAAAACGAACGCTCATTTTTAAGCATTGATAATCTTTGCTATTTAATGCATCATATGTTGGAGAAAAAAACAGTTGCGTCCGGTATTTATCACTTTGCAGATGATGAAAATATTTCCACAAACAAATTGATACAAATTATATCTAGAGTATTAGGAAAGAAATCTAAACTATGGAATATTCCTTCCGGATTCATTAAAGGTATTGTGAAAATAGGTGATATATTACCGTTGCCACTCAATTCGGAACGCTTAAAAAAGCTAACTGAAAGTTATGTAGTTTCGAACCAAAAAATAAAAAACGCACTAGAAATAAAACAACTACCTTTATCGGCAGAAGAAGGATTGGTTAGTACCATTACAAGTTTTAAAAATAATAAAAAATGATACGTATTTTCGATTTTATCTTTTCATTTGTAGGAATTCTTTTTTTATGGCCAGTAGGCATAATACTTTATCTTGTTGGTATTTTTGATACAGGCTCACCCATTTTTGTACAGGAAAGAGTAGGACGTTATAAAAAACCTTTTAAACTGATTAAATTCAGAACAATGCATGTGAATACAAAATCTGTTGCCACCCATTTATCAAACCAATCTTCCGTGACAAAATTTGGAGGGTTTCTAAGAAAATCCAAATTGGATGAACTTCCTCAATTGATTAATGTGTTAATTGGAGATATGAGCTTGGTAGGACCCAGACCCAATCTTTTTAATCAGGTAGAACTCATAGAAGAAAGAGACAAACGAGGTGTGTATAACGCAGTCCCCGGCATTACAGGGCTTGCCCAAATTAATGAAATCGATATGTCTACACCAAAAGATTTAGCAGAAAAAGATGCTGAAATGCTTCAGAATCTTACACTTTCTGATTATTTTCAATATATTTTTGCAACGGTAAGTGGTAAAGGGCAGGGAGATAGAATCCAAAAGTAATATTTTTAGGCTACTTTTTGATAAAATTATAATAAGTGGGAATATAGAAAGAAGCACAATGAATTTTGATTTGATTTCTCCGAAATAAATACATTTGTTATTAGTTATAAAATGATATGAAAGATAAAATTTGGCTCTCCTCACCTCATCTCACTGGAAGAGAAATATTTTTTGTAGAAGATGCTTTTCAGAAAAACTGGGTGACTTCATTAGGTGAAAATATCAATGAATTTGAAAATAGTTTACAGAGATATCTTCATGGAAATGTTCAGATTTGCGCACTCAATTCAGCTACTTCGGCTATTCATCTTGCATTAGTAATTCTAGGTATTACAGCTGGTGACGAGGTTATAACATCTTCATTTTCTTTTATTGCTTCAGCCAACCCTATTGCCTATCAAGGTGCAATTCCTGTTTTTGTAGACTCTGAAAAAGATACCTGGAATATGTCTCCGGCAGCTTTACAGGAAGCTATTGAAGGCAGAATCTCAAAAGGGAATAAACCAAAAGCAATCATAGTTGTTCACCTGTATGGAATGCCTGCAAAAATGGATGAAGTTTTATCAATTGCAGCAAAATATGAAATTCCTGTCATTGAAGATGCAGCCGAAGCATTAGGTTCTAAATATAAAGGAAATGCTTGTGGAACATTTGGACGTTTCGGAATTTTATCTTTTAACGGAAATAAAATAATTACGACATCAGGAGGCGGAGCATTGGTTTGCCATACTCAGGAAGATAAAGACAAAACGGTTTTCCTTTCTACCCAGGCGAGAGATAATGCACCGCATTATCAACATTCGCATATCGGCTATAATTACAGAATGAGTAATATCTCTGCAGGAATAGGACGTGGTCAGATGGAAGTTTTAAATGACAGAGTTGATGCCCGCAGAAAAATGCAGAGTTTCTATGTAGATATATTTAAGGATATTGATGGAGTAGAAGTGCTTTCAGAACCAGGTACAGATTTTTATTCCAATCACTGGTTGTCTGCAATCACTGTAGATGCTTCGAAAACAGGTAAAACCCGTGAAGATCTGCGTCTCGCATTTCTTGAAGATAATATAGAATCCAGGCCTCTGTGGAAGCCTATGCACATGCAGCCTGTTTTTGCAGATGCTCCGTATTATGGCGGAAATGTAGCCGAAACTCTTTTCGAAAACGGATTATGCCTGCCTTCAGGGTCTAATCTTACGGATGATGAAAGAAACAGAATTGCTAAAGTGATAAAACAAGTTTTCTCCAAATAAGAAAATTTTGATTATTGAAAAAAATAAAACGGGTGTCTGAGAGTATCGAGGACATCCGTTTAGCATATAAGATGATCAATTAAAAGTCAAATCTGATTTTTTTAAGAAATATTTAATCTGTCTTGTGCTTCAATAGATTTTTTCTTATAAATTAATTTCTGACATATTTTATATATTTGCGGTCAATACAAATTTTGTGAAAAAATACCCTCTCTGGAAAAAGTTGATGGATTACGGTATGACTACCGTTGCCGTGATTATATTGCTTCCTGTTTTCGTTTTACTGATGATTCTGACCTCTTACGATACAGGCTTTCCCGGTATTTTCATTCAGAAACGGATTGGCAGGCAGGCAAAACCCTTTAATATTTATAAATTCAGAACCCTCCACCCCGAAACCCGTCAAAAATCTGCTATAGGAAATTGGATGCGAAGAACAAAATTAGATGAACTTCCCCAGTTATTTAATATTATAAAAGGGGATATGTCTTTAATCGGTCCCAGGCCGGATATTCCAGGGTATTATGATAGGCTGGAAGGGGAAGACCGCCTTATTCTCCAATTAAAACCGGGCCTTATCAGCGATGCTGGGATTAAATACAGCAATGAGGAAGAAATACTTAAACAACAGGAAAATCCGTTAAAGTACAATGATGAAGTTCTGTTTCCGGATAAGATAAAAATGAATCTTGATTATTACTATCATCTTTCTTTAAAGAATGACCTTCACATATTAATAAAAACCGTTTCAATATTGAGAATATA
This sequence comes from Chryseobacterium populi, assembly GCF_000282115.1. Lineage (GTDB taxonomy): Bacteria > Bacteroidota > Bacteroidia > Flavobacteriales > Weeksellaceae > Chryseobacterium > Chryseobacterium populi. The sequence goes on from NZ_AKJY01000012.1 coordinate 126,980, forward strand.
ATTACTACTGTTAGAACAAAAATATTATACAATGAAATGTTTATCTAAAAATCTTTATGTCGCTGGCTGTTTTTGTTTAGCTTCTTTGGTGAGTGCTCAGACGGAAGTAAAAATGAATGCGCTTTTTGCGCCGGTAGGTATTGTAAATGTTGCTGTTGAAAAATCGCTGAATAAAAATTTCACCCTGCAGGCTGAAGCTTTTGTTTCTCCATGGAAATCTCTCGGGGGCAAAAATCTTCAGATTTATATGGGGACATTGGAAGGCCGCTATTATTTTGATGAAAGTATGAAGAAATGGTATGTAGGAGCTTATCTCTCAATGGCAGCTTTTAATCTTCAGAAATGGAACTATTGGAATAAAAAAGCTGTATACGATGAAAATGGAATTCCTGAAACTTTACCTGATGGCAGTATACGCAAAACAGAGAGATATCAGAAAGGGTTGGCTTTTATTGTGGGAGTAAGTGGCGGATATCATTTTACAATCAACGACAGATGGGGCCTGGATGTCTATGCGGGAATAGGAAACGAGCAGTCTTTTTATAAAGGTTATTTAAAAGATAACAATGAAAGATATGACGGAGCCAAAAAATGGAATAAAAGTGGAGAGCTTATTCCTACACGTGGTGGTTTAATGGTAACCTATAAGTTGAAATAAAACGATTCAGAGTTATTGAATTTTATTGCATTTTTAATAATGTTAAGCTGGTAGTAGTTAAGATAACTTTACAAAAAAAGTTCTTGTCAATATATTACATAAATTACTGCAATGAATTTATAAAATATATATATTTGCAAGGTTTATTCATAGATTATAAAATTATTCACTTCTTTAAAAAAAAGTATGGAGAAAGGCAATAGCGCTGATTTAAATATCCGAGAAATTTTAAAACCATATTTACAGAAACGGCTTTTGTTTCTTATCAGTATATTTTTAATGCTAATTGTGGCGATGTATTTTATTAAATCGTCAGTGCCGGTTTATAAGATTAAGTCAACAGTTCTGATCAAAGATGCTCAAAAGATGTCTTCAGCTTCGGGTGACTTTGGTATTTTACAAAGTTTGGGAGCAATGCCTGGGATGGGGACCAGCAGTATTGAAAACGAAATAGATATCTTTAAATCAAAATCTATTATTGAAGATGTTTTGAAAAACGTCAATTTTCAGACACCTGTCTATGCAAAACATTTATTGTATAATACAGAACTTTATGGAGATAATCTTCCTGTAATTATAAGAGTAGTTAATGAGAGAAAAGATGCGGAGTTTTCTGGAGAGCCTATTGATATCAGTATTCAGAATAATATGGTAAAGCTTCACTCAAAAGATTTTAGTAAAGACTTTACTTCGCCGTTCGATAAAGTCATTCGTCTTCCATTTGCAGATATTATCATTTCTAAAAATAAAGATTTTAAAAATAGTAAAGAGAGCAGTCAGAATTTATCAAACCTATTTTTTACCTATACTGATTTTGAGGGTACGGTAGATGCATTCCGGAAAGGCCTGCAGGTTAATCTTTCAAATAAAGAAGGAACCATAATAGAACTGTCTTTAGATTATCCGGAGAAAGAAAAAGCAAAGATTTTTTTAAATAAAATAGTGCTTCAGTATAATTTGTATGCCATTGAAGATAAAAATATTCAATCCAAAAGAAGTAAGGATTTTATAGATGAGCGTATTAATTTGATTTCAAGAGAGCTGGGTGATGTTGAGACACAAAAGGAAAGATTTAAATCCACCAATAATATTGTAGATTTACCGACAGAGGCAAAAATGAACCTTCAGCTGAAAGAAGGTACAAAAGGAAGATTGCTGGATATTGATACCCAATTGGAGCTTAACAGGGATTTACAGAATTTTTTAAGTAAGAAAGGGGTTTCAGATGTTTTACCGGTGAATATAGGACTTAATAATGATGCAGCTACGAAAGGTATTCTGGATTATAATGAATTGGTTATTCAAAGAAATAAGCTCTTAGAAAATGCAACTTCTGAGAACCCGCTGGTAAAGGAAATTGAAAAACAACTCGCTCTGATGAAATCATCAGTAAACCAAAGTCTTTCTAAAAATGAAGTTTCCTTGGATTTTGCCCGTAAAAGAATGTTATCTGAAATGGGAACATCCGAAGGTAAAATCAGTCAGATTCCTTTTCAGGAGAAACTTTTCAGAAATATAGAGCGTCAGCAGCAGATTAAAGAAAATTTATATCTTATCCTTTTGCAGAAGAGAGAAGAAGCTGCTATTACAATGGCAATAACTTCCGAAAAAGCCAGGATTATAGATCAGGCCTATGCCCTTAGAAAACCGGTCTCACCCAAAAAAATATGGATTTTAGGAATTGCATTAGCCTTAGGAGTTATTCTTCCATTCCTTTACATATTCGCAAAAATTTTATTGAAGAATAAAATTGAAAAAGGCAGCGATTTAACTACAAATACCCAGATACCACTTTTGGCTGAAATACCAAGATTGGGCAGAAAAGAAAAAGAATATATTGAAACGAATGATACTTCTCAGGTGGCGGAAGCTTTCAGAATTTTAGTTACCAATTTAAAATATATACTTCCAAAGAAAGATTCAGCAAAAATTATTCTGGTAACTTCGTCTGTTAAAGGAGAAGGTAAAACATTTGTTTCTGTAAACTTATCGTTGGCATTATCGTCCGGGGTAAATAAGGTTTTAATCATTGGTTCAGATATAAGAAACCCCCAATTGCAGAGGTTTAATAACAATATGAAAAATGCAACTGGTTTAAGTGAGTACTTACATGGGGAAGTTCAGGATCCAAAAGCAATCATTCATCCTAGTAATTTTCATTCAAACTGTGATTTTATTTATTCAGGAAGTATTCCGCCTAATCCTGCTGAACTTCTTGAGAATGGCAGATATGAAAAATTGATAGGTGAAGTTTCAGGTCAGTATAATTATATTATTCTTGATACAGCACCTTTAATGCTAGTTACCGATACATTATTGATTTCACAAATTGCAGATGCTACCGTATATGTTGTAAGATCAGAATTTTCAGAGAAAGAATTTGTACATTTTGCAGAAGGGAAAATTAATAGTGAAAAAATTAAGAAGGCAGCATTTGTTCTCAATGATGTACATGCTTCTAATTTAGGGTATGGTAACAAATATGGATACGGATATCATGCGGATGTAGAAAAGTGGTGGCAACGATTATTCAATTTTAAAAAAAATAACTCATAACTCATGTATAAGGGTAAAGTTTTAATGATTACCGGAGGCACCGGTTCTTTTGGTAATGCAATGCTTAAAGGATTCCTTAACTCTGATCTGAAAGAAATAAGAATTTTTTCCCGTGACGAAAAGAAACAGGAGGATATGCGTATCGAATATAAAAATGACAAATTAAATTTTGTAATTGGAGATATTCGTGATTTCAAAAGTATTAATGCTGCAATGAACGGAGTAGATTTTGTATTTCATGCAGCCGCATTAAAACAAGTCCCGTCCTGCGAATTTTATCCGATGCAGGCAGTTCAGACCAATATTTTAGGTGCCGAAAATGTACTGGAGGCAGCAGCTCAGAATAATGTACAAAGGGTTGTTGTTTTGAGTACCGATAAAGCTGTTTATCCTATTAATGCAATGGGGATCTCCAAAGCAATGATGGAAAAATTGGCGGTTGCCAAAGCTCGCGACCGAAGAGTAGATAATGCTAATGCTATTTATACCGTAACACGATACGGAAATGTAATGTGTTCTCGAGGTTCAATCATCCCTTTATTTATCAAGCAGATTAAAGAAGGCAAACCTTTAACGATTACAAATCCGGATATGACCCGGTTTATGATGTCTCTGGATGATTCTGTAGAATTGGTGATGTTTGCATTTAATAATGGTAATCCGGGAGATATATTTGTGCAAAAATCACCGGCAGCTACAATCCTTGTTCTTGCACAGGCTTTGAAAGAATTATTCAATGCTGATAATGAAATTGTTATTATCGGAGAAAGACATGCCGAAAAAAAATATGAAACTTTATGTTCTAAAGAAGAAATGTCCAAGGCGGAAGACTTAGGTAGATTTTACAGAATTCCGGCCGATTTCAGGGATTTGAATTATACAAAATACGTTCAGGAAGACGGCCCTAAATTGATTGATAACGAATACAATTCTGATAATACTGAAAGACTGAACATTGAGGAATTGAAAGCGCTCCTTCTTACTTTAGATCATGTTAAAGACGAGCTAGCTACCCATAATAAATAATAAAGATGTTACCATTAGTAAAAACTTCCATTCCTCCCAGGGATATTTTAATGCCGAAGTTGGAAGAAATTTTATACAGCGGCTATGTTGCACAAGGCGAGGCGGTAGAACAATTTGAAAGGAAATTTGAAGAATATATAGGTGGAGGCAATACTCTTTCCTTAAATTCCGGAACGGCAGCTTTACACATTGCTTTGATTTTGGCAGGTGTAAAGGAAGGAGATGAAGTGATCAGTACTGCATTAACAGCTGAGCCCACCAATGTTGCCATAAAAATGATCGGAGCCAAAGTAAGATGGGCAGATATAGACATAAAAACCGGGAATATTTCTCCTGATGCGATTGAAAAAGCCATTAATCCGAAAACAAAAGCGATTATCGTAGTAGATTATGCCGGAATTCCGGTAGATGTAAAACGTATTCAGGAAATTTCTGAAAAATATAATATTCCGGTTATCGAAGATGCAGCTCATGCGCTCGGAGCTAAATATAACGGAAAAAAAACAGGAAATCATTTTCCTTTTACAGTGTATTCATTTCAGGCGATCAAACATCTAACTACAATTGATGGTGGTGCTTTGCAGATTCTGGATAACGAATTGTATGAAAAAGGGAAAATAATCCGCTGGTTTGGATTAGACAAAAAACTAACCAGGATGGATAATAATATCACAATTCAAGGGTACAAATACCATATGAATAATGTGAATGCTATGATCGGTCTTGTCCAACTGGAAAATATTGAAAAATTAGTACAAAAATATATTGACAACGGGAAATATCTTGACGAACATTTAATGGGAGTCGAAGGTGTTGAACTGATCCAGTATTATCCGGACACAGAATCTTCTTACTGGCTTTATACTTTAAAAGTGGATAACAGGGATGCATTCATAAAGAAAATGGAAAATAACGGGATTATGGCTTCTGAGCTTCATAAAAGAAATGATCTGCATACCTATTTAAATGATTTTCCTGCAGAAATGCCTAATTTGGATGTTTTCTATAGCAAAATGGTACACCTTCCGTGTGGATGGTGGGTTACAAAAGAGGATTGCGATAAAATAATCAAACTTATTAAAGAGGGCTGGTAATGATTCCTATATACAAACCCTTTATGCCGGAGAACATCACGACCGGTATTAATGAAATTTTATATTCGGGGCAATTGGCTTACGGAAAATATGGGAAAGAATTTGAAAAAATGCTCTCTCAGTTTATTGGTAATCCGCATATTCTTACCACGACAACTTATAACCATGCTTTACTAACGGTTTTATCCGTTTTAGATTTAAAACCCGGCGATGAAATCATTGCAAGCCCGGTTAGCTGTTTGGCTAGCAATCAGCCTTTTGCCATAAAAAGCCTAAACATAAGATGGATTGATGTAGATCCTGAAACAAGCGCAATGGATGTATCTCAATTGAGATCATTAATTACAAAAAACACCAAAGCCATTTTTAATAACCTTTTTTGTGGATATGCAGGAGAATTGGAAGATGTTTACCAAATTGGAAAAGAGTTTGGGATTCCTGTAATAGATGATTGTATTGAAGCTTTCGGAACCGAATATAAAGGGAACAGAACAGGAAATACCGGTGCAGATATGACGGTTTTTTCTTTCCAGACTGTTCGCTTACCCAATACTATCGATGGAGGTGCAATTTCTTTTAATAACAAAGTTTTTTTTGAAAAAGCAAAATTAGTGAGAGATTATGGCATTGACAGAACAAATTTCCGTCTTGAAAACGGCGAAATTAACCCTGATTGCGATATAAATATTGAAGGGTATGGTGCCACTATGAGTGAGATCAATTCTTACATTGGCCTTAAACAAATAGAAGAAATCGAAACTTTACTCGGGAAACAAAAAGCCAATGCCGAAAAATGGAATACTTTTTTTGAAAAACAGGTAAATGCAAAGCCTTTAAAAATCAATAAAAATGTGAATCCGAACTTTTGGGTATATGGTGTTTTATCAGAAAACAAAAATGAATTTTTGCAGAAGATGAAAGATAAAGGATTCTATTCAACCGGCGTACATATCAACAATAATATTTATTCTGTTTTTAAAAATCGAGAAAATTTAAAAGGAGTAAATGAATTCATGGGAAAATATGTAGCAGTTCCTTGTGGCTGGTGGCTCTAAACAAATGATCATGAAAGAAGTTAAATTTATATACCACAGAGATATTGATTATGATTTATTAAATGAGATCATAAAAATTAAATCTGTTGCATGGCCGTACTCTTATGAAAATCAAAAAAAATGGATAAATTCCAATCTCAATGATGAAGATATCCATGTTCTGTTATCAGATGGAAAGCGGTATCTTGCCTATATGAATTTAATAAAAACAGCAGTTGTAATAGATTCTGAAGAATTGGCAATTTATGGTATTGGTAATGTTTGTGCTTTAGAAAAAGGAAAAGGCTGGGGAAAAGATATTATAATTGCTGTCAATCAATATTTAAATAAAATAGATTCTTTAGGTGTATTATTTTGTAAGAAAGATTTAGTGAAATTCTATTCTGAAAATGGTTGGAACCTGGTTCATCAGTCACAACTTAAAATTGATAATGAAGATAAAACTATTTATTGTATGATCAATAAAATAATTAAATTTGAGACGTTACAATATAATGGTAAATTATTCTGACTATGATCATTTTTTCTAAAATAAAAAATATTTTCTCTGCCATATGGCATTCGATTGTACAAAATCTGCCGGAAGAATTCAATAAGCTAAGAGTCAGAGATTATAATCAAAGAGGTTGTAAAATTCATAAAAATGTCTGGATATCACCTAATGTGGCAATAAAAGGCAAATTTGAAATGGGTGAAGGGAGCTCAATAGCTCAAAACTGTACCATATCCGGAGAAAATGCAGGCGTTTTTATAGGCAAAAATGTTATGATTGCCCCTAATGTAGTAATTATAGCATTTAATCATGAAACTTCTGATATTACAGTTCCTATGGCAAAGCAAGGATATATTGAAAAAGCTGTAATGATAGAGGATGATGTTTGGATTTCATCAAACAGTACGATAGGGATGGGTGTAAGAATTGGTAAAGGAGCTATTGTAGGCGCAAATTCCTTTGTTAATAAAGATGTAGATCCATATACAATAGTTGGTGGAGTTCCAGCCAGATTTATTAAGGCAAGAATAAGATGAAAAAAAATATACTGGCAAATTTCTTAGGCAAATTCTGGGGTATTTTATCAAATTTTTTGTTTATTCCTGTTTATATTAAACTTTTAGGTTTTGAAAGCTATTCTATAATAAGTTTTACCTTGATTATTGCCGGTGTGATGGCCATTTTAGATGCCGGGCTTACCGCGACTCTTTCCAGAGAATTTGCAAGGAATGACAACACTAAAGATGAAAGGGTAAGAACATACAGAACCCTGGAGTCATTATATTTCATTATAACAGCGGTATGTATTGCTGCTATTTTTTTTTCCGCAGATAGTATTGCATTAAAGTTTCTCAATCTTAAATCATATTCACCATCAGAGGTTTCTCTTTTTTTAAAGATAATCAGTTTTGAAACCGGCTTTCAATTATTAATCAGATTTTATTTTGGCGGATTATTGGGGCTGGAAAAGCAGGTTAAGGCAAATTTTTATCAGATTGGCTGGGGAATAGTGAGAAACGGATTTGTTGTTTTTTTACTGTTCTTATTACCCACATTGAAAGCCTTTTTCTTATGGCAGGCATTCTCAACTTTACTTTTTACGATTTTAGTAAAATTCTCCTTGGAAAAGGAATTAACAGGAAAATATTCCATCTGTTTTTCTATAAACATTGAAAAAGAAATTCTGAAAAATGTTTGGAAATTTGCCGGCGGAATGCTGCTGATTGCAATCGTGGCCGCAGTAAATACACAAATGGATAAAATTATGATAACCAGGCTTCTGTCTGTTGAGACTTTGGGGTATTATACCCTTGCATTATCACTTTCACAAGCAATTATCATTGTCGTGACTCCTATTACTACAGCTTTACTGCCCCGTTTTACATACCAATATTCAGGTGGTCAGAGTGAAGAGGCTGCTAAATTGTTTAACATGGCAGGTTTAATAGTTTCAATATTGGTGTTTGCTATTATGGCAAATATGTCTTTTTTTGCTAAAGATTTAGTTTGGATCTGGACAAATAATTTGACAATCGTACATAATACCTCTGACTTTATGCCGATTTTATCCATTTCGATGGGAATGTCGGCCTTAGTCAATCTGCCATACCAGATTGCCATTGCTAATGGATATACCAAATTAAATAATATTTTAGGTGTTTTGAGCCTGATTATTACTTTTCCGGGATATTGGCTGGCAACTCAATACTATGGGGCTGTAGGTACTGCATTAGTGTTTTGCTGTGTTCAAACAATAACAACTTTTGTGTACCTTTACTTTATTAATAAAAAAATATTGAAAACCAGAATAATTACAGATATTTATCTGAAGCAAATTCTTTTACCATTAATTATTTCGTTCGGGATAGCCTTTATATTCAGTTCATTATCAGGATTTATACATGATAATCGGATACTGAAAGTTTTTTGGATTGGGATTTCAACAATTTTTTGTTTATTTTTTACAGTTCTGATTTTAGTACCTAAACAAATGTTTAAGAATATTTTAAAATTAAAAAACTCTCCGTTTAAATAAAATGAAGCCACTATTAAGCATTGCAATTGCAACAAAAAATAGAGTTCCTTATTGTATAAAAACTATTGAGACTATCTTAGGCTTCAAAAATTATAATTTTGAACTTGTTATTCAGGACAATACAGATACTTTTGAGCTTGGAGAATATATTAAAAATAATATTTCGGATTCCCGGCTAAAATATAACTATACACCACCACCTTTTTCATCTATAGCTAATTTTAATGCTGTTCTTGATCTTTGTTCAGGTGAATATGTATGTCTTTTAGGAGATGACGACGGAATTATCGAGAGCATTTTTGACGTTGTACAATGGGCAGATAATGAGAAAATTGATTCTGTTTGTCCCCGGCTTTTTGTGAATTACATCTGGCCAAATGATTCAACCAATGGGAGATTGGTTATTCCAAACTCATCAGAAGAAATATGGTATAATCATCCGGAAAATAATCTTCAGGATCTTATTGATGATGGTATTTTGCTTTATACGAAGTTTAATCTTCCCAAACTTTATCACGGGATTATAAAGAAAAGCTGTCTTGATCAGATAAAAGATCATACAGGATATTATCTGGGCGGCTTAAGTCCGGATATATATGCGAGTATAGCTTTATCAGCAGTTGTTAAGAAAAATGTAATCATTGATTTTCCAGTTACTATTGCAGGTGCCTGTCCCAAAAGCACGACAGTAGATAATATACAGGGGAAACATTCCGGAGATTTGAAGAATGCTCCACATCTGCGTGATAAACCAGATTATATCTGGGATGAATTTGTGCCGGAATATTATTCTGTACAGACTATTTGGGCTGATTCGGCATTACACTCCCTAAAAGAATCTAACATTAAAGTAGATCTTAAAAGACTGAACAGGCTGAAAATTCTTGCAGGAGCTATTAATGATAATAAAAGTTTCAAAAAATACTTCACAAAAAAAACACTTGAAAACCTGAATATGGAGAAGGCTAATTTGGGGTTTGGCTTAAAATTGAATTATTATCGTTTACTTTTATTGCTGAGTAATAACCTCAAAAGAGTTAAAAATATTATTCCGTCAGGGAAAATGGTTAAAGCTAAAAGAATTTATAATGTAATAGATATCTTTGAATGCTCCAGGATCTGTAATGAGATTTACGGGAGTCATGATGTAAAATCTATTTTGAGTAATTTTAAAGGGAACTCAAGAAAAATATAGAAAAATTAAGATGTGTGTCCTATTCAGTACTGGAATAGATACTAAAGAGTCATATCAAATATATCATACATTCTTTTTTAAAATTTTAAATTCTTAATATGAATAAATATTTTAATAATGAAAAGCAAATTTTCTTAATACGGTCATTTATGAAAATCTGCTAAAAAAATAAGTAATGGACTTCTCAATATATTTATTACCCTTTTTATTTCTTGTTATGGTTTCCAGCGTGGTATACCTTTCACGCTTTGATTTGAAAAATTATTGGCATATACTGCTCTTTGCATTATTACCTGCTATTTTGGTGGCAGTATTAAGTGGAGATAGCGGAACCGATAAAGCATATTATTACGGATGGATTGAAGATACCTATAATGGTAATTTTGAAAAGGTAATCTATGAGCCGGGGTTTAAATATCTAACCTATTTCTTATCGTTGATAGAACCGGATAAGTTTTTTATTATTCCGGTGGTAGCTGTTATCACAACTTTACTTTTGGTGTTTTCTTTTTCTGAAAATAAATGGCAGCTCCTCGTTTTTACATTCATTCTCTTTCCGTTTTTTTATTATGATATGACGATGAATGGGTTGCGTTATGGTTTAAGCTTTGCTTTATGTGCTTTTGCTGCAAAAAAACAAGCCGAAAAGAATACGCCTCTTTTTTTTATGTTTGGAGTTTTAGCTGCAAGTATGCAGTATTCATCTGCTATTATTGTTGTACTTATTTATTTTTCACAGGTAGAACTGAAAAAAATACATCTTTTATTTTTATTGGTTTTAGGATATATAATTTTTCAGCTGTTAGATTTTTCTTATTTTGATAATAAAGTTGATGTCTACAAAGATTTGTCACGGCCGTCAGGTATTTCAGGTTTGTCGCCGTTAGTATTATTTTTACTTATTTTCGGGCTTAACTGGTATTTAAACAGGAAAATTAAAAATATCCTAATCATTATTCTGGTTCTGGAAATAGCATCATTTCTTCTGTCTCTAAAGTCTTATTCAGGATTAAGATTTCAGAATCTTATTATTTTTGCATTGTTAATTTTTATATCTTTCTTTCAGGAGGTTCAGCCTTTTAGGAAGCAGAATATCCTGTTGTTTTTTATGATAGGCTTTTTAAGTTTTGGATTAAAAATCCGTAATTTTATGAACGAGGATGTTGAAGGAACCACGCCATTTTTGCCATATGAATTCTACTGGGAAAGAAGATAAAGTATCTATTGTGCTTCCTCTGTACAACGCAGAGTCTACCATCCTGTTTTCTATTGGTTCGGTTTTAGACCAGACGTATGGAAGCTGGGAACTTATCATTATTAATGATGGATCTGCTGATAATAGTGCTGATGTTGTATTAGAATTTATTAATGGACTGAATGCAGAGACTAAAGATAAAATCATTTTTCTGACCCAGGAAAACAAAGGCCCTTCTTTTACCCGAAACCGGGGAATAAAATCTGCAACGGGGCAATATATTGCTTTTTTAGATTCTGATGATGTATGGGTAAAGGAAAAGTTAGAATGGCAGGTATACTATCTTAAGAATTTTAATGAGGTAGGTATTGTAAGCGGCGGTTTTAATAAGGCCGGAACAGGTAAGGATTTTGAAGAAATACCTTATTATAAGCTACTGTTCAAAAATTATTTTCTTACCCCAACAGTTATTATCAAGAAAGAATTTTTAGAGGAAGAAGACTCCTGTTTTAATGAAAGAAAAAAATATTCGGAAGACCAGGATTTATGGTTGAGGCTTACATACAAAAGAAAAGGTATTTATCTTAATAAAGTTTTGGCAAAAAACATAGTGGGAAAAGCTAACTTTGGAGAAAGTGGTTTGTCTGCCAATCTTGACCAGATGCATAAAGGAGAAATTGAAAATTTAATTTTTCAATACAGACAAAAAAGGATTTCCCTTATTACCCTTGTGATTGTTATTGGTTTTTCATACTTAAAATATTATAGAAGAATATGGCTTGCACGAAAAAAAAATATCTAGCTTTCATGATGTTTTATATGGCGTTTTTAGTATTCGGGAAAACTTATTCCGGAAACTTTACCGTCTATATGAAATATAAAGATGATACGAAAGATTTGCAAAATAAGATAAATCAGCTAAAAAAAGGAGGAACATTAGATGGAGGGAATAAAACCTATTTTGTTACATCACTTTGGCTGAAATCAGATATGACCATTCAGAATATGAAGTTAGTATCTATTCCTACGGATGTTTCTGACGTCAGTGTACTGAATATCGGGAATGATTTATTTACCAATATCTATAATTCGTCAAAAGAAGGTAAACAGCATTATGAAATTTCAAAAGCTTATCCGGGTTTCAGTAATATTACCATTAGAAATATTGATATAGACGGTAACCGGTCCAATCAAAAAAATCTTGGGGTTGAAGTTAGAGACGGAGGAAAGCATGGAATTAATATTAAAGGTTTTGCCAATCATATAAAGTTGGAAAACCTTAATATACACGATTGTGCTACCGATGGAATTGCTATATACAGGGGCCTTCATACGAATCTTTTAGGCAATACGGAAATGTTTGCTTCAAAAAATATAGAGCTGTATAATGTGACTTCAACCAGAAACAGGCGACATGGTGGATCAGGTGATTCAATATCCGATTTTAAATGTACCAACTCTAAATTTACTGAGAACGGAAAATCTTACGGAAGTAATCTGCAAAAAAATAATGGTTTAGAAGGGGCCAGATATAATGGGAACCTGTATGGGAATGGATGGGATATGGAAGGATACGGACTTGGCTCAGGGGTGAAAAATATGTACTTTAAAAATACCAGTTTTGTTGATAATATGGGTGGTGGTGTTGTATTTTATGACATCGCTGACAGCAATGAAAAACAATTCTTAACGAGAGAAAACATTGTCATTGACGGTTGCACTATTGATGCCGGAAAAAAGAACCCTTCAGGATATTTTTCATTGGTTTTTTCAAGTACGATAGAAAGCAAAAAAAACAAAAAGAAACTATATTCAAACCTGAAAATTATAAACTCGAAACTGTATGGGAAATTACTGTTGAGATCTGTGAATAATATCTATTTAGAGAATACAACGATTTCCAGTAATGACAAATACAATGGGTTGTTGGATAATGTAAGTAATCTTTCTTCCGCATTTACAGGGAAATCAAAAGGTAGTTTTTTGTGGGAAAAGTATGATTTTTTTAATGTAAAATAAACCCTGTTTTAAATGAAAATTTTACATGTAATCACCCGTTCCGATTTAGGGGGAGCTCAGACAGTGGTAATCAATCTTGCCAATTCTATGTGCAGAGATCATGAAATTACGGTTGTTGCAGGAGAAGAAGGCCCTATGTGGGATGCTTTGGATGTGAAAATAAAAAAAATAAAAATATCCGAAATCGTCAGGTCAATCTCACCTGTAAAAGATCTCAGTGCATTGCTTAAATTAAGAAAGCTATATTCATCTGTAAACCCTGATGTTATTCATCTCCATTCATCAAAAATAGGAGTGTTGGGCAGATTGGCATTTCCTAAAGAAAAGACTGTGTATTCTGTGCACGGGTTTGATTCTATAAGGCTTGCTTACCGGAAATTCCTTCCGTTGGAGAAATTGCTTAAAAATCGTTGTAAAGCCATTGTTCTGGCAAGTAATTATGATAAACAGAATATGATCCATGAAGGGATTAAAAATCATTTGCATATCGTATACAACGGGGTAAATATACCGGAAGCTGAAGAAGGGTTAGTGATCAAAGGAGTAGAGAAATATAGGAAAGTAGTAATGTGCATTGCCCGGATTTCACCTCAGAAACGATTTGAAAGCTATCTTGAAATTGCAAAATTACTTCCACAGTATGCCTTTGTCTGGATAGGAGCAGATAAAGAATATACAGATCTTCCGGATAACGTTTTTTGTTTAATGGGGTTTCCGGATGCAAAAAGGTATATTCAGCTGGCTGATATTTTTGTTCTTCCAACCAATTATGAAGGCATTCCGATTGTTATTGTGGATGCTTTGAGCTACAAAAAACCTGTTATATCATCAGATGTTGGTGGGATCTCGGAAATTGTATTGAATAATCAAAACGGATATGTTATTGATAATGAGGACGCCGTTTTTGCCGAAAAGATCAGTTATATTTTAGAAAATGAAAAGATTTATCAGGAGTTTTCCGAAAAATCATCTGAAATATTTCACAAAAATCTGACCATAGAAACAATGGTAGATCAATATACAGATATATATAAAATGTGATATAAACTAAAAAGAAATGAAAGTCATCTTCATTTTTATAACAATATTTTCATATATATTGTTGTTTCGTAGTATTTGATAGATGTTATTGAGTTATTTTTTAGTATAATTTTTTTTACTTATCTTCATTTTGAAAAATAAAACTAAAACTAGTATAACAAATTAAACAATAAATTTATTGTTACAAAATCTAAAAAAAAATGCATTTAGCTATATAAAAAAGAAAAATAAGTTTAAAAAAAACGATCTATAAAAGCTTTTGTAGAATTAATATAGCTATAATATATTGTATAAAAAACTTTCTTAAATTCGTAGGAATTTTTTATACATTTAAGATAACGAAATGAGAGGTTTCATATCAATCATTTTATAAACACATTTTGAAAAAAATAAAGTGGAAAACATTTTGACAAAAGCATTTGTGATGATGAAAGAGAATAAGCAGGTATTTAAAGTGAGTGTGCTCACCAAAGTCTGCTTGTTCATTAATGTTAGTGATATCTCATTAAAACTACTTAATGACAGAAAATTTAGGAAAAAATACAAAGCAATTCTGTATGACTCCAACCAATCAAGGATAACCGTTACAGAATATCTTGAAAAATTTAATATTTCTTGTATTGTTCTAGAAACATCCAATATCAATCATTTACACAAAAATCTGGCAAATGAAATTGTTGCAGCAAGAAAAAAAGGAATTGTTGTATATGATGCCCATGAATTTTATGAACATGTAAATAAAAGAATTCCTTTGGTAAGGCTAAAAACCAATGAATATCTGGTGGATGATATTTTTACCATCGGGCAGAAACAGGAAAAATTCAATCTTAAAAGATTCATTGATATTCTTGTAAGTCTTTTATTGATCCCATTTGTTATCCCATTGATACTTTTAGGTTTTCTTATGGTAAAGCTCAGTTCGAGGGGAAGTGTTCTTTTTTCTCAGGAAAGAGTGGGAAAGAATTCAAAGCCTTTTACAATTCATAAGATCAGAACAATGGTTTCAAAGCATAGCGGTGATTTTACAACGAAAAATGATATGCGGGTAAACCGTGTCGGTAAATTTCTCCGGGTTACTAAAATTGATGAGCTTCCTCAGATCTGGAATATCCTTAAAGGGGATATGAGCCTTATTGGCCCGCGTCCGGAAAGGCCACACTTTGTCAAAATATCCAATGAAGAAAACGCAATGTTTGACCTCAGGCATTTGATTAAGCCTGGTGTAACAGGATGGGCACAGGTCAATCTACCGAAAGCAACTCCAAAAGATAACTTAGAAAAACTGGAGTATGATCTCTTTTACATCAAGAATTACTCAATCCTTTTTGATGTGCTTATTGTTTTTAGGACAATAAAGATTGTTTTCACGCTAAATAGTAATTAAATTTGAAGAAAAATATATTTTTTGTACTGTTTTTTGAACTAAGATTACAGTATTAAATGCACTATTTCATCTTATGACGATAAAAGAAACCCCGCTTAAAGATTGTTACATCATAGAACCTACTGTTTTTGAAGATGACAGAGGTTATTTTTTTGAAAAGTTCAATGAAAAAAAATTTGAAGAACTGACGGGGATGAACGGTCATTTTGTTCAGGACAATATTTCCAAATCCTCTTATGGTGTCCTGAGAGGGATTCACTTACAGAAAGGAGAGCACGCCCAGGCCAAATTGGTTTCCTGTTTAGAAGGGAAGGTTTGGGATGTAGCGGTAGATTTGAGAGAAGGTTCCCCTACATTCGGAAAATGGTTTGGGATTGAGCTTACCGAAGAGAATAAACTGCAGCTGTATATCCCCAGAGGCTTTGGTCACGGTTTTTCCGTAATCAGTGATACAGCGGTATTTGCTTATAAATGTGATAATTTTTATAATAAAGAATCGGAAGGAAGCGTAAAATTTAATGATCCTGAGCTTAAAATAGATTGGAAAATCGACGAAAGAGAAGCTGTGCTTTCAGAAAAAGACCAGAATGCTCCCGGATTCCAAGATAAAAACTTCTAATACGAATTTAATAAACCACTATCATCAGTGGTTTTTATTTTTTTAATGTAAGCTTTTTAATATTTTGTATCTTTGCAAACTCAAAATCAAAAAGATGCGTACAAAATCTGTAGGGAAGAAGAAAATAAACATTGTCACTCTTGGTTGTTCTAAGAATGTGTATGACTCTGAAGTTTTAATGAGTCAGTTGAAGGCCAATGGGAAAGAAGTGGTTCATGAAGACAGAGGTGATATTGTGGTCATCAATACCTGCGGATTTATTGACAATGCAAAAGAAGAATCGATCAATACGATTCTTGATTATGTAGAAGCTAAAAACAGAGGTGAGGTAGAAAAAGTTTTTGTGACCGGCTGCCTTTCTGAAAGATATAAGCCGGATCTGGTGAAGGAAATTCCTGATGTAGACCAGTATTTTGGAACCAGAGATCTTCCGGTTTTGTTAAAACACCTTGGGGCAGATTACAAGCATGAGCTGGTAGGTGAAAGACTTACAACAACCCCAAAACATTATGCTTACCTGAAGATTTCAGAAGGTTGCGACAGACCTTGTTCTTTCTGCGCCATTCCTTTAATGCGTGGGACTCATGTTTCAACACCTATTGAAAAATTAGTCAGTGAAGCTCAGAAACTGGCCAAGAAAGGAACTAAAGAATTAATCCTGATTGCTCAGGACCTTACCTATTACGGGTTGGATATTTATAAAAAACGTGCCCTTGGAGATTTACTGAAAGAGTTGGTAAAAGTAGAAGGAGTTGAATGGATCCGTCTTCATTATGCATTCCCAAGTGGTTTCCCGGAAGATGTTCTGGATATTATCAGGGAAGAACCTAAAGTTTGTAATTATATAGATATTCCTCTTCAGCATATCAATTCAGATCTGTTAAAATCTATGAAGAGAGGAACAACTCATGAAAAAACAAATGCCCTTTTGGC
This sequence comes from Chryseobacterium populi, assembly GCF_000282115.1. Taxonomy (GTDB): domain Bacteria; phylum Bacteroidota; class Bacteroidia; order Flavobacteriales; family Weeksellaceae; genus Chryseobacterium; species Chryseobacterium populi. Next base: position 144,283 of record NZ_AKJY01000012.1, read on the forward strand.
TAAATTCAGAGAGAAAGTTCCGGATATGGCGATCAGAACAACACTGATTGTAGGATATCCCGGTGAAACGGAAGAAATATTCCAGGAACTGAAAGATTGGGTAAAAGAACAAAGGTTTGACAGATTGGGATGTTTTACTTATTCCCATGAAGAAAATACATCAGCATACGTCTTGGAAGATACAATTCCTCAGGAAGTAAAAGAAGCCAGAGTAGAAGAGATCATGGAAATTCAGTCACAGATTTCCTGGGAAAAGAATCAGGAAAGAATCGGACAGGTTTATAAATGTGTGTTTGACAGAAAAGAAGGAAACTATTTTGTGGGAAGAACAGAATATGATTCTCCGGATGTAGACAATACCGTACTGGTTTCTGCAGATAATACCTATATCTCAATCGGTGAATTTGCTGAAGTAAAAATCATTTCTGCAGAAGAATTTGATCTATATGGCGAATTAACTTAATATATCATTTATTATCATAGAGAATTTTTAAACGTTTTCAATTATTAATATTTTAAAGTTATTATATTAATAAAAATTAATGATTTTAGTTATTAATCTGTATTAAATTAATTGACTGATTATTAAATACTTATGTTGTTCACATATGTGACCTCCTTGTTTTTTTTAACATAAAGTATTAATATTAAAAAATTATATCTTAAATTTGCAACATAAATAATTTTTTACTAGTCTAATTGTTTATAACTGAATTTTGTTATATCAGAGTATCATTATATTTTAATTTATTCTGATCAGTAAATAGCACAAGTTGGTATATGGGTATTTAGACCTCCTGAAAATTATTTATGGTGAAAAAAAAGTAATTTAAAAATCTTTAAAAACTTATGAAAAAATTTTTATTCACAGCGACTATGCTCGTTTGCTTCTCCGCGCTTTCTAAGGCTCAGCAAGGACGTGTGGGTGTAAATACGACTACACCTGCGGCTACTCTAGATGTTGTAGCTAATACTACTGATGCTACTAGACCCGATGCGCTATTGGTCCCTCGTATGACAAGAACTCAATTGGCAGCTAAAGACGCTGCTTATGGTAACAGTGGTACAGTTGCAGCTGATAATCAGAATGGTGCAATTGTTTTCGTTACTGATGTTACGGGTACTTCTACAACTAAAACTGCAAATGTAACGGCAACAGGATTCTACTATTATGATGGTCCGAACGCTGTTTGGGTTGCAGTAGGTGGTGGTGGTTCTGCTACTCCTCAGAGATATGAAGGTATCAGAGGTAATGTTACAATTACTCCAGCTGCTTCATATACTGTATTGCCTACAGATCACGTAGTTGTGACTACGGGTTCAGGTACGGTAAATGTTGTGTTACCTGATCTTACAACTTCAGCAGCAGATGTTGGGCGTGTTGTTAAAATTGTTAATAATAACAGTACGGCAACAGGACTGTCATTCAACCCTACTACAAATCTTAGAGGTAACTTAACAGTGAACCAATTTAGAGGGATAGAGTTTGTTTGGACTGGAACTTTATGGGTATCTGCACAAAAATAATTTTAAAATATAATAAAGATGAAAAATATTTTATGCCTTTTGGCTTTAACTACCCTTGGTTCTCTTATTAACGCCCAGGTAAATGTAAATAACGGCACACAAGCTACAATTACTAATTCAAATGTATTATTAGATGGTAGTTCTTCTTATAGTGCAGAAGCTGGTGCTGGTCCTAACGTTGGTAAAGGTGTTGTAATACCAAGTGTTGACTTGGTTAACTTTGAATTTGATCTTACCCTAGCAGACGGTATTACGTTCCCAACTTATTTTGACGGTATGATTGTATATAACAATGCTACCGGTACTACACTTACAGCTGGTAACAGATCTTCAACGGCAACAGCAGTTGCACCGGGATACTATTTCTTCTATAACCCAACGGGTTCTAGTACAAGTAGTGTTAATCCAGGGGTTTGGAGACCACTTGGAGGTAGTTCAAGAGTAAATGTCGGAACTACAGAAACGGTTACAAATACTGCTATAAACAATGCTCAGGTATATGCTATCAAAGGTACATTTGCAGCTTCCGGAACTTCTACTGCAGTAGATATTCCTTCTCCTACAGGAATGACAGCTATGTATGCTATTACGATTTACAGAGCAGGAACTAATACAGTATACTCAAGAGAATTATATTCTTATACATTAGGTACTGCCGCTGGTAATGCTATTACAGGTTCTCCGAGCATGTCAGTTGTTTACCCTTCAGGAACATACGATTATGTATTAGAATATCTTAAATAGATTGACTGATTATTTTAATCATATATAAATAAAAAAAACCAATGAGATGATTCTCATTGGTTTTTTTATGCATGAAGCTTTTAATTCAAAGTGGATACTATTTATTTGAAAATAAGGTACCTATATATTATTTTAAGCTTACAGTTCTGGTTTCTTTTGATGATTTTTATTTTTATAATGCAAAGAAAAGTTATCAGTCGGACATATTTAAGATGAGCAAAGTTTTGAATCTATAAAATAGATTTTCAAAAGAATACTTCATAGCAGCTTTTCTTTTCTTAAAATATAGCAATCGGATTTAAAAGCTTTGCGTTAATAAAAAAATGGTGAGTGTAAAATAGTATAATTACCTAAAATAATAGCGTAGATAATAGTTTTTGATAACTCCAAACCTGATGTTAAAAAAGTTTGCTGGAACAGGGAATATTACACATACTTTTATTTAATGCTAAGGTTTTAATAAGTTAAATATTATTAAAATATTGATTTTCAGATGGTTTTAAAATAGAGCTTAATGAATTATGCAGAAGTTTGTTAATTATGTTAACTTTTTTAGCTTTATTTTAACATTTTTTAACAGTATACTGTAAAAGCCCTATTGGCAGTAAGTTACAGGTTGTTTTAACAAATAGTTTTGTTTTTGTTAACTGTTTTTAACAATCCGGCTAGGGACTTTAGAAGATTCCTGATACATTTGCCCTGTCAAAACCAATAAAATTTCAAAATGATGAAAAGATTCATTCTCGTAATCATAATGATGATTTCAACACTTGGTGTTTATTCTTTTACGAATAATACCATGGATGCGAAAAAAACAAGTTATGCATCGTACTACCACGATAAATTTAACGGTAGAAAAACAGCTAGCGGAGAGATCTTTGATAACTCAAAGTTTACCGCAGCAAACAGAACGCTTCCTTTTGGTACAACCATTAAAGTGACCAATCTGAACAATGGAAAAGAGGTTATAGTAAGGATAAATGATAGAGGGCCTTTCCATTCATCAAGAGCATTAGATATGTCTAAAGCTGCGTTCGACGAAATCGGAAATATCAGTCATGGTACAATTCCGGTGGAATATGAAATTGTCGATTAAATTTATGATTTAAATTAAAAAAAAGCCAACTGATTCAGTTGGCTTTTTTATTGTATTAAACATCCAGTTCAAGCATGGCAGGGCAATGATCAGAATGCATGGCTTCTTTTAAAATAACAGCTCTGGAAAGCTTCTCTTTTAATGCATAAGACGTAAAGTTATAGTCAAGTCTCCAGCCTTTATTTTTAGCTCTTGAATTTTGTCTGTAACTCCACCATGTGTAATTGTCCGGTTCATTATTAAAAAATCTGAAACTGTCTATCAATTCACATTCTTCGATGAAACTGGTCATCCATTCTCTTTCCATAGGTAAAAAACCGGAAACATTCTTTAAGCGGATAGGATCATGGATATCGATCGCCTGATGGCAGATGTTGAAATCCCCGGAAATAATGAGATTCGGAATTTCTTTTTTTAAATTTTTGATGTAGGCCAAAAAGTCATGGCAAAACTGCATTTTAAAACCCAGTCTTTCAATATTGGAAGCAGAAGGAACATATACTGAAATGACAGAGTAGCCATCGAAGTCAGCCCGGATAATTCTTCCTTCACTATCATAGCTTTCAATTCCACAGCCATACTCTACATGGCGAGGTTTGATTTTTGAGGCGATTCCGACCCCGCTATAGCCTTTTCTCACGGCTGAATGCCAATAACTATGATATCCTGATTTTTCAAGACTTTCAATATCGATCTGATCGTTTCCTGCTTTACTCTCCTGAATGCAGATAATATCCGGGTCAGCAGTCTTCAGCCAGCCCAGAAAATCTTTCGTGAATGCCGCTCTGATTCCATTGACATTGTATGTGATTAATTTCATTAGTCTTCTATAAAAATTTTAAAATTTTCATTGTATTTTGACGGGATAAATTCAGTGATGGTATAATCCGCTACTTCATGAATATAAAAAGGATCTTCAGAGATGATCTGTTCAACCTCTTTTTTAGATTCAGCATTGGCAATAATGATACCTCCCATTCTTGGCTCTTTTCTTCCTGAGGCGATGAATTGCCCGGATTCATAGTGCTTATCGAGGAAAATGTTATGCTGTGGAATAAGCTGCTCTACATTTTCAATAGAACTCTTATAGGTAAGTGAAATAATAAACATGACTTATTTTTTACGAAGATATGAACTATAAAAAAGAAGCGGAAAAAATCAATTGATTTTTTCCGCCTTAAACCCAAAATTAAATAAACTATGAAAAAAACTACTTGGGTTCTAAAATGCTGATAGGAATAATACATTCTTCCAGTGAAATTCCGCCATGCTGGTAGGTTTCTTTATAGTAATTTACAAAGTGATTATAATTCTTAGGATAGGCCAGGAAAATATTGTTCTTGGCAAAAATATATTTGGAACTTAAATTTCCTTTCGGTAAAAATAATTTTTCAGGATTGGTAATCGCCCAGACATCACTGTCATCGTACGTTAAGCTTTTACCTGTTTTATAGCGGATATTGGTAGAAGTTTCTCGGTCACCCACTACTTTACTCGGTTTTTTAACGTAAACGGTTCCATGGTCAGTGGTAATTACTAATTTGAACCCGTTTTCAGCAGCTATTTTAATGATTTTCAATAACGAAGAATTTTCAAACCAGTTTAATGTCAGAGACCTGAATGTTTTATCATCACGGATTAACTGATCTACGATATGATTATCAGTTTTGGCGTGTGAAAGAATATCAATAAAATTGTAAACAATGACTAATAAATCATTGTTCTTATGCTGATTGAAATCATCATAGATTTTTCTTTCAAAATCCGCATTCAGCACTTTTAAATATTTCATCGATTTAGAGCCTAAACCGATCCTTTTCATCTGATCTTCAAGAAAATCACGTTCATATTCATTTTTGTTCCCCTCTTCATTGTCATTAAACCATTTATCAGGGAAGCGTTTTTCAATTTCAGAAGGCATTAAGCCCGCAAAGAAAGAGTTTCTTGCATATTGTGTAGCCGTAGGAAGGATACTGTAATAATAATCTTCAGAAACTTTATTGTAATACTTCGTAAACAGGGGTTCAATCACTTTCCACTGATCATATCGGAGATTGTCAACCATTAATAAAAGAACTTTGTCTTTTTCAACTTCAGTTTTCACCTTTTCCTTGAAAAGAGTATGGCTCATAATTGGTTTATCAGGACCGCTTAACCAGTCTTCATAATTGTTTTCAATGAATTTTGCAAACTGTATATTGGCTTCTTCTTTCTGAGACTGGAGAAGGTCGGCAAATTCATTATCCGCTACCTTGTCAAACTTAATTTCCCAGTTTACAATTTTCTTATAATATTCAGCCCAGTCCTGGTATGATCTTAAATAAGAAAGTTCCATAGAAAGGTTTCTGAATTCCTGCTGATACTGTAAAATGGTTTTTTGCTCAACAAGATCATCCTGCTGAAGGTTTTTCTTTAATGAAAGCAAAATCTGGTTGGGGTTGACAGGTTTTAAAATGTAATCTGCAATCTGCGATCCGATGGCTTCTTCCATAATATGTTCCTCTTCACTTTTAGTTACCATTACGATCTTTAAAGAACTGTCTTTTTCTTTGATCATAGGAATAGCTTCGAGACCGGAGATTCCCGGCATATTTTCATCAATAAGCGTTAATGCAAATTTTTCTGAATCTATTAATTCTAATGCCTCGTTCACATTATTAACTGGGGTTACATGATAACCCTTTTTTTCCAAGAATACGATATGAGGTTTAAGTAAATCTATTTCATCATCTATCCATAGTATCTTTTCCGACATAATATTTTATTTTTTACATGGTTATAATATCAAAATGCTGACCAATTCTTTCTAAAATCTGCCAAAAAGAACAGATAATTAGTTAAATTAAAGTTAAATGAAATATAGTGAATTATCGGCCATATTCCACTATAATTAATGTCCTGTTTTTAAGTATTCAAGAGCTCTTTCCAGAACCTCATCTTTTCCTTTCCTGATGCCTGCAACAGTAGGCTGTATAATGATGTCCGGAATGATTCCGATCCTTTGGGTTTCTTTACCGTCGGGATAATAGGCGCCAAGGCCGGTGAAGCTGGTATCTAAATCAGCAATCTTAAACCTGATAATATCTCCGTTGGCTCCGGAAGTATAGCTGCCTATAATTTTTGCTTTTGGATGCTGCTTAAACATCATAGTGGTGGTTTCAGCCTGGCTTTGGGTATTCTCATCTACCAAAACTACCACATTTCCTTTGTAATATTCACTGTTTTTTCTTCCGATACTGTTTTTTCTTATGTAAAATTTACCAGGATAATGGGTTTCCGGATAATTAAACTGATAATAGATCGTATTTTCAGGAAGCAAAAGCTTGCTTAAAGGTAAAATAGTCTGTCTCGGGTAGTTTCTTAAATCAAAAATAATAGATTCGGTATTTTTTAAAGAAGCATACATTTCGTCCAGATCCTCCCTTTCAATGAGTTCCATATTGACATAACCTGTTTTCCGGCTTTTATCTAAATATTTCCATTTTTCCGGTTGGCTGTTTTTTTCATGAACAATATCTCTGAGAAGATAGGTTTTTATTTTCAAGGCTAAATTTTGACCGTTCCTTTCCAGCTTAAGGTCAATAGAATCATGATTGGAAAAAAGAAGAAGGTTTTTCACTTTTTTCACCTTACCCCAGGAGTTGGAAGCAGGAATGTATTTTCCTAGGCTGTTAACCATTTGCGGAATTGTTTTCCCGTTGATATCATAAATGACATCACCGGTTTTCAACAAATTGGGTTCATCAAATTTAATAGGGTTGATTATGGTTACAACCAGCTTACCTTCGGCATATTTATATTCCACCGGGATTGTTCTTCTTCCGTATTGATTGAGACTGATCAGTGGTGAAAATAAAAAGGCATGGGAATCATCCACTTTAGTCACTAGTTCAGCCAGTGTCAGATGATAAGCTGTATCATTATTGATTTCAGCAAATTTGGGGATCATTTCAGTTAAAACCTCATTCCAGTTTTGGTCGGTTTCATACTTATATGGAAAAAAATATTCCACATAATTCCAATATCTGAATAATTCCAAAAGGCTGACCTGCTTTGAGGTATATTTTGATCCATAAGAATTTTCATTCCTGAAAAATATTTTTCGTCCGCCTTTCCCGAAGTAATAATGATCACCCATCAATCGGTTTTTTTCAATATTATTCAGTTTTTGAACAACATTATCAGTAAATATATTTTGATTGTTGATCCAGCCCAGGTCAAAATTTTTGAGGAAATATATTTTGGAATCTTCCTGCTGACAGGGTAAGCAGGTTTCAACTTTTCCGAGACTGTCAATCCAGTTAGAATATAATTCATTCAATTGATTTTTGTTGCTGATTTTTTCAAGCTCATCAATTTTCTGAAAAAGCTGCTGATCCCAGTTATAAGTCCCTTTGGCGACGTCGGGATGATAATATTTTAGAAATCCCCAAATCTTACAAAGTGATTCCAGCTTCTGAACTTCAGATAAATTCTGCGCTGAAAAATGTAAACTTAAAAATAGCAAAATGAAAAGTGAGAATTTTCTCAAAGGTTATCCGGGTTTTTATTAAATCAAAGATAATTTTTAAACATAAACAGAACAAATATTTTCATTAAATCACCAATATCTTATTAGAATTTTGTGAAATATGCTGTTTTTTTCTTATATATTTGTATATTAAATCACTATATTATGAAAAAGAAATATATTTTAGCACCTATATTAATTTCAGGTAGTATTTTGGCTCAAACAGGCAACGTAGGGATAGGAACATCTGCTCCCGATAATAAACTGGACGTCAATGGAGATGCCAAAGTAAGAGTGATGAGTGCTGTACCGTTAAATACTTACATTACTCCCGTTCTTAGCGACATCAACGGTGTCTTAGTTAAAAATAACCCTGTATACTTAGGGACAACAGTACATACAGTATCACCTACATTAGCGCCGGGTTCTACATCAAATCTCATTACAGGCTTGCCACAAGGAATTTATAAAGCATTTGTTTATGTTGCAAATGCATGCGGTGCAGTAGGTACAGCCGAATATTATATAGGTAATACTCCTTTGAATAATGGATTGACTATAAATTTTTTGGGAGGAATGTTGAATAGGGGAACCAATCAGTCTCCAACTGTTACAAGAGTAGGTGTAACCCCGGCTTCTACACTTAATACTACATGGACGGGCCTTGTAAACTGTGCAGGAGGTGATGCTACAGCGTTTAATTACATCCTGTCACTTTCATCCGTGGGTAATATTGAAATTACCAATAATGGAAATATAGACAGGACTTACGCTATTGTTCTTACAAGGATTTATTAATATTAATTTGATGGTTTCTATTGTCTTTCCTAAATTTGTACTCATATAATACTCAATGCAGAACAAGCTAAAAATCATCAATGATCCTGTTCACGGTTTTATCAAAATTCCACACGAAATTTTATTCGACATCGTTGAACACCCTTATTTTCAGAGATTAAGAAGGATTTCGCAGACCGGGCTTTTAAACTTAATTTTTCCGGGTGCTACGCATACAAGATTTCACCATGCCCTGGGTGCAATGCATTTGATGTTTACAGCATTGGAGACTTTAAAACTGAAGGGGGTTGAAATTTCGAAAGAAGAGGAAAAAGGAGCGATGCTTGCCATTTTAATGCATGATATTGGTCATGGTCCGTTTTCCCATGCTCTGGAAAGTATGCTGATGGATGACTGGCATCATGAAAATCTTTCATTACTGCTTATGAACAGGCTGAATGATGAATTTGATGGTCAATTGTCAGTAGCCATCGAAATGTTTCAGGGGAAATACTATAGAAAATTTTTCAATCAGCTTATCTCCTCCCAATTGGATGTTGACCGGCTGGATTATCTCAAAAGAGATAGTTTTTTTACCGGGGTTTCAGAAGGGAATATTAATACCCAGAGAATTATTTCAATGATGAATGTCTGTGAAGAAGGAGAGCTGGTGATCGATGCCAAAGGAATTTATTCCATTGAAAACTTTTTAACGGCAAGAATGTTTATGTATTGGCAGGTGTACTATCATAAAACATCGGCTCTGGCTGAGTTTATTCTGGTTAAAATTCTTGAAAGAGCTAAATATTTGGTTTCTCAGGACGTTGATCTGCCGGCTACAGACAACCTGAAATACTTTTTATACAGGGCGAAAGGGGCAGCGACCAACGAAGATGTTCAAAGGTTTACGCAGCTTGATGATAATGATGTGATTCAGGCGATGAAAACATGGCAGAATTCTGATGATTTTGTTTTGGCATATTGGTGTAAATGTGTGATACAGAGAAACCTTCCTAAAACAATTATTTCGTCTCATCCTTTTGAAACACAATTTATTGAGGAAAAAATAACAAAAACCAATGAATTTTTTGGAATTGATAACGGAGGAGAACTGGTGCATGAAATTAAAAGAAAACTACTGCCGTATAATGCTGAAAAGCAGCCAATTTATTTATTGCAGAAAAATGGGGTGAAAATCAGGCTTGATGAGTCGGAAGACCAGCTTTTATCGGGGCTGATAAGAAATAAAACCACAAGATATATTCTCACTTTTCCAAGAGACCTGGCAAAATAAACTCTTAAAGAATCTTAAATTTCACAATCCCAAAACTAAAAAATGTTTGCGAATTATAGAATTTCTTATCTTTGCAAAATATGGAATTCACAGCTTCGCAAATTGCAAGTTTTATCGACGGAAAAATAATCGGTGACGAAAACGCACTTATTACTGGAGTCTCGCCAATTGAGAGTGGAGAATCAGGGCATCTTTCTTTTATAGCACAAGATCGGTTCTCTCATTTTCTGGACACTTCCAAATGTTCCGTTATTATCGTCTCGGAAAACCTTGTAGAAAAAGATAACTACAATCCTACTGTTATTGCCGTAAAAGATGCCTATCTTTCTTTTCAGGTTCTGATGAATCTGTATCAGGAAATGCAGGGCAGAAAAGAAGGAATCGAAGACGGTTCTTCTATTCATGATACTGCGGTAATAGGTGACAGAGCTTATATCGGAGCCTTTACCTATGTTTCGGAAAAAGCGAAAATAGGAGAAGGAACCCAGATTTATCCTCATGTTTATATCGGGAAAGGAGTAAAAATAGGAAAGAACTGTAAAATTGACAGCGGAGCAAGGATATATGATTATTGCATTATTGGTGATAATTGTGTCATTCATTCCAATACCGTAGTGGGTGGTGACGGATTTGGTTTCCAGCCCACGGCAGAAGGGTTTAGAAAAATTCCTCAGTTGGGAAATGTGATCATTGAAGATGATGTTGAAATAGGTTCTAACTGTAGTATTGACAGGGCTACCATTGGTTCTACCGTTATCGGAAAGGGAACTAAAATTGATAATCTGATCCAGATTGCCCATAACGTTAAGATCGGACAGAACAATGTAATTGCTGCGCAAGCCGGAATTGCAGGATCCACCACAATCGGCGACTGGAATCAGATTGGCGGGCAGGTAGGAGTTGTCGGTCATATAAAAATCGGTAATCAGGTGAAAATACAGGCTCAGAGTGGAGTAAATTCCAGTGTGGGCGATAGAGAAACATTGTATGGATCTCCGGCAATAAGTTATAACGATTACCTTAGAAACTATGTGCATTTCAGAAATTTCACTGAAATAGTAAAAAGAATAAATAATCTTGAGAATACCTCAAAAGATCATACTAATGAGTGATATGCAAAAAACACTTCAGGAAGAAGTAACGCTTTCTGGAATTGGCCTTCATACAGGTAGAGAAGTAAAACTTACCATAAAGCCTGCCAAAGAAAATACAGGTTTTGTATTTGTAAGAACAGATCTGGAGGGGCATCCTCAGGTCGAAGCAGATGTTAATTATGTTGTAGCAACCGAAAGAGGAACGACATTAGAAAAATTGGGTGTAAAAATCAATACTTGCGAGCACCTTCTGGCAGCATTGGTAGGATGTGACATTGATAATGCAATGCTGGAAATGGATGCTTCCGAACCTCCGATTTTAGACGGATCCTCAAAGTTCTTTGTGGAAGCAATTGAAAGTGTAGGAGTAGTAGAACAGAATATTGCCAGAGAATATCTGGTTGTAAAAGAAGTTCTTAGTTACGCTGATCCTGCAACAGGTTCAGAAATCACAATTATTCCTTCAGATAATTACGAAATTACAACCATGGTAGATTTTGGGACTAAGGTTTTAGGAACTCAAAACGCTACCCTTAAACATATTTCAGAGTTTAAAGAAGAAATTTCATCTGCAAGAACCTTCAGTTTTCTACATGAGCTGGAAATGCTTTTAGATCACGGTTTGATTAAGGGCGGTGATATTTCTAATGCTATTGTGTACGTAGATAAAGATCTTACTCCTGAAACAACAGAAAAACTAAAAAAAGCATTCGGAAAAGATAATGTTTCTATCAGGCCGAACGGTATTCTTGACAATCTCAACTTAAATTATCCTAACGAAGCTGCCCGACACAAATTATTAGATGTGATCGGTGATCTTGCTTTGGCAGGAGTAAAAATAAAGGGTAAAGTTATTGCCAACAAACCGGGACATTATGTGAATACACAATTTGCAAAAAAACTGAACCGTCAGTGGAAGTTGCAGAAGAAAAAAAATGTTCCTGATTTTGATTTAACTAAAGAACCTGTTTTTGATATCAACGGAATTATGAAGCTTATGCCTCACAGACCTCCGTTTTTATTAATAGATAAAGTTCTTGAGCTTTCAGACTCACATGTGGTAGGCCTTAAGAATGTTACGATGAATGAGCCTTTCTTTGTTGGTCATTTTCCTAAAGAACCGGTAATGCCGGGCGTATTACAGGTGGAAGCTTTGGCACAAACCGGAGGTATCCTTGTGTTGGCAAGTGTTCCGGATCCTGAAAATTATTCTACTTATTTCATTAAAATAGATAAAGTGAAATTCAAGAGGAAAGTAGTTCCGGGAGATACCATGATTTTCAAAATCGAATTGATAGAGCCTATCAGAAGAGGTATTGTTCATATGCAGGGATTCGGATATGTAGGAGATACTGTAGCAGTAGAAGCAGAATTAATGGCTCAAGTTGCAAAAAATAAAGTTGATTAAATGATTCATCAATTAGCAGCCGTAGATAAACGTGCAAAAATCAGCAAAAATGTTATTGTAGAACCATTTACTACAATTGCAGGGGATGTGGAAATCGGAGAAGGAACCTGGATTGGCCCCAATGTTACCATTATGGATGGAGCCAGAATCGGTAAAAACTGTAGAATTTTTCCGGGCACGGTAATTTCTGCAATTCCTCAGGATTTAAAATTCGATGGTGAAGATACACAGGTCATTATTGGTGATGATACCACGATCAGAGAATGCGTAACGGTAAACAGGGGTACAAAAGCTCTGGGCTTTACCAAAATTGGTAAAAACTGCCTGATCATGGCAACTTCCCATATTGCACACGATTGTGTTATCGGCGATCACGTGATCATTGTAAACGGTTGTGGTATAGCGGGGCACGTAGAAATTGGTGATTACACGGTGATGGGTGGCCTTAGTGCGGTGCACCAGTTTGGAAAAATTGGAAAACACGTAATGATCTCCGGTGGAACTTTGGTGAGAAAAGATATTCCGCCTTATGTAAAAGTGGCAAGGGAGCCGATGTCTTACGCAGGAATCAACTCTGTGGGTTTAAGAAGAAGAGGATTTACCAACGAAAAAATCTTTGAAATCCAGAAAATTTACAGAGCTATTTTCCAGATGAAAATGAATGTTTCCCAGGCTATTTCACATATTGAAAAAGAAATGCTTCCGACAGCTGAAAGAGATGAAATCCTTCAATTCATTCAGAATTCTCCAAGAGGTATTGTTAAAGGATACGGTACAGGAAAGGAAAGTAATTAACAAAAACACACAAACACAATTATGAAATATTTAATTTTATGGGCAATGATTCCTTCAGTGTCTTTCCTATACGCACAACAAACAGAAGGTTTAAAAGTTGAAAAAACAACCAGAACTTCAATTTTGGAAAGGAAAGTTGCAGATAAGCCTAATGACAGTATAGCAAAAAGTAATTTAAATAATATTCTGAAGCAACAGAATAAGAGCAGTTCGATTTTTGGAAGTGCTGATCAATATAACTCGGAGATTCAGGAGAATGTGAATAAATTACAGAATAACGTAAATTCATTTAATAACAACACATTTAACAGAATGCCAACTCAGGGAACAGGTATACAATTAAAAAAAAGAAAATAAGTAAAATATAAAAAATTAATGGCAACAAGTAACGATATCAGAAAGGGACTTTGCATTGAATACAGCAACGATATTTTTAAAGTAATTGAATTTCTTCATGTTAAACCTGGAAAAGGACCGGCTTTCGTAAGAACAAAATTGAAATCGGTAACTAACGGAAAAGTGATTGATAACACATTTTCCGCAGGTCACAAAATCGACGAAGTAAAGGTGATTACCAGAAAATTCCAATATCTTTATGATGATGAGAATGGTTTCCACTTTATGAACAATGATGATTTCTCTCAGCTTTACCTTAATAAAGAAATGATTGAAAACTCTCAGTTTATGAAAGCCGGTGAAGAAGTGACAATCATTTTAAAAGAAGCTGATGAAACCCCACTTTCTGCTGAGCTTCCCCAATCAGTTTATTTAGATGTTATAGAAGCTGATCCGGGCGTAAAAGGAAATACTGCTACCAATGCTCTTAAAAACGCAATCGTTGAAACAGGAGCAAGAGTAATGGTGCCTTTGTTTATAGAGCCTGGAGACAGAATCAAAGTAAGCACGGAAGACGGTTCTTACTTAGAAAGAGTAAAATAATAATACAATTTACATCAATTCGGTTTGCATTTGCAGTCCGAATTTTGTTTTATAAGAAAATCAATTTTTATGAGATTTCATTCTCCACAAAAACTTAAAACAATTGCTGATTTAATCGGATCAAAATTTATTGGCCCCGAAGATTTTGAAGTATTGGGAACTAATGAAATACATATGGTGAAACCAGGAGATATCGTATTTGTCAATCACCCGAAATACTATGATAAAGCTTTATACTCTGCTGCAACCATTATCCTGATCGATAAAGAGGTTGATTGCCCTGAAGGAAAAGCCCTTCTGGTTTCTGATGATCCTTTCAGGGATTTCAATAAGATCAATACCCATTTCACCAGGATATATAACTTCACTGAAGAGCTTCACGATGTTGAAATTGGGGAAGGGACGAAAATACACCATTCTGCAGTGATCGGAAATAATGTGACAATCGGGAAAAATACATTGATCTTCCCTAATGTTGTTATTGGTGACAGAACAGTGATAGGAGACCATGTAATCATTCAGTCCGGAACGGTTTTAGGAGGTGATGCTTTTTATTACAGGAAATTAAACGGGAATTTTGACCGGTTGATTTCCGTAGGAAATGTTGTCATTGAAAATAACGTAGAAATAGGAAACAACTGTACGATTGACCGGGGAGTTACAGATTCTACAGTGATCGGTGAAGGTTCAGTTTTAGATAATCAGATTCAGATCGGCCATGATACTGTAATTGGCAAAAAATGCCTGATTGCTTCGCAAGTAGGAATTGCAGGCTGTTGTGTGATAGGAGATGAGGTGACATTATGGGGACAGGTAGGTATCGCTTCCGGAAATAAAATTGCGAGCGGATCTGTGCTTCTGGGAAAAACGGGAGTCAACAGAGATCTGGAAAAAGGGACTTATATCGGGATGTTTGCTGAAGATTTTAAAACATATCTGAAAAAAGAAGTAAAACTGAGAAATCTCAAATAAACAATTCTTAAGATTTATCTGAAATCAAAAGAAAAATAAGTAAATTTGTGAGCATTAATAAAGAAATAAAAATAAATTAAAACAACAATAAAATGTCAATTTTAGTAAACAAAGATTCTAAAGTAATTGTACAAGGATTTACAGGGAACGAAGGGACTTTCCATGCAGGTCAGATGATTGAATACGGAACAAACGTAGTAGGTGGGGTTACTCCGGGAAAAGGAGGAAGCGAGCACCTTGGAAAGCCAGTATTCAATACTGTTGCTGATGCGGTTCAAAAAGCCGGAGCTAATGTAAGTATCATTTTCGTACCACCTGCATTTGCTGCAGATGCCATTATGGAAGCTGCTGAGTCAGGGATCAAAGTTATTGTATGTATTACTGAAGGTATTCCTGTAGCGGATATGGTGAAAGTAAAGTCTTATATTGCTGACAGAGACTGCAGATTAATCGGCCCGAACTGTCCTGGAATCATCACTTCTGAAGAAGCTAAAATTGGTATTATGCCAGGTTTCGTATTCAAAAAAGGTAAAGTAGGGATCGTTTCTAAATCAGGAACTCTTACTTACGAAGCTGCTGACCAGGTGGTAAGAGCAGGTTTCGGAATTTCTACAGCAATCGGTATCGGTGGAGATCCAATTATCGGAACAACAACAAGAGAAGCTTTGGAATTGTTTATTAATGATCCTGAAACTGAAGCTGTTGTAATGATTGGTGAAATCGGTGGTGGTCTTGAAGCTGAAGCAGCAAGATGGTATAAAGCAAGTGGTTCTACAAAACCTGTTGTAGGTTTCATCGCAGGACAAACAGCTCCTAAAGGAAGAACTATGGGACATGCTGGTGCTATCGTAGGTGGTGCTGAAGACACTGCTCAGGCTAAAATGGAAATTATGAGAGAAAATGGTATCAATGTAGTAGATTCCCCAGCTGACATCGGTATTACTGTAGCAAAAGTTCTAGCTTAATCATAAAACAAAATATATGAAAAAATTTTTATTAACCTCAGCTTTAGCTGTTTCCACACTATCATTTGCCCAGATCAATTTTAAAACAACAAGATTTGGGGTAACGGCAGGAGGAAACTATTCGAGAGTGAGGAATGCCCACAATCCTTCCGGGCCGAGATTCTCAGTGCAGGCAGGAGTTTTAGCACTTATTCCTGTAGGAAAAGCGAATCAGTTTTATATTCAGCCTGAAGTATTGTATTACGGAGCAGGGGAAACAGGAAAAGATAAGGATGCCAAAGGCAGAGATGGCTACGATGCAGTGTATGCAAATAACTATCTGAGTGTGCCTTTATATTTTAAAGCATTTTTTTCAGAAGCAGAATCTGAATTCTTTGGAATGGCAGGACCAAGATTTAACTTTTTACTAAATCAGAATGTTAAAGATGCGCCTACCACAAGACCTTATTATGACCCTGATGTCACAGATCCTAAAAACCCTCAGGTGAGCGGAAAAGCAAAAAGCTTCAATTTTGGAATAGGTTTGGGTATTGGGTACAGCTATAAAAGACAATTGGAGATTGCCCTGAAATATGATTTTGGATTATCGGATACTTACCCGGGTCTTGCGAAAGAACCGTCAGGTACGGATAAAAACAAATCAGAACAAGTGATCAGCTTAGGTCTGAGCTATATCTTTAAATAAAAATATTTCATTCACAATATAAAAAATTCCGGGAAATCAATCCCGGAATTTTTTTATTATTTAAAATTGGATTCTAACTTCTGATCCACTTCCAAAGCTCTTTTAAAGTTGCTTTATTCCCATACATTAAAATACCTACACGGTAGATTTTTCCGGACAGAAAGATCATAAAAATGGTAGTTCCGAGTAATAACCCGATAGATAATGCAATCTGCCATGCAGGAACGCCAAAAGGAATTCTTGCAATCATAGCAACGGGCGATGTAAAAGGAATGATCGATAACCAGAACCCTAAAGGCCCGTCAGGATTATTCATTAAAGAAAAGCTTGCGTACATTCCCAAAGTTAACGGTAATATCGCAAATAAAGTGAATTGCTGCGTTTCCGTTTCATTGTCTACAGCAGAACCGATAGCGGCATAAATAGAGCTGTAAAAGATATATCCAAGTAAGAAAAATACGATGAATACAAAAATGATTAACGGAAAATTAAGTTCGAGCAAACTATGAGAAACCTGGGTAGCGATCTGGGCAACATCCATTCTACCGGGCAATCCTTCACTTCCTCCCGGAATATTCTTTTGCAAAGACGAAAAGCCGGTATTTAAAACCAAAGCCCCTGCTACAGACATGGCAATCCATATGATAAACTGGGTTAAAGCAACCAGAGTTACTCCTAAAATTTTTCCCATCATCAGCTCAAAAGGTTTTACCGATGAAATGATAATTTCTACAACACGGTTGTTTTTTTCCTCAAGAACACTTCTCATTACTCTTACCCCGTAAATGATAATAAACATGAAGGTTACATACATCAGAACCATGCTCAACCCGGTTTTTACACCAAAAGTAAGATCGGAATCTTCTTTATTGTTTTCCGAAACATTAATGGTTTTGAGAGTAAAACTTTTATCAAGATTATCCAGTTGGGCTTCTACAATACCGAGCTGCTTGATCTTTTCCTTCTTAATCACATTATTGATGTCAGAAATGATTCTTTGCTTCGTATCAAAGCCTATTTTAGAATTAATAATTAAAGTCGTGTTTTTTTCAAAATTCTCATAATCATGATTGATGATCTCAGGTAAAACAAGAATTCCGTCTAAAGATTCATTCTCCTTTAAATTATTGATCTTTGCCTTTTCACTGGAAGCAGGAATAAAAACATAATTCAGCTGATCACTTGATTTTAATTGACCTTTAAACCATCCACTTTTATCAACTACTTCAATGATATTGTGAGATTCATTTGCTTTAAACATTAAACCGATAACAGCCCCAAAAGCAATGATCAGAATAGGAGCAAGTAAAGTCAATATGATGAAGGATTTTTTCTTCACCTGTGTAAGAAATTCCCTTTTTGTAATTAAAAAAATATTATTCATAAAATTAAGAATGATTGCTTACGGCATTAATAAACACCTCGTTCATACTCGGGATTTTTTCTTCAAAAGAACGTACTTTCCCGACATGTACCAAATCTAAAAGAATATTGTTTTGATCGCTCTCATTTTTTAAATCAAAAGAAATCAGGTTATTTTCATTTGCGAAGTTGAAGATACCGTATTTGCTTTTAAAAGTTTCAAAATTTTTCTGATTCACCTCTGAAACGGTAATCCCGAAAATATTTTTCTTGAATTTCTCCCTTACATCGAAAACCCGTCCGTCTATGATTTTTTTGGAATTATTGATTAAAGCAACATAATCACACATTTCTTCCACACTTTCCATTCTGTGGGTGGAAAGAACAATCGTAGTGCCATTATTTTTAAGATCAATGATCTGGTCTTTGATAAGGTTGGCGTTTACCGGGTCAAAACCGGAAAAAGGCTCATCGAGAATCAGGAGATTAGGCCTGTGAAGTACTGTTACCACAAACTGGATTTTTTGAGCCATTCCTTTGGAAAGCTCCGAAAGTTTTTTCTTCCACCACTGATCGATATTAAGTTTTTCAAACCATTTTTTGGCCTCATTCAAAGCATCGTTTTTACTCATACCTTTCAGTTCACCAAAATAAAGGATCTGGTCGCCGACACTCATGTTTTTGTACAAACCTCTTTCTTCGGGCATGTATCCGATATTTCTAATATGATTGGGATTAAGCTTTTCCCCATTGATGAATACATCTCCGGAATCAGCCTGGGTAATTTGATTGATGATACGGATGAATGAGGTTTTACCCGCTCCGTTCGGCCCCAGAAGGCCATAAATACTTCCCTTAGGGACGTGTATGCTAAAATCATCCAAGGCGGTCTTTTTTCCGGCATTGTAGGTTTTAGTAATATGTTCAGCTTTTAGCA
Organism: Chryseobacterium populi; assembly: GCF_000282115.1. GTDB lineage: Bacteria > Bacteroidota > Bacteroidia > Flavobacteriales > Weeksellaceae > Chryseobacterium > Chryseobacterium populi. The sequence goes on from NZ_AKJY01000012.1 coordinate 163,388, forward strand.
TTAATTTGTTTTTCTCTATTAGTATAAAAATACGCCGAAAGTTACGGAATAATTAAAACAGAATTAATCTAAAAGAAAAAATCCTGATGATTATCAGGATTTAATTTATTGTTTCACTATCTGGGTTACTTTTTGAGTATTGTCGCTTAACAGATAACGGATCAGATATTTACCGGGTTTTAATTTTTCAATATTAATTTCCCCTGAATTCATATTCACCGTGTAATTAGCAACCTGTGTTCCCAGGATAGAATAAAAAGTCACACTTTTGATTCTTAATGAAGAATCTTTTGCCTTTACAATAAGGAAATCCTTTGCAGGATTTGGATAGGCAACAAGCACACCATCATCAGATTTCTGTGAGATGGAACCAGGCTCTCTCAATTGAGCTTTAAAATTGTTGGAAAACCCAACAAAAGTGCCTAAAAATAAAATTAAAAGTAAAAGTTTTTTCATCAAATTATAATTTGTCTATGTATTTAATAACAAAAATAAATAATTCTATAATCACCTGCAATAGTTTTTTATAGAACTTGTAGTAAATTTGCAGAAACTTATTCAAAAAGTATTCCAAAATGATACATTCAAGAAATAGAAGACTTAGAGTTAATGAATCTATCAGAAGTCTGGTAAGAGAAAATATTCTTACGACTAATGATTTTGTAATGCCGATCTTCGTAATGGAGGGTGAAAACAAGCAGGAACCAATCCCGTCGATGCCGGGGATTTTTAGAAAGAGTATAGATTTAACGGTAAAAGAATGCAAGGAACTATTTTCCTTGGGAGTAAAATCTGTCAATCTGTACATGAAAGTGTCAGAACATCTGAAAGACAATACAGGAAAAGAAGCATGGAACAAAGATGGATTGATGCAGAATACCATCAAAGCGATTAAAGATGCCGTGCCTGAAATGATCATCATGCCGGATGTGGCTTTGGATCCATATTCAATTTATGGACATGATGGAATCATCGAAAACGGGAAAATCGTAAATGATGCTACGAATGATGCATTGGCAAGAATGTCTGTTTCCCATGCTGAAGCCGGAGCTGATATTGTAGCACCAAGTGATATGATGGATGGGAGAGTGCTTGCGATTCGTGAAGCACTGGAAGAAACAGGTTTTACAGATGTAGGAATCCTGAGCTATTCTGCAAAATATGCCAGTTCTTTTTACGGGCCCTTCAGAAGTGCTTTAGACAGTGCCCCGAAAGACAATATGGAAATTCCTAAGGATAAAAAAACGTACCAGATGGATTTTCATAATTCCCGTGAAGCATTAAATGAAGTATTTAAAGACATTGATGAAGGAGCAGATATTATTATGATCAAACCGGGACTTCCTTACCTGGATATTGTTTCCAAAATACGGGAGGCGATAGACCTGCCGATTGCGGTTTATAATGTAAGCGGAGAATATGCGATGGTAAAAGCGGCAGCTCAGAACGGATGGTTGGATAATGATAAGACCATTATTGAAAGCTTAACCTGCTTTAAAAGAGCCGGAGCTGATATGATCTTTACCTATTTTGCGAAAGAAGCAGCCATGATTTTAAATAAATAATTAAGCTGACATATAAATGAAAAACACCTCTAAAGCTGAGGTGTTTTTCATTTTTTTGATTATCCGAAGCATGCATAATAATGAGGGGAGCCCGGAACTATGGGATCTTCTCCACCTTTGTCATATACGCAGATATTGGAGGGGCACAAATACCATCCCGGCAGACAGTTTCCATTGGCATCCGGCGGACGAATATTTCCACCATTAATTTTCATCAAATCTTTTTTCGTTAATTTTTTCATGATAAATTTTAATTTGGTTAAAAAATCTAAATTAATAAAAATTTATCACATAATATTGAAATCTTTCCCCTTTGTAAACTTAGCAGCGAAAGGTGCTTGATTTCCAGAGTATTTCAAAATGAAATGCTTTTTTGTATCGGTATTAAGTTTGGCTTCAACCTCAACATCCTGGGTCTGAAAACTTACCTCTAATCCCACTCCTGAATCTTTTTCAAGATAGATTTCTACACTTTCAGCGTAAAACAAAGAAGTACTCAGATAATTGAACTTAATATTCTTTCGGTACGTTTTTGATTTATTCTGCGTGAAAGAAGAATAATTTCTTAAAATTTCAATACCGGGAGCATCAATATTGGTAATTCTGGATTTGGTAACGCCGTTTACCCTTACCGAAAAATCTTTGGCATTTTTGATATTTCCGTTGACTCCGATATTGAACAGTGAAGGAAGTGAAAGGCCGTACTCGATCATGCTTTCTTTTGTAAATTCAAAATCAGGAATTAAAGCCGGGTGCTTAGGAACATTGATCAATTGATTTTTAACGGTTTCCAAACTACCGTCAGAGAATAAAAATCCGATCAGGTTATTTCCTGTGGTCCGCCAGTTTCTTCCGTTCCATTCGAAAATTTCACACAGTAAGGTGTCAGCTGATGAATGGGGAAGAAGATCCATATCCTGCCATTTGAAAACTTCTTTGGCATAAGGCCTTCTGTCAACAATATTAATCCCAAGGTCCAAGGCGAGGAGGTCCGTTAATTCTTTATTATTTTCCATATTAATTTTTAATTGTTATTGGTGGTATAAAATTATGGAAATAAAATAAAATCCCGGGAAATTTATCAGAGATTTTACAGCCAGCCCTTCTTGCCATAAACATAAGTATCGTCAAACTGCTTATCACTCATAAACAAATAAAGAATCCCTTCAATAAAAGGTATGATAGTAGCCACTCCAAAGGTAACGAGATTCAGGATAAGCTGTATAATTCCTTCTTTCGTATAGCCAAGGTAAAATTTATTTAAGGCCAGCCATCCTACAAGAATTCCTAATAATGCTGCAGGGATTTTCTTTTCAGAACGATAAGGAACATTAGCCTGTTGATTGATGTCGTTTTCTGTTTTTGTGTAACCGTAATTTTCCATTTTTATAACTTTATAATGAGGTGAATAATATTCAATAAGTAGCATTGTTAGGTTAAAATGTTACATATTAATGGCTTAAATATTGAAGTTGGATTATTATTTCTACCTGATTATAGTAATCCGGTTTGAAAAATATAATGGGCAAAGTCGGAATACTTGTTTAAAGCAATCCTATTTTACATTTACCTTAAAATATCATAAAACTGAAGCATCTGTCTTTTAAGATAAAAATTGAATTCAAAAAAACTTTATCTTTGCTCTCATGATTTTACGAGGAGAAAACTTAATCAAAGAATACGGTCCTAAAAAAGTTGTAAAAGGCGTTTCTGTACAGGTTCAGCAAGGAGAAATTGTTGGTTTGCTTGGTCCGAACGGGGCCGGAAAAACCACTTCGTTTTATATGATTGTAGGGTTGGTTAAGCCGACTTCCGGAAAAATCTTTCTGGATAAACAGGAAATTACCACGGATGCGATGTACCGCAGGGCACAGAAAGGAATCGGATATCTGGCTCAGGAAGCTTCCGTTTTCAGAAAACTTTCTGTAGAAGATAATATCATGGGCGTTTTACAGCTTACCAACCTTTCAAAACGTGAACAGCATATTAAATGTGATGAATTGATCGAAGAGTTTTCACTTCAACACGTTCGTAAAAACAGAGGTGATTTACTTTCAGGAGGGGAAAGACGTAGAACGGAAATTGCAAGATGTCTTGCGACCAGTCCGAATTTTATACTTCTGGATGAGCCTTTCGCAGGGGTAGACCCGATTGCTGTTGAAGATATCCAGAAAATCGTAAGAAGCCTTGTCGATAAAAATATCGGGATTTTGATCACCGATCACAACGTTCAGCAGACTCTTGCGATTACCAATAAAACATATATTATGTTTGAAGGAAGAATCCTGAAAGAAGGACTTCCGGAAGATCTTGCGAACGATCCGCAGGTAAGGGAAGCCTATCTTGGTGAGAACTTCGTTTACCAGAGTATTTTAGACAAGCCGAAAAAGAAAAAATATGCCTATAATATCTGGGCCGGGAATTTTGATTCAAAATCTCAGCTTCAGAGTTTTGTGGATCATAATTTTGCACAGTTTGATGACCTGAGACTGATGTATGGTTTTGAAGATATCAGTTTTGCTTCTTTAGCCAATTCGGAAATCGAGCATATTTTTAATGAGGTGATCGATAAGAATGCGAATAATTCTTTCGTTTTCCAGAAAAAAGAAATTACATCACAATATCCCCTGGAACAAGGCGAGGAAGAATCTAAAAAAGCAAGCAGACCGGAGCTGCATTATCTTACGACATATTTGTTTGAAGGATAAGCCCGGTATTAATTTCGGGTAAATAATTTGCTGAAAAATATAATAAAACGTACCTTTCTTCCTGAAACGGTACGTTTTTTAGTTAAATCATTTCCATGGCAAAGCCTTTTAACCGAACCATCACTTTATTTGGAATTTATAAGCAGCTCGTTCCTTTCATTAAGCCTTACCGTTTAATGATCTACGGAACCCTGTTTCTTACCTTTTTAGGAGCTCTTGCCGCACAGGTAAACCCTATTGTATTAAAATATACGGTGGATGAAGTTACCAAACTTACCCGTCTCCCGCATCCGATGTCTGAAGGCATTCATATCCTGATCGTGATCTCCATTATTTTATTAGGAAAAGAATTGCTGAATATTTTCATCAATTTCGGGCAGAAATTTTATGGAGAGAAAATCAGGATCAATGTAAGCTCTGTGCTTGCCCAGTCGGCGATTGATAAAATATTGACCTACCGGGTTGCTTATTTCAACGATGAAAACCATGAATCAGGAAAGCTACAGATCAGAATCGATAGAGGAATTGAAAGCTTAACACGACTGGTCCAGAATTTTTTCATAGATATGCTGCCGTTGTTCTCTAATGCGATTATTGCCTTGATTATCATGTATATGCAGAATGTGTATGTAGGCTTGGTTTCCACGATTATTGTTCCCATTTATTTTTATATCAGTGCTTTACAGGCCAAAAAATTAGGTGGTGTCCGCCGCCAGTTGAGAAACCAGAGAGAAAGAAAAACTTCAGGATTACTGAATCTTATCAACTCTATCATGGTGATCAAAAGTTTTGTCCGTGAAAAGTTTGAAGGCAAAAAACAGTATGACCTGCAGATGGAATTGATGGAAAGTCAGATGTTCACCAGGAAAACCAACTTTATTTATGATGGTTTAAAAACTTTTATAGAACAATTCGGGGTGGTATTAATTATTCTTTTGACCGTTTATCTTGTGCTAGACCAGCAGATGACCATCGGTGCTATTATGCTTCATATTATGCTTTTCAATAATGTTTCGGCTCCGATCCGCCAGCTTCACCGTATTTATGATGATATGAATGATGCCATGATTTATGCAGAAGGCTATTTTGAAATTTTAAATGCAGATGATGAAAAAGAGCAAAACGGAATTTTTGTAGAAAAAGAAATTAAAGGGACCTTTGAATTAAAAAATGTAGATTTTACTTATCCCAACGGGACACAGGCTTTACATGATGTTTCGATGAAAATTGAAAATGGCAAGACGACTGCTCTGGTAGGGTTAAGCGGTGCCGGAAAATCGACGGTCATTAATCTTCTCTGCAAATTTTATCTTCCTGATTCGGGTGAAATTATACTGGATGGTATCAACCTGAATAATTTTGAAAACACTTTCCTTAGAAATGATATTGGTCTGGTGCTTCAGAAAAATCATATTTTCCAGGGAAGCATTGAAGACAATATCCGTTATGGAGATATGAATGCATCTTTCGAAGAAATTCAGGAAGCTGCGAAAAAAGCCTATCTCCATGATCAGATTTTAGATTTGCCCGAAAAATACCAGCATGACGCAACACAGCTTTCGGGAGGTCAGCAACAAAGAATTGCCATAGCGAGGTTATTTTTAAAAAATCCGCCGATTATTTTCCTTGATGAGCCGACTGCAAGTCTGGATGCAATTGCTACAGAGCAGATCAAAAATTCTCTGGATGCGATAAAAGAGGGACGAACCGTCATTATTATTTCCCATTCATTATCCCAGATTTTGGATTCAGATAAAATCTATGTGATGAAAAAAGGAAAAGTGGTTGAAAGCGGAACCCATGATGAACTGGTACAGATAAACGGAACATACCGTGAAATCTTTGATGCATCGGCACGAAGCCTTAATCTTGACAAGCTGGTGAGTACATTCAGAGAAAATTAATTTTTAAATATTACAAATAAGCTCAACAGTATTGCTGTTGAGCTTATTTTTTTTAATCTTTTGCTGAAAGTTAATTTTTCTCGGGAACCTGATAAGTTCCAACCTCAGCTCCAAAAGCAATATTCACCCTGTTGTAGCTGTTGATGGCAATAACAGCCATGGTAAGATCTACCATTTCGGTTTCAGAAAAATGTTGGCTTACTTCCGAATAAATTTCATCAGAAACTTCTTTTCCGTCTAAAGTGGTAAGGCTTTCTGCCCATAATAATCCGGCTTTTTCTCTTTCAGAATAAAATGTACATTCTCTCCATGTACTTACCAGATAGATTCTCTGTTCGGTTTCTCCCTTTGATCTTAATTGTTTTGAATGCATATCCAGGCAGAAAGCACAGCCGTTGATCTGTGAAACCCGGAAATAAAGAAGCTCTAAAAACGAGTTGTCGATTGATGAATGTTCTACATGATGTCCCATGGTGTGAAGTGCGTTTACAGCTTTGTTTCCCATTGCGAATGCGTTGATTCTTTGTGACATAATAATTTGTTTTGATTAATGATGTGACAAATGTATGAGACAATTTTCTGTAATTTTTTTACAAATGATAAAAAACTATTTTTGTGCGCGGATTCTGCTTAAAGATACCTGGGTAATTCCTATATAATCGGCCAGGTCACCAAGGCTGATGCGCTGGATAAGCTGTGGCCTCTGTTTCAAAAAATTGTTATAACGCTTTTTACCATCGTCTTCAAGCATTTCACTTATCCTTCCCATCATATTGACAGGAGCTTTTGAATATAATTTGCTGAAAAGTGTTTCTGCAGAATGATGTTTTTTGCATAAATCTTCAACCACATCTTTATGGATGCGTAAAACCTCAACGGGCTCCAATGCAACGATCATATACTTTGAAGGATTTCCGGTTAAAAATCCGCTCAGTTCCGTGAAAAAAGAATTTTCCGCAAAAAAGGTCATAATGAAATCTTTATCTCCGTTGTCAAAGAAAAGTTTAACCAGACCTTTTTCAAGGAAATAAAAATATTTACAGGTTTCATCAGATTTTAATAAAAAATCGCCTTTTCTGTAATTTTTTAATTCTAAATTTGAAACCAATTCATCAATTACAATCTGTTCGGACGTTGAAATTTTCTCAATGGTCTGGACGAAATGAGTATAATACATAATCAATATTACGTGGGATTCTTAAGTATTTAAAGATAATGAAAATTGTGATTTTTACTATATTTAAGTTTTCTTACAAAAGCGTGTAGATTTATCAGCCTAAAATGAATGATCATTACCTTAAAAAGCTCGACAGGGTAACCGCTATCCTTACACAATTGCAGTCTAAACCTTTGGTAAGGGCACAGGATCTTGCTGAAAAATTCGAGGTAAGCATCCGTACCATTTATCGGGACGTAAAAACTCTTGAGAACGCCGGAATTCCTATTGTAGGTGAAGCGGGGAGTGGTTATTCCCTGATGGATGGCTATAAACTTCCACCTGTAATGTTTACTAAAGAAGAAGTTTTAAGCTTTATTACCGCTGAAAAACTGATGCAGAAATTTTCACATCAAAGTCTTGGAAGCCATTACCAGACGGCGATGGAAAAAGTACGTTCGGTGCTGAAGTATTCTGATAAGGATTTGATCCAGAATATTGAAAAGCAGATTGACGTTTTCAATTATCATGCAGTGTCCACGAATTCCATTAAGAATGTCATTCCGGTGATTCTTGAAAGTATTGCCGAGAAAACCCAGTTAACCATAGAATATAAAACGGTTCATTCAGAAGTTTCCAACAGGACTATAGAAGCGGTCGGAATTTTTTTTGAATTTAATTACTGGTACATTATGGCTTTTTGTACGCTGAGAAAAGATTTCCGGCAGTTTAGAGTTGACAGGATCCTTCAGATAAGTAAAACTCAGACCCCTTTTTCACAGGAATATGGACCAATCAATGATTACAGAAGAAATTCAAACGGTGAGAAAACGAAAGTCAGGCTTTTGGTCGAAAAAAAAGTAATGGGACATATCGTTAACTCTAAAAAATATTATGGATTTATCGGAGAAACGGAAACAGCCAGAGGTGTCGAAATGACCTTTGAAACAGAGTGGATAGAAGAAGGTTTTCCTCGCTGGCTGATTACTTTTGCTGATTATGCAGAAATTTTAGAACCTGACTCTTTGAAAATAAAACTTAAAAATCTGATTACTAATCTTTCAAAGAATTTATAGTAAAAAAGCCATCTCACAATTGTGAAACGGCTTCTTTGAGATTTGATATAATTTAAATAAAAGATGGTTTTATTTAAGATAAAAGACAAAAAAGGAAACAGCAAAATTATTTGTCTAAATTTAATTGGTGGATATTTTGGATAATCCTTTTTGTAATTTCGGAGTTTCACCTTTTTGTCTGAATTGAATCAACATTTTTAACCTCAGTAAAGGCATTAAAGGGGCTAAAATCTCTCCCAAAAAAAAGGGGGTTCAATGCCTAAAGCTCTCAGATAAACGTACCCCTGGCCTCTGTGGTGAATTTCATTATCCACGAAATAAAGAATATTTTGGTATACCGGAAATTCGTACTGCCCGAATAAATTGAAAGTCTCCTGAAAACGTTCTTCAGAAATCTGGCTGAAATAATGATTGATAACTTCCGTTTCTTCATCCCATTTTTTCAGGATATCTTCTTTGGTTTTTGGCATAAAGCCTTCTTCATTATAAGCTTCTTCATTCTTGTTTACGATTCCTTTTAAAGCAGATCCGCCAATGCTGATGAGTTCTACTGCCAGTTTTGCAAACGGTCTCATTCCTGCTACTGAAAACTCAAATAATTCTTTTTCAGGAAATGCATCAATTACCCTTCTTGTCAGGTTTCTGTGGCCTTGCCAGTGCTCTAATAATTGTTCTGATGTGATGAACTGTTTTGTGGCTGTTGCTGTAGTTGTCATACTATTTTTGTTTAGTTTGTTATCGTTGATACAAAGATAAGATGGGGTTGTGACAACAGTTTGTCAGTAGGATTTTAATGAATTGAAAAAAAATAAAAAATCTTTTGTTAATAAATAATTAAGATAAATGTTATATTATTTTAAGAATATAATAGGTTTTTATTCGTTTAAATTAATAAATGGAAGGTTGAAATACGATAAATGTTAGGCTTGGCTGGAAAGAAAGGTAATATTGAGAAATATTAAATAGGAAACCTGTAAAATTAATACTCAATTTAAATAGGGTTCGATAATTTTGAAGAATAAATCTTATGGCAGAAATTATTAATTCAGATGAGGTTTTCAGAGAAAAGCTTGAAAATCTTTCAGACTTTGAGTTCAATACTAAAGTTGCAGGTGTCTTTGATGATATGGTGAGCCGTTCTGTTCCTTTCTATGATGAAATTCAGAGAATGACCAGTGAACTGGCCGGAAATTATGCCCAATCCGGCACCAATGTATATGATTTAGGGTGTTCTACAGGTACTACAATGCTTTTAATGGATAAAACCGTTCGGGAAGGAATAAAGTTTGTGGGAATCGACGATTCAGAAGAAATGATTATCAAATGCAGGGAAAAACTTGAGAATTTTATCCTGAACCGGGATATTGAGCTTCTCGTTGCTGATCTTACCAAAAAAGTTCCTGTAGAAAATGCTTCCGTTGTTGTGATGGTGCTGGTATTACAATTTATCAGGCCAATTAACCGGCTGGAGATTATGAAAAAGATTTATAATGGAATGGTAAAAAACGGAGTGTTTATCCTGATCGAAAAAATTTTAACTGAAGAAAAATCGTTCAACAGGGAGTATATTGGTCACTATTACGATTTTAAACGTAGAAATAATTACAGTGAACTGGAAATTTCGCAGAAAAGAGAAGCATTGGAAAATGTTCTGATTCCTTACAAAACCAGCGAGAATATTAATATGTTGCAGGAGGCGGGGTTCAGTGAAGTTGAGGTGTTTTTCAGATGGTATAATTTCACAGGTATTATTGCAAAAAAATTATGATACAGATTGGTAACTTTTTTTTCAGGTACAGAAATTTTTTATTTATTGTCCTGTATTTGTTATTATTTATTCCGTCACCACCATTATTTGGAGGGAAATCCGGTTCAGGTTATTATTGGATTGCCATTATTCTTGGGCTGATGATTACCGTTTCAGGGCAGCTGATCAGAGGCGGAACAATCGGCCTGGCCTATATTGTCAGGGGTGGGAAAGATAAAAAAGTGTATGCCGACGGATTGGTTACAGAAGGTATTTTCAGCCATGTAAGAAATCCTTTATATGTAGGAAATATTTTAATGCTTTTAGGAGTTGGGATTCTGGCCAATTCATTACTGTATACATTTATAGTGATGCCCTTATTTTTATTGATTTACCAATGTATTGTTCTTGCTGAAGAAAACTTTTTAAAAAATAAGTTCGGATCAGATTTTGACAACTATACAAAGAGAGTCCACCGGTGGATTCCCAATATCTCAGGCCTAAATGAAACCTTCTCTGCAATGGAATTTAAATGGAAAAGATGGCTGATCAAGGAATATAATACGCAGTTTATCTGGCTTTGTGGTATTGTGCTGATTCTTTTATTTAAATATCCGCAACTTACCAATAATGATGATAATTTCAGGAATGTACTGGCTGTCTTTTTTGTGCTGATATTTGCCGGATACTATTTCTTAATACGATATATGAAGAAATCCGGAAGGTGGATTGCCTGACCTGTCACTATAAAAAACTCTTAAAAAGCTTTGTCTGCTTGGCTTAAAGAAGTATTTTAGTAGTATGAAAATTTATACTAAAACAGGAGATAAGGGACAAACTGCTTTGTATGGAGGAACCAGAGTTTCCAAAGCCAGTGCAAGGGTAGACAGCTATGGAAATATAGACGAGCTTAATTCATTCATAGGAATTGCAAAAAGCCATATCGAAGATGCTGAAGTTTTAGCCCAGCTCAAAAAAATTCAGTTTGATTTATTTACAGTAGGCTCGGAAGCTGCAACTCCGGTTGATAAATTAATGTTGGCCAATGGGAAATCGCGTCTGCCATTAATTATTTCTGAAAAAGAGATTGAAGAACTGGAACAATGGATGGATGCTTTTGAAGATAAATTAGAGCCGCTTCAATATTTCATTCTTCCCGGTGGTGGAAAATCAGCAACATTTTTACATGCTGCAAGAACCATCTGCAGAAGAGCTGAACGTTCCTTGGTTTTCTTAAATGAATCAGAGGAAATACGCCCTGAACTCATTAAATACCTCAACAGACTTTCAGATTATCTTTTTGTTCTGGCAAGATATATTTCAAAATTAAATAACGAGCCGGAAGAATACTGGAATCCGAATGAAAGATAAAGCATTACTTTTTATTAACGGTGATGCTCCCGATTCCCTTCCCAATCTGGAAAGCTATGATTTGATTGCCTGTACAGACGGAGCTTTTCATTACCTGAAAAGAATGGGTTTTCCTTTAGATAAACTCGATTTTATTTCCGGAGACTTCGATTCGCATTCCGGATCGGATGAAGATGTTTATCATGAAAAATTTATTCTTACACTGGATCAGGATAAAACAGATTTTCATAAAGCATTGGAAATTATTATCGGAAAAGGCTTTCATACTGTCGATGTTTTGGGAGCAAGCGGAGGGGAACAAGATCATTTTTTAGGAAATCTTACCGTTGCTTATTCATTTAAAAATCAGATGGATATCAAATTTTATGATGCATTTTCAGAATATTATTTTGTCCCGAAAAACTTTATTTTAAAAGGGGCAAAAAATAAAATGATCTCATTATATCCGTTTCCAACAGTAAAAAATCTAACGACAAAAGGACTCAATTGGCCTTTGACAAACGGAAGTTTAAGCATTATTTCAAAAATAGGAACAAGAAACTTTGCGGTAGATGATGAAGTCTCCATTGAATATGGATCCGGAGATCTTCTTTTTTTCGTAGGAAGAAATGAGATAGAGTATCCGAACCTTAAATAAATATGAATAATAAAGGCTTTAAAATTAACCACCCCGTCAAATCTGCGATTTGCCACCCCTCCGGAGGAGGGGAATTATAATCTTTAAAAAACTTTTATAGTTGGGAAAACTATTTAAAATATCATTCTTATTAATTTCATTACTCTGTATTTTTTCCTGCAAAGTGCAATCATTTTCTCCCCCTGTATATGGGAAAAATGAAACTGAAAAACAGATTGAAATTAAAAAAGTAAACAATTTCCGGACATTAGGAAATATCAGAAATTCTGAAGGGAAAACTTTAAAAGAAGGAATGTTTTACAGAAGCGGGCATCTTCATCAGCTTAAAAAAGGATCTTTTAAAAAACTGGAAGATCTGGGAGTTAAAGAAATTATTGACCTGAGAAATTCAAAAGAAATTTCCCAAAAACCTGATCGCTTTCCGGAACAGATGATTTATAAAAATTATTCTGCTTTTAATGATGAAGGCGACCAGCTTGATCAGGCAAAAAAGCTGGTGTTGAAAGGAAAAGTGCAGGCTTCTGATGCTGACCAAAGGATGCTGGATTTTTACAGGGATTATGTAACGGAAAATCCTGTGGTTATTAAGAAAATTATCACAGATATCCTGGAATCGGATCAGCCGGTCCTTTATCACTGTACAGCCGGAAAAGACAGGACAGGAATTATCACAGCTTTAATTCTGACTATTTTGAAATTTGATAAATCCACGATTTATAATGAATATTTTTTGTCTAATAATTTCAGAAAGGATCTGGTTCAGAAAAGACTTCGTCTGGCGGGCACGCTCCACTTCTTATATCCTGAAATGGATCTTAAGGTTTTGGAAAAATTAAGCTGGGTAGAAAGCCGTTATCTGGATGCAGCTTTTAATGAAATTAATAAAAAATACGGTTCAACAGAGGGCTACATTCAACAGGTTTTGGGAATTTCTGAAAATAAAAGAGAACAATATATTCAGAAGTTTACCTATTGATCATTTTGTTGAAGTTTTTGTAACAAATGCCATTATATTTTAATAGAAAATTATAATAATTTTAACATCCGAAAATCAAACTTTTTTAGCAATTTTGCATTCTTAATTCACTTGTTAAAAAATGAAAATAAAATACTCGGAACTTATTGATCAGACATTATATTTTCCTACCGAAGAATTTAATGTTTCTGAGAACAATTTGTTGTTTCACGATATTCCTTTAATGGAAGTTGTTGAAAAGTTTGGAACTCCTTTAAAGGTAAGTTACCTCCCGAAGATTTCTCAAAATATTCAAAAAGCAAAAAGCTGGTTCAGGGAAGCTTTTGAGAAAATCGAATATAAAAAAAATTACAGGTACTGCTACTGTACAAAATCCAGCCATTTCAATTTCGTTATTGAAGAAGCTTTGAAAAACGATATTTCCATTGAAACTTCTTCCGCTTATGATATGGATATTGTAAAATCTCTTTACAAAAAAGGGAAGGTAGATAAAAATATTGAAGTAATCTGTAACGGATTCAAAACAGATGATTATCTGGCAAAGATTTCAGATATGATCAACAGCGGTTTTGAAAACATCACTCCGATCCTGGATAATTACCGTGAATTAGATAAACTTACCGAAAGTATTGATACGACCTTTGATATCGGAATCAGAATCGCTTCGGAAGAAGAACCGAAGTTCGAATTCTATACCTCAAGATTAGGGATCGGATATAAAGATATTATCCCGTATTACAGCCAGAAAATTGCCGAGCATCCGAATGCAAGACTGAAAATGCTTCACTTCTTCATCAATACGGGGATTAAAGATACTGCCTACTACTGGAACGAATTGTACAAATGTCTCCGGGTATATGCCCGTTTGAAAAAAATTGCTCCGGAAGTGGATTCTCTGAACATTGGTGGTGGTTTCCCAATCAAAACATCTCTCAATTTCGATTACGATTACCAGTATATGGTGGAAGAAATTGTTTCCCAGATCAAAAAATTCTGTGAAGAAGAAGGAGTGGAAGAGCCTAATATTTATACAGAGTTTGGAAGTTTCACGGTTGGAGAAAGTGGAGCAAACCTTTATAAAATTATTTCCCAGAAACGTCAGAACGACAGAGAAAAATGGAATATGATTGATTCATCTTTCATGACAACGCTTCCTGATACCTGGGCCATCTCAAGACACTTTATCATGCTTCCGCTCAACCGTTGGGAAGATACCTATGAAAGGGTTTTTCTGGGTGGGCTGACTTGTGACTCGGATGATTATTATAATTCAGAACAGCATACGAATGCAATTTATCTGCCGGTTTTCAGTGATACAAAACCTTTATATATCGGTTTCTTCCATACGGGGGCCTATCAGGAAACCATCGGTGGTTATGGTGGAGTGCATCACTGTCTGATGCCTCAGCCGAGACACATCCTGATTCAGAAAGATGAAAACGGAGAATTCCAGTATGAGATATTCCGTGAAAAACAGGAGCCGGAAGATATTTTAAAGCTTTTAGGATATAATAATCATTAAAAGATTGATATTAAAATTGAGCTTCTTTACTACGTTAAGAATGCCAAAACATAAAAAAATAGCCATCAGACTGATGGCTATTTTTATTTAAAATAATTTGAAATTTTATCTAATTCGAGCTCAGAATAATCTGAAACGACAATATTGGCTAAAGTATAGTCCTGATTTTTTGAATGCTCACTTTTATAGGCGGCACAGAAAATATGGGCTCTGTGGGCTGCCAGGATCCCATTGGTAGAATCTTCAATGACCATGCAGTTTTCAACAGGTTCACCTGCCATTTCTGCAGCTAAAAGAAAAACTTCCGGATGAGGTTTTGATTCTTTTAAATCTGCACCACTGATTTTTCCGCTGAAATATTTTGCAAGCCCGAATTTTTCAAAAACCATATTAATGGTTGTCATTGTTGCAGAAGAGGCTAAAATCAGTTTTATCCCATTTTCATGATAGTGCTCAATCAATTTTCTTACTCCTGGAATTAAATCAAAATCTTCATCATTATAAAAATAATCTTTGAAGTAAGTTCGCTTGATACCGGCAATACCTTCGTGAGTATGGCTAAGATTAAATTCATTAATTAATGTTTCACAAACTCTTTTCGTGGAAGCACCGGTGAAAGAGGTGTATAAATCTTCAGAAACTTCAATTTCCAGTTCATTAAACGTTTTAAAATAAGCTTTTCTGTGCAATGGTTCTGTATCTACAATCACCCCATCCATATCGAAAAGCACAGCTTTTAAGGACATATTTGAAATTTTTTTTACAAAGGTAGTGAAATTTGGATGGAGGTCTGAAGAGGGAAGTTTAAAGTACAAATCATGGTTACACTGATGCAAAACTTCCCGCCTCCATTCTTTCGGCTTCTAACTTCTTCGTATCTTTGTGCCAATATTTAAAATCTTTCAATCATTTAATTTTTTAATTATAAATTGTATATGAAAACATACGCGGGAATTCCTGAAGAGAATGCATCACTGGAAAATTCAAAAGTAATGTTGGTAACCGTACCTTATGACGGAACTTCAACATGGGGAAAAGGAGCTGATAAAGGCCCTGAATTATTCCTGAATGCTTCTGAAAATATGGAGCTTTATGATATTGAAACAGGAACTGAACCTTACCTGGAAGGAGTTTATCTGGCAGGAGAAATTTCTGAAAATTCAAGTCCTGAAGCAATGACCGAAGCGGTTTATCAGAAAACAAAAGAGCTTTTACAGAATGATGGTAAATTATTTACCCTTTTTGGTGGTGAGCACTCTGTTTCTATCGGTTCGATCCGTGCAATCGGTGAAAAATACGAGAATCTTACAGTTCTTCAGTTGGATGCACATACAGATTTACGTCCTGAATTCCATGGTTCTACATCCAATCATGCCTGTGCGGTTTTTGAAGCCAATCAGAAGCATAATTTAGTTCAGGTGGGAATCCGTTCAATGGATATTGAAGAAGCTGAATATTTGCCGGAAGGGAGAGTGTTTTTTGCCCACGAAATTGCAAATAACGAAAACTGGGTAAATGATGTATTGGAAAAGGTTTCAGGAAACGTGTACATCACGATTGACCTTGATGCTTTTGACCCTTCCATTGCACCATCTACGGGAACTCCTGAGCCGGGCGGGCTGCAATGGTATCCTACATTGGAATTATTAAGAAGAGTATTTGAAAAATGTAATGTGGTAGCTTTTGATATTGTAGAATTAATGGATTCTCCGATGGCAAAACCATCAGCTTTCCTTGCTGCCAAGCTATATTACAAAATGCTTGCGTATTATCATATCAACCAGGATTAAAATTCCGCAAGAAACGGATTTTTTCAGAAGAATTTTCTTTGGAAATTTGTGAGGTAAAACAAAATGAAATGTCCACACAAAATCAAATAGATTACGACAGGATTGCCAAAGCGATAGAATATATCCGGGGCAATTTCAAACTTCAGCCGAGTTTGGAGGAAGTTGCTGAGAAAATTCACCTGAGCCCGGCTCACTTTCAGAAGATCTTTACAGATTGGGCCGGAACGAGTCCGAAAAAATTTTTACAGTTCATCAGTCTTGAACATGCTAAGAATTTATTAAAAGAAGAAAAAGCAAGCTTATTTGATGCAGCTTATGAAACGGGACTTTCCAGCACAAGCAGATTACATGATCTGTTTGTAAAAATAGAAGGAATGTCTCCTGCAGAATATAAAAACGGGGGAAAAAGCCTTGTCATTAATTACAGTTTTTCCAGAAGCCCTTTCGGGAATGTAATTACAGCTTCCACAGAAAAAGGAATCTGCTATATGGCTTTTGAACACGATAAAGAAACAGCATTGGGAAATTTGAAAGCTCAGTTTCCTAATGCTTCTTTTTTTGAAAAGCAGGACGAGCTTCAACACAATGCCCTGTCTATTTTTAATAAAGACTGGAGCCAACTCAATACCATAAAATTACATCTTAAAGGAACCGATTTTCAGCTTAAAGTCTGGGAAAGCCTTCTTACAATCCCAATGGGAAAATTATCCACATACGGGAATTTAGCGGAAAAAATAGGGAATTCTAAAGCTTCCAGAGCCGTGGGAACAGCTGTCGGAAGCAATCCTGTAGCCTTTCTCATCCCTTGCCACCGTGTGATTCAGTCTTCAGGAAATACAGGCGGCTATAAATGGGGAAGTGAGAGAAAACAATTGATTATCGGCTGGGAAGGTTCACATATGTATTCTGAAAAATAATAGTTAAAAATATGAACCTGTTCGAAGAAATATCAGATTTTCCAATCAACATTCTGCCCGGCGATGGAACCGTACATTATTACGGAAAGGTTTTTTCAAAAGAAAAATCGGACTTTTATTATGATTACCTGTTTAATCAGATTCCATGGGAAAATGATGAAGCCATTATTTTTGGAAAGCTGATTTTAACCAAAAGAAAAGTAGCCTGGTTTGGTGAAAAGGCATTTGAATATACCTATTCCAACAGAACAAAATATGCAAAACCCTGGACTCCCGAATTGCTGGATTTAAAACGAAAATGTGAAGAAGTATCAGGAGAAACCTATAATTCCTGCCTGCTGAATCTGTATCATGATGGAAGCGAAGGAATGGCTTATCACAGTGATGGTGAAAAAGACCTGAAAAAACATGGAGCGATTGCCTCCCTGACTTTTGGGGCAGAAAGAAAATTTTTATTTAAGCATAAATCAACCAAAGAAAAAATTGAGATTTTTCTCGAAAACGGAAGCTTGCTGGTGATGAAAGGAACTACACAGGATAACTGGATGCACAGGCTTCCACCTACAACAAAGGTGAAAATACCAAGAGTGAATCTTACGTTCAGGACAATTGAAGAGTAGGAGAGGTAGCTTCGGGAGCCTCAGCCACTGTGTTTTATAACATTTTAATTTACTAAATTATTTTCGGTTAGCCTAAGACCTCAAAAGAGTACTTCAGGATCCCAAAATATGTGTTCAGCCTCAACCAATATCTGAGACCTCAAATGATCACTAAATGACCATATTACATGTAATGAGACTATATCCAAATTATAGGTTAAATAAAAAAGACAGATTAAAAAACCTGTCTTTCTATCTTATCCTTTGGGTGCATCATCTTTAGGAGCTTCATCCCCGGAAGATATATCATCAAAATTCTTTTTGTCTTTTTTCTCTACGATTTTCATAATCTCTTTCTGTACTTCATCCGGCTTGCCTTTCAGATAATCGGGCAGATTGAGGCCTGCCATATTAAACAGGTCATTTAAAGGCGGTACTGTTTTCATCATACCTGAAACGAAATTAGCTGTAGAGCTGTTTCCATCCTGTCCGTTTCCGCTGTCCCAAACCGTCACTTTATCGATTTTAATATTTTTAACGGCTTCTACCTGGGTTTTAACGAGTTCAGGAAGTTTCTCAATTAACAGTAGCTGGAATGCGCTATGGGTATCTCCGCCAGCGGCCTGCACTACTTTATCGTAACCTTCCGCCTGCTTGGTGAGGATCTCGTAAAGACCTTTTGCTTCAGCTTCCATTTTAGCGAAAATAGCATCAGCTTCTCCTTTGGCCTGTAGTCTTATTTTTTCAGCTTCTGCCTGCGCATCAATAATTGCTTTTTGTTTTGCAATTTCTGCATGGACTACAATATTTGCCTGTTGGGTAGAACGTTCCCTTTCTGCCCTTGCGGTTTCCGCTTTCTGCTCGGCAAGATAAGCTTCCTCCAATGATCTTGCAGCCTGTACTTTTTCAGCGGCTGTTGCAATTCTTAAAGCTTCGGCTTCTTTTTCCCTTCTTTCCGCATCGGAATTGGCAATGGTAATTTTGGCCTCATTTTCCCCTTTTACCGCAATTGAATTGGCTAATGATGTGGCAATTCTGGATTCTTTTTCAGCTTCTGCCTTACCAATCGACTCATCTTTCATCGCTGCTGCAATACTGATCTCCTTATCTTTTTGGGTAATTGCAATCTTCACGTCCCGGTCTCTCTGTGTTTCAGCAATCTGGGTATCTTTTTCCCTGTCGGCAATCGCTTTACCGGTTTCCCCGATCTTAGTCTGTTCTGCAACACTGATGATCGCTTCGTTAATGGCTTTAGCCGCAGCTTCTTTACCCAGAGCTTCAATATATCCTGATTCATCCCTGATATCGGTAACGTTAACATTGATGAGTTTTAAGCCTATCTTCTTTAATTCTGTATCTACGTTTTTAGAAATATTATCCAGGAATTTATCTCTGTCTGAGTTGATCTCTTCAATGGTCATCGTTGCAATCACCAGACGAAGCTGTCCGAAAAGGATATCTTTAGAAAGCTCCTGAATCTGTTCCTGGGATAATCCCAATAATCTTTCTGCAGCATTTCCCATAGAATCCGGTTCAGTGGAAATGGCAATGGTGAACCGGCAAGGTACATCCACCCGGATGTTTTGTCTGGATAAAGCATTGGTAAGATTAGCTTCAATAGAAATAGGTTTCAGATCCAGATAAGCATAATCCTGAATGACCGGCCATACAAAAGCACCACCACCGTGAATACATTTTGCGGAGCTTCCGCCCGTTTTACCGTAAATGACCAGGATTTTATCCGAAGGACATCTTTTATACCTCGAAATAAGGGCTAAAAACGTTACGAATAATACAAATACTATGACCAGTATAAGAATAAGAGTTCCGGGAATTTCCATAAATAGTTTATAAAGTGGTTAATAATTTAAATTTTTGCAACGACGAGTACTTTGTCGTAGATATAGATCACTCTTACCGAATGGCTTGAAGGGATGCTTTCTTCAGATTCCGTCATGGCCTGAAGCTCATGATGGGTTCCGTTTACAGAAATTAAAATTTTTCCTTTTCCGCTCATATTGGCAGGAATGGTAAGATATACTTCACCGGTTTTACCGATGAGGTCTTCTATTTTAAACGTATTATCTTCTGTCAGTTTTAAGATCTGAAAAATCAGGATGAAAAATAAAATGACAAAGCCCATCCCAATCAGTACGGATATAAAAATCAGAAGAGGTTTACTTCCTATGGAATTATAGAATGTCACCCCACTCCATCCGAATCCTAAAAGAAAATTAATAAGGTTTCTGAAAGAGAATAACTGAAAAGGTGCATCAGTATGGGTAAGGTTTCCGTCAAAATCAGCATGAAGCCCGCTGGTATGGTCACTTCCAATAAAGGTAAGAACTGTCTGAACCAAAAAAATCAAACTGGCAGTCAGGGCAACATACCAAAATCCCTGATGAAGGGAATCTAAATTTTGGAGAAATTCAAACATAAGTACATGTTTTTCTCAAATATAATCAAAAAAAGTGGAATTTTAAAGTTAAAAAAATAAAAGGACAGGTTGAAAAAACCTGCCTTCAGCATTTCCTCAATCTTTAAAAATTAATGCAGGTCATCATAGATCCGAACCAAATCAACTACATTTTTGACGTTCAGTTTTTCAAATATCTTCTTTTTATAAGTGCTGATTGTAGACATCCTGATGTCCAGAATATTGGCTATTTCAATATTACCGTTTCCCTGAGCCAGCAGTTTAAATATCTGGAATTCCCTTTTAGAAAGGTGTTCTACTGTATTGTTATCTCTTGAATGGGTAATAAGCCGGCTTACCATTTTTGACGGATAATAATACCCTTCTTCGAAAATGGTATTTATCCCTTTCAGTATTTCCGATTCTGAGGCTCTCTTATTAAGATAACCTTCAGCTCCCTCTTCTATATACTGAATCCCTATATTTTCATCATAATTGGAAAATATCATGATTTTGAGATCCTTGTGCTTATTTTTAAGCTCTTTCACCATTGCCTTATAGATACTGTCGGCCATATCAATATCAAGGATCAGCAGGTCATAATGTTCTTTAGAGACTTTTTCCCGGGTTTCGGCATAGTTTTCAGCAAAATCAATGCTGCACGGATAATTAAGTTTTGATTCCAACAGTAATGCGGTACCGATTCTCACAACATATCGATCATCTGCAATGAGTACTTTTTTCATAGTTCAGTTTTTTTAATGATAACTTTCACAGGTACCTTTCAGGATACGCTTCAGGGAAAGTAATGCTTTTTCAAATTTTGCATAAAAGCAATGCAACATGTAGACCGATAACGTATTTTTTTGGAAGAAATTTCCCTCTTACAAAGGTTTTTTAAAAAGATTGTAGTAAAAACAGGCTGTGATGGAAAATTTATTATCTGCAAAAAAACAATTTTGCAGATGACATTCAATCAAATGCTATTCATTACATAATTTAATGGAAGCATTTGAAGAGAAAAAGAGATAAAAAATTTAATTTCATAAAAAAGACAGGCTAAAAACCTGTCTCTAAAAAATATATGCTTTATTATTTTTTATTCTACGCTGATTACTTTTTCAATTTCCGGAGCGTGCTGTTTGATTGTATTTTCAACACCCAGCTTCAGGGTTGAAAAATTCAATGAACATCCGGAACAATTTCCCAACAGTTTTACATAAACCGAGTTGTCTTTCACATCAATAAGCTCAATATCCCCGCCATCTTTATTAAGGAACGGACGGATACTTTCAAGAGCTTCCATTACTTTTGTTACGGTATCTTCGTGTGTTATATTTGTTTCCATATTTTCTTCAGTTCAATTGGTTTTAAAAAAATCAACTTGAATTTTATTTATTTTTTAGCTTTTGGTGAGCAGCCCGCCATTGTTGTGATCTTCACAGCTTCTGTCGGAGGAAGATATTTATTTCTTTCCACAAGGCTTTCCACCATATTGCGTGCAGTTTGTGTATAGATATCTGCAATTTTAGAATTTTCCTGTAAAGCAGCAGGTCTTCCTACATCTCCCGCCTCTCTGATACTCTGGATCAACGGAATCTCTCCCAGTACCGGAATTTTCAGATCATCAGCTAAATATTGTGCTCCCTGGTTTCCAAAGATATAATATTTATTGTCAGGTAATTCTTCCGGTGTAAAATACGCCATATTTTCGATTAATCCAAGAACCGGAATATTAATACTTTCCATCTGGAACATCGCAATTCCTTTTCTTACGTCTGCCAGAGCCACATGCTGAGGTGTGCTTACAATCACCGCTCCTGTAACAGGAACTTCCTGGATGATGGATAAGTGAATATCCCCTGTTCCGGGAGGTAAGTCGATTAATAAGAAATCCAATTCTCCCCAGGCTGCGTCTCTGATCATCTGGTTCAGGGCTTTTGAAGCCATCGGGCCTCTCCAGACCACAGCCTGGTTAGCTCCTGAAAAATAGCCTATTGAAAGCATTTTTACTCCATAATTTTCAATTGGTTTCATCAGGTTCTTACCATCAATTTCCACTGAAATCGGTTTTTGACCTTCTGTGTCAAACATGGTAGGAACAGACGGTCCGTAGATATCGGCATCCAATAAACCTACTTTGAAGCCCATTTTAGCAAGGGTAACCGCCATATTGGCAGCAACCGTAGATTTACCTACTCCTCCTTTTCCGGAAGCAATGGCTATAATATTCTGAATCCCGGGAATTTGTTTCCCTTTGATCTGGCTCTGCTGAATCTCACTCGGTTCCGGGGAAACGATTTTAATTTTTAAGTGAACATCTTCTCCAAATTCACTGGCAAAAGCCTGTTTCATGGCAGCTTCTAGCTTTTTCTTCTCGTGCATCGCCGGTGAATGGGCAGTCATGTCAATATACACGTCATCCCCCATGATCTGAAGGTTATTCACCAAATCATCTACTTCTATCTCTTTAAGGAAATCTTGAACCTTTTCTTTCGTCAACATACTTTACTATAAATTGTTTACAAATTTACGGATTTTTTCTATAATTTAGAATGAATAAAATCTATAACACAAGGTGATAAATCAGATCATTAAAAAATTATCAATCTGCCTTTGTCTTACATTTCAAAATTTTTATAATCAAAAAACAGGTTAATATGGACGCTATTTCTTATCCTTCTAAATTTGTGATTCCTCAGGGTGTTTTCACCGTCGGAAAAACCAGATTCAAATGGTATAATCTGGCCAAAGATCCAGAAAACATATCTTCCGGGGATGTCAGCAATGCCAGGATATGTATAGAAAATTCGGAAGAAAATTTTCAGGATAAAGAAGATTCAGGTTTTGTGATTCTTCACCGGTGCAATGAGAATTACCTGTTATTGGTTTGTACATGGCAAAGTGAAAACGAATTATGGGAAAGTGTTTACTATGACGGTTCCGGAAAATTTGAAATATGGGACAGAAAAGGCATCCATATTCCTACTTACTGTGTCTGGGAAATGGACATTGTATATCATGAATCCAAAGCTTGGAAAAAATTTCTGGGAACGGATAGGCAGGAAGACAGTAAACAGCAGTACCTGAAGGATTTTTTTGAAGGTGAAGTATAAATAGTCTTATCTTTAGGCATCATTAATCTACTATGAAAAAAACCAGATATTTATTATTTACTCTTATCTTATCCGTATTTTTCAACGCTCAGAATTTCTCCCAAAATGTGAATCCTTTTATCGGCACCGGAGGCCACGGCCACACATTTCCGGGGGCTATTGTTCCTTTCGGAATGGTACAGCTTTCCCCTGATACCAGGATTGATGGAAGCTGGGATGGCTGTAGTGGCTATCATTATTCTGATTCTGTAATCTACGGTTTTTCCCATACTCACCTCAACGGAACCGGTGTTTCAGACTATGGTGATATTATGCTGATGCCTACCATGGGAAATCCCAGCCTGAATAACAAAGAATATGCTTCTAAATTTTCGCATAAAAATGAAAAGGCTACAGCAGGTTTTTATGCCGTAAAACTTGACAAAAACAATATCAATGTCCGGCTGACCGCAACCAAAAGAGTAGGGTATCATGAATATATCTTCAACAATGCAGGAAATGCCAATATTATTTTGGACCTGAACCACAGAGATAAGCTACTGGAGGGGGAAGTGAAAATAATTGACAGTAAAACTATTGAAGTTTTCCGGAGAAGTGAGGCATGGGCAACCAATCAATACATCTATGCCAGAATCGAGTTTTCAAAACCCATGAAAATTTCTAAAAAAGAAGTGAATGGAAAGCAGGAAAACCAGCTTTTTACGGGAACAAAATTAGCTCTAGCTTTTTCTACAATCGTAAAAAAGGGTGAAAAGATTAATGTAAAAGTTGCCATTTCACCCACAGGTTATGAGGGAGCTGAAAAAAATATGTTGGCAGAAGGCAAGTCCAATGATTTTGAATCCATAAAAAAACTGGCAGAAAACGACTGGAATAAAGAGCTTTCAAAAATTGAAGTAAAATCTGACGATAAGAATAAACTGACGGTTTTTTACACCGCCCTGTATCATGTTTTCACACAGCCCAATATCAATATGGATGTTGACGGAAAGTACAGAGGCCGGGACAATGAATTCTACACCGCTGCAAATTTTGATTATTATTCGGTGTTTTCGCTTTGGGACACTTTCAGGGCAGCACATCCTCTGATGACATTAATCGACAGAAAAAGAACTTCAGATTTCGTCAATACCTTTATCAGACAATATGAGCAGGGCGGTAAACTTCCTGTCTGGGAACTGGCTTCCAATGAAACTGAATGTATGATCGGTTATCACGCAGTTTCAGTGATTGCCGATGCTATGGCAAAAGGAATTACAGGTTTTGATCATGAAAAAGCATTTGAAGCTTCTAAAAATTCGGCTATACTTGATATTTTCGGTTTAAATGCTTACAAGAAAAATAATTACATCAGTATTGATGATGAGCATGAAAGTGTTTCTAAAACGGTGGAATATGCTTATGACGACTGGTGTATCGCTCAAATGGCTAAAATTTTAAACAAAAAGGAAGATTATCAGTATTTTATGAAACGTTCTCAAAGCTGGAAAAATCTTTATAACCCGAAAAACGGCTTCATGCAGCCAAGAAAAAACGGAAACTGGTACGAACCTTTTGATCCCAGAGAAGTCAATAACAATTATACGGAAGGAAATTCATGGCATTATTCCTACTCGGTTCAACAGGATATTCCGGGCCTGATCGCTGCTCATGGAGGTAAAGAAAAATTTGAACAGTTTATCGACGCTATTTTTTCTGCAGCTGATAAAACCACGGGAAGAGAACAGGCCGATATTACGGGTTTAATGGGACAGTATGCACAGGGAAATGAGCCAAGCCATCATATTGCTTATTTGTATAATTTAGTGGATAAGCCTCAGAAAACAGAAGAAAAGATCAAATATATTCTTGATAATTTCTACAAAAATGCTCCGGACGGGCTGATCGGTAATGAAGACTGCGGGCAGATGAGCGCTTGGTATGTTTTAAGCTCAATGGGAATTTATTCCGTAACTCCCGGAAAACCTGAATGGGAAACGGTAACGCCTTATTTTGACGAAATTAAACTTCATCTGGAAGACGGAACAACAAGAGTAATCACCAAGAATACAGGCAAGGCAGAGCTCCGAAAACTGGGATTTGAGAATGTAAAGCCTGCAAAAGACTTTAAGTATGATGAATTAATCGCTACACCGGTCATTGCTGCAGACCGGCTTTTCGAGTTTTCCACGAAAGTTGAAATCACTCCGTTAAATCCGGATGATAAAATTTATTATATGACGATGGATGAGGGTGATGTCAGTGTAAGAAAAACCTTCAAGGTTTATAAAGGACCGTTTACAATCAGTAAAACCACTCAGGTTTCTGCCTACGCTGAAAGAAATGGTGAGAAAAGTTCAATCGGAACTGCCAATTTCAACAGAAGACCAAATCATTGGGATATCACAGTTAAGTCAGCTGTAAATCCACAATATACAGCAGGTGGAAAATTAGCTCTTATTGATGGAATCAAAGGAGACACTAACTGGAGAAAAGGCGAATGGCAAGGTTATCAGGGACAGGACTTTGAGGCTACTATTGATTTTAAATCACCTCAAAGTTTTCATGAAGTAGATGTCACTTTTTTACAGGACTCCAAAAGCTGGATCTTATTACCAAAAAAAATAGAACTCTATGGTTCCAATAATAATAATGACTATTATTTATTAGACACTTCGGAAACTTCTGTAGATCCTAAGAATGAATCTGTACATACAATAATATTTTTCCTCAAAACCTTACCCACAGAAGCAAGATATATTAAAATAAAAGCCTATAACTATGGCAAACTTCCTGAGTGGCATCAGGGAGCAGGTGGAGACTCCTATATCTTTATTGATGAAATTTCCGTGAAATAATTTTTAAACTGATATAAACCAAAACCCCTTCGAAATTTTCGAAGGGGTTTTATTTTGTTTTGTTTTTATGTGGAATTTTGTCACTATACTGAATAACTAATTAAGTCTCTCAGACCATTTCAACTCTTCCGGAAGTTCCCGGTCAGAAAATTCTATATGGATGACTCTTCTTTTCTTTCCGTTTGTGGTTCTGTTTGAACTGTGAAGGATTAAAGGCTTCATGATCATAATTCCACCCTTTTTTACATTGCAGATCTCTTCAGTTTCAGTGGTCCAATCAATGGTTTCCGGTCTGTAAATTCCTTTGGAATGCGATTTCGGGACTACTTTTAGAGCTCCATTATTTTCATCGGTATCATCCAGATGAATTCTGATTGCATACATATTTTCAAGGATATCCAAAGGCGGCTGTACGGCAAACTGATTCTGTTTGGTAGTCCAGGGACCAAAATCTTGCAGATTGATTTTTTTATCGACAGAAATAGTCAGGTCCTGATGATATGCAACATACCAATTGGAGTTTTCCGGCTTATCAAAATAGATGCTTTTTACCATAAAATACCTTTCTCCGAAAATTCCGTTGATCATCTTTTTAAGATTGTCATTAAAAATAATATCTGTAATCTCCGGAATCTCTTTAAAAAACTGCCTGATGGCAAACAGGTCTTCAGATTTTCTGAAATTTTCTTTCGAAGTATCTATATTCTTAATGATATCCGTTATCTTTTCAATTTCTTCTTCTGAAAAAACAGTATTAATTATGGTAAACCCGTTTTCAAGAATATGATTTTTATGAACCCGTAAGTTTCGTTCTTCCATAAGAATTCCTCTTACATTTTACCGCCATGATTTTCCAATTGGCCTTCCCATTTGGAAACCGCAGAAGTTGCCAGGGCATTTCCCAGAACATTTGTCATACTTCTTCCCATGTCACAGAAATGGTCAATCGGTAAAATAAGGGCAATCCCTTCCGGCGGAATTCCGAACATTGAACATGTCGCTACAATGATCACCAGAGAAGCTCTCGGTACACCCGCAATTCCTTTTGAGGTAAGCATTAGAACCAGAAGCATTGTGATCTGCTGTCCTACAGTCATTTCAATGCCGTAAATCTGAGCAATGAAAATCGATGCAAAAGTCATATACATCATGCTTCCGTCAAGATTGAAAGAATATCCTAAAGGTAAAATGAAAGACACTACTCTGCTGTTACACCCGAATCTTTCCAATTCTTCCACCAGTTTAGGGAAAACAGCTTCCGAGCTTGTTGTTGAGAATGCGATAAGCAAAGGCTCTTTAATCCTTCTCATCAATTCGAAAAGACGGTTTCCCAAAATCAGGTAACCTACCAACAGTAAAACCAGCCACAGGATTCCCAGAGCAAAGAAAAAATCTCTGAGATAAATGGCATATACCTTGAAAATTTCAAAACCATTCGTGGCCACTACAGCTGCAATGGCTCCCAGAACACCCAGTGGGGCAAACCACATGATATAGCCTACCATTTTAAGGATCGCATGAGCAATGATATCAAATAATTTAATCACAGGCTGTGCATATTGTTCACCCAGATTAGCCAGGGCAATTCCGAACATAATAGAAAAAACTACAATCTGCAGCACTTCATTGGTCGCAAAAGCTTCGAATATACTTTTAGGGATTACGTGTTTCACAAAGTCTTCAAGAGAAAAGCCTTTGCTGCTTTTTAAGAGCTCTTCTGCAGAGGCAGCATCCTGAATCGGCAATTTGGTAACGTGTCCCGGCTCAAGCCAGTTTACAAGCATCAAACCGATGAACAGAGACGTCAATGAAGCGGAAATGAACCACAGCATAGCTTTTGTACCTACTCTTCCAATCATTTTGATATCGCTCATTTTGGCAATACCTACCACCAGAGTAGTAAAAACCAATGGGGCGATGATCATCTGCACCAGCCTGATAAAAACAGTTCCCAGCAGTTTTATATTTTTAGAAAAAGATTCTGCACTTTCCGGATACTGTATATGAACAAATCCTCCGATTCCTACCCCCAGGATAAGCGCAATTACAATGGCTATAAATAGTTTATTTTGTCCTTTCATATATAAATAGTTCAAGTGGGCACAAATATAACAGTTTTTAAATTGGACTGTAAAAATTATTCAATGCCTTTATCACAGGGCTTAATTCCAGATACATTGAAATTAACAGACTGAATTTGAAAACTATGCAAAAAAATTAAGAAAGATTTAGTTAATTTTTAACCGTTTGGTATAAATTTTATTATTACATTTGAGTGTATCATACATTAAAATAAATATACAACTATGAAAAAAACAATCGCAATGGCTGCCTTAGCTCTGGCAGTATCGTTCGGATCTATTTCTTGTAAAAAGAAAGTCTCTGATGCTGACCTTCAGACTCAAGCAACAACTATCGTAACTTCTAATCCGAATGCTTCTGTTGAAGTAAAAGAAGGTGTTGCTCACCTAAGCGGAACTTTCCCTGATCAGGCTTCTAAAGATGCTGTGATTGCTAAATTAAAAGCTGTAACAGGTGTAAAAGAAGTGATGGATATGGCTACTGTGGCGCCTGCTGCTACACCTGCACCTGTTGAAACTCAATCTGCCGTAGATCCTGCAGTTCAGAAAAAAGTACAGGATGCTGTTAAAGATTTCCCTTCAGTAAAAGTAGAAGTGGTAAACGGTGAGCTAACGCTTACAGGAAGTGTTTCAAAAGAACAGGCAAGAAAAGTCAAGGAATCTGTAGATGCTTTGAAAGTAGGAAAAGTAAATTATAACTATACTGTAAAATAATTTAAAATGAGTACATTACAAGATAAATATTCAGGAGTAATTTCAGCAGCACAGACTGCAGGAATTTCAAATCTTCAGGTTCAGGAACAGGACGGAATCCTTTATGTTTCAGGAGATGCTTCCAATACGGCTGCTAAAGATGCAGTATGGAATGCTTTAGGAACGATTGATTCTACTTATTCCGCTTCAGATATCAACATCAACGTACAGGTTGCCGGTCTTGCTGCCGGTGCTGCCCTTACGGTAGCTACGGAAGATTCTAACCTGAACATCAGACAGGAGCCTTCTACTGAAGCTGCTGTTGTAGGAAAAGCTGCAAAAGGTTCTTCCGTAACTTTAATTGAACAGACTTCCGATGACTGGTGGAAAGTAAAAACCACTGAAGGTCAGGAAGGCTATGCTTATTCAAGATATTTGAAAGCATAATAAATTCTCTATATTTAGAAATATTTAACATAGAAACATCCCAGTTCTGGGATGTTTTTTTATTTTTGCAGCTTAAAAAAGCTTAATGAAGAAAATCTTACTGCTGTGGATACTCGTATTTAATGTTATTATTCTTAATGCACAAAAACTTAATATTGACGGAAGCGTTATCAATTTTGAAAAGAAACCGGTAGAAAATGCAACCGTCTATCTCCTGAAACAGAAAGATTCCTCTATCGTCAATTATACTGCCACCAACAAAGACGGTAAATTTTCATTAAAGACTGATGAACTTAAAGAACCTACTGTTCTTAAAATTGATGCTGAAAAGCTTATTTCCTATTCAAAAAACTACGAAAAAATAGATCAGTCATTTTCTTTAGGGCAAATTGAGCTTGAGAAAAATACGGTTTTCAATATCGAAGAAGTAAAGCTTACCGCTTCTCCCGTAAAAGTAAAAAAAGATACTATTGAATTCAATGCATCTTCTATTAAAGTGCGTCCTGACAGTAAGATTGAAGAACTCCTGAAGCAGATTCCCGGTGTTGAAATCAGCAATGAAGGAAAAATTACGGTCAACGGGAAAGAAGTAGACCAGATCATGATCAATGGAAAACCTTTCTTCGATAAAGACGGGAAAATCGCTTTACAGAATCTACCGGCAGATATCATTAAAAACATCCAGTTTACCACCACAAAAACCAAGGAAGAAGAACTGAACGGAAAAACGGCAAAGTCAAATAACGCAACAATTAATTTCAATATTGACGAAAAAAAAAATAAAGGACTGATCTCAAGGCTCACCCTCGGCTATGGTTCGGATAAACGCTATGAAGGCAGCGGGCTTCTCAGTTATTTTAAAAATGACACTAAGATAAGCTTACTGGCTTCTTCCAATAATATCAACTCCCAGGGTTTTTCTAATGATGAGGTTTTCGACAGTATGGGACACGGTAGAAATTCGTGGATGATGCAGGGTGGAAGTATTATAACATCCGGTGGAACCACCTACTATACACAAGGCGGAAACAATACCAAAGGAATACAGAAATCGACTACCATAGGATTTAATTACAGTGATAAATTAGGAAAAAACGCCGATCTGGATACGTTCAGCCTTATGCATTCTGCCAATAACCTGGAGACCCGCTCTAAAGTTTCAAGAACAACCCTGCTTCCTGATTTCATCTTAAAAACCAATTCCGAAAGCAATGGTGAAAATGAAAACAGACAATATAATTTTGACAGTTCGGCAAAAATAAAACTGGATTCTTTGACCAGCATTTATCTTTCCCCTTCATTTTCCAGAACGGAAGGTTTTAATTTTAATAATTCAAAATCAGCTACCTTTAGAGATAATACCCTTCTTAACAAAAGTGATTCTTACATAAGAAATGATTCTGAAAGCAACAGCTTTAATCCCAATGTTTACTTCTCTAAAAAGTTCAGAAAAAAGGGCCGTGTTGCTTACGCAAACATGAGCAGCTCTATTTCCGAGTCTAAAAATAATAATCTGAATAAATCCCAGACGATATTTTATCAGAGTACAGATCCGAATGATAACAGAAACCAGCTGTCTAAAAATAAAAGTCAACAGAGCAATTTCCGTTTCAGTACCGGATATTCAGAACCCATTTCCGATTCAGCAAGTGTGAGCCTGAATATGAATTATAATTCAAAATTCTCGAAAGATATAAGAGATGTTAATGATTTTGATGTCAATACAGGGCAATATACCAGTTATAACACGGTATTATCCAACAGTATGGATCAGAAAATCAATGAAATTTCTCCTGAATTGTCTTTTGAAGTCAATAAAAAGAAAATCAATATATGGGGTTCTGTTGAGCTGAATATTTCGGATATGAAAGTAAATTCGGTGTTTAATGGCAAGCAGTATGATCTTCAGAAGAATTTTGCGCTTCCCAACTATAATCTGAGTATTCAGTATGAGTTTTCCCAAAACAAAAGGCTGAGCCTATACCAATACGCAGATTATACGATTCCAACCGCTACACAGCTGACTCCTTATACGGATTTTTCCAATCCGCTGATCGCTTATCAGGGAAACCCGAACCTTAAAAATACGTGGACCAACAGGACCTATCTGTATTTCAACAATTTTAATATGGTTAAAAATATCACTTACTACATGAATCTTGGTTTCACGTATGGAAATAATGATATTACCCATTATTCTTATTATGATGAATCCGGAAAACAATTGGTAACCTATGCCAACATAAGCGGCAATAAAAACCTTAATTTCGGAGGAGCATTCAGCAAAACATTCAAATGGAAAGAAAATAAATTTACGATCAACCCAAGGTTCAATATGAATTATGGGTTTAATAAGGGGTTTATCAACGGACAGCAGTTTACCAGCAATTCTTACAGCATTAATCCGGGATTGAACCTTACTTATGAAGTGAAAGAAAAATTCACAATCAAGCCATCCTATAATATCGGATATAATTTTTCAAACTTCACCAATTACAGTGTTGAAAAAGTACAAACGACCAATCAGGCGCTAAAATTGGAAGTGACCAATTATCTTTTCAAGAGCAACCTTGTTTTCGGAAATGATTTTGAATACAATACCAGTTCCAATATTGCACCAGGATTCAAAAGGGATTTTTACTTCTGGAATACAAGCTTAGGATATGCTTTTTTCAAAAAACAGCTGACTGCAAAAGTGAAAGTGTATGATGTACTGAACCAGAATCAAAGTGTAAGAAGAACGATTATGACATCTTATTTTGAAGACCGTGAAGACCTCATTCTGAAACGTTATATCATGTTTTCCCTTACCATGAAACTGAATAAATTCGCAGGTAAGAAAATGCAGGCTAAATAACAATTAAACTGAATAAATCTGGTGGCTGGAGGAAATTCCTGCCATTTGTTTTTTGTAACGAAAACATAATTCCTGCTACTAAATAGAGCAACAATTGTTTTTATTTCTAAATTAGCTGCAAATTTTATTTATGAAAATCTATATTTCAATTTTATTTATTTTCTTTTTCAGTCTTGGGAAATCTCAGAATGCCCCTCAAAAAGACAGTTTTGTGAAGGATAACTTTACAAAAAAGGAATTTTACATTCCTATGCGTGACGGAGTAAAACTTTTTACCTCGGTTTATATTCCGAAAGATATTTCAAATAAGAACAAATATCCGTTCCTGATGCAGAGAACGTGCTATAGTGTTGCCCCTTATGGCGAAAACGAATACAAAAACAAACTGGGACCGAACCAGTACCTGATGAAAGACAAATATATTTTTGTGTACCAGGATGTCCGTGGAAGATATATGAGCGAAGGCACTTTTACCAACATGACACCACAGGTGGAGCGCAAAACAAAAAAAGATATAGATGAAAGCACAGATACTTATGATACCATTGAATGGCTGCTGAAAAACATTAAAGATAACAATGGTAAAGCAGGGCAGTACGGAACGTCATATCCCGGATTTTATACAGCAGCAGGGATCCTGGCGGATCACCCGGCTTTGGTAGCTTCATCCCCTCAGGCTCCGATTTCGGATTTCTGGAATGATGACTTCCTTCATAACGGGAAATTTATGTTGGGTTATTTCAGAACATTCCCTGTATTCGGAGTTCAGAAAACAAAGGCTGAAAAAGAAGGCTGGTATATGGATACCTTTATAAAACCCACTTCTGAGGACGGACTGAAATTCTACAGGGATCTCGGAACATTAAAGGAAGCTTATGATAAATATTATAAAAACAATTTCTTCATGACCGAAATAATGAATCATCCCAACTATGATGAATTCTGGCAGAAAAGAGGGCTTTTACCTCATCTGAAAAATGTGAAACACGCAGTAATGACTGTAGGTGGCTGGTACGATGCAGAAGATTTATCAGGGCCTTTAAACATATACAAAACCATCGAAAAAAGCAGTCCGAAAGCTAAAAATACAATTGTAATGGGACCTTTCTCCCACGGTGGCTGGGGCCAGGAACAAGGAAAACATTTTCATAATGACATTTATTTTGGAGACAGCATTGCAACGTATTATCAAAGAAATATAGAAACTAAATTTTTCAATCATTATTTAAAGGGAAATACGAAAGAAGATGCCGGCCTTCCGGAAGCTTTGATGTATGATACGGGGGCTAAAGAATGGAAAGAATTTGCAGCTTATCCTCCGAAAAATGCTCAGAAAATCAATTTTTATTTAACAAACGGAACTTTAAAAAATACTGCAGGACAAGGCACTTCAGAATATTACAGTGATCCCGGCAATCCTGTTCTGAGTTCTGCAAATCTGAAAGATTTCAATGGGTTTACCCCTAAAAATTATATGTCCGAGGATCAAAGGTTTGCAGAAGGAAGACCTGACGTACTTACTTTCACTACAGATGTTTTAACGGATGACATTACATTTGCCGGAGAAATCATGGCCAAACTGAATATCGCCTCTACTTCTACTGATGCCGATTTTGCTGTAAAGCTGATTGACATCTATCCTGAGGATTTTAAAAAACCTGCAGAAAAGAAAGATGGTGTTATTTATCCCAACTATCATCAGATGGTAAGAAGTGAGATCATGCCGGCAAGATTCAGAAACTCAAGAGAAAAGCCTGAAGCTTTAATTCCGAACCAGAAAACAGCAGTAAATTTCAGACTGCAGGATGTGTTGCATACCTTTAAAAAAGGACATAAAATACAGATACAGATCAGCAGCACATGGTTTCCTCTGTTTTCGGTAAATCCACAGAAATTTATGGATAACCCGAATATGGCAACCAAAGCAGACTATACGAAAGCCTTCATCAAAATTTATGATGACAGTGCTATAGAAGCAGAAATATTGAAATAAAAAAGATAAAAGCTGTATCAGAAATGATGCAGCTTTTTTTGTAATGGTGGCTTCGAGGGCCTCAGCCACCATGGGTGATAAACAACCAGGTTATATTTCTAATTCAATTTTTAGGCTGAATATTATTGTAACCGAACTCAGGTTAATGTATATTATATTATTAAGGATATGCAGAATGTAATGATAAGGTTATGTTTATCTTTCTTTTCCATATTCCAACAATTTAAATCAAATGAAATTGGTTTTTATGCAGGATATGGATACTGTTTCTAAATGTCCTGGGGGGCTGTAAAACAGTATTTCCTGACGCAAAAGTTACGATTAAAGAATAACTTTATTAATGATATAATTATGAATGTATCAGATATAGTAAGTTGTGTAAAATCCGGTAACTATACAATATTTACATAAAAAGCCCCGGATTTTTCCGGGGTCATTTTTAATCAACTAAATAATATATTCTATTTTACAATTACCCTTTTGATCTGCCCCTCTGAAGTTTTTACAAGATAAACTCCTGTAGATAGTCTTGAGGTTTCTATCGTTAAAGCGTTTTTCTCTTTTCCGATAAGTTTTCCGGACATATCATATAATTCGTAATCCTGGGCTCTGTTGAAATATAAGGTATTTCCTTTTGTCACCGGGTTAGGGAATATGTTGAAAGTTGGTTTTTCTGCTTTTATTTCACCAGTACCTAAGATAGGAGAAGATATTTCATACATTGATAAAGTTCCGCTGATTTCGTTGGCAATTACTACATATCCTTTTCCTGTAGTTGTATTTTCAGGTGCGATATAAGTGATTCCTTCAGGACCATTGTCGCCTCCGTAAGCAGATGTGGAACGGGAGTGTTTGTAATCTGTGAAGGTAGGGTTGTTTGGGTCTGTAATATTATATACCATCACTCCTCCGGTTCTTTCTAAAGTAATGAAAGCATAGGTCTGCCCGCCGATTACTCCCAAAGCCACACCTTCAGGCTCAGGACCTTTTGCACGGCTTCTGTTTTTTATTCCGTTGCTTTCGTTGTCGGCATTGAAAATTAAAGGATGGCTGGCAGCAATATATCTTTCAAACCGGTCTCCACTGTCATAAACGATCTGCTTTGTATCAGCATTGAAAATGGAGAACGAGCGGGCTCCTAAAGCTGAAATTTCTTCAAATTCCGCATCTCCGTCTGTGTTTCCTGATGCGTTTGAAACCCTGAATCTTCCTAAATTATAAGACGCCTTTAAAATTGATGACTGAGGGAAAAGAGTTGCATCCAAAGCATAACTATTGGCTCCCACAGTCGTTCTTTCACTGAATCCGGAAAGGTCTTTTTCATCTCCTTCATTGGCTGTTATAATATAATTTGTTCCGCCTGCTTTATAATTCTGAACAGCATCAGGGGTGTAGTAAGCTTTTACAGGCCAGTTGGCTATTAAAACCTCATTGTTATTATCAGAAGCATCAAAACCGTTTCCTGGCAGGCTCATATCTTTTTTACCCAATCCCCAGATTCCGGTGATGGTTTTTGCAGCAAGATTAATTTCAGCAACAGCATTGTTTTCCTGAAGAGTTACCCATGCTTTCTGGCTGTCTGAGCTTACTGTTACATATTCAGGTTCCAGATCCTGAGAAAGCGTATTGGCTGTTCTTACTTTTCTTAATCCTGTTGCCGTTAAGGCAGCTACCTGAGAATCATAACTGTTGAAATTAAGCGTTGTTACATTATTTTGGGTAAGGTTGTTAATTCCCCCTGAAATATCGATAATACTCACGGTGCCTTCCGGGTCTGCGGTATACGCATCATTAGGTTCTCCCTCATTAGCTGTAATTACTTTAGTGCCGTCCGGTGTGAAAGTGATCATATCCGGTAAGGCCCCAACGGTTACCTGTTTCAGGAAATTTCCGTTGATATCAAAGAAAATAACCGATCCGTTTTGCTGTGGGTTTGAATTAGGAGAAGAAACCGCTAAAATTCCATTTTTAACAGCAATACTCGTAATTCCGCCATATGGAGCCATATTCACAGTCTGGATAACAGATGGAGTGGTTGGATTACTGAAATCAACAATATCAAAAACATCCGTTAAAGAACTTATGGTAAATAGCCTTTGGGAGGCAGGGTCATGCACAACAATTTCCGTAGAGCTGTTGTTGATTCCTGAAGGATCGAAGCTTCCGATATAGTTTAGCTGGATCTGCTGTGAAGGAACAGGAGCCGGTTTATCATTATCAACAATATAAACAGTTGAAGAATTATCTCCTGAAATTGTTGTCCCTACCGGGTTTTCAAGACTTACGGTAAAGTATTCCGCGCTTTGTTCTTCCAGGGTATCATCAATAACCGGAATATTTATAGTATAGCTTGTTGTAGAGGGCGTGATATTAATAGTTTGGTTTGTTAACGTAAAATCATTGCTGTTCGCTGTGCTGAAAGGTGCAGGTTTCACCACCAGGTTTACCGTTGAGGCTGCAGGATTATTAACATTTATTTTGAAACTTAAGCTTCCGGCATTTTCACTGACTTTAATGAAATTCTTATCTAAAGAAACCGATGTGCCTGCTGTGGTGAAAGTGCTTGATGTAGTAGCCGTAACACCATTGTCACTTAAATCTTCTACCGTATTGGGCTTTAGTGCAAGGTAATAAGCCTGGTTGGGGAGCAGTGCTGAAGCCGGGATGATGGTGATCTTATTATTAGCAAAAGTAGTAGTGAAGAGAATTGGTGTACCTGCAGAATTGCCTAAACGGAATTCCACAAGGTTTTGTGCATTAGAATCGGTGATTGCGGAGTTATCTGCTAACCTTACATTTTCATTAAAAGAAATGGTAGGGTTTACGGTTGTTGAAGCATTGTTTGTGCTGTTGGCTGGTAAATAAGATACAGCCGGTGGAGTAGTATCAGCACCGCCAGTGACTGTTGCATCAACCGTAAAGTTATCAAAACGGTTATTTCCTACCGTTCCTCCTGTACCTGCAGCAAATTCAACTTTTAATTTGAAATTAGGGTTATTGGCTACTCCGGCTGTTCCTGAAAAATCAAAAGTAATAAGCTGTGGATTGGCATCCTGCGGGGTAACGGTCTGGTATTGGGTGTAAGAAGTTCCGTCTGTGGAATAATACCAGATTTGCGTTCCGGCACCTGATCCGGATCTTCGGGTGGTAAATTTTACAATAACATTATTATATCCTGTCGTAGGTAAAGAAAATTGTAAACTACCACCGATAGGGTTGTTGAATCTTAAATGAGTCCCTGAAGGATCACTGTTCCTTGCATTAAAATTGTCAACATTAAAATTTTGCCCGGTTCCGCCGGCAAAGTCGATCACACTTGTTCCACCGGCAAGGGCAGCCAGAGCTGAACCGCTTACAAGGGAAGAAGTAGGGGTGGTAATTGAGGCTTCTGAAGCATTGTTGTTGAAATTCCAGTAGTGGATCAACGACTGCCCGAATACAGATCCCTGAAATAAAACAGCGATAGGCAGGATGCCTCTGAAAAGATAGTTATTCATCATTTTTACTCAAATTTTGATTAGTGCAAAAATGAACTTTATCTTTTGTAAATATTTTAATGGAATCTTAAGAAATAATTAATAATATGTAATCATATAAAAACTTTCTTAGGATCAAAATAGCTTTGTTTCTATTTTGATAGCTTCTGATCAACCGAGCTTTTTACCGTTGAGACTTTTTCCATTGGATGCTTTTGCATGTAGAAAAACCCAGAAATTGCAGTTAAGACCAGGAGAATAAAAACAACCATGAAAATTCTTTTTAGCATTTCTTTCATTTGGACAGATTTTTAATATCACGAATTTCTAATGTTGAGGTTGGGTATCCCTTCTGTACAGCATGCACCATGGCTTTTCCTACTTCATGTAAGGTAAGTGACTGGGACGGCAAAAGTACCGGAAACAACCAGATAAAAGGCTTGAAAAACCATTTTACATTGGTTTGACCATCCACAGGCTTCATAAAACCGGGACGGAAATTGTAGGCTGCTTTAAAGTTTAATTTCTTTAAGGCATTTTCGGTTCTTCCCTTTACTCTTGCCCACATGGTTTTTCCACTTTCCGTGCTATCGGTATGAGATCCTGAAACATAGTTAAAAACCATTCCCGGGTTTTGGTTTAAAACAGCTTTTGCAAAATGAAGGGTCGTATCGTAGGTAACCTTAGTATAATCCTCTTCATTCATTCCCACACTGCTGATCCCGGCACAAAAAAAGCAGGCATCATACC
Source organism: Chryseobacterium populi (assembly GCF_000282115.1). Classification (GTDB taxonomy): domain Bacteria; phylum Bacteroidota; class Bacteroidia; order Flavobacteriales; family Weeksellaceae; genus Chryseobacterium; species Chryseobacterium populi. Next base: position 202,022 of record NZ_AKJY01000012.1, read on the forward strand.
CTTTCAGGTGGTCATCATCAATAGCTATGTTTAAGAAGTCTGAAACAATATATTCTTTCAGTTTAGCATGTTTTTTTCCTGAAGGTTTTCTGCTTATACTTAAAATTTCAGAAACATCAGGATTTTCAAGACATTCCATTAAAACACCTTCGCCTACCATGCCGGTTGCCCCTGTAAGAATTACTTTGATCGAGTTCATTTTTTTACGGTTATATTTTGATGACGATTGGTTCTTTAAATTTACTTTAAAATATTTTATGAAAAAAAATAAATTTAATTATTCGTAATAATATTTAATATTTGGTTCATATTCTTTAACAAAGAAAATCGTACTATCCTGATTGAGGTTAACGATTTTTGCTAAAAATGATAAACTGTTTCGGGTGATGATAGAAATAAAAAACCGATTGCAAAGGCAACCGGTTTATATATTTTAGCTTTTTAAAACTATTTCTTATGGCGCAGCTGATTGTATATATTATGGATAAGACCATCGGCCACGGAGATTTTAGGAACGAATATTTTATTGATGTCAGACCATGACATGACATTATTGAAAATTTTTAAAGCAGGAACCAATACATCTGCACGGTCTTCTCTTAAATTATACCTGGTCATTCTTTCTTCTACGCTAAGGTCGTTAAATTCCTTATGTGTTTTCTTAAGATGAGCTAAAGACATCGGCCTGCCATCCTTGGTTTTGCTCATTGAAAACACCTTATTGATATTTCCTCCGGATCCGATGGCTACAATTGGTCTTTTACTGACGATATGGTTTTTTATTTCCTCCTTCATTTCCTTCCAGTTGTCAACGGTCACCAGGTTATTCAGCAGACGGATCGTACCGATATTAAATGATTTTTCATACATCATTTTACCGTTTTCATAGAATGTAAGCTCTGTAGAACCTCCTCCTACATCAATATACAGATAGGCAAATTCTTTATCAAGACCTTCCGCCACATGGTTTTCGTATACTAAAGTAGCTTCTTCATCCCCTGAAATAATCTCAATGTCAATACCGGATAGCTCTTTTACTTCCTTAATAATATGCTGGCCGTTTTCAGCATCACGCATTGCACTTGTAGCACAGGCTCTGTAATGATCTACCTTATAAATTTTCATTAAATCACTGAAGATTTTCATGGAATCAATGACCATTTTCTCTCTTTCCTCACCGATTTTTCCGAGCGTGAATACATCCATTCCCAATCTCAGGGGAATCCTCAGGAGGTTAAGTTTAATGAATTCGGGCTGTTTATTATTTATTCTGACTTCATTAATTAAAAGTCGGGCGGCATTGCTTCCTATATCTATAGCTGCAATCTTCATTTTACATTTGTTTTAGCTTTTAAATATTTATACGTTTCTATCTGAGAGCGGCAGTCATCCTTGTCATTTTTTATATATTCATTGCTTAGTTTTTTATCTAAAATTCGGGCTTTTACATTATCTCTAAGCTGAATATCAATAATATCCTTTAATTCTTTTTTCAGGTTTTTATCTGTAATCTTTGCAGCAGCTTCAATTCTGTAATCAAGGTTTCTGGTCATCCAGTCTGCAGAAGAAATATACATGTCTTCAGCTCCTTTATTATAAAAATACATTACCCTGGCGTGTTCCAGATATTCATCAACAATACTGATGGCTTTTATTTTTTCTTTAAACTCTTTCTGGTTCACCACACAGTAGATCCCCCTTACAATCATTCTTACCGATACTCCGGCATTGGCGGCCTCATACAATTTAATAATTAAAGCACGGTCACTTACCGAGTTGGCTTTTATGATGATCTCTGCTTTTTTTCCTGCTTTGGCTTCCTCAATTTCTTTATCGATGTGATGTACAATCTTTTCACGCATAAATTGAGGGCAAACTAATAAATTTTTACAAGTTTTCAAAATCGGAAGATAATCTTCTTTCGGTTTCTTTAATACGTTAAAAATTTTATTAATGTCTGCCATGATATGTCGATCGGCAGTCATCAGTAAATGATCACCATAAATTCTTGCTGTTTTTTCATTGAAATTCCCGGTACTTACAAAGCCGTACTGAATTGTTTTATTGTGGGCCCTTTTCTTGATAACACAAAGTTTTGCATGCACTTTTTTATCAGGGATACCGACGAGAACTGTAATTCCTTCTGGTTCCAGCATTTCTTTCCAGTTCAGATTGGATTCTTCATCGAATCTCGCCTGAAGTTCAAGCATTACAGTTACCTCTTTGCCATTTCTTGCTGCATAGATCAATGCATTGATGATCTTCGAACTGCTTGCTAAACGGTAAGCCGTAATCTGAATAGATTTTACATCCGGGTCCATTGCTGCTTCACGGAGAAGGTCGATCACCGGATTGTATTTATGGTAAGGAAATGTTAGCAGCACGTCATTTTTTAAAATAACATCGGTCACCCTTTCGCCATGTTCAAAAGCCTGATGAGTGAAAGAAGTTCTTTCCACAGGTCTTTCATATTTCTCAAAAACATCCGGGAAATCCATAAAATGCTTAAAATTATGAATTTTTCCACCGGGGATGATGCTGTCTTTCTTGGTCAAATTAAGCTTACGGATCAATAATTCCAGTAAAGCTTTATCCATATCCTTATCAAAAACGAACCTGGTAGGCTTTCCTTTTCTTCTGTTTTTAAGCCCTTTTTCAATCTTCTCTGCGAAGTTGGTCCGGATATCATTATCCAGGTCCAGCTCAGCATCTTTTGTTACTTTGAAAGCGTTGGCTGCAAATTCGTCATATCCGAAATAAGAGAAGATATGCGGTAGATTAAACGTAATAACGTCTTCCAGCAGCATTACATTTTTTTCTTCCGGATCTTCAGTAGGAAGAAGCACAAATCTTCCTACAAATCGTGATGGGATCTCAATGATTGCATAATTGCTCTGGTATTGCCAGTCTTTTTTCCGCATGGCTACTCCTAGATAAAGACTTTTATCCCTTAAATAGGGCATTGAGGTGTTTTCGTGAAGTAAGATCGGGATAACATTGGATTCCACGATTTCATCAAAATATTTTCTGACAAACTCTTTCTGTTTCGTCGTCAGATTTTTTGAAGTTTTAATGAAAACTTTGTGATCAGACATTTCGTTCTGGATTTTTTTCCAGGTTTTATCAAAATTCTGCTGATGCCTGATGACAATTTCATTGATCCGCTGTAATATTTTTGAAGGAGGTTGATAAAAGGATTCTGCAATTACTTTTTCCTTAAAATCCATGGCGCGTTTTAATCCGGCAACACGTACTCTGAAAAATTCATCTAAATTATTAGAGAAAATCCCGAGAAAACGGATTCTTAAGTGCAAAGGTACTTTCTCGTCCATTGCTTCCTGTAAAACCCTTTCATTAAAAGCAAGCCATGTAATATCTCTCGGATTAAAATGTAATGACATATTGGTATGTAAAATTTATCAAAAATAATCATTCAGAAGGTTTTTGCCTCTATTTTTAAGGTTAAACTTTAATTAATTTTTACAGGATCTGTCAATGTATTTTGTAGTAAGTTTTGTCTGGATTTTTGTTGAAAAGATTAAATTATCTGAAATTAATTATCAAATAATACGCGATTGATTGATTTTTTTTTAACATGTTAACTAATTGATTAACAGTTGCTGATTATTTTTAATCAGTTATTTGTTGTTTAGGAAATCTGTATATATTTGTAAGGAACGAGATGAAAAATATATTTTTAATTTACTAAAAACACACAATATGAAAAAACTTTTATTAGGATTATTGCTTTTTACCCATTTATTATCTTATGCCCAGGATACATTTTCTATTGTTGCGGTAGATCCTGTAACGGGGGAAGTGGGAAGTGCAGGAGCTTCGTGTTTAGATTTATTTAGTTTCTTTTTTTCTTCCTACCAAGCAGATTTTATAGGTGATGTTATTCCGGGAAAAGGGGCAATTAATACCCAGGCATATCATGAGGATACCAACCAGGATAATGCGCGTACGAGAATGCTTGCGGGAGATAATGCCGCTCAGATAATCAATTGGCTGGTTAATAATGATGTTTATTCTGATCCACAAAAACGTCAATATGGTATTGCTGCTATCACTAATGGAGTAGTGAATGTAAAGGGGTATACAGGTACAGCGACGGATGATTATAAAAATCATATTGAAGGACCAACATATGTTGTTCAGGGAAATATTTTACTGGGAAAGAAAGTATTGGATTCTATGGAAGCAAGGTTTAAAAGGCAGCAGGGCAGTCTGGCCTGTAAATTAATGGCAGCAATGCAGGGTGCAAAAATGGTAGGCGCAGACACCCGATGTGCTACAAACGGGACTTCTTCACTTTTTGCATTTCTGAAAGTTGCTAAACCTACAGATGCTTATGGATCACCCTCCTTACTTTTAAAAGTGAAAACCCATGATGATGATGGTGTGGAACCTATCGATTTATTGCAGACACAATTTAATAATTCCAGTGCAAGTTCTGCATGCGGTGGTACCTTAGCTGTAAACTCTGTTGATAAAGTGAATTATGCTGTAGATATTTATCCCAATCCGTCTTCTGCAAATGTAAAAATTGTTCACAGCAGTAAGGTGAAAGAACTGTCATATGATATAAAAGATATGGCTGGAAATATCGTACAAAAAGGAAAGTTGAAAGACAATATTTCAGTAGTTGATATAAGGGATTTATTATCAGGAGTCTACTTTTTAATTCTCAATGACGGAAAAACATCGGTTACCAAAAAGATAATTAAAGAATAAGATATTAAAGACAGAATGAATAAAGGCTTTACATATTATATTGTAAGGTAATTCAGAAGGTTTTTGCATTTATTTGAAATTAATTATTAAATAATATACTATTAGCTGATTTTTTAACATTTTAACTAATTGATTAATAGTTGTGATTATTTTAACCAGTTATTTGTCGTTTAAGAGGTATGTATTTGTGAAAAACGAGAAAAACATACATTTTTAATTTTACTAAAAAAACACAATATGAAAAAACTTTTATTAGGATTATTGCTTTTTACCCATTTATTATCTTATGCCCAGGATACATTTTCTATTGTTGCGGTAGATCCTGTAACGGGGGAAGTGGGAAGTGCAGGAGCTTCTTGTGTAGATTTATTTGGTTTATTTTCTCCTGGTGATGAAGCAGATTTTTTAAGTCAGCTTGTTCCAGGAAAAGGCGCAATTAATACCCAGGCAACTTATAACTCTACCAATCAGGATAACGCGCGTACGAGAATGCTGGCGGGAGATAATGCCGCTCAGATAATCAATTGGCTGGTTAATCATGATGCTGGTTTTGGTCCGGCAGATCGTCAGTATGGTATTGCTGCTATCAATAATGGAGTAGCAAATACAAAAGGGTATACAGGTACAGCGACGGAGGATTATAAAAACCATGTTGAAGGGCCAACATATGTTGTTCAGGGAAATATTTTACTGGGACAGAAGGTATTGGATTCTATGGAAGCAAGATTCAACAGGCAGCAGGGCAGTCTGGCCTGTAAATTAATGGCAGCAATGCAGGGTGCAAAAAT
>NZ_AKJY01000013.1 GCF_000282115.1 Chryseobacterium populi
CCCCCTGCCGTTCTTCAGGGAAGCTCAGATACTACCTTTTACGTTATTGCAGTTTATTTTGGAGCCGTAGCTGTAAAAAACACCAGATATACGGTAATTGCCATGCTTCTGGCCGATTTCGTGGGGATTATTACCTCAATTGCTCTGGCATATTTGTTTTTTGCTTAATAAATTGCCCGTTAAGCATAAATTGTTGAGAGAAAGCATAAGAAACAACACCAAGGTGGCTGAGGCTCCCGAAGCCACCGCAGCTGAACGGAAATCAGAACAGATCAATGGTGGCTTCGGGAGCCTCAGCCATCCACAATTTTAACATTAAACATCAAACTAATATGATCACAGATAAAGAATTCACATTAAGACTTATTCGTCAATTAACCCAGGCATTGGAAAAACTTATTCTGGATAAGCCTGAAGAAAGTATGATGCAGAAAGAACTGGATTTTGATTCTTTAATGAAAGATATTTTTAAGATTGACTTTACAGAGATTTCTGCAAAAGCGAAGGAAGAGCTTATTGAAATTGTAAACGAAAGACAGGAAAGAGACCACAAAGATTACTATGAAATGCTTGGAAATCTTTTTTATTTTAAAGGAAAGGAAACCAACAATACAGACTTTTTAGATAAGGCAAGAACGTTTTATGAACTGTATCTTCAGGCCAGCGGAATTTTTGCTCTCCCGATTATTAATAGAATCAACGAAATAAAAAAAGCACTTTCATAAGAAGTGCTTTTATGCTTTTTAGAAGGTAATTTTATAGGTTCCGGTGGAAGAGGTACCCGCCTTTTCTGCTTTCACATATTTCTTAACCCATGAAACGGATGTTGAAGCTACACAAGGGTCTGATATTCCGCCTGTCCTTCTTGCAGAAACTACATTTCCGGCTTTATCTACAGTATAGGCGATTGTAATTGACCCGCTTGCCGTACAGCTGTGTTGGGGCTGTGCTCCACCTCTTCCCATCGTTCCAGGGATATATCCTATTAATTTTCTGTCAATCCCTACTTTACTGTCACCATTTCCATCTCCGCCTAAAGGATCTCCTGCATTTCCTATTCCTTCTCCTGTTCCCTGGCTTCCGGCTTTGGTTCCTCTTCCTTTTATTAAGTTACCAATTGCGGCAGTTCCCTTTCCATCTCCGTTTCCGGTTTTGGAATTGGCGGTTGTTGCACCTGCTTTTTTGGTATTTTTAGATGCTGTTGAACTGGTTGCAGCTTTTTTATTTGATTTTGAATCGTCTTTTTTAGGAGCACTGATTTTTGAATTGTTTCCGGTAATTACTTTATCCTTTGTTTCCACTTTTTTGGTTTCAGGCCGTGGATCCGGTTTTATAACGGTTTTTGTTTCTGGAACTTCCATTTCAACAGGCTCCGGTGCAATATCTTCTGTTGCAGCGGCTAAGCTTCCCGGCTGATCTGCCGGTTCCTCAATACCTTTACCATTTCTGTTGTCTCCGAAATTAACCAGCATTGTGGTTACTACTTCCGGATCCTTATCTATTTCAGGCTTAAGCTTATAAAGAAAAACAAAAAGCAAAATAGCAGACCAGATCAGAACAGAAAGTATTCCACTCTTTATCCTGTCCCTGTTTTGCTCGTCTTTATTTACAGTATAACTTTTCATTTTTGAATACTTCTTGCTTTATTACAGCATTATTTATCTTTAACAGTTGCAAGGGCAATATTGAATTTATGCTTTTCGGCAATCTCCATTACATACACAACATATTTATGCATTGTATTTTCATCAGCTCTTATTGTGAAAGATTTATTGGTCTGGTTTGTAAGTTTATCAACAATAGCTTGTTCCAGTTGTGCTTTATCAACCGGATTATCATCCACAAAATATGATCCGTCCGGCTTAATACTTACCGACAAGGGATTAGGAACATTGTTATCAACACCTTCCGCCTTTGGCAGGTTTACATCAATTGCACTCTGATTGGCTGCAGACGATGTAATCATGAAGAAGATTAACATCAACAGGATAACGTCCGTCATTGCTGCCAAACTGAATTCGGGGTTTGCTTTATTTCTTCTCTGAATTTTCATAAGAAAGAATTATAAAGGTTTGTTGATAAGATCTAAAAATTCTCCGGACATATTCTGAGCTCTCAATACAAATTTGTCAATTCTCGTTAAAAGAATATTGTAAAAAAAGTTAGCCGGGATTGCTACCGCTAAACCGACTGCCGTTTGCCCCAAAGCTGTATAAATACCTTCAGACAGTGTTTTCGGTGAAAAAGAGCCTGTTGCATGTGACAAATTAAAGAATGCAATGATCATCCCGATAACCGTTCCCAAAAGTCCCAGCATCGGGGCAATACTTGGTACTACCGCCAGAAGGTTAAGGTTCTTCTCCATATTTGCAACCTCTACCTGAGCCTGGGATTCCATGGCACTTACAATATCAGAAACGGGACGCCCTAATCTTGAGATCCCTTTTTCCAGTATTCTTCCTTCAGGTGAGTTTTGTCTTTTACAGTAATCTGCCGCCGAGTCTATTTTACCTTCCCTGATAAAGTCTTCGATATTATCCATGAAGTTGGAATCAGTTTTTGAAGTAAGCCGTTTGATAAAGAAAAACCTTTCAAAAAACAGATATACGGAAAATATACCAAGCAGTAACACGGTCACCATCACTATTTTAGCGAAAGCTCCTCCGTGGAACATGATTTTCCAAAATGAAAATTCTAAATCTTCTGTAGCTACTGCAGGTGCAGCAATTTGTGCAAATAAAATCTGGGTAAGTTCCGTTAACAGCATTAATGTGAATATTTTATAATGGTTTTAAACGACAAAAATAATGGAATATTATTAATTGTTCTCTTAAAAATTGCTTAAAAACAACTTAAATTTTGTTATTGAATACAAATAGCAAATTTCTTTCCAAAAAAATTTGAAAAGAAATTTATATTCTGAATATAGAAACAAAGACTGAATTAATCTTCGTCTACCTCAATATCGTCCTGGCTGAATTCACATTTAAGTCTGAAAGGAATCGGCTGATCCGAGCCGGTATAGAAATCATCAATAGTTCCTTTCCAGATAACCTGAAGCTCGCCTTCTTCATTTCTTTCAAAAAGAAGTTCATTGTCATAGATATAAGCATCATCATCATCGAACAAATCTACTTCTGTGAAAGTTTCATCATCTGAATCATTAATCTGAATTGTTTTTCCTTCGATCTCACCGCTCTCTATAGGAAAATCGAAAACCTCAAGCGAAAGTTGTGGAAAATTGTACTGTAAAGAATCATCGTCTACATGATCCAAACCGTCATCCGTGATGATTTCAACCTCAAGAAAATGTTGTTGGTTACTGTAAACCGCTTTACAATAAGTATTTCTAATATTGTATTTTAGCGTTTCGTCCGGATGGTAAATTTTTAAAATCCCTTTCATTATTTCTTAAAAAAGAACTGTAATAGTATGATTGTTAAACGTTTTCAGCAAAGATAAAAAATAGATTGAATGTGAAAAATATTTTGAAAATTATTTTTTAAAAATCAACTTTAGCTATCACCCGTTTATCTCAATATTACTTACTTTTGTTTTCATAAAGATTCTGGAAATGAAAAACATTTTATCGAAAAGCATTTTAGGTTTTGGCCTGATGATCAGTCTGGCAGCCTGTAAAAAATCGGATTCCCCTTTAACGAAAGTTACCCCTACCAATTTAGATTCCATTGCTGCCAATTATTATGAGCAGTATCTTAAATTGTATCCGATGGATGCAACTTCTCAGGGCGATTTAAGATATAATGATCAATTGCCCATCAATATTGATAAAGATTTTATTTCAGGAGAAGTTGCCTTTTACAGCTCAGTTCAGAAACAGCTGGACCAGGTGGATTATAAAGGCTTATCTGATGAAGATAAAGTGGTTTATGATGTTCTGGATTATACTTTAAAAGACAGGATTGAAGGCTATGCTTATCATCCGGAATATATTCCTTTTACCCAGTTTGGGGGACTTCCGTTGTCTTTCCCTTTGTATGGAAGCGGACAAGGAAGCCAACCCTTTAAAACAGAAAAGGATTATGCAGACTGGCTGAAAAGAATGGAAAAATTCCCGGATTGGATGGCTGCGGCCGAGGACAATTTCCGGGAAGGAATTAATAATAAAATAGTTCTGCCGAAAAAACTGGTCATCAAAATGATTCCGCAGATGAAATCTGAAGAAATCACTACCGCCGATTTTGAAAAGAATATTTTTTATGGTCCCGTTAAAAACTTTCCAAAAGATTTTACAAAGGAGCAAAAGGATAAATATACAGCCCTTTATAAAGATGCCATCACTAAAAAAATCATTCCGGCTTATACCAAAATGGGATCCTTTTTAGAAAAAGAATATTTGCCGAAAGCGAGAGAAACAGATGGCTACAACAGCCTCCCGAACGGGGATGAGATTTATAGATATTATGCAAAAAGCTGGACAACAACCAATAAATCACCTGAAGAGATCAATAAAACCGGGCTTCAGCAGGTTGCTATGCTTCGTACAGAAATGGAAAAAGTAAAACAGCAGGTTGGCTTTACAGGAACTTTGGAAGAATTTATCAATTTTGTAAAAACAGATCCTAAAGCAATGCCTTATAAGACCTCAAAAGAAGTATTGAATGGCTTTAATGGAATCCTGGCCAAGATCACTCCCAAGCTGAAGACCATGTTCCGTGTGACCCCGAAAACAAAATTTGAAATCAGACAGACAGAAAAATTCAGGGAAGCCAGCGCAAGTGCAGAATATATCCAGGGAACCCCGGATGGGAAAAGACCGGGAATTTTCTATGTTCCGCTTCCTGATCCTTCAAAATTCAATGTAACATCCGGAATGGAATCCCTTTTCCTTCATGAAGCAATTCCGGGACACCATTACCAGGTTTCTCTTCAACAGGAGAATACCAGGTTACCAAAGTTCATGAGGTTCGGCTGGTTTGGAGCTTACGGTGAAGGCTGGGCACATTATTGTGAAACGCTGGGCCCGGAATTCGGATTGTATACAGATCCTTATCAGAAAATGGGGTATTTAAGCGATCAGATGCTGAGAGCCGTAAGGTTGGTGGTTGACACCGGATTACATACCGGAAAAATGACAAGAGAAGAAGCAATAAAATATTTCCTGGGCAATATTTCTTATGACGAGGCCGGAGCCACCGCCGAAGTGGAAAGATACATGGCCATGCCGGGACAGGCTTTGGGCTACAAAATCGGATCTTTGAGAATCCGTGAGCTGAGAGACAAATATCAGAAACAGCTGGGAAATAAATTTAGTCTGGCAAGCTTTCATGATGAAGTATTGAGCCAGGGCTGCCTTCCTTTAGATGTTCTGAACAGGAAGATGGAGCTTTGGGCAAAGAAGCAGAAGTAATTTTCCGAGAAATTCTATCATGACAAACCAATGTATGCAATATGAAAAGTTTAATACAATTAATTTTACCTGTTCTGCTTCTAAGTGCAGGAAATACAATTTTTGCCCAATCTAAATATCAAAAAGATTTTATTGAATTATGGACAGACATAAACAACCATTATGCATATTTAGACCAGCAAAATATTGACTGGAATAAAGTCAGAGAGATTTATGAGCCACAGTCAGCAAAAGTTTCAAATGACTCTGAATTTATTACGTTCCTGGAAAATATTTTAAATGAGCTTTATAATGGGCATACATCACTTAATATTAATTTGAAGACATCAAACAGGCTAATTCCTTCAGGCTTGGATTTGCATATTGAAAAAAAAGGGACTAAATATTTTATCAAAGACTTAAGAAATGGGTTTGGCGCTGATTTGGCGGGTTTGAAAATCGGAATGGAGGTGACCCTTTTCAACGGAAAACCGATTGAAGAGCAGTTAAAAAAATTTCTCCCGAAATTTACAGATAATCCTAATCAAAAAATGTATCAATACAGCATTGATATGCTTTTTGCAGGAACCCATGATACCCAAAGAGAAATCACAATAATCGAAAACGGAAAAGAAAAAACATTTTACCCTATTACTTCTGGCAATAAAAATGAATTGTTGTATACTAAGGTTTTAAATAAAAATACAGCTTATATCAAAATCAATAATTCTTTAGGAAACAACAATTTGATCACTAAATTTGATGAAACGCTCGACAGCTTATTTCAATACAAAAATTTGATTATAGACTTAACAGAAACACCGGGAGGCGGAAATTCAACTGTTGCCAGAGCATTAATGGGAAGATTTACTGATAAACTTCTTCCCTATCAAACTCATGAATTTGATGAGAAAGAATATCAAACCAAAAGACACTGGACAGAATATGTAACACCAAGAAAAGAGATTTATAAAAATAACGTTTATATTCTCGTAGGGCATTGGACAGGAAGCATGGGAGAAGGAATTGCTGTTGGATTTGATGGCATGAAAAGAGCAAAAGTTATCGGAACACCCATGGCAGGTCTGATAGGTGCAGTTTCTAATTTTCAATTAAGTGAAACCAAGATCGGTTTTCAAATTCCAACTGAAAGATTATATCATATTAATGGAATACCAAGAGAAAATTTTATTCCAAAGATTCTGACACAAAACATTGAAGAAACAATCCAAAAAGCTAAAGAAATAAAATAAAATTATGATCACAGAAAACTTAAAGTCCCTGTACAACAGAGACCTGAATAAATTAAAAACAGAAATTGAATCTTACCGGAAAGAAGAAAATATCTGGAAAACAGATCCGAACATTGCTAATTCTGCCGGAAATCTTTGCCTGCATTTAGTGGGTAACCTGAATGCTTTTATTGGCGCAGAGCTTGGCAATACGGGATACATAAGACACCGTGACCTGGAATTTTCATTAAAAGATGTTCCCAGAACAGAGCTGACTGAAAAGATAAACAATACTATAACAATGATTGACTCTACATTAAGTCTGCTAACATCCAAAGACCTGGAAAAAGAATATCCGCTTGTCGTTTTTGAAAATAAAATGTCTACGGGATATTTCCTGATCCATCTAATTAGCCATCTGGATTATCATCTGGGACAGATTAATTATCACAGAAGGCTTTTAGACCTGTAATTATCTATTTTCCTATCTGTTCTCTTTGTTTTTGTAGATAGATGATAAAAGCTGCCATCTTTTGCCGGGCAGAAATCCCTTCAGAAAAGGAAAATTGGGGTTATTTTTCAAACATCATTTTCGTGATAAAGTCTTTATCCCCTTTTCCTCTTGCAGGGGAATATTCTCTTCCATAAAAAATAATCTGAAGATGAAGCTTATTCCATACGTTTTCAGACCAGATTGTTTTCGCATCTTTTTCCGTTTCTACTACATTTTTTCCTGACGTAAGCTTCCATTGAGTCATCAGGCGATGAATATGGGTATCTACGGGAAAAGCAGGAAACCCAAAGCCCTGGCTCATCACTACGGAAGCGGTTTTATGCCCTACTCCAGGTAAGGCTTCCAGCTCTTCATAGGTCTGAGGCACAATTCCGTTATGTTTTTCAAGTAAGAGTTCAGCCATTCTTTTCAGGTTTTTGGCTTTCGTATTGGAAAGTCCGATCTCTTTGATCAGTTCTTTAATTTCTGAAACTTCCAGTTTAGCCATTTTTTCAGGGGTTCCGGCCATTTTAAAAAGGTTTGGGGTAACTTCATTCACCTTTTTATCAGTCGTCTGTGCAGAAAGCGCTACAGCAACCATCAGGGTGAATGGATCAGTATGTGCTAAAGGAATAGGAACTTCGGGATATATTTTTTCTAATTCATGCTGAACGAGTTCGGCTCTTTGCTTTTTTGTCATGTAACCATTAAATTTGAACAAAATTAAACATTATGCTGAAAGTTGGAGACAAATTACCCAAGTTTGAAGGAATAAATCAGGATGGAAAAGCGGTAACCTCATCGGAATTAATTGGGAAAAAATTAGTTATTTTCTTTTACCCACAGGCCAATACTCCGACATGTACTGTGGAAGCCTGTAACCTGAGCGATAATTATTCTCAATTAAAAAAAGCAGGATTTCAGTTATTGGGAATTAGTGGTGATACTGTAAAAAAACAGAAAAATTTTCACAGTAAATTTGCCTTCCCTTATGATCTGATTGCTGATGAAAGCCATGATATCATTGAAAAATTTGGGGTATGGCAGGAGAAAAAAACGTTTGGTAAAACATATATGGGAATTGTAAGAACCACTTTTATTTTTGACGAAAAGGGAGTTTGTACAAGGGTAATTGAAAAAGTGACTTCCAAAACCGCTGCACAACAAATCCTAGAAGGATAATTTAAACACAAACCTCACTGATATTTTTACGAAAGACACAAATCTGTCATTGTGATGTTCGTAAAAATAGTGGTGTTGTGAGTATGAGATTATTTTAAGTATTAGTCAAGAGATTGTTTCACTTTGCCGGCAATGACAGAAACAGTAAAATTATTCTGTTTCATAATACCTGAGCTCCTCATCTTCTCCGGGAAGAGTTACATGATTTTTGAATTTTAATCCTAATTTTTCAATTAATTTCTGGGAAGAAAAATTGTCTTTTGCGGTAATTGCAGAAAGTTTTTTCAGCCCATACTCATCCATCCCGATAGATTTAACCTTTATTGCCGCCTCATAAGCATATCCTTTACCCTCAAATTCTTCCAGAAGAGAAAACCCTATATCTACCACATCCAGACCTTCACGTTCAAAAATTCCTACACCTCCTATTTTCTTATTTTCATCTTTCGTGATTACCATATAATTTCCGAATCCCAGCTTTTCAAATTGTGGAAGGAATTTGTTTTTAATATAGTTTTCGGCATCGGAAACCGTCTTAATATGACGGTCGCCAATATATTGTATAAATTTTGGTCTGTTATAAAGATCAAGAAGAAACTCGCCATCATCTAATGACATCGGGCGAATGATTAATCTTTCTGTTTCGTAGAAATTATTTTCTTTTGGTTGATTTGGCTGGTTTTTTAGGCTCATCTTTTGATTCTTCTTTTTTTTCAATTTTTAAAAGTCTCGGATTATTTTTACACTTTTTATTATAAAGCTCAATATAAGTTCCGTTATCTTTTACATTGGTTATCATCCCGTTGGATTTGCTTACCGTTAAGGTATAATGTGTTTTTTGATACGGGCATTCCTTTGAGGTCAGTTTTCCCAGATCCATATAATAGTTGGATTGGTCTTCATAATAGTTTCCTGCAATATCCTTAAACTCCTCATCTATCATATACCCTTCTATGGTAGCAGCAATTGCCGCTTCCTCTGCATTATCTATTTTTCCGATAAATTTTTTCAGGTTTTCGAAATCCGTAACATAATTCAACTTTCCTCCGGAGGAATAAACAATGTAATAAAAACTGTCTTCATCAGGAAACAGGTCAAACCCAGAAAATTGTGGTGCATAATCCTTTTTTGTCCCGGATATTTTTATTTCCTGGTTTTGTCCATACGTGTTGTAAACCAAAACCCAGAAATCGTTATTATCATTAGGAACTATTCTCTGAAGAATAACTGGAATACCAGAAAATTTCTTCTTCTCCTGCGAATAAGTTAAAATTCCCAAAAACAGAAAAATAAATGCCGAAACCTTGTATGTGAATTTTGTCATCGCCTTATTCTTCAAAAGTATAATTACATAAATTTATCTCCTTTTTTGAAGTTTTTCAAATCAAGAACATAATCTTTTATCAGCTGATCGTTATCCCTCGGGCAAATCAGCAATGCCTTATCAGTATCTACGATAATGTAGTTTTCCAAGCCGTCTATAACAACAGCTTTCTTATTATTTTTAAGGCGGATGATATTTCCTTTTGCATTGTAAGTCAGCACGTGTTTCAGTTTTACAGCATTTTGATTTTCATCCTTTTCCGTATTTTCATAGATGGATGTCCATGTTCCGAGGTCACTCCATCCCAAATCTGAAGGAATGACATAAACATTCTTCGCCTTTTCAAGAATCCCGTTATCGATGGAAATTTTCTGTACTTTCGGATAAATGAGTTCAATACAGCTGTTTTCGCCTTCAGAATTGTATTCACAAGCCATGAAATGCTGCGTCATATCCGGAAGATACATTTCAAATGCCTGATGAATACTTTTTACATTCCAGATAAATATCCCGGCATTCCATAGAAAATCCCCGCTTTCCAGAAAGCTTTGAGCAATCTCGAGAATAGGCTTTTCCGTAAAAGTTTTTACTTTGAAATATTCTGCATTTTTTTTATCAACAAACTGAATATAACCGTATCCGGTGTCAGGCCTTGTCGGCGTAATTCCCAGAGTAACCAGGTAATCATTGCTTTCAGCAAGGTCAAATGCAAGCTGTACTTTTTCAAGAAAAACATCTTCCTTCAATATCAGGTGATCTGCCGGCAAAACAATCATTGTCGCATCCGGATTGATTTCAGCAATTTTATTAGCCATATAAAGGTTACAGGCTGCTGTATTTTTCATCAGGGGTTCCCCGACAATATTATCTTCCGGAATTTCCGGTAACTGCTGATGAGAAAGGCTTACATATTCTTTATTGGTAATAACAAATATATTTTCATTCGGAATGATCTTGCTGATCCGGTCATACGTTTGTTGAATCATTGTACGGCCAACTCCTAAAATATCCTGAAATTGTTTTGGAAATTTCTGTGTGCTCATCGGCCAGAATCTGCTTCCAATCCCTCCGGCCATTATAACACAGTATTTATCTGATATTGACATGTTTAACTACATTTTTCGACCCTTGCCAAAGGTTTGAAAGAATACTTCCTTCCAGTAGCCAGGTTCATACAAAGGTAGTTTTTTTTAATCAGACCTTCTAGAAAATATTTCTCATTTCGATAAATAAAGTAATCTCCTTTTCGCAATTCTTCTATAAATTGTAGTTTATCATCCTGTTTTTCAATGTGGAAATATTTTACAAGGTCCGGGCTGGCCATAAAATTGGCCTTCGGAGATCTGGAAAACTTCACAATAATAGGCCTCAGGTCTTCTTCATATATATCAAGGCTTTCGAGGAGCATTCTCCTGAAGGTATCTTTCCATTCATTCCCATGTGGAGAAATTCTTCTACCATATTTTTCAAAGGCTATCAAGTGAGCCAGCTCATGGGTAAGCACAAAGAAAAAAAGCTGTGGAGCCAGTGTAGAATTAATGGTTATTTCATGGGAATGATCCGGGAGTTTTCTATAATCTCCCAGTTTCGAATTCCTGTTTCTTGTAATTTTTATATGAATATAGTAATCTGAAAACCAGATTTTTAAATATTGAAGTGTATTGGGTGGTAAATATTTTTCTAGAGACTGGATTGACATTTTATAAACTTAACGGAATTCCCGCATAGAAATTCAACAATTTAAGGCTGAAAAGATAGTTATATTTTGCCTGGGCTACAGACCCCTGAGCATTTGCATAATTATTTCTCGCAATATTTACATCAAAAATAGTCGTTCTTCCCGCAGCATAGCTCTTATCTGCAAATTCTAATGAAAGTTTTGTACTTTTTTCTGTTTCTACTGCTGCAAGATAGGCTTCATAATTAGCTTCTACATCAAACTGGGCTTTCTGTACATTTTGTCTTACAACCTGTCTTTGCTGTTCAAAAGAATTTTTAGCGATGCTTTCGTTGATCTTGGATTGTTCTACCTGTAGCTTTGTGATTCCTTTATTGAAGATAGGAATGTTTATAGAAAGCCCGAGCTGCTGCCCGAAGTTATCTTTATACTGTTGGAAAAAAGTTCTTTCATCAGCCACATTCAATAAATTATTATAGAAACTTCCTACTCCCGCGCTGGCTGTTATCGTTGGCCAGAATGCGGTTCTGTTGATCTCTGTTTGTGCTTCGGCAGATTTAATTCGGCTTTCTGCGGCTTTTATCTGTGGCTGGGTGTCATAAGCAGTAGTTAAAACCTCATCTACAGATTTAAGCTGAGGAGCCAACTGGTCAGGAATATCAACATTTTCTACATCAAATTCTTTATAATCTTCCAGTTGTAAAAGCTGAGCCAGCGCAAATAAACTTCTGCCGGTATTAATTTCTGCTGTTTTGAGGTTTTGTTTTTCTCTTGCCAATGCTGCTTCTGCTTCAGCAAGAATAGTCTGGGCTGTCGTACCGACTTCTGTGGTTATCTTTGCCCTGTCAAATTGTTTCTGAGCATTCTCAACGGCACTCTGAGAAATTTTCACAATTTCCCTGTTCAGTAGTGTTGTCAAATATTGTTGGGCAATCTGTAAAGAAATATCGTTTTTTATGGTTTCTATATCGTATTGGCTTGCTTCGACATCAAATTCGGATTTTCTTACTGTTTTTTCCAGCCTTCCGTTGTTATAAACCAAAATATCTGCTCCAAGGTTGGCGCTATTACTGAATCTGTCATTCCGGATACTTCCTGTTCCTAATGAAGCCTGCCCGAAGCTTACATTATTTCCGAGGCTTGCCGATACAGAAGGTAAATATCCTCTTTTAGCAATTTTAAGATTAGAATCCTGAACTTGTTTCGAATATTCATTTTGGATAACCTGAAGATTATGCTTTACAGCATAGTCTACACATTCTCTCAAAGACCACTTTTTCTGGGCATTTATACCCAAATAAGATAATCCCAAAACAATAATCAGAACTTTTTTCATATTACGATTTTACAATATTAGACGAACTAAAGATAAAAAAGTTACAGTTTTGAAAAATTAATATTTTCTTTTTAAAAAACTTTTGAGATTTTTGCATGATGACAACCAAACAATATCAGGAAGCTGTTGAATGGCTTTTCGTTCAGGCTCCCAATTATCAGATTGACGGGGAGAAGGCCTACAAGCCTGGTTTAGATAATATCACAAAACTTTGTGCTTTTTTTGACAACCCTCAGGAAAAGATACAATGCATTCATATCGGAGGCACCAACGGAAAAGGTTCAACAAGCAATATGCTGGCTTCCGTTCTCCAGGAGGCCGGTTATAAAACAGGAATATACAATTCACCCCACCTTATTGATTTTACGGAACGTATAAAGGTTGATGGTAAAAACTGTGATAAGGAATTTGTCTTTAATTTCATCCAAAAGCTTAAAAACTTACCTGAAGATATCAAACCTTCGTTTTTTGAGTTTACCACCATTATGGCTTTTGAATACTTTTATCAGCAGAAGGTAGATTTTGCTATTATCGAAGTCGGTCTGGGCGGGAGGCTGGACTCTACAAACATCATTAAGCCGTTAGTTTCTGCAATCACAAATGTTCAGCTTGATCATCAGAATATCCTGGGAAATACAATTGAAGAGATCGCCGGAGAAAAAGCAGGAATTATTAAAAGCAATATTCCAGTTATTTCTGGCGATGACAACACAGTGGTGAAAAATATCGTTCAGCAGAAAGCAGATAAAGAAAACACCCATTTCATTGATGCCACTTTAATAGAAACTCACCTCGAGTCTGATCTGAAAGGAAATTACCAGCAAAAAAATATAAAAGTGGTTCTGGCCTTAGTGGAAGAATTAAAAAAATTAAATATCACGATCTCTGACAAAAACATAGAAAACGGGTTATTGCATGTACATCATAATACCGGATTTATCGGCCGCTGGTTTGAGTTTTCAAAAACTCCGCTGACGATCTGTGATACTGCACACAATCAGGCCGGATTAGAGTATGTTTTCTCACAGCTTAATTCGATTGATCGTCACAAGCATGTCATCCTGGGATTCGTGAATGATAAAAAAATAGATGAGATGATGGCTTTATTACCTGAAAATTCCGAATTTTATTTTGCAAAGCCGGCTATTCACAGGGGAAGGCATCCTGAGGACTATGAAGATTTGCTGATCAATGCCAAAATTATTTATAAAATTTTCGATTCAGTACAGGAAGCCTATTTATCTGCAAAACAACAATGTACAAATGAAGAAATGATTTTTATTGGGGGCAGCAACTTTGTAGTCGGAGAATTTTTAGAAAAAAATTTGGAGATTTACAGATAAGTCGTATATTTGCACCACTCTAAATGAGAAAATAAGTATAGAGGGTTCTTAGCTCAGTTGGTTCAGAGCATCTGGTTTACACCCAGAGGGTCGGGGGTTCGAATCCCTCAGGACCCACAGAAAAGGAAACGAAACCTTTCAAAAAAAATTCGGGTTCTTAGCTCAGTTGGTTCAGAGCATCTGGTTTACACCCAGAGGGTCGGGGGTTCGAATCCCTCAGGACCCACAGGAGATCTCTCAGGAAACTGGGAGATTTTTCTTTTTTATAAGTTCTTCTATTTTTCAAACTTTCTTTATTTCATTAATTTTTTATAAACAAATCATTAAATTTGATCATTAAACTATGTCGGGAGGCTAAAAATGATATTGTTATGGGCATTCTCATGTCAAAAAATGAAATACTAAGAAGATTAAACGCTCTCAGGATAAAACCTTCGGGATTGAAGCAGAGAAAATACGAGGTATCCGTTAAATATTTTTCCGGAGAAGAGCAGGTTCTCTCAAAAAGAATTGATTACGAAGTAACCACCAATTTAAACCTCGAATACAATAAAGGCATCCTTGAAATCAACAAGGAAAATATCTTTTATGACCAGCATCAGCCTGACCACATCAGTGAAATCCTCGCAAATTCGATATCAAAATCAATCTATCCTCTTCAGACTCATATCAATGAAAAAGGATTAAGCACTAATGAAATTCTTAACCATGAAGAGATCAAAACCCGCTGGACTGAAGAAAAATTAAAAATATCAGATAAATATGATAGTGAATCCTTACACAACTTTTTTCTTGCGGTAGATAATAAGCTTGAAAACAAGCCGGAAGTTGAAAAAAGTCTACAAAACGACTGGTTCTGGAACCTGTTTTTTCATCCTAGATTTATTGATTATGGTGAAGCCCGTAAAACTGAAACAGCACTCTTCCTGTCCGTAATCCCTTATCAGCCACCCATAAGGTTTCCGGGAATTCAGACCATTAATAAGATCCCTACCGATTATCATTCTTTCGTGATTGAATTTGAAAGTTCGGAAAAAACGGCAGATCCCTATTTTATTCCCAAAAAACGGACGGATAAAACATCCTGTTTTATGTCTTTGAAAGTGGTTTTCGACCTTGATCTCTATTATCATTTTCCAATGCACATACGAGCCTATTTTGAAGTTTATTCTAAAGACCGGCAAGGGAACAAAGTTTTTATCAAAAAAATAAATTATACACAATATCAGCAGGAAACAGAAAAATATAAAGGTATGGAACTGGACAAAAACAGTCCTTTTATTACAGGAGGGCTCGTTGTCTCAGAGCCTAATCCGTGGGGATTTTATAAAAACAAATATGAAAATGACTGGTAGAAAACCGATTTGAATAAAAAACACTAATTTTACCCACCACACAAAATTACATTAGTATGTCTCAAAAAGAAAAAGTAGTACAGGGAGCCTTGTGCCAATGTCAGTTTGGTACTACTCCGGACAAATTAAAGGTACTCACACAACAGAAATATTATATCAACGACCTCAATGGCAGCTCAAAATTGGCTGCCACCCATAAAGATATAGGCGCTACTTTTGAAAAAAACACTTTCGGATCCTGTAAAAAAAAGAATAACACCCCATGCAGTGCAGTCGTTACAGAATGGAGCGGTTATTACGAAAAAGAAAAATACTCTCCCCCGGATGGCTATATTTTACTGGAAGACAGTAAGGCAACCTGCCCTATTGGGGGTAAAGACTGTATTTCAATTATCAAAACCGGACAAATCGGGGAGCCATCTCAAAGCAATCTGAAAAATGCCGACAGCGAACTTCAGCCCCATGTAAA
Organism: Chryseobacterium populi; assembly: GCF_000282115.1. Classification (GTDB taxonomy): domain Bacteria; phylum Bacteroidota; class Bacteroidia; order Flavobacteriales; family Weeksellaceae; genus Chryseobacterium; species Chryseobacterium populi. The sequence goes on from NZ_AKJY01000013.1 coordinate 15,763, forward strand.
TCCCGTTGTTGATATGTCAAACTATAATAGTAAAGATCCTTACAAATTCGGATATTAAATATGGGTACAGCAGGCATAAAGAAGGCTTTGATCAAAGAGCCTAAAAAAAATGTTAAACAATATGGTTCCGGCTATCTAGTGGAGCTGAGCCCTTCAGAAAGTTCCTTTACTGCTTATGTGGATAAGTCTTGTTTAGGACCAGGCACACGTAATCCCGAAAATACAATTCGGGATGTAAAATGGTTTCTTGTAAGAGAGCATCTATGGAATGCCTACAAGCAATTGTATCCGCAATTATCTCCCAGTGAGTTTTTTAGTACCCTGAAAACGTCCAATGAAGAAAATAAAGATTATAAAATTCTTGAAGGAAATAACCGGGTTGTCAATGTAAGTGATGTAAAGAACGGTATTGGGAATATTGGTGTTGTTTACTTGCTAATTCCATACAATGTCTTTCCGGAAACAGACGGTGTAGAAGTTTTAAGAGTGGTTGCAACAGACCGTCCGCAGGTTTTGTACTGTAATTTTAAGTTCCCGAAGGAAGGAAGCTATATTCCGTTACAGGACAGTGACAAAAAAGCAGCCTACGGACAAACAGTAGATGTAGAAGTCTACACTCACCTGCTCCCTGACTGGCATCATAACCTGGAAAAATTTGTTTTTGATGTAGAACTTGTTAATAAAGGAAAAGTAGTTTCCAAAAAGGAAAGAGTCGAGATAACAAACCCGGGAGCGTTTCATTACAATGCCCAAAAGTCATTAAGATTTCTTATAAATCCGGAATGGCAAAAAAATCATAACAGCCAGAAACAAGATGAAAAATATTACCTGAGACTGAGAGGATATATCGATTTTACCGGCCCTGTTTTGGTTGCTAACGGAAGTGTTTCCGCTACAGGACAATATGATTCTGAACAGGCCACCTCAGATTGGGTAAGACTGGAAAACGGAAAGTGGATATACGATTCTTCCCGTGAACTTTTGGTTCCCTATGACACAATAAGTTCTCTTTTGAACCAGTTTGAAACACAAAAAAACAATCAGATCCAGTATATTGGAGACATACAATATAAGAAAAGGGAATATGACCCTTGCGGATATTCTAAAATCACTATAAAAGATGAGGAAGACGGAGACAGGGCTCCTTTGGTAATTTTCGATGAAGAGGACACCAAAGGCCCGATAGACCGTACCAGCCAGATCTTTGGGATTACAGCCGGAGACAAGAGAAAAAAAATCTCCATCACTTTAGATAAACTCACAACAAAAGATGTTTTCTGCCAGGGATTACTTTTAGATGAAGGACAGAAGCATACAGCACAAACCAATGTTTTCCAGGTAAATAAAGTATTTGCTGCACAAAGAGATGCCGCCGGGTTTAATACACAAACCGATCAAACACATTCTCAGCAACAGCAAAACGCAGGCATTACAGCTACCAACGAAAACAGGACAGACACAGACGTTATTAAAACCAATAAGTCTTATAATCCTTCACAGGTACAGCAGTGGACAGCCGGAACAGATTATAAATTTGAGGGTGACAGCAAAATGCTGCTCATGCCTAAATATAATTATAATAAAACCTTTCTTCAGGGTAGAACGAGTACTTATACTGCTGATGCTGCCAATATATTATGGCTGTTTAATTATTTTATCCTGAACGAAGATCTGGCACAGAATTACTTTGTTCCCATAAGTACCTGCCGTTACCCTAACCAGATTGCTAAAATTAAAGTATACCCGGATATAGAATGGGAAGTTGCATTTCTGATAACGATAGGTAAAGGATATACCGGAAAAATAAAATATACCCGGGAAAGACTGAATGCACACCATCAGAATTACAACATGAGATATCTGGGGAGTGAGCTGAATATCGATGCCACACAATCATCCAATTTAGGATGGGTATTAAAGGCAAAAGCCGTTGAGAACGGAAAAGAGCATGAAATTGGAATTGAAAGTATAAAAAAGGTTGTAGACACCGCCGTAGCTGCTTTTAATATGACCCGTCAATATCTGGAAGTATTCAATCCCGGCAACAGTGACGGCACTCCAAGCTTAGCGCAATCAAGGCGTGTGATTGAAGTGGATTTTGCGATAGATCCGCCTAATGTAGGATTTGCCTTAGGCTGGAAATTCGGTAAAGCAAGCAATAATGAGATTGTTCCGATATACACTGGTGGCTTAAGGGCAGATCCGTTAATCGGGTTAACCGTAGTTGTGGATTTAGTTCCCTTAATTAAATTCCTGGGACCGATCGGAAGAGTAATCAGCTGGATTATCCAGTTTATAGAATGGTTATCAAAATCCGATCTTTACATTACATTTGAAGTTTCTTTCCCTGTAAAGGCAGATTTAAGCTTATCTTACAATCGTGTAGACGGTTTTGCCAACAGAGGAAAACAAAAAATGTGGGTAGAACCCGGAGTTACCCTTCGGGCAGGATGTAAAAGTAATGAAGTGGTTTTTATCCCTACCACAACCAGAAACGGAATTACGGAAACAACTGAAGTGGAAAAATGGAAAGTGGAAGGAAACGTAGCCACGTCATTGACCTTTGAAAAAGAATGGGGGTATGATAAAAACCAGTCAAAATATTATGAGAAATCAACGGTTAATTTTAAAGGCGCCAAAATGACGATCGTTATCAGTGAACTTATCAGCAACCGGAGAATTGATTTTAAGCCTACCCATCAACAAGTTTTTACAATAATCGAAGAGCCTAAAGACCCAATATATGATTCAGGAAAAATATACATTGAAGAGAAGAAATAAATTTTTATTTGCAGTTATCTTCGTTTTATCTGTATACAGCTGCAAATCACAGGAAAAAGAGAATCCTAAAACTTTAGGAAGCAGCAATTTTGATATAGAAAAAATAACATTTCACGAAAATATAGACACTTTATTCGGTACCAACAAGTACTACAAAACCTCTATAAAAGACAGTGATTCAGATATTTCCTACAATTATATCATCAGTAAAAAACAAAATGAAAACATCAGGGTTTCATTGGGAAATACAGATATAAGCAGTTATAAATATGATTTTAAGGTAAGCAAAAACAATGAAATCATCGGTGTATCTACCTCTTTTGTCTTAAAGGAAAATATTAAAGATAAAATCATTAATGATATTGACCGTCAATACAAAACATTTAAAGTAAATATCAACCAGCTGTACGATAATCCTTCTGTTTACAGATGGGAAACACCGGATAAAATCATCCAGTTCGCTTATTCTTCCTTTGAAAAAGATAATATTTATACCATTTCTATTGTAAATAAAAAATTCGACTGCAGCCGGTTTCCACTGGAAAAAGTATTTGTAGGCGAAGATATCTGTTTAAAAAAATACCAAAAAAAGTAACTGATCATGTATAAGAATCCCTTCTATCTTGCAGAATTGCAGGTGAGAAATTGCCAGGCAGAATTATTCATCAATGATGTTCCCTGTTTCGATCATTATAAAGAAGGCGGAATGGCAGTGGACTGGCCTGTCAACGGATATATTTTAAATTCCGGTAAACAGTTTTTTACCATAAAAGCCCACTGCTTCGAACATGAAGACAGAATCAGCAAACATGCTTCTATTGATCTTAAAATCACCGTAAGAGATGCTTTTGATTTCTCAATTCCAAAGCAGACGGTAAAACAGCATTTTCATATTTCTTTCGAAGAAAAGGATACTCCGATGTATACAACAGGAGATTTTTTTGAGGCCGAAGTTCCTTATTATTTAGAAGGATGGAAAAACTCTTTCAGTTTCTCAGATTATATCAATGGGGATAATCCCGTGAAAGATAACCTGGTTGAAGAAATTAAAGAATATTATGAAACATTCTATCAGATCATTAAAAACAGGAATACTGATCAGTATAATGTTATAAACAATCAACGTTTTGAAGAAATTACCACCGTTTTTTACCTCAGCGAAGATGAAAAAGCAGCAAGGAGAAAGGCCATCCTGAACTCATCCCGACAGGATGTCAACAAGATAGACTTTTCGGAATATTCCTTACATTTTTATGGCAACAGAAACCAGGTTGTAGGCATGAAAATAAATGACCAGCCATGCGGTTTTGTTTTTGAGAATAACGAAGGAATGATCATTACAGAATTAGCCTTGTTCCATCTTAAAAAAGGAGAAAATAAACTTTCGCTCATCAGATAATTACAAATGGCTTTCCCCACTATATCCGTAAAAAATAACTTCCTGATATTTGAGACTTTCTTTCTTCTACAAAAGGTCTCCTTTGACTCCATTGAAGATATCCTTATTTCCCATGTTCAGGTACAGACTAAACATAAAATATCTATTTATCTTAATCAGCCCCTTATTAATGAATTGAAATCAGAAACATTTGTTAATAAGCTGCTGTTCTTTGTTTTCAGGGCATTTAATAAAAATCCTTATGAAATTATTGCCCAATACGAAAATACAGAGCTTGCAGCCTTATTAAGAATATTTAAAGAAAATTTAGATCACACCACAATTCCCGATGACCTTGATAAAAGCATTTTATGGCGAACTGTTGATCAGGGTCTCCGGATACCCGGAACAAAATTAATTTACAGTAAAAATAAGCTGGGTTTAGCAGAAGTATTAAAAAAACATCATCTGCTGGCTGAAAGATAATTTGGATAACTATATACCATTTACATTTGTTGTTTCTGGCTTCTTGCAAATGATCGGTTTTTATATCGCAATGAAAATGATGAGCTGGACAAATCTAAAATGAGCAAAAATTTTTTAATCTCTAAAATAGATTTCAAAAGAATGCTTCATAACAGCTTTGCTGCTTTTCTTAAAATATAGAAAACAGTATCGTTCCCATAATTTGGAATGCCCTACTACTCCATTTTTTCAAGAAGCAAACCAAGCTTATAAAAATCAAGATAGCGGAGGCCGGTATTTCCTTTTAAAAGAGATTCTTTCAACCTTTCTTTTCGTAATCCAAAAAACAGTCTGAATAAAGGCTTTAAAGGCTGCTTATCTAGCATCTGGTAAGCTTTTACAAGTTTAACTTCAGATAGCTTTGCATTTAGCTCTTTATTTCTAAGCATTTTAGACAGGCTGTCCACAGACTCTTCTACTTTTTGAAGATAAACTTTATTGTCTTCCAGGTCATTATTAAAAATAGGATTGTCTATATGACCGATCCTTATTTCCTCTGATTTTAAATCCATGGCAAAAAGCAGATCCTCATACCCGTATTTTTGAAATTCAGGATTAAAATGTACTTTTTCCAACACTTCTTTTTTTATCACAAAATTATTGGTCTGAAAGCTTAAATAAGGTTTTTCCAGGCGGAATTTAACCGGGAGATTCTCCCGTTCCACCGCAAATTTCCACCGCAAATGATGGTTTTCATCCGGAAATGTTTCTGACACTTTTCTCCCCCCGTAAATCACCTTTGTATCAGTGTTTTTTTCTATAAAACGAACATAATTATTTAAAAAATTCTCACTAATTATTTTTCCGTCACAATCCAGAAAAAGTAAATAATCTCCTTTCGAGTAATAAAGAAAAAGATTACGGATCTGTGACCTTCCTATATTTTTTTCAAGAAAAATGAAGTTTTTAACTTCGGGCTGAAGCGTCCTGTTGATTTGTATAAATTTGTCTTCCGAAGCATCATCAATCAAAATAATTTCTGCATCAATGGAACCTGCGGTGATTTCTTTTTTCAAATCACTGACCAGTTCTCGAACATCAAAATTATAAACCGGGATACAGATGGAAAGCTTCATTCAATCAGATTTTCTCTATAATTTTCTGCACATCAAGCTCTGCCAGGCAAGCCCAGTCGCCCCTGTAGCATTCTTTATCACCAAATACCGAACAAGGCCTGCAGCTTAAATCTTTTACCTGAACAACATCATCTTCACTTTGACCAAACCCAAGGAAGCCGGCGTATGGATGAGTAGCTCCCCAAACAGACACACATCTTGTTCCTACAAGGCTGGCAAGGTGCATATTCGCAGAGTCCATAGAGATCATCAGTTCCAGCCCGGAAATTCTATGAAGCTCTTCTTTAAGGTTTAATTTTCCTGATAAACTTTCCGTATTAGGAATTTCTTTTTCCCATTTTTCAAGGGTCTCTGTTTCCTTTTGTCCGCCTCCGAAAAAATATATTTTTTGTTTCCGGGCCAGGATTCTTGCTAATTCATAAGATTTTTCCAAAGGAAGCATTTTCCCTCTATGCTGGGCAAAAGGAGCAAAACCTATCCCCGATTTCTGGAAAGAAGCCGGTCTTAATTTGTGGGACAGAGTTACCTGAAAGCCCATTTCTCTGAAAACATCCGCATAACGCTCAACTGTTTGCTTTAGCTGAACCTTATCCAGATTCCAGATATCGGTAAGTCTTTCCTTCTCGTGCTTCCCTTTGTTGATTTTAAAAACCTTAAGTCCTTTTTTTATGTAAATCTTATCAAGAACCTTTGTTCTGATCACGTCATGCAGATTGGCAATATAATCGGGACGGAATTCTTTTATAAGTTCATTCGCCAACCTGTTTAATCCGAAAAAGCCTTTAAAATCATCCAGGTTGATTCCTTTAAAGATAACATTCGGGATATCAGCAAATAAACCTTCAAAATTCTTTCTTGAAACCATCACGATTTCCACGTCAGGATTCTGCTCCAAAAATTCCCGGAAAACAGGTGCCGTCATGGCAACATCACCAAAGGCCGAAAAACGATATGCTAAAATTCTGGTCACAACTACGACTTTAGCTGGTAGGCAACGGCATAAAACTTAATCTGCTTCGTCATAGCCATTAAACCATTGGCTCTGGACGGGGAAAGGAATTCCTGTAATCCGATCTCAGAAATAAACCCGAAATCGGAATCTAAAATTTCCTGTGTAGAATGACCGCTGTAAATACTGATTAATAAAGAAACGATTCCTTTTGGAAGAATTCCGTCAGAATCTGCATCGAAAAAAAGTTTTCCATCTTTGAATTCAGCATCAATCCATACTTTACTTTGACAACCTTTGATCAGATTCTCATCTGTTTTTTTATCTTCCGCCAATCCCTTAAGCTCTTTCCCGAGATCAATGATGTACTCATACTTTTGCTCCCAGTCATCAAGAAATGCAAATTCGTCAACGATTTCCTGCTGTTTTTCTTTAATGGTCATGTTTTTAAATTTCTATTTTGCAAAGATAACCAATTTTAAAAAGATATTTAACCCAAGACTCATCTGAAAACCTGATGGTAATGATTAAAATTATTTTTTTAAAGGATAATTTTATTGAGCCGCTTTTTGAAATACTTCCAGAAGCTTTATTTCTTCATTTTCCCAACAGAACAAATCTGAAGCTTTTGCAAGCTCCTCCTGGTAATTCTTCCTTCCTTTATTTAAAACCGACTGTATCGTTGCAGCTATATTTTCAGGAAGATGCCCTTTAATAATTTCTCCGATGTCAAAATGTCTTTTAATCTTCTGCATTTCAGGAAGATCTGACATGATCAAAGGAACCCGGGCCTGAATACAGTCTAAGACCTTGTTGGGAAGTGAAAATAAATAACTGTCACCTGCATTTTCTTCAATACTCATTCCGACATCCGCTGTAACAGTAATTTTTCTTAAGTCTTCCGGTTTTAATTTTCCCAGAAACTGAACTTTATGCTGAAGGCCTTCTCTAATGGCCAGATCTTCATATTCTTTTTTCTTTGGCCCGTCACCGGCAATTTTAAAAACCACCCCATCAAGATGATGCATTGCCAGAATCGCTTTATCAATCCCCCTGAAAGGATTAATTGCTCCCTGATATAAAATAACCTTAGGAGTATTCTCGGGAATTTCCGGGGCAACAGTCATTTTTTTCGGGGCATTCTGAACAACTACGGGCTCTACTCCATACTTTTTTTGAAACCATCCGGCATAGCTTTCACTTGCTGTTATCATCCATTCCAGTTTCGGAATAATATTTTTTTCCAGGTACCGCCAGAGTTTTTGTGACATTTTTCCCTGGATGGCAGGCATTTCTGAAAAGATCTCATGGCTGTCAAACACCAGAGGAATATTTAATTTTTTGGAAACAAGATAATTTGGTAGTAAAACATCGACATCATTGGCATGAAGAATGGTATTTCCGTCAGCTTTTTTCTTTAATTCCTGATATAATTTCCAGTTAAATTCAAAATAAGCGGTCTTTAAGCTTTTGGATGTGAGATGAATCCTTGAAAAAGGATAAGGCCGTGTCATTTTTTCTGCCCCGTTCCAGTCGTTTCCTATTAATTCAACCTGATATCCGTTCTCATGCAGGCTTCTGCAGACCTTTTCGATCCGTTGGTCTGTATATAAATTGCTGAAAGCAGAGGTTAGGATTTTTTTCATCAGCTTTTCTTTCCGTCCATCAGGTGATAGATTTGTATGAAACAGATCAGCCCGTTAGGAATAATTACCGGCCAAAGCATTCCGCTGAAGATACCGTAAATGACAAAACAGATACAGCCAATCATATTAACGATCCTGATTTTTCTTACATCTTTTAATATAAAACTCAACACAATAAAAAGTGAAGCAGAATATCCTATATAGGTAGCAATTTCGGGATTCATGAGAAAAATTTAAGGGAAACAAACTTAATCATTTTCAATAAGATAATAAAGTTTTTTTCTGCCATAAAGTCATTAATTGATTTTTGGTAAAATATTTGTAATTTAGATAATGAATAAATGATAATTCTATCTTTATTCTAATTGAGATATATTATGGATTATAAGTTTTCACAAGGTTTGAGCCAGGTGTTCAAACAAAGCAAAAATGAAGCTAAAAGGCTGAAAAGTGAATTTCTTAATACAGAACATCTACTTTTAGGTATTATAAAAACAGAAAACTCTGCAAAAGAAATCCTTCAAAACCTTAATGCCGATTTAACACAAATCAGAAGAAAAATTGAAACTCTAAATACAGCAAGTCTTAATCCTATTTCTGAGGAGGTTACCAATATTTCTTTCACTAAAATGGCAGATCATGCTATTAAACGTGCAGAGCTGGAATGCAGACAATACAAAAGCAATGAGATTAATACCGTTCATTTGCTTCTGGGCATTCTTTATAAATATGAAGACCCCACTTCAAGTATACTAGGCGCTTACGACATCGATTATGAAGGTGTTTCAAGAGAATATCAGACAATGCTTAAAAATTCCGGGCAGTCACCACAAATGAGTGCTTATGATGACGATGATGAAAGAGAGGAATTTGAGCAGATGAGAAAGCCACAAGGAAATTTAGGGACTGCAAAAAGTAAAACACCTACATTGGACAACTTTGGTAGAGACCTTACTTCTTTGGCGAGAGACGGTAAACTTGATCCGGTAATTGGCCGTGAGAAAGAAATCGAAAGGGTTTCCCAGATCTTATCGAGAAGAAAGAAAAACAATCCGTTGCTGATTGGTGAGCCAGGTGTTGGTAAATCTGCCATTGCTGAAGGATTGGCTTTAAGGATTCAGCAGAAAAAGGTTTCAAGAGTGCTTTACGGTAAGCGGGTAATTACTCTGGATCTTGCAAGTCTGGTTGCAGGAACCAAATACCGTGGGCAGTTCGAAGAGAGAATGAAAGCCATCATGACTGAGCTGGAGAAAAACCGTGATGTCATCCTGTTCATTGATGAGCTTCACACGATTGTTGGTGCAGGAAGTTCTACAGGAAGTTTAGATGCTTCCAATATGTTTAAGCCTGCTTTGGCAAGAGGTGAAATTCAATGCATCGGGGCAACTACTCTGGATGAATACCGTCAGTACATTGAAAAAGACGGAGCTTTAGAAAGAAGGTTCCAGAAAGTAATGGTAGAGCCTACTTCAATAGATGAAACCATTCAGATTCTGAATCAGATCAAAGATAAATATGAGGAACACCATAATGTAATTTATACTCCGGAAGCAATTCTGGCTTGTGTTAATTTAACCGCAAGATATATTACGGACCGTTTCTTACCGGACAAAGCAATCGATGCAATGGACGAAGCAGGATCACGTGTTTACATTAAAAACATGAAAGTTCCTACTGAAATTATCGACTTTGAACAGAAAATTGAAGATATTAAAGAACTGAAACAGAAAGCGGTAAAAGCTCAGGATTATCTTGAAGCCAGAAAGCTTAAGGATGAGGAAGAACGTCTTCAAATGGAATTGAATGCCGCTCAGGATAAGTGGGATAAAGATGTAAAAGAGAAAAAAGAAACCGTAACGGAAGAAAATGTAGCGGAAGTAGTTTCTATGATGAGTGGAGTTCCTGTGACAAAAGTGGGTAAAAATGAGCTTGATAAACTAGCTCAGATGGATGCTAAGCTGAATGGAAAAGTGATCGGTCAGGAAGACGCTGTGAAGAAAGTCGTTAAAGCGATTCAAAGAAACAGAGCCGGTCTTAAGGACCCGAACCGTCCTATCGGAACCTTTATCTTCCTTGGTACAACCGGTGTCGGTAAAACCGAGCTGGCTAAAGTAATGGCAAGAGAACTTTTCGATTCCGATGAAGCATTGATCAGAATTGACATGAGTGAATACATGGAAAAATTTGCGGTTTCAAGATTGGTTGGTGCGCCTCCGGGATATGTTGGATACGAAGAAGGTGGTCAGTTAACAGAGGCTGTAAGAAGAAAACCTTATGCTGTGGTTCTTTTGGATGAGATTGAAAAAGCTCACCCGGATGTATTCAATATTCTGTTGCAGATTTTAGATGAAGGCCATGTTACAGACAGTTTAGGAAGAAAAATTGATTTTAGGAACACCATTATTATCCTTACATCAAACATTGGTACGAGAGATATTAAAGATTTTGGTGATGGTGTAGGATTCGGAACTTCAGCTAAGAAATCAACTTCAGATACTAGAGCGAGAAGCACTATTGAAAATGCCCTTAAAAAAGCATTTGCTCCTGAATTCTTAAACAGAATTGATGACATCGTGATCTTCAATTCTCTTGAGAAAGAAGACATCAAGAAAATTATTGATCTTGAACTGAACAAGCTTTACACCAGATTGGAGAAATTAGGATATAAAGTTGAATTAACTGAAGAAGCTAAAGACTTTATTTCTGAAAAAGGCTGGGATAAAGACTTTGGAGCAAGGCCATTGAAACGGGCTATCCAGAAATACATTGAAGATTTATTAGCTGAAATGCTGGTAAATAAACAATTGAATGAAGGTGAAACCATTACTCTGGATGTCAATGAAGCCAAAGATGGTTTAGGCGGAAAAACCCAGAAGCCCAAAAAGACGACTGAAAAGTCTTCGCAACCATAAATAAATAATTTAATATAAAAAGCACCGGAAAAAATTTCCGGTGCTTTTTTATTGGTTGTAATATCAGAATACAATTGATCCTTAATTGAGTATATCAATTCATTTAAAGTCCTACTACAAAACCTATATTCGGGATCAGGCCACTTGAAAATACACTTGTGTCTTCTTTCCAGAGTACGTTATACATTAGCCCGATCTGCATAAAAGAATTATTTCCGATTCTCTGCATATAACCGCCACCAAGATATAGAGCGGTTTCTTCTTCATTAACTTTATAATCGTAATACCGGTCTTTAAAATTGATAAAATAATGCTGAAGATTTGCCCCTACATAAAAAGATCTGGCAAAATAATAATTGGCAAAAGGGCCAACACCAAACATGGTTGACCGGTAATAATCTGAAGTCTGCCAGGAAACACTTCCCACAATTCCTACTTCAAGGTCATCAGTAAGCCTGTAACCAACTCTTGGAGAAGCCTGTAGATAAAATGTGCTCTGGCTTCCAAAACCTACACCGATTCCGCCTCCGAAAGTCCACCTGTTGTTATCTTGTGAGTTTGTACCCACTGAAATCTGGGAAAAAAATGGGACTGAAAGCATTAGCATTAAGGGAATAATAAACTTTTTCATATTAATATCGTTTTTATCAATGTTTAAAATTATGGTTTTTTTACGAATCTTTTTAGTTGTATTTTTGCCGCATCAAACTAAGAACTCCCGTTAAGAGTTTCGTAAAATTGAAATACAATGAAAATAGTAGTAGGCCTCTCCGGAGGTGTAGATTCCAGCGTTACAGCATATCTGCTGAAACAGCAGGGTCACGATGTCGTCGCTTTGTTTATGAGAAACTGGAATGACGCTTCTGTCACGTTAGAAGATGAATGTCCCTGGATTGAGGACAGCAATGATGCCCTGATGGTAGCCCAGAAATTGGGAATCCCTTTCCAGGTTATCGATATGAGCGATCTTTACAAGGAACGCATCGTAGATTATATGTTTGCCGAATATGAGAGAGGAAGAACTCCAAATCCTGACGTTTTATGTAACAGAGAAGTAAAATTCGATGTATTTATGAAGACAGCGATGTCTCTGGGTGCTGACAAGGTAGCCACAGGACATTATGCAAGGGTAAATTCCACTTTCGATGAAAACGGAAAGGAAATTTTTCACCTTTTAGCAGGACAGGATAACAATAAAGACCAGTCTTATTTCTTGTGCCAGCTGAGCCAGGATCAATTGTCAAAAGCTTTATTTCCGATCGGAGAGCTTACAAAGCCTCAGGTGAGAGAAATTGCCAAGGAAATTGGGTTGGTAACCGCTGATAAAAAAGATTCCCAGGGATTATGCTTCATCGGGAAAGTAAGTCTGCCCCAGTTTTTACAACAGCAATTGGTACCTAAAGAAGGAGAAATTGTAGAAATTTTCAAAGATTCCCCTTTATTTTCACAGGAAAAGCCTGAATTTTCTTCAAAAGAGGAAGAATTAGAATTCCTTTCTCAAAAAATCAATTATAAAAAATCTGACGGAAAAGTGATCGGAAAACATCAGGGTGCCCAATTTTTCACGATCGGACAAAGCAAAGGATTAGGAATAGGCGGACATAAAGAAAGCTGCTTTATCATCTCCAGAGACATGGAAAACAATATTCTTTTTGTCGGAGAAGGTCATCAGTTTCCGGGACTTCTTAAAAAAGCTTTGAAAATAGACAATTCCGAGCTTCATTGGGTACGCGAAGATATGAGGCTTAAAAATGGTGAGTCAATGGAAGTAATGGCTAGATTCAGATACAGACAGCCATTGCAGAAAGCCATTCTTTATCAGTTTGAAAATGCTTTTTATATTGAATTTGAAGAAGAACAGTCTGCCATTGCCGAAGGACAGTTTGCATCCTGGTATATTGGTGACGAGCTTATCGGAAGTGGTGTGATTTCTTAATCAGAATATTTGTAACATATTTTAAGTTGTTATACTTACTCATTAATAACAATAAAAAATATATTATGAAAACTACTTTAAAAAATCAGTCTGCTCAAGCCAATCAGGTTTTAATCTTTTTAGTCTCGGTTTCTTTTGGATATAATCTTTATCTGGCAATGGTACATCCTGAAAAATCAGATCTTGTATTGAGTTCCATTCTTTTAGCCATTACCTGTTTTATGTGCCGGGAATATGGCTATAAGACCATAAAAGATAAATCAGAATAAAAAAGGGTTTGAACATTTCAAGCCCTTTTCTATTTCTTATTGCAGAGATGAGCCGGTTACAGTAACTGATCTTCAATAAAATAACAGGTGATTTTACTTTCCACGTCTTTCATGGTTATATTGATCTCCTTTTCTACATTATCACCATAGAAATTAATAAAAAGAGCCTCTTTTGTTTTCAAGCTGCCAATTACATTATATTTTGTCTTAAAAAAAGCATCGTAAGAATATATCAGTTCCCTGGAATCCAGTTTCATATCGGTAGAAAAGTCACTTAGCCTTAAATAGACCATCCCTGAGAAGGGTTTCATTTCCAGAATATACAGAATTTTCCGGAACGGAACATTGATCTTTCCGACATCTTTAGTTTTGTATTTTTCAATTTCCTTCAGAAAATCAGCTTTTAACGATGATTCCACAACTATTTTCAGACAGATTTTAATTTCTGTTTTTTCACCTTTATGATTGAAAATCCGGATGATAAAATCTTCGGAGTTCTGTCCCTGTACAATTTCAGTTCCTGCAATATCAAATGATTTTTCTACTGCATATTTTCCATACCGTGAGTACACGATTAAATTTTTTATGAGATTAAATAATACTGCAACGAGTATCAAAGAAAGTGCCCCGACCGGAATAAGAATGGCCATAAAATAGAGAAAGGACTCAAAACTCTCTTTTTCCTCATAAAAAAAAGGATTATAGTCAAACAAAAAGATTTTAATCCCTAATCCAAAAAGAAGTATGGCCAGGATAATAAACACTATGGCTTCCCAGCTTACTCCATACCCTTGCTTTTGTAAAGGAATATTTTTGTATAAAATGTTTTTCTCTGCTTCTGTGAATTTTCGGGTCATGACAGGCGTTTTTTTGGTTGAATCTCCTTATGCTTAATATTTGATTTTAAACCCGGCTGGCAGAGAATTACAATGCCTTCTATCATCAATATCATAACAAGATATCCAACCGGTTTTTCTATCATTAATCCTTTTATCAGTTTCACAATCCCTAGTATCAGAATGAAAATCATAAAGTACAAAGTGGTCTTTGAGGAAGTTTTTTTAAGAGATTTCGAGATCATTACTGAAGTATAAAAACCTAACAGAAGAATTAAGTAAAATTTTAAGAATTCCGTCCCTTTTACCGAGATCGGATTATAGGTGTGCTGCGTAAAAATAAGCCAGATCATGCTTACTATTACCGAAACTGAATAGCAAAATATTTTTTTCATAGCTATTATTTTTTTTAACCTCCGCATCCACCACAACCTCCGCAACCTCCCCCACAGCCGCCTCCGCCGCCACAACTGGAGCCGCCACTGCAGCCTGATCCACCATCAGAATTATTACTGCTGATATTTTTATCCTGTTCTTTATGGATATTTCCTCCAAAAATCCATGAAATAAAACTCATGAAGATGAAAAAGCCGAGTATAAATAAAACAGTAAGCATTACACCGCCAAAAAAACTTCCGGAGCAGGAATATACCAGAAATAAAAGGCTGATCAGTGTAAGGAATCTTAACCTTTTTGTCCAGAATGCCAGCTTATCTTTTTTAATTATCTGATCTGTCCAGATCTCTTTTGGGGCGTCCTGCTGAAAAATTTCTTTGTAATGATGTAAGGTATCATTATACCAATCCTGATGTTTCTTTTTTTCAGAAAAGCTTCCTTTAGAGGGATGATGGTGCAGTTTTCTTTTCAGGATATTCGGGCAGAAATCTTCCCAGTAATTCTGTGTATAAATAAGGTGCATATGCCATACTTTATCTACAATTTTGCTTGGAGAGGCTCCTTTTGGCAATGTACAGCAGAGATAAATAAATTTTTTATATTCCTCTATGGCCTTCCGGGTAAAATCCAATGTCCAGTTTTCTTCTTTAGCCAGTTTTTTCGAAAAAGGAAAATCAGCATCTGAAGCATCTAATGAAAAGTTTTGAATTCGTTTCCAAAGGACTTCGTCTTTTAATAAGATTTTAGTTTCCATTGTGTTAACTTTTATTTTCTACTCAAATATCATTTGATTTTAAAATATAAAAGTCTTACTACAGTCTTTTTCAGTATTAAAAAAATCTTAAATTAGTCTTATAAATAAAACAATGAAAAAAGAAGATATCCTGCACCTTGAGAAATTAATGAATTTCCTAAGCCTGTATTTCTTAAAGAAAAATAATTGGGAAGACGTTACAAAAACAGAATGGTCCTATATTGTTACCGAGCTTAATGACCTCATCACCAGTGATCAGGATGAGAGAGGCATTAAAAAAGAAGCTGATATCTTAGGGTCAAATTACCTTTATGAACATCTGATCATCAATAAATTAAAAAAATATCAGCAGAATGAAAATGCAGCATTAAGCAAACCCAATCTTGCGAAATTAACTCTCATTGTTAAAGTTTTGGGATATTCCAGCTATATTGATTTTATTAATTCCAATACAGAATCCTTTAATTTTAATGATCTGAAGATTGAGATGAATAATACAAAGCAGAATACAGTGCTTTTAGACCGTTTGGTCGGCTGTTGGTATTCCTACAACAGAAATTTACCGGACAACCCGTTACAGGCCAGAGAAGACCGTATCTGGCGTTCCGCAATGGAAATCTACAAATCTGAAACATCAGGGGAATATTTCATTGAGAGAAGTGGTGGTGATCACCATAAGTATTTCGGAAAAGTTACTGCTTATTCGGATTATATTTTTATCATCATGAACAGCAATACTTTCATCCGGCAAAGGCATTTTATTTCAAGGATAAAAGATATCCATGAAAAACTCAAAAATCCAGAATACAAACTCCATGAATTGCATTTTATAAGTACATGTATTAGTTTTAATCAAGAGCCTATTGCTCTTTTTGAGATTTTCCGGAAGGCAGACCGGAAAAACTTTGTTCCGGATTCTATCAGCTTTCCTATTGACAGTGACGAAATCCCGGATTCAATTGTAAAACAGCTTGAAGATACCGAGGCTAACAGAATTGATTATAAGTAGTTGAGCAATGGCAGAAATCAGCTTACCAGCCAATCTTTGAAATCTTTCACCCGGTCACGGCTTACCGTAATTTCTTCCTGCGGCTGAAATTCCAGATCTACTTTATAGTAAGGAGAAGTGTGGATGTTTTTAATATAATCCGAATTAATAATAAACTGCCTGTTGACACGGAAGAATTTTTTTTCATCCAGAACATCTTCGAGCTCATCCAAAGTGAAATCCGATGGATAATTCCGTTCCTGGGTTTTCAGATAAACAATTTTATTTTCGCTGAAAAAACAGCTGATCTCATCAGTCTGGATGATCTTTAAATTATATCCTATCTTTACCAGAACTCTCGAAAGTGTTGTCTTCTCTTTTTTGATCAGCTGCTTAACTTCCTGTGACCCGGCAGAATTATCTGAAGGAATAAATGATTTGAATTTTTCTATAGCTCCGTCCAGGTCTTCTTCCAAAATAGGCTTTAAAAGATAATCGATACTGTTCAGTTTAAAAGCTTTCAGGGTATACTGATCAAAAGCTGTCGTATAAATGATGAAACCTTTTGTCGGGACTTTTTCAAAAATATCAAATGACAACCCGTCGCCCAGAACAATATCTGAAAAAATAAGCTGCGGGTGTTCATTTTCAGAAAACCATTCCACCCCTTCTTCCACTGATTCTATTTTTGCAACCAGCTGTATTTCAGGAAAAACACTTAACATTCTTTCCAGTTTTCTTGAAGCGGGTTTTTCATCCTCGATGATGACAGTTCTGATCATTGAATTACGGTTTTAGTTTTAAAATTTAAAAATAGATAAAAGTTGGCAGGTTTTAAAAATTTATCGGTTCTTTCGTTTTTTTAAGTTCTTTCTGTAGTATTTTTCTCTCCCAGTCAGCATCAAAAATAAAAAGTTTTGCTGCTTTTACCGTCAGAATGATTCCCCAGATGACCAATATAATTGAGCCATTAAAGGTGGAAAAATTAATTTTCCCGTGTTCAAAATAATCATTAAAGAATAATATTCCTGCTATTATCGCAAACCATGCAAGGTTTTTATAGAATTTTTTCAATTGAGCAACTCGCTCATAAGCCTGATTATAGTCCATTGTATTGTTATTTAGGTTATTAAAGTGTTTTTCCGTAATTTTTCTTTTCCTCTTCCATCAATTCTCTGATCTTTTTTTCTTCCCAGTTTTTACCTATCCCGAACACATTGATTCCGTGTGCTGCAAGTCCCATTCCCCATCCTGTCATTGGCCAGAAAAACCATAAATGATCCGGAGCGGTCAAAAGGTTCAGCACCATTAAAAAAGGAATTACCAGGCAGTAAGAAGTAAGATTACCGTAGAAACCTTTTAATTCTTTTACCCTTCTTACTGCTTTTTCGTAAGCTAATGTTTCTTTGTTAAATGTTGTTTCCATAATTTCTATATTTTAACGTGAGTTCGATTTAAGCCGCAATTAATCTATCTTGATCAATGATGTCAGA
>NZ_AKJY01000014.1 GCF_000282115.1 Chryseobacterium populi
CGCCTACAGCCAATGACCATACCGGAGATTTTGACGGACAAAATTTTCAGGTTGACCTTAATTACGGGAATAAAATCGGAAAGAGAGGCGGATTTTATAACATCACCTGGACTTCACAGTTCAGAAATCCGACCTACAGGGCAGGTACGGAGAGCGGCAATATTTATAATGCCTACAATGCTATTGAGAAAAGAGCCTTAAATGACGGCGTAAACTTTTCATCATTGTTCAGTAATATCAATACCACTCCCAATTCACAACAGATTGTAAATTATATCCATCAGTATGCTCAGAATGTAAATTATTTTACTGCTTCTCAACAGTCTGCAATACAATCAACATCTATTATTCAGGATATAAAAGATGCTAATGGAAATGTAATTCAGCAAGGGCTTCAATCTCTATTAAATTTTGATGTAACCAATCAGGAACTGGCTTACCGAGGACTGGACAGAAAAGATTTCAATATGCAGGTAGGGCAGTCCAAACTGAATAACCATCAGCTTTTTGCGAATATAGAAGTTCCTGTTAATGATAACTGGAAAGTCTATACTTTCGGAGGTTACAGCTTCAGGCATGGTACTTCGGGAGGTTTCTACAGGAGACCTAATCAAAGCAGGACTTTTACCGGATTGTTTGCAGACGGATATTTACCGCAGATCGGAACAGATATTCAGGATCTATCGCTTTCAGCAGGAATTAAAGGAAACTTGGGCGGCTGGAATATTGATTTCAGCAACACATACGGACAGAATTCTTTTGATTACAATATCCAGAATACAGGAAATACTTCTTTGAGATTTGCTTCCCCGAATGAGTTTGACGCCGGTGGATTAAGATTCTCTCAAAATACCATCAATCTTGATTTTTCAAAAAAATATGATGTGTGGAAAGGAATTAACATTGCATTCGGGGCAGAACACCGTTATGAAAATTTTAAAATAACAGCAGGGGAGGAAGCTTCTTATGCAACGTATGATGTGAACGGAAATGTATGGACTGGCAATACGCAAAGGCCTACCGACTTTTTTGGAAATACACTTCCCGGTGGATCGCAGGTTTTCAGCGGTTTCAGGCCCGAAAATGCAGTCAATAAAAACAGGCAGTCTGTTGCAGGATATGCCGACTTTGAATTCAATTTTACTGACTGGTTATTGATGGATGCGGCAGCGAGATATGAGAATTATTCGGATTTTGGTTCGACTTTCAATTATAAGCTGGCTTCAAGGGTTAAAGTAGATCAGAACCTTAATTTCAGATTTGCGGGTTCCACAGGCTTCAGGGCACCTTCCATTCACCAGATTTACTATAATGTAACCTCTACCTTGTTTACTAATAATCAGCTTCTGGAAGTGGGAACTTTCAGTAATGATTCAAAAATTGCAGGACTTCTGGGAATTCCGGGTCTGAAGCAGGAAACTTCAAAATCGGCGAGTGTAGGGTTTACCTATAGAATTCCTTCCGTTAATTTAACGTTTACGGCTGACGGATATTTCACAAAAATTGATAACCGGATTATCCTTACAGACCAATTTACCAGAGCTGCAGTTCCGGATGCTGCCAAAGTTGCGTTTGATCAGGCCAATGTAAATGCAGGGCAATTTTTTGCCAATGCTATTGATACGGAAACCAAAGGAGTGGATGTTGTAATCAGTCACAACGCAAAGTTTTCAGGAGTAAAGCTGGATAATAATTTTGCGGTTAACCTCAATCAGACAAAAAGAGTAGGTGGAATTCACTCATCAGGTTTATTGCAGTCTGCCAATCTCGAAAACACTTATTTCTCTGAAAAATCAAGAATATATCTTGAAGAAGCTGTGCCGAGGGTGAAGGCAGGTTTATCTCATAATCTTACCTGGGAAAAGGCAACTTTCTATCTGAGGAATACTTATTTCGGAAAAGTAACCGGAGCAGATATTATAGATGCCAATGGCGACGGCGTTACCGAATTTAACGAACATCAGCAGATCACTGATAAAATCATTACGGATGTTTCTGTAGCGTACCAGTTTACAAAAAATGTAGGTTTAACACTGGGAGTAAACAACCTGTTTGATATTTACCCGACCAAAAACCTTACCGCTTCCACGAATAATGACCAGTTTATTTATTCACGGTCTACTTCGCAGTTCGGGCAAAACGGAAGATATGTTTTTACAAGGCTTAATTTTAATTTTTAAGCACAAAAGAATTCAGATTAATTAATATCTCTTGAGATAACCGGTGTTTTCATAGACGCCGTGTTTTCTCAAGGGTATTTTTTGAAATAAACTGTTAAATCAGTTTTCTGAAGCCTTTCATATTGGAGTGCTTTAATTCCCTGATAGATGTTCTTCTATGGTTTGCCAGGTTTGTTCAGACTATCTCATTTTTGATAAGTTTCTGAGGATTAAAAAAATGATTAAGCGGCCCGTTTCCAAAGCCTGCCTGTACATCTCTTCCGTTTTCTATAGCCTGATAAACATAGTGCTGGCCAGATGATACGGAGTCATATAAAGTTTTCCCCTGAGCCAGATAAGCCGCTATTGCAGAAGAAAGGGTACAGCCGGAACCGTGGGTGTTGTTAGTGTCAAATTTTACCGTTTCAAAAGAATGGAAATTTTCATCTGCATCAAAATATAAAGAAGTGATGGTTGAGGTTTCCTGATGGCCGCCCTTAAGAAGTATGCTTTTGCACCCCAGCTGTTTGATCCGTTTTCCGGCAGAATACAGATCGTCCAGAGTTTGTACTTTCATATCAGCTAAAATTGCTGCTTCATCCATATTCGGGGTAATGATATCGGCAATGGGAAAAAGCTTTTCTATAATGGCATTTACCGTTTCTTCTTCAATCAGGTGGTGTCCGCTTGTAGCCACCATTACAGGATCGAATACAATGGGTATCTTTTTATATTTGCATAAAGCCTGAACGATGGTTTCAACCAGTTCAGGCGTGTGAACCATTCCTATTTTGATTGCATCGGGGAAAATATCATCGAGAATGGCTTCTATCTGATCTCCCACAGCTTCTACAGGAATCGGGTAAATTTTTCTTACCCCCTGGGTATTCTGAATGGGAAGAGCGGTTAATACTGATGTTGAAAAGCATCCCAGCGCAGAAGCTGTTTTGATATCGGCCTGAATGCCTGCGCCACCGCTTCCGTCAAATCCTGCAATCGTTAAAACAGATGGATAGGTATATTTTTTCATTTTTTCCGTTGCTATTGATTATTAAAATAGCTTTAGGAAGATTCTGAAATAAAACAAAAGATACATTGCCGGAGAATGTTTTTTTGCTTTTCCCTACGTCGGTGTAAGCCGTATCAGGTTCAAAGGGACTCTCTCAATTCTTTCCAGAATACCCCTAAAGCAGGACAAATGTATAAAAATATATCGGGCAGTGTAGTAATATTGTTTTAAAAAGATTAAAAATAATGTCATTGCCAACCAATCACCGGCAATAGAATTTACTGCAGATTGTTTCACTTCAGTTCGCAATGACATCAGCTAAACTTAAACTCTCAACTCATAACTCAAAACTCACCTACCTTTCCACCATCTCTTTCACCGGCTCACCATAGAAATCGATTTCGGATTTATTGATTTTTAAAAGCTGATACCATTTTGTGAAAGCTCCTATAAATACAACAAGCATGAGCACCATGGCTACAACCGCCAGTGTTGCCAGTAAATATTGTTCTTTTGGAATGTATATCGTTGTGATCTGAATATATCCTGCCCAGAATGTAATCCCTGCCATAAAGATTCCGGGAATAGCAGAGCATAATGCATATTTTCCCCTGTTGAGCCGGATCAGCATCGTGGTACATACAATGAGCCCGCAGGCTGCCAATAGCTGGTTACTGATCCCGAACAGCGGCCATATACTGCTCACATTACCTGTAAACACAAGATACCCCCAGGCGAATGTAAAAAGAAGGCTGCTGATAATGATTCCCGGGACCCAGTTTTTATCATTGAATTTCGGGATTACGGAACCGAGCATTTCCTGTAAAAAGAAACGTCCTACCCGTGTTCCCGCATCAATGGCAGTAAGGATAAATACAGCTTCAAACATGATGGCAAAATTATACCAATAGGCCATCAGCTGATCCATATACGGGATTTTATTAAAAATATGGGCCATTCCTACAGCTAAAGAAACGGCACCTCCGGTTCTTCCGTGCAGGTCAATACCTATTTTTTCAGAAAAATAATTAATGTCTACCCCATGTAAAGAAGGGTGGGCAGCAAGGAAAGCATCATAAGATTCTTTTGGGGTATTAATGGCAAAATAATCACCGGGCATCAGTGTACACGCGGCAATTAAAGCCATAAGGGCCACGAACCCTTCCACCAGCATCGCTCCATAACCTACAAAAAGGATTTCTCTTTCCTTGTTAAGCATTTTAGGAGTGGTACCTGTTGCAATAACGGCATGAAACCCTGAGATAGCGCCACATGCAATCACAATAAAAATAAAAGGAAGAACAGGTCCGCCGATAATAGGCCCGCCACCATTTACAAACTGGGTGATAGCTGGCATTTGTATCGTAGGATGTATGGCGATCACACCGATAGCCAGCATGACGATAGTTCCGATTTTTAAATAGGTGGAAAGGTAATCTCTCGGTACCAGGAGAAGCCATACCGGAAGTACAGAAGCCAGAAAACCATATAATGGGATGGCAATAGAAATTGTTGTAATATCCCATGAAAATAAATTATTCATTGTTTCATTCTGCATGAGATTATGACCGCCGATGATCCCTGCGATCAGAAGGATACCACCCAGGATACTGGCAAAAGTCACACTGTTTTTACGATAGCGCATGATCAGTCCCATAATGATCGCGATCGGCATTGTAATAACTACTGTAAACAAAGACCACGAAGCTTCGTGCATGGCATTGATACAAGCCAGTGAAAGCCCTGCCAGTGTGAGGATCAATATGAATAAAATAGCAAAGCCTGCTACAGTTCCTGTTGTTTTTCCGATTTCTTTAGAAGCAATGGTCGCTAAGCTTTGTCCTTTATGCCGTACCGATGCAAATAAAACCACCATATCATGTACACCACCTCCCAACACACAGCCTATCAATATCCATAAAGCCCCGGGAAGATATCCGAACTGTGCAGCCAATACAGGCCCTACTAATGGTCCTGCAGCAGCAATTGCCGCAAAATGATGCCCGAAAAGAACATTTTTATTTGTAGCTACATAATCTTTTCCGTCCGCAAATTCCAAAGCCGGAGTGGTATTGTTATCATTAAGCCGCAATACTTTATTGGCCATGAAAATTCCGTAAAAACGGTAGGCAATTGCAAAGATCAGGATCGATGTAAAAACAAGCGTTAATGCATTGATGTTATTTAAGAAATCCATATCTGTTTGAATTTTTATGAATAAATAATTAAATTTTTTGTTTAATTTATTTTGAATAATTTAAACATTGGCCAAGTTAATTATTTTGCAAATAAAAAATACAGGTATGTATAGTAATCTAGCAAATTTATAGAAATTATAACTTTGAATTAATTTTATGTTTTTGAAAATTAAATATTTACAATATTAAATGAAATAGGAATGTATATCAAATGATTTCCCAACTCTTAACTCATAACCCAAACTCATTTCTTTCACAACCGTCAGAGTGTTTTCAATATTTTCCCGCTTAAGTTTTCTGTGTAATTTTTTAGATTGTTTCAACGGGACGACTTTGTCTTTATCTCCCTGCACAATTAAGGTTGGAATTCCATGATCCACATAGGCTACCGGTGACAGGATTTTAAAAAGGTCAACTACTTTTCTTTTGTCTTTTTTAATATCATATCCTGAAATTCCTAAAACCAGGTTTTGCCTGAAATCAACAATTTTCTCAGATAATAAACCTATAAAAAAGACAGGGATCTTGCCGGTACGGGTGTGCAAAAGCCGGTTCAGGTCAGAAGGCCCGAAATTATTGACCACATAATTCACTTTGGCAGAATATGTTGAAAGCTCAGGGTCTCCAATGAACTCTTTATCCTGTGTATAGGCGGAAAGTAAAGAAAGGTGTGCCCCTGCAGAAGTTCTGAAAAGCCCGATATTATCAGGGTCAAAATTATATTTTCCGGCATTTTTCCTTACCCATCTTATGGCATCTTTTGTATCCTGTAAAGGAGCCGGAAAATGTATATCCTTATTTACCAAAGTATAATCTATGCTGATAACGGCGTATTGCTTTTCTATCAGCTTTAAAACCATATTTTCAATATAGCTGCCGGTACGGATTATTTTATCACCGCCAACCCATCCACCGCCATGAACATAAATTAAAACCGGAAGCTTTTCTTTGGGAGTAATTTTTGGCTGGTAAATATCCAGAAGAACAGGGCTTCCCTTATCATCGGTTTTATGGGAGATGTTTTCTGAAACTATTGTTTTTTCAGGAAGCATAATACTTTTAGGAATATTCTGCTCAATCTGATTTTGGGAAAATGCCGAATTAAATATCCCCAGAAAGATAACAAAAAACAGGTTTATTGAAAACCTGCGGATTATTTTATTTTGTGACGATTTCATAGGGTATTTTTTGAGAAGCGGTTATCTTACTAACTCCTCAAAAAGTTTACCAAAAGTCTTCTCAAGATCCTTGGATTTTCCCGGATGGGGTCTCGACGTCTGCACAACAGAGCTTCTCACCGCCGTTAGCCAACGGAAACGTTCGGGAATTTCAAGCTGGGCAATAGGTCCGCCCTCTTTATTACCGGTGGCAATTTTCTGAAAGCTTTCCAGGTTTTGGATAATATCTTCATAATCGAGTTTACTGTGCATCAGCCTGAATTTATCCGGACACAGGTAATATTCTACGCGGATGAATTTTTCTTTTTTTGAAAACATGATCAGCCCTATGTTGAAAAACTCTTCTCTTTCAACCTTCGGTACCAGGCGTATTACAGCGTATTCGTATATTTTATCCTCTTGCATTTTTTGCTTCGTTTACAAAGATTTGTGAATTTTCCAGCCGGGTTGTCAAAAATTGAAAATAAATTTCACGGATTTCTTCCGGCGTTTCATCTGCATCACTCCAATGCAGCCAATCTTCAGGAATCAGGTTGACAATTTCCCTGAAAATACCGTCATTCAGCACTTCATGGGCAAATTTATCGGCCTCATCCAGCATTTTAGCTTTCGGAAGTAAAACATGATCCTTAACATATTTAAACGGGGTTTTCGCAGCAGCATCAAAATTCTGCCATGAATGATGGAAATAAAAGGAAGCCCCGTTATCAATTACCCAAAGCTCTTTATGCCACATCAGAAGGTTGGTGTTTTTATAAGTCCGGTCGATATTGGTGATAAATGCATCCAGCCATACAATTTTCGAAGCCAGAAGCGGATCTATTACAACGCCCTGGTCATAAGTAATTGATCCGGAAAGATAATGCAGCCCCAGATTTAATCCTTCGGAAAATTTAAGCAAATCCTGAATTTCTTCATCAGCTTCCGTCCTTCCGAAATCAACATCGAGGTTCACAAAAACGAGCTCAGGAATTTTTAATCCTAAAGCTTCCGTGATTTTTCCGCCTAAAAGTTCTGAGATCAACATTTTCACTCCATGTCCTGCACCACGGAATTTCAATACATATTTAAAGTCATCGTCAGCTTCTGCCAGTGCCGGAAGCGAGCCTCCCTCTCTCAATGGCAGAATATAACGCATTACAGTTACCGTTCTTAAATCCAACATACAGCAAAATTAAGGTTTTACTTTGTGTTTATTTCTATTTTTAATATTTTTAGTTGAAAATTAAGTGGGTTGCAAGGCCGTAAAATATTTTTAAAATTGATGAAATATAGAAAAGAGCCTAGTGTCTTTGCGATGAACAAAAACAAAATATATGAAGATCACCAAAAAACAAAATGTTATTATTTCAAATCGTGAAACCAGGGATTTCCTTGCCGATGCATTTTATCCTGAAACTGAAAACAAATTGCCGTTAGTGATTTTTGTTCATGGCTATAAAGGTTACAAAGATTGGGGTGCCTGGAATCTGATGGCTGAGAAGTTGGCTGAAGCGGGATTTTTCTTTGTCAAATTTAATTTTTCACATAACGGAACTACCCTGGATGATCCGGATAATTTTGGAGACCTTCAGGCTTTCGGAAATAATAATTATTCAAAAGAACTTTCGGATCTCGGTGCTGTCATAGAATATTTTATTAAGGATTCTAAAGTAGATGATCAGAAAATAATTCTGATCGGGCACAGCAGAGGTGGCGGGATTTCCATTATTAAAACTTTTGAGGATGAGAGAATCAATGGTCTTATTACTCTGGCCAGTGTAGATAGTTTAGATCGTTTTCCTCAGAAAGATAATCTTGAGAACTGGAGAAATGCCGGAGTATATTACGTTTTAAACGGAAGAACACAACAGGAAATGCCTCATTATTATCAGTTTTACCAGGATTTTAAGCAGAATGAACACCGCTTTGATGTAGAGAGGGCTGCAGAAATGGCAAAAGCCCATGTGTTAATTATTCACGGAACGAATGATGAAAGTGTAGAGGTTAAAAACGCTGAGCATCTTCATATATTAAACCCGAATTCCGAATTGTTTTTAATTGAAAATGCCAATCATACCTTTGGGGCAAAAGAACCCTGGACGGAAAATGAATTGCCGGAAGATTTAAATAAAGTAGTGAAAAAGTGCATTGATTTTCTGTACCGGAAAATGTAAATACAACCTTTGTTTTAAAGTATAAACTGAATTTCATTTATATAAATTTGAAGTTATGACACTGATTCCTCAATATGATCCTGAAAAATTCAGAGCCATAGGGAAAAACGGTTCTGGTGATTTTGAAACTAAAGGGTTGAATGATTTTTTTATTGTAGAGCTTTCCGTTCAGAAAAACCAGCTGCAAACTCCTTTTCTTCCCCATCGTCTGACGGTAAATGATTTTGTTTTTGTCAGCAAAGGTGAACTGATCAAAACAGTTTGTTCAGATTCCTATTCTATATCTGAATCTACTCTGATGATCCTGCCACCCTATAAAATAAGAACTATGGAAACCTTTTCAGATGATATTGAAGGATATTACTGCCATTTTCCGGATGAACTTCTTTCAAGAGACACGGGTTTTAAAAATCTGATGGAAATACTAAACTATCTGGATTTAAGGAACGACCACAGGATTCCGGTGCCTGTTCAGGTAAAAGAAAATATTCTATTTCTTCTGGAGAGAATGAAGGAACTGTATAAGCAGAATGAGATCAGTTTATTAAGTTCATATTTGCAGACTTTTTTAGCGGAAATAAAGGCGATCATACAGGAACTTCCGCCTATTGTACTTAATGCAAATGAAACGACTGCATTTCACTTCCGGAAAAAAGTTACTCAACATATTAATACCGTTCATAGTATCCGGGAATATGCAGAGATGCTGAATGTGTCTCCCAACCATTTAAATAAGTCGGTGAAAATGGCAGTGGGAAAAACAGCTTCTGCGATCATCAGTGAAACATTAACGATGGAAGCTAAATCGCTGCTTTCAAATACTGATCTGAGTATTGCGGATATTGCCTTTTCATTAGGAATTGAAGATCCTTCTTATTTTGCCCGCTTTTTTAAAAAACATACAGGGAATTCTCCCAACCAATACAGGAAAAGGATTGATTTGTCCTGTTAATTGCTTTGTTTGTTCTACGTCCGGACTGCTTACATTGCTGAAATTTGCGGTGTAATAGTTGAGAATATGAATTTTAAAAGCGTGTTAATCTTATTTTTAGGTTTTGCTTTTTCCGTTAAAGGCCAGATGAATGAATTAAAAGAACGTTCAAATGCACCTGTGGTTTTTGAGCTGCTCACCGGATACGAAGGCGTTGCATCCCAACTGAACATTAATAAGAACTTTAAAGAGGTAACTGGACTGTCTTTTTTCAGTGTCAGCAATATTTCTTCAAAATGGAACGAGCAGAATGCAAAAGATGCGATGTCCCAGTTTAATCTGGCCTATGAATTTGTAAAAGGCTTCAGGATCCTTGCTGGAATACATTATACACCATCTACAGGGTTAAGGCCGAGTGCTTCTGTATTGTATTCTTATGTTTCGGAGAATATTACCCTTGTTGCCGGGCCGAGAATTGATTTGTCCGGTAACAGTAACCTTGAAGGTTTCGGAATGGTTGAATATAAACCGAAACTGAATGAGAAATGGAGAATATATTCAAGGTTACAGGGATTGTATGCGCAAACCGTGAAGGATGATCATCATGCGAGAAGCTATTTAATGGTAAGGGCCGGGCTCAGCTATCATGACTATAGTTTCGGATTGGGTGCCAACTTTGATGCCTATGGTCCCGAAAGGATAATCAAAAATAATTACGGTGTTTTTGCTTCGGTGAGATTATTTAAATAAAATCGGTTTAATAAATAAAATATACAAATGGAAAATACAGAATTAAAAAAATATTTCGAGAGGATACATTTTACCGGAAATGCAGAAGCAGATCTGGAAACTCTGAACAGTATACTTGAGCTGCATCCCCAATATATTTCTTTTGAAAATATCGACAGTTATACAAACCTGGTTCCGCAGGTAGATATAGAAAATGTCTTTCAAAAGCTGGTGGTTGAAAACAGGGGCGGATATTGCTATGAGCAGAATGTTTTGCTGAAAAATGTTCTGGAAACAATAGGCTTTCAGGTTACCGTCCATCTGGGAAGGGTTTTCTGGAGGAGGGAGAGAAAGGATAAAGCGGCCCGCACACACATGTTGCTTGTTGTGACGCTTAATGGAGAAAAGTATCTTGCTGATTCAGGGTTTGGGACGGTGACACTGACCGCTCCGCTGGTTTTGCATTCTAAAGATGAGCAAACCACTCCCAATGAAAAATTTCAGATAACACAAAATGGCACTCATTATATTTTGTCATTAATTGCAGAAGAGAAAATGCCGATCTACGGGTTTACCCTGGAGGAGGCAGAACAATCTGATGTTGAAGTTGCCAACTGGTTTATTGCTACCCATCCGTCATCAACATTTAAAGGAAATCTGATCATCACAAAAGTGGATAGAACCGCCCGCTATACCATTCACAATAAATCTTTAAATATCCGTTACAATAACGGTTTTAAAGAAAATATTGATATCAGTAATGATTCGGAATTATTTACGCTGCTTGAAAATGCATTTAATATCAGGGTAGAAAGCATAAAAGATAAGGAGCTTTTAATCAGAAAATTCAACAGGAATTGAAACGACCGAATAGAAAAAGCCTTCCTAAACAGGAAGGCTTTGCATATCTGAAAAGCTATGAAAATTATCTGATCAGTAATTTCCAGGCTTCTTCAATTTTATTTTCCAGTAATAATTTCTGGGCATCCTGATGAATGTTTTCATCTGCATGGAAAGCTTCTCCCGGCAATACTTCAACATTGGCAAGCATTCCCAGATCGTTTCCGGAGAATATTTTGCTGTATTTAATTTCGTCGGGAAGAAGGTTAAATCCGATTCCTTTGGTTACCAGGGGTTTCGGAACTTCAAATAAATTGTTCTCGTTATTTCTTGAATACCAGTTTCCACCTAAACGGGCTACCATATCCAGTTTTTTCTGATCCGGAACTCCCTGTTCATTCAGATATTCTTCTCTGATATGAATTTTCTGAACTTCACAGATTACCAGATTTCCGGCACCGCCCTGATCCCCTAAATGTTTTACCTCTAATACTTTGCATTCAAAATTTACGGGACATTCTTCAATCAGTTTAGGCTGAATGAGATCTGCGTCTTTCATGGTCAGTCCGGCTTTAATAAATTCATTGACTCCGCCATCATATTCTGTAGAGGCTAAAGAAATCTGCTGTACAATCGGGAAATTTACGGTCCCGATCACAACTTCCGGAACTTCAAGAACATTTTCCAGGGTATGCTTGGTTGTATTGTCACGGACTCTTCTCGATGGTGAGAAAATCAAAATCGGAGGAACCGTACTGAACATATTAAAAAAGCTGAATGGCGATAAGTTGATGGTGCCATTTTTATCCACCGTTGAAGCCAAAGCAATAGGACGTGGCGAAATGGCAGTCTGCATAATGGTTTGCAGCTGTACCGGAGATATTTCAGATGGGATTACTGTTTTCATATTTTTTATTAAACACAAAAATCACTTAAGTTTTTAAACTGCAGGAATAATTTTACCACTCACTTCACCGAAACCTACTCTCACTCCCTCTTTTTCAGCCCAGGCTTTCATGGTAACGGTATCATTGTCTTCAATAAACTTTCTTTCCTGTCCGTTGCTTAATGAAATAGGATTTTGGCCTCTCCAGGTCAGTTCAAGCATAGAGCCGAACGATTTTGGATCACTTCCCGAAATGGTACCGCTTGCATACAGGTCTCCGACTTCTATATTGCATCCGTTTACGGTGTGGTGGGCTAGTTGCTGGGTCATATTCCAGTACATATGTTTATAATTGCTTTCGCAAATTAAATTTTGTTCCCCGTTTTCAGGCTGAATATAAACTTCAAGATTGATGTCATAATTTTTATCTCCTTCAAATTTCAGATACTCTAAAACCTCAGGATCTTGTACAGGAGAAGCTGTTCTGAATGGTTCTAATGCTTCTAAGGTAACTACCCACGGAGAAACTGACGAGCCGAAGTTTTTTGCTAAGAACGGCCCAAGCGGAACGTATTCCCATGCCTGGATATCTCTTGCTGACCAGTCATTGAAAATAACCATTCCGAAAATAGCATCTTCTGCTTCTCTGGTAGAAATGCTTTCACCCATTTCCGTATTTTTATTGATAATGAAAGCCATTTCCAGCTCAAAATCCAATTGTTTGGAAGGCCCGAAGATCGGTTTTTCCACATCAGCCGGTTTTGTCTGGCCTTTAGGACGGTTGATATCCGTTCCGGAAACCACGATTGATGAAGCTCTTCCATGATATCCCACAGGAAGATGTTTCCAGTTCGGAAGCAATGCATTGGCAGGATCGCGGAACATTTTTCCGACATTGGTAGCGTGCTCGATGCTGCTGTAAAAATCGGTATAATTAGGAATGTGAACCGGCATCATCATTTTTACTTCATCAAGGTCGTAGAAGGCATCTTCAATGGTTTTCTCATCTTTTGACAAAGTGGAGCCTTCCTGTAATAATTCCTGAATTTTCGTGCGGACTGCATGGGTTACAGGTTTCCCTAATTCGATAAATTCGTTCAAGGTGTAAGCCTCAAAAATATTATCATCAAGTCCTTCGATATCTTCAAAATATCCAAGGTCATATAACGTGGCCAGATCAACAACCTGATCTCCGATTCTGGTACAGCATCCGATATATTCTTTGTTAAAAACGGCTACTCCAAAAGGAATATTATATATGGAAAAGTCTGAATTTGAGGAATATTCTACAAATGATTTCATAAGGTTTGAATTTAATGGAGATTTAAAATAAATCTGTTAAAATTTTAAGAGCAAATATCCTGGATCACGATCATTCTGGAATGTTACATGTTTATTTCAGGATATTTATATTATTTTTTTGAATAAGATGCTTCATCTATCCATCTGTCTTTTGTATTGACATCAATAAGGTACAGAATATCTTTCTGTTTGGTTAACAATAAAGTTTTGGTAACAGGAAGCGGGACTCTTTTGTTTTCAAGCATATCAGCTCTTAAAGAAACAATATTCTTTTTTCTGATAATGTCGCCTGTAAAAACATTTGAGCTGCTTTCCCCGGTAGCCTTATCATCAAAAACTTCCACATAAGTAGCATTTTTTCCTTTGATAATGATAAAGTCTCTTTCTGTATGGTCATCAAAATCTTTGATGAAAACAAACTTTTTGTTGTCAATATTTACATTTTCCAGGTTCTGGTTGATGCCTTTTCTTTCTTCTAATCTGGTTAGGATTTCATTCATTGTTCCGTATTGCGCTTTTAAACCCAATGCGCCAAAAAATAAAAGTCCGACGAAAATTTTTCTCATATGAATGTGCTTATAAATGTGTTTATAAAAAAGTTTTGCCAGGATTTTGCATCCTGACAAAACTCAATATTAATATTTTTAAATTAAAGATTACCTCTTTTTTCCTGCTCTCTTTCCAATGCTTCGAATAATGCTTTAAAATTACCGGCACCAAAGCTTTGTGCACCATGTCTTTCAATGATTTCAAAGAAAAGGGTAGGGCGGTCTTCTACAGGTTTTGTAAAGATCTGTAATAAATATCCTTCTTCATCGTGATCAATCAGGATTCCCAGATCCTGTAGTTTTTTAAGATCTTCATCAATATGGCCCACTCTCTCAGGAACCATGTCATAATATGCTTCCGGTGGAGCTGAAAGGAATTCTACCCCACGTTTTTTAAGCTCAGTTACCGTATGGATGATATCTTTTGTAGCTACGGCAATATGCTGCACGCCTTCCCCTTCATAGAAATCAAGATATTCTTCTACCTGAGATTTTTTCTTGCCTTCTGCAGGCTCGTTGATCGGGAATTTTGCATATCCGTTTCCGTTTGACATTACTTTAGACATCAAAGCAGAATATTCTGTGTTGATCTGTTTGTCATCAAAAGAAAGGATGTTTACAAATCCCATTACTTTCTCATACCATTCCACCGTTGGAAGCATTCTGTCCCAGCCTACGTTTCCTACGCAGTGGTCGACATACAATAAACCGGCATCTTCAGGCTTATAATCGCTTTCCCATTTTTCATACCCGGGCATGAAAGGACCCGAATAATTTGTTCTTTCAATAAACATGTGAACCGTTTCTCCGTAAGTATAGATTCCGGACATTTTTACTTCGCCATATTCGTCAGTTAACGTTACCGGCTCAAGATATGGTTTTCCACCTCTTTTAGTAGTTTCTTCAAAAGCTTTATAAGCGTCATCTACCCAAAGTGCCAAAACTTTTACTCCATCCCCGTGTTTTTTTACGTGTTCGCTGATCGGTGATTCAGACTTAAGACCTGTAGTTAGGATCAGTCTTATTTTCCCCTGTTGAATAACATAAGAAGCACGGTCTCTTACTCCTGTTTCAGGACCAGCATATGCTACAGACTGAAAACCGAAAGCGGTTTTATAAAAATGAGCAGCCTGTTTAGCATTTCCTACATAAAACTCAATGTAATCAGTACCATTAATTGGTAAAAAATTCTCTGCTTGAGCAATTTTTTCGGCAAATGTAAGTGTTGACATATTTTCTTTTTTACTTTTATTTTATGGTATGCAAATTACGAAAATCTTAGAAATGGAGAAATAATTAACGGAGAATCCTTAATCAGACTTAACATAATTTTAAAGAAAAGTTCATTTAAGTATATTTAAGTTTCTTATGTTGAAAATTGGTTGTATACATTTGTAAGTACAAAAGACAAATGAAAAAAAAACATTTCGAACATTTGAAAGCCATAGATTTCTATGGCTTTCATTTTTTATTATTCAATCTTCCTGCATCCGGATTATAGTTGTCCCAGATTTTCCAGACATTATCTATTTTCCGGATAAAATAGATCTGTGTGTTGAGCTGGTTGACGAAGTGCTCTTCTCCGGTTTCACCTACTTTAAACAAAAGATTCCAGAATTCCTGGGATTCCAGTATTTTTTTATCGGGCTCATCTGTTACCACATGAATATCAAACACTTCAAAATTGGAACGGTTATTTTTGGTCACCAACTGAAACTCTCTGTCACAAAGCTCTTTACTGAACTGTGTCGCCCTTTCTAAAAAAGGAGAGCCATCAAAAACAAGGTCCTTAAAAAGTTCAGTTTTATGATCGGGAAATTTTTTATAAAATTCAAAAACAGTAGAACAGTAATTGTAAACCATCTGCGTAAGAAATTCTTCAACAGTCGGTTCTTCATTTTCTGGTTTCTTATCTTTTATTGAGAGAATATAAGCATTTAAATCTTTAAAACCCAGGAAAATACATATTTTATCCAGTGTTTTAAGAAAGCGCAGATCGTTATGGGTTTTATCCTGATAGTCATTTTCAAAAAAACGTTGCAGGGTAACGTGTGAAATAGTATTTCCTATTTCAAACCTTTTCCCGCCTTTCAATTCCTCAGCTTCAGATAGCTCGTCTTTTATGATTTCGGAAAGAATAATATAATGGCTTCTTTTCCATTCTGTAACATTCCCTAAAACAGAATTTTTCACTTTAGGGTGTTTTATGACTTCCTCCCGTATTGAATTATATATAGTCTTCAATTTCCAAATTTTAAAAGGTTTTATCAAAAATATTGCCAAAACCTTATGCTGTTTTTTGCTCCCTTTATGTTTTTAAAGATACGTTTTTTTTAATTAAGCTTCATTCCCAACCTGATATTTTTACTCTGATATTTTTAATGCTTAAATCTTTCAAAAGCAGCTCTTTCCAACATTTCTCTGTCATCCGGATGTGCAATGCTGATCAGTTCCTGGGCTCTTTGTCTGAGATTTTTCCCGTAAAGGTAGGCCGTTCCGTATTCAGTGACTACATAATGGATATGTCCCCTTGTTGTTACTACACCGGCACCCTGTTTAAGAAAAGGAACAATCCTTGAAATTCCCTTTTTAGTTCTTGATGTTATCGCAATAATTGGTTTTCCGCCTTCACTAAGAGCGGCTCCCCTCATAAAATCCATTTGGCCTCCGATTCCGCTGTATTGCAAAGTTCCGATAGAATCTGCACACACCTGCCCGGTGAGGTCAATCTCAATAGCAGAATTAATGGCTGCCATTTTTTTGTTCCGCATGATATTGATCGGGAAATTGACGTCGCTTACATCTTTAAAAGCAAAAACAGTATTGTCATCTACATAATCGTAGAGTTTTCTGGTTCCGAAGCAGAAACTTGTGATCGTTTTGTTCTCGTTGTAGCCTTTGTATTTATTGTTAATTACATCATTCTGAATCAGATCGATAACTCCGTCACTCAGCATTTCCGTATGGATTCCTAAATCTTTGTGATTATTAAGGCATTTTAAAACAGCATCAGGAATCGTTCCTATCCCCATTTGCAGGGTTGATCTGTCATCAATCAGTTCAGCTACATTTTTTCCGACAAGCATTTCCTCAGGGCCTACTTTTGAGCCGTAATCTACTGTGGGAAGTTCTTCTTCATGCCACACCAGCTTATGAATCCTGCTGATATGTATCATCCCGTCTCCATGGGTTCTCGGCATTAAAGGATTAACGATAGCAACAATGATTTTAGCTGTATCTACTGCGGCTCTTGCCACATCCACAGAAGTTCCCAGGGTGCAGAAGCCATGTTTGTCCGGTGGGGAAACAGTGATTAAGGCTACATCCAGTGGGAGTATGTTATTCCTGAACAGAATAGGAATCTCACTTAAGAATACAGGGACAAAGTCGCCTCTTTCGGAATTTACGGCATCCCGTACAGGAGTAGAGACAAACAGGGAGTTAACAAAAAAACTGTCTTTATATTGGGGCTTGGCAATTTCTACATTTCCTTGTTGGGTAATGGAAACCATTTCTACATTTTCCAGCCTGTGAGATTGTCTTGCCAGCTCATTGATCAGATAATTCGGAGTACATGCACTTCCGTGAAAGAACACGCGGTTTCCGCTTTTTATGGTATAAATAGCTTCTTCTGCACTTATATAATTGTACATATTGAAATTTTTTAATGATATTTTTCGCTTATTCTTGTGAGCGGTCTTCCATATTTTTGTCAGTTTCTTCCAGCCATGATGTTTTATAAGACGGATCTTCCACTTTCAAAGCTTCCTCCGTAATTTTTAAAGGACGGAAAGGATCTACCATTACAGCATATTCTTCAGTGAATTTTTTTCCGATACTTCTTTCCATGGCACCTGGGTGGGGGCCGTGAACAATTCCTCCAGGATGAAGCGTAAAATCCATTAAGTCAATGTGGTTACGGCTCATAAAATCACCTTCGGTATAGAATAAAACTTCATCCGAATCGATATTGGAATGATTATAAGGTGCAGGAATCGCCATTGGGTGATAATCGTACATTCTTGCACAGAATGAGCAAACCACGAAATTATGTCCTTCAAAATTCTGATGAACCGGTGGCGGCTGGTGAATTCTACCTGTAATTGGTTCAAAGTTTTTAATATTAAATTTATAAGGGTAAAAATAACCGTCCCAGCCTACCACATCAAACGGATGGGTTGCATAAATGAAATCGGTGATCTGATTTTCTTTTTTTACTTTGATCAGGAATTCTCCTTTTTCATCTTTCGGCTCAACGAAAGTAGGTGCGATAATATCTCTTTCGCAGAATGGTGAATGCTCTAAAAGCTGTCCGAATTCATTTCTGTATCTCTTTGGAGTATAAATCGGAGAATGACTTTCCAATACAAAGAATACTGTGTCTTCGGATTTTAATTCTATCTGATAAATGGTACCTCTTGGAATGATAAGGTAATCTCCGACAAAAAATTCCAGGTTTCCAACGAAAGTTTTCAGAACTCCACTGCCTTCGTGAACGAACAGAAGCTCATCACACTCTGCATTTTTATAGAAATAATCCATTGATTTTCTCGGCTTAGCCAATCCCATTTTCAGGTCGTTATTCATCAGAAGGATTTTTCTGCTGTCCATAAAATCATCCTCAGGAGTAACGTTCATACCTTTGAACATTCTTGGCGTTACATTTTTGTCAACAGCAATTTTTGGAGTCACATCTTTGGGGGCTCCAATAGATTTTATCTGGGTAGGGCGGTGAATATGATAGAGCAGGGAAGAAATTCCATGAAAGCCTTCCGTACCGAAAAGCTGCTCATAATAGAATTTATCTTCAGGAGATTTAAAAATCGTATGTCTTTTCTGTGGGATATTCCCGGATTGATTATATCTCATTTTTACCTTTATATTTTCTCAAATTTAATAATTTTTGACGAATAATTTTTAACGACATTTATCATAAAGTTTTTTATTTCGAAAATAATTGTTAGTTTTGTCTAACAATTTTAATTTCATGAAGCAAATATTATTTTCTGTTGTTTTGTTATCGTCTTATTGTTTTTCACAGGAGTCGGATAGTTTAGATATAAATCATAACCTAAAAACAGACTCAGCGGCTGCATCCAAAAAAGAAATGAAAACGAAAATGATTGATGACGTAGTGATTACAGGAACCATAAAACCGGTCAGCAGATCTAAAAGTCCGGTGGCGGTAGAAATTTACAGTCAGAAATTTTTTCAGAAAAACCCTACACCGAATATTTTTGAAGCCATTTCAATGGTCAATGGAGTAAAGCCTCAGCTGAACTGTTCGGTTTGTAACACCGGAGATATTCACATCAACGGCCTGGAAGGGCCCTATACAATGATCTTAATTGACGGAATGCCCATCGTGAGCTCATTATCTACGGTTTACGGATTAAGCGGGATACCGAACAGCCTGGTTGACAGGATAGAGATGGTAAAAGGGCCTGCTTCATCTCTTTACGGATCTGAAGCCATGGGTGGAGTCATTAATATCATTACCAAAAATGCTTTAACAGCCCCAAAACTGAGTGCAGATCTGATGACAGGTACTTGGAGTGAAAATAATTTTGATTTGTCGACTAAATTTAACCTGGGGAAGGATGCCGCTTCATTATTGAGCCTGAATTATTTTAATTTCACTAAAAGAATAGATCAGAATAAAGATAATTTTACTGATGCTGCTTTGCAGAACAGGATTTCAGTTTTTAATAAATGGAATTTTCAAAGAAAAGATAACCGGTTGGGCAGTTTTGCGTTAAGGTATTTGTATGAAGACCGTTTTGGCGGTGAAATGCAGTGGAACAGGTATTACCGCGGAAGTGATACCGTATACGGAGAAAGTATTTACACCAACAGGGTAGAGGCTTTCGGGGTTTATCAGTGGCCTTTGAAAGAGCAGATTATTTCCCAGTTTTCTTATAACTACCACAATCAGGACTCATTTTATGGAAGCAATCCTTTTGATGCTCTGCAAAAAGTAGCTTTTACGCAGACGTATTGGGATAAGACCTTTGGAAATCATGATTTGATTTTAGGGCTCAGTTTTAAAAAAACTTTTTATGATGACAATACTCCCGGAACCTTATCAGCAGACGGATTCACGAATGAGCCTATGAAATCTCCGATCTGGGGAGCTTTTATCCAGGATCAGTGGGAAATTAATTCTAAAAATACATTATTGCTGGGATACCGCTTTGATTATGATAAAATACATCATTCTATACACTCCCCGAGATTTGCATGGAAATTTTCCCCGAACCCTTATCATACTTTACGTTTTAATTTTGGAACCGGCTTCCGGGTGGTGAATTTATTTACAGAAGATCATGCCGCCCTTACAGGCTCCCGTGAGGTAGTGATTAAATCAGATTTAAAACCTGAAAAATCAATCAACGGAAATCTGAATTATATCTGGAAAATACCTGTAGGAGACCGTTTGATTAATTTGGATGCCTCCGCATTTTATACTTATTTCAGCAATAAGATTGTAGGGGATTTTGATACGGAACCGGATAAAATTATTTATGATAACCTCCATGGATATGGGATTTCAAGAGGAGCTTCAGTGAATGTGGATTTCAGCTTCAGTTTTCCGTTGAGTGTTAATCTGGGGGTAACTTATCTGGATGTGTATCAGAAATTGGATGATGGAAATGAAAAAATTCAGCAACTTCACGCTCCAAAATGGAGTGGAACGTATGCTTTAACGTATAAATTCCCGAATGCATTGACTCTGGACTTTACAGGACAATTCTACGGGCCCATGAGACTGCCGGTACTGCCGAATGACTACCGCCCCGAATATTCACCGTTTTATTCCCTGGCGAATATTCAGATCTCAAAAAGTTTCAGATCCGGGTTTGAAGTTTATTGCGGAGTTAAAAACCTGTTCAACTTTGTTCCGAAAGATCCTTTGATGAGGCCGTTTGACCCGTTTGACCAGCATGTGGATGACCCGGTTAATAACCCGAATCATTATACATTTGATACAACTTACGGCTATGCACCCATGCAGGGGATCAGAGGATTTTTAGGTGTAAAATATACCCTTAAATGAAAAATTTAATTTTATTTTTAATGTTAGTGCCTTGTTTCTGTCTTGCCCAGAAGATGGAAACAGGCACTTTTTCCGGACTTGAGCAACTACAAAAGGAACAACCTAAACCTGTGATTATTCATGTTTATACAGATTGGTGCGCAGTATGTAAAATTGAATCTTTCCAATTAAATAAAGATAAAGAACTGAGACAATTGATGGATAAGGATTTTTATGTTATCCATTTTGAAGCGGAGAAAACCAAAGAAAAAATATTTTTCCAGGGAAAAGAATTTAATTATCTGCCTAATGGGAATTCCGGAATTCATGAATTAGCTCTGGCACTGTCTAAAAATACAAATCAGCCGGTTTATCCGTTATGGATATTGCTGGATTCAAACCAAAATCTGGTGTATTATCATGAAGGAGTATTTAAGCCTGAAAAAATGAAGCAGAAACTTCTGGAAATTGCTGCTTCATATAAATAGTTTATTTTCTCACAGATAACGCAGATGATTTCAGGCAGCTTAATTTCTGTAAATTTGTGAAATCTGTGGCTAAAACTGTAAGTCCTGAGATCTTCAATGACTGTTGATTTTCCGTTTTGAATTCCGGTGATGATTCTTCGGGGTATTTTATTCATGAATCATAATTAATTTATTCCCTTGAGTCTGATTGTTTTTAAGGATAGATTGCGCTTTCAGGACAGTTTCTAAAGACAGGTTTCCTACAACTTTATAATTGGGTGGCATGATTATTCCATTTTCTATAAGCCTGGCAATTTCAAGTAAGCTGTCCTGATAATATTTGTAGTTTTTGGTCATGCTGTGGGTATAATTTGAAATATTCATGATCAGACAACCTTTATTAAATAAGGTCTCATGGGCTTTTTTGCTGATTAAAGCCGTTACATCCACATACATCCCATTGCTTTTTAAAATATCGGCTGTTACTTCCGACATATAATTTCCTACAAGGTCAACTCCGATATCGAAAGGTTGGTTGTTATTCGCTTCTAAAAGATTCTGAACGAGGTTTTCGTCTTTATAATTGATGATTTGTTTTTCTGGTAAACCCACTTTAAGAAGTGCTTTTTTATTTTCTTCAGATCCTACGGTTGCTGCTATTTTATGAAAACCATTGGCAATTAACAGCTTCAGTAGAAAAGAGCCGACGCCTCCCGCAGCTCCGGTAATTAAAACGGTATCCTCATCCTTTAGCTGTAAACGGTTAAAAGTCTGTAACGCTGTCATCCCGACAGATGGAATGGCTGCTGCCTGCTCGAAAGAAACATTTGCAGGTTTTAAGGAAACAATAGCTTCCGGAACGGTAATGTATTCTGCATAAGAACCATTACTTCCCATTGAGCCACTTCCGCAATATACTTCATCTCCAATCCTGAATTGAGTGGCATCATTTCCTGTTTCAACAATAATTCCTGATAATTCACGGCCTAGAACAGGGGAACTGATAAGCCTGCGTTCCAATTCATTCTCAAGCATCTGATAATCGATGGGATTAAAACCACTGGCTTGGATACGGATTAAAACTTCATGGTTTTTAGGCTGAGGCTTTTCTACAAAGCCATCTTCAAGCTGAAAATTTTTATTTAATAGGACTGCTTTCATAAGGATGATTTAAAATACAAATGTAGAAACAGAATAGTTTATATTTGCTACCAGTTAACTATTGGTAACTAGTTACTTTAATGAAACCATTATGGCAAAAATAATAGAAAACGGACTTGAAAGGGAAGCTACATGCACAGAAGAATTATTCGCCATGCGCGACAGCCTGGATGTTTTAGGAGGAAAATGGAAATTGATGATTTTACGTTATTTAACCAACCGTCCGGATCAGCAGATTCATTTTAAAAAACTACAGCGAGGAATTGAAGGAATTTCTGCCAAAATGCTGAGCAAAGAACTAAAAGAGCTGGAAATTAATTTGCTGATCACAAGAACCATTCAGGATACAAAACCGATTACCGTAATTTATGCCGTCACGGAATATGGGAAATCTGTATTTCCGGTGACAGAGACTTTAGTGAAATGGGGATTGCTTCACCGGGAAAAGATCAAAGAGTCGATGTAATGGATATTGATTTGAAAATTAAAAAGCAGTATATTTTATCTCTGATCTGAAAATCTGCGTCATCTGTTAAATCTGAGAGTGATCATTATTCTGCTGATATAAAACTCAATTATTTCTGACAGACTTAGCAGATGTTTGTGTTTAAGTGAGAATGGTTTTAATCCCAGTAAGTTTAATTAATACAAAATTCCGCTTTGAAACATCTTGAAAAGAATAAGATCTGAGTCTTTGCTATTAGCTTTTACATTACTTCAAAAGTACAGCAATGATGGCGAGTATCGCCGGCAATGCCTGAACAATGAATATTTTCTTAGTGGCAGATACAGCTCCGTAAATTCCGGCTACGGCTACACATCCAAGGAAAAATAAAGCGATATTGGTTTGCCACTGCTCATCTTTAATAATCAGTGACCAGATTAACCCTGCTGCCAGAAAACCGTTGTAAAGTCCCTGGTTGGCAGCCAAACCTTTGGTAGGTTTAAACATTTCTGCCGGTAACGCTGCTTTAAATACTTCCTTACCTTTGGTTTCCCACGCAAACATTTCCATCCAAAGAATGTAAAGATGTTCTAATGCGACCAAAGCAATCAAAATTTTTGCAACGATTTCCATAATTATTGTTTTTAGAATTGTAAAACTAAAAAAATAAATTTAAGTTTGATTACTAAATTTCAAAATGGATACTTTCAAAATACATTTAGATAAATTCATCAGCATTGATGAAGAAGAATACATTTCGGTCTTATCTTTTTTTCAGACGATGGAAGTGAAAAAGAAACAGGAACTGATGCTGGACGGCGAAGTATGTAAATCCATGTATTTTGTTGTGAAAGGCTGTCTCAGAAAGTTTTTTGTCAACGAAAAAGGAGTAGAGCAAACCACAGAGTTCGCTATAGAAAACTGGTGGATTACAGATACTTTTGCTTATGAAAGACAGATCAAATCGGATTTTTGTATTCAGGCGGTAGAGCATTCTGTTGTTCTGATCATTGATCTCCCCACTCAGGAATTACTGTTGCAGAAGCATCCGGTGATGGAAAAATATTTCAGAATGATCTATCAAAGGGCTTATGCTGCATCCGAAAGAAGAATCCGTTTTTTATATGAAATGACAAGAGAAGAGCTTTATGTGCATTTCAGTACCCAATATCCAAACTTTAATCAGAGAATCCCGCAATACCTTATTGCTTCTTATCTGGGCTTTACTCCGGAATATCTCAGCGAGATCCGGGCAAAATTACGTTCTTAAACCAGTTTAAGATTTTTACGGCTGATAAACCGGAACTTTGTCATGTTATTAAAAGCCAATATCATGACAGAAAAAAGAAATCAGTTTCAGCAGTTATTTTTAAGACTTGCCATTTCCGTAACGATGCTTTCAGCGGTAGCAGACCGGTTTGGATTTTGGGGTAAGAATTCCGCCTGGGGAAATTGGGAGAATTTTGAAAAATATACCCGGCAGCTTACCTTTTTCCTTCCCGATGCTCTGAGTCGTTTTTCGGCTTATTGTGCCACATTCCTGGAGATAGCTCTTCCCTTGATGTTGCTTTTAGGGTTTAAAACTAAAATGGCTGCGTATGGAGCAGGATTTCTTTTGCTGGTTTTCGCATTATCGATGACGGTAGCTTTAGGAGTTAAGGCTCCTTTAGACTATTCCGTCTGGGTAGGAAGTGCAGGTGCATTTTTATTGGCAGGCCAACAACAGTTTTCATTCAGTATCGATCAATTAATCAAAAAACAATAAACTTTATGAGCGCAAGAATTAATATGGCAGCAACAGATGCAGCTGCTTACAAAGCGATGATGGGATTAGAAGGGTATCTGCAGACGATTTCTTTAAATCCCATTCAAAAAGAATTAATCAAAATCAGGGCTTCACAGATCAACGGATGTGCTTTTTGCCTGGATATGCATGCAAAAGATGCTGTGAAATATGGTGAAACTCCACAGAGAATCTATATTTTGAACGGTTGGAAAGAAGCTACGGAATTCTTCACTGAAGAAGAGCAGGTGCTTTTATTGATGACGGAGGAAATTACTTTAATCAGCCATAAAGGTTTAACCGAAGAGACGTATCAGAGAGCAAAAGTGGTGTTCAGTGATAACCAGATTTCACAGATCATTATGGCAATTATCACCATCAATGCCTGGAACAGAATTGCGATCAGTACTCACATGCAGATCCCGAAATAATTTTTTTCAACAGTTATTTATTAAAAAACAGCTTTTCAATTTTCTGAAAAGCTGTTTTATTGTTATTGCGAACGAAATGAAGCAATCTCACTAATGGTTAAAACTGTAGTTATATTCTCCTAATAAATTGCTACAGGATTAATATTGACCTGGGTAGAGCCCACATAAAGAGGGTGTCCAAGAACAAATAAAAACTCCCAGATTTTTTCTTTAACCAGCGGTCGGGTGTCAATTAGCTCGAGGTTATAAATTCCTTTTTTGGCCAGCATAAACTGATTGATTGGAAATTCTTCTTTACTTTTCGGATTGGGATACACTTCGGATGCCCAGGTATCTCCGCCGAAAGCTACGATTCCCTGGTCGGCAAGCCATATCGCAGCTTCCATACCAATTCCGGGTTCTACCTCAAGAAATTGTTTGTTGTCTTTACCGATCAGCTCCAGCCACCCGGTATTAAACAAAACAACATCTCCCTTTCTCAGAATGATCCCTTGTTTTTTCAGAACGGTTTTGATGTCGGAAACTGTAAATTCAGTGCCCCCCGGAACAATAGTTTTCCCGTAATAAGTAGTCATATCCAGAATAACACCACGGGTTACAAATGGCGGAACTTTTTCTATCCCTAATTTTTTCACTCCCTCTACTGTGACGAAATCAGTGGCTTTGTTCCCGTTATAGTAAGTATTGTTGATACCGATATGCCCGATACCGTTAAGCTGGGTACCTACGCCGGTCCATGCATTCACCAACTCATCATTGAATGTGAATTTGTTGGGGCCTAAGCTTTGTCCGCCCTGTTCTCCGGGTTGGATATTATACAAATGAAAGCTCCTGTGGCGGAAAGCCGGTAAGTCCTTGTTAATGGGAACGGCCAATGATAATGATTTACCCTGTTTTACTAAGGGAAGTGCCTGCTTTATGACTTCCGGAGTTAGCAAATTGGCAGCTCCGATTTCATCTTTGACCCCGTAAGCAGAAGGATACCAGGATTGATCTCCGGGATTGATATAAAGGTTTTGAGCTTTAACGGATAGGTTACTAACCGTCAATAAAACAGCCAACCCGAACGTTTTGATCAGATTATTTTTCATTTTCGTAATGGTATGATTTGAAAAAAGAAATGGAACTCTGTAAACATTTTCTTTGCAGATAATGCTTACAGAAAATTCTATTTTAGATTTTGCTCAATGCGGAATTGATAACGTTCAATTCTTC
Organism: Chryseobacterium populi; assembly: GCF_000282115.1. Taxonomy (GTDB): domain Bacteria; phylum Bacteroidota; class Bacteroidia; order Flavobacteriales; family Weeksellaceae; genus Chryseobacterium; species Chryseobacterium populi. The sequence continues at coordinate 26,475 of NZ_AKJY01000014.1, forward strand.
CTGAGAAAGGTTTACAGACATTGCCTGCGCATTTTCAATAGCCTGCCGGGCATTACGTGCACCTGCCAGAACAACACTGATTGCAGGCTGTAAAGAAGTCCAGCGCAATACCAGCTGAGAAATTGTAGCGTTCTTTTCCTGAGCAATAGTTTCCAGTGTTTCAAGGAAATTTTTTACTTTTTCAAGATCAAACTGGGCAAAATAACCATTGCGGTGGTCATCTGCTTTTAATTGAGCCTGTTTAAAATATTTACCGGTCAATAAACCTCTTTCCATAGGACTGTAAACGATAATCCCCGTATTGTTTTCCAAAGAATAAGGAACCAGATCCTGTTCAATGGCACGGTTCAGCATACTGTAAGAAACCTGGTTGCTTGCTAATTGAATGGTTTTGGAAGCTTCCCGCATTTGTTCCACACTGTAATTGCTTACTCCGGCTGCACGGATTTTTCCCTGCCGGATCAATAATTCCATTGCTTCCATGGTTTCGCTGACAGGGGTTGAGCTATCCGGCCAGTGCAATTGTAAAAGGTCAATATAATCGGTACCCAAACGTTTTAAACTTTCTTCAACTTCTTTGATGATGTTTTCTTTGGAAGCCAGTTTATATACGGGAAGGGTTTTTCCGTTATCTTCTGCATCAAAAAAGAATTCGCCTTTACCTTTATTGCTGCCGTCCCAAACCAAACCGAATTTGGTCAGTAACTGAATTTTAGAACGGTCTTTTCCCTTAATAGCTTCTCCGATCATTTCTTCACTAAGCCCAAAACCGTAAAATGGGGCTGTATCAATTGAGGTTACCCCGTTATCTAAAGACGCATGGATTGAGTTTATAGAATCCTGTTTTTCATTTCCGCCCCACATATTTCCACCGATGGCAAAGGCACCGTGTGTAATTACTGATACTTCAAGATCAGTATTTCCTAACTTTCTATATTCCATTTTTATTTTTTATTTTTAAAACTGATTATTTAAAGTTTCCTTTAAAAAATTACAAAAGACACAAAAGACACAAAAGCTTCTCCTGCTTATCTTCTCCGGCATGCTTTCGTGACTTTTGTGGTTAAGATGATCTTTTATTTTTTTAATTCTTTTAAAATAGCCTCACCTACAGCTTTTGCAGATTGAGGATTTTGCCCTGTGATCACTCTCTGATCTGTCACAACGTGAGTCTGCCAAAGTCCTGATTTTTCAAATTTTGCACCTCTGGATTTTAGCTGTTCTTCCAGAAGGAAAGGGACAACGTTTGTCAATTTCACTTCTGCTTCCTCTTCATTAGTGAATGCATTGATCTTTTTACCGTCCACAAGATATTGCCCGTTGTTCAGTTTAATATTAACCAAACCGGCGGGACCGTGACAAACACCTGCTACAATTCCTCCGTTTTCATAAATTTTTGAGGCAATTGCAGCGAGTTCGGTATTATCTGCAAAATCCCACATCGCCCCATGTCCGCCTGCATAGAAGATTGTTGAATATTCTTCCGGGTTTACCTGTGACGGCTGTAAAGAATGGTCAATTTTATTTTTATATTCTTTGTTTTCCCAGAATTCTTTATTTACCGGGTCTTTCAGATCAAACCCATCAACAGGAGGAGTTCCGCCTTTCGGACTTACAAAGTCTATTTCATATCCCGCATGATGTAAAACCTCCCAGGGATGAGAAACTTCTCCTAAATAATATCCGGTATCTTCACCGGTACTGCCTTTTTTGTCATGACTGGTCACGACAAATAAAATTTTCTTTTTCATAGGAATTGATTTTTTATTTTGTGAATGTAGAAATCCGATTGTGAATAAAGTGAATACTAAAAATGCCAGTTTTTTCATGATTAAATAATATTGGTTTTATAGATTTGAGGTGCTTCCTGTAATTTCTCATCAACAATTGCTCCAAATGCTTTGATATAGGATTGCTGATTATGTTGCTCCAATCCTGTCTCATCTTTCCATATCTCATAAAAAACAAACTCGTTTTTATGGTCCGTTCCCTGATGGAGGCTGTACAATTCACAGGCTTCTTCTTTGCGGGTTTCTTTTACCATATTCTGAAGAACTTCCAAAACTTCGTTACGGTGTTCTTCTTTAGCTTTTATAACTGCTGTAAGATATATTTTCATAATGTTTGATTAAATAAAGTTTTCGATTGAATCGTATTTCGGGTTCCAGCCCAGTTCTTTCTTGGCTTTGTCAGCATTGCAAAGACTGTTGGAGGCAAAACCGAAATATCCTCCTGCAGGGCTGAATCTGTTTACAGCTTCCTGAACATGTAAAGACTGTGCAGGCTGTAATCCATATTTTTCACTGATCTTTTCTGCCAGTTTTTTGATATTTGATGAGCCGTTTTCTGCATAATAAATTGAGCCTGCTTTTGCTTTCTCAAGAGCAAGCACATAGAGATCTGCAAGATCTTCAATATGTAAATTTGACCAGATATTTTCCCCTTTTCCAAAATAAACACCAAAGCCTTTTTCTTTTGAAAATTGGGTTAAAGCAGGAAGCTGGATACTTTCTTTTTTCAGGCCTGATCCGGTACCATAAACCATTGTTGGGACAATTACAATACTGCGGATATTTTTTTGAGAAGACCTTAAAACATAGTTATTGATCAGTACTCTTGAAGCCATTTCCAGTCTTGGTTCTAAAGGAAAATCTTCCGTAAAGATAAAATCATTCTTCTCTCCATTTTCTTTTCCGCCTAAAATTGCAGAACCCGAAGTGAAAATCAGGGTTTTACCTGTTCCTCCCAATGCATTGATGATACTGTCGGCAGCATAGGCATCGTCTGCAGAATCTGCATTGTGGATCACTGCATCAACATTTGAAATTGCAGATTTTAAAACGGCTTCGTCATGTATATTTCCTACAACGGATTCAATTCCTAAAGCTTTTAATTCTTTAATATGAGCTTCGTTACGAACCAATCCTGTCACGTTGTAGTTTTTTTCCAGTAATTTCACAGCGATTGTTCCGCCGATATATCCTGTAATTCCTGTGATCAGTACTTTTTTCATTACACTAATTGTGGTTTTAATTCTTTTTCAAAAACAGCGGTAAGATGTTCTTTGTAGATTTTCATGTCACGCTCTATATTGGCATTTTTTTCTACATCATGGAAGTGAAAACTTTCCATTTTTTGTAAAGAAACAAAAGCGTTCATTCTGTGAAATCCAAATAATGGTCCATTGTCTACACTGGTTTCATTGAAAAATTCTCCCGGAAGGGTAAATGCTGTTTCAGGAGCATTCCAGCTCGTGGTAACCATATATTTTCTTCCGCCAAGCATACCACCTGTTCCGTAGTTGATCTGCGGGTTTTCTGCAGTTCTTCCGTCACTCATATAAATTCCTTTGGCATGTCCTGCTGTAAAAACTTCATCGATATATTTTTTCAGGCCGTTCGGAAGCTGGAACCACCAGATCGGAGTATGATAGATAATATAATCTGCCCAGACGAATTTCTGAACTTCCTCATCTTTATCATATCCTTCATCTACGTTTGTAGTTTTTATTTCTACATTTTCAAATGCTTTCAAAACCTCCAGAGTGTTTTCTGCAATTGTTTTATTATATTTTCCTCCGGAATGCCCGAAGTTTTGTCCACCGTTAATGATTAATACTTTTTTCATTGTTTTATGATTGTTTAAATTTTACTGTGCAAAGTTACCTTCAGTTTTTATATAATAAAAATAATATAAATTATATCCAATTATCAGAATAATGATATTTTGAATTTTGATACGATACGGTTAATTATTGTGCTGCTTCTAAACCTGATTGCAGATTTTCTTCCGAAATTTTGTTTGAGTAACTGATTGATATATGATACAGATTGTAGTTTTTAGTGATATACATGGAAATCTTCCTACCCTGGAGATGGCTTTGAATGATATTGAAGAAGAGGAATTTGTCATGCTATTACTATTCTAATTATTTAGTAACTTTGTATCATAATATAAATAATTGAGCAATGGTTAATCTGGAATGGTACCGTACTTTCAAAGAAATTTATAAAACCGGAACTTTAACGGGAGCTGCGGAAAGTTTATTTATTTCCCAACCCGGAGTGAGCCTGCATTTAAGTTCTCTGGAAGCTTATGTCGGGTATAAATTATTCGATCGTACCGGAAGGAAAATGATTCCTACCGAAAGGGGGAAAGTATTGTATAATGCGGTTTTTGAGCCTCTTCAAAAACTGGAAAATGTAGAAAAGAATTTTCAGAAATCTACAGAAAAGCATACGCCGACGATTAGCGTTGGGATGTGTTTTGAAACGTTCCAGACAACCCTGGAACAGTATGTTTCAACGTTACCTTTTAACCTCATTATCAATTTCGGGGAGTATCCGGAAATGATCGATCAGCTGGATAAAGGAATTCTGGATCTGATTATCACCCCGAAAAAAGGTTCCTCAATGAATATAGAACATGAAGCGTTTTCATCAGAGCAGATCATTTTGGTAGGCGGAAAAGATGTAGATACGGAAAGCTTTAAAAAAGTATTGAAAACAAAAGATCCTGAACAGATAGAAGAGTGGCTGAAAAAAGAAAAGTGGTACGGAACTACCGGTGATATGGAGCATTTATTCCAGTTCTGGATTTTAAATTTCGGTCATAAGCCTAATTTCCGGCCGAATTATATTGTTCCGAATCTTAATTCTATCATCCGTTGCCTGAAAGGAGGTACCGGACTGGCTGTGGTTCCTGATTTTTTATGTAAAAATGAAATTGAAGGCAATGATGTAAAGCTGATCTGGGAAGGGGATAAAAAACTTGAAAATACGTTATATTTCGGATGCCGGAAAAAAACGAATTACGAGTCGGAGATCGATCACATTAAAAAATTATTCAGACAGGTGATGAGTTAAAAACTCAAGAACGATCATATCCCGCATCTGCATTCCGTTTTCATAAATAGGGAAAAGGTAATTTTTAATAAAAAAGTCCTTTCGCACTTCTTTTTTTACAAATCCGTTTTTTTCATAAAACCTGATTTGCTGAATCCCTGTGTCTGAAGTGCCTACTAATAATGCGAGATAGCAATTCAGCCTGGCTATTTCTTTAGCTTTATCGATTAGAATACTTCCAATGCCGTTATTGCGGAAAGAGTCGATAACAGCAATATTTTTAAGTTCCAGTTCCGTTTCATTATTTTTATGAAGTGCCATCACAGCAATATCCTGAATTCCATTATTCAGAGTATAAATATCAGAGCTGAAAATATATTGATTAATCGCTTCAAGTGTTTCATCGGCCAGTAAAAGCAACTCATAAGGGATGCCTTTTGCCGGATTCAGTTTATTAAATATAAATTCTTCCATCTACAAGCTCATATGGATAATCGGATAATCTTTTCCCGAACCATCTTTTTCTGACCTTCCAATCTTTCTGAACCCCATTTTTTCGTAAAAACCTATAGTCTGGGGATTTTGTTCGTTGACATCTACTTTAGTAAGCCCGGTTTTGTCTTTCATAAATTGATACAGCTCTCTGCCATAACCTTTTCCACGACTGCCATTGTGGATAAAAAGCATTTCCAGAGTACCGTCAGCTACGGATGCAAAGCCTTTTGCCCCGTCATTTTCCATAAGAAGATAAACCTCTAAATTCGGAAGATAATCTTTTGGAATCACTTCTTTAAAATGATTGAAATCTTCTTCACTGAGAAAATCATGGGTGGCTTTTACGGCAGATTCCCAGATCTCCATAATTGCTGGGTAGTTTTCCTGTCGGGCTAATATGATCTGGTGTGACATAATTTTAGAGTTTATGCAAAAATAGAAATTAGAAACTAGAAGTTAGTAATATTAATCTCGGAAAGTTTTGCAAAACAAAAAGACGGGTAGTGAATAAATAAAGTAAAAATGGTAACTGAAAATCTGAAAATTTTATCGGAAATTTGTTTAACATCATATTTAAAAATTAAAATAAAGAATTATGCAGCAAAAAACATATGCAGGGCAACCTGTTGTCACTTTGAATAATGGAGTAGATATTCCGGCTCTGGGATTCGGAGTCTGGCAGATTGAAGATCTGAAGGTTTGTGAAGATGCAGTAATCAAAGCCATTCAGACAGGATACAGAATGATTGATACTGCGTCTATTTATCTTAATGAAACAGCAGTGGGGAATGCCATAAAAAATAGTGGGATAGATAGAGATGAGCTATTTATTACGTCAAAACTCTGGGTTCAGGATCATGGCTATGAAAAGGCTAAAGCTGCATTTCAGAGAACTCTGGACAGATTACAATTGGATTATCTGGATATGTATCTCCTCCATTGGCCGTTCGGAGATTTCCAGGGAGCGTGGAAAGCCCTGGAAGAGCTGTATCATGAAGGAAAAATCAAAGCGATCGGGGTTTGTAATTTCACTGTTGAAAAGCTTGAAGAATTAAAAGCTAATTCTGATATCACCCCCGTAGTCAATCAGATTGAGCTTCACCCGATTTTCCAGCAGAAGGAGCTTCAGGTTTACGACAGAGAGAACAATATCGTTACACAACCCTGGAGCCCTCTTGGAAACGGAAATGCAGGGCTTTTGAATAATGAAGCACTGAAAACCATCGCCGGAAAATATCATAAAACGGTTCCGCAGGTCATTTTAAGATGGCATCTGCAGGAAGGGTTTGTAGTGATTCCAAAGTCTGTAACCCCATCCAGAATTGAAGAAAATTTCAATGTTTTTGATTTTGAATTATCGGATGACGAAATGGATATCATCCGTGCTTTAGATACCGGAAACCGGCTGTTTTTTGATCCGAAAGATCCGGAATGGGAGCAGAAAATGCTGAGATCGGTAGCTGATATTTAAAAAAATATTGATTGTGCAGATTTTTACAGAACGTTTATATATCTGACAAATCTGGTTTACATAGTTAAGATATTCAATAGGAGCGGGCTTTAGCCCGCTTTAATTTTACGGTACAATCATTGGCTTTAGCCAAAATATAAGCTTCTCACAGATTACAGATCATAATTAAAGTATAAATCAAAGAAACAATACTGTTATTGCCTGTTTTTTCGTAAATTTTGGTTAAAATTAAATATATGTTCTGGCCCGATACGATTAGTGAAAAATTAAATATACAATATCCTGTTATTCAGGCTCCGATGTTTGGTGTGAGCACACCGGAAATGGTTTCAGCAGCTGCAAAAGCGAATTGCCTGGGTTCTTTGGCATTAGCTGATTTATCAGCCGGTCAGTCTGTTAAACTGATCCGGGAAACGAAAAAGCTTACGGATAAACCATTTGCGGTCAATATTTTTGTTCATCATATTCCTGAAATTACAGATGCTTTAAAAGATAAATTTGTCAGGGTAAAACAGTTTATAGAACATTTGGCCCGAGAAAACGGAATTGAAGTGGATCTTCCCGGTTTTGAGGATATTAAAGTCAACACCTATCACGAACAGATTAATGCAATTATTGATGAAGGGTGTAAAATTTTAAGCTTTACATTCGGAAATCTGGACAGTCAGAGTATTCAAAAATTAAAAGAAAATGAAGTAACACTCATAGGAACCTGTACATCCTTAGAAGAAGCTCTGATTCTAGAACAATCTGGAATTGATCTGATCTGTGTTCAGGGTATTGAAGCCGGTGGCCACAGAGGAACTTTTAATGCTGAAAAGATTCCGCAAACCGGAGGATTGTCACTATTTTCACAAGTGTATGATCATGTAAGGGTTCCATTGATTTATGCAGGCGGAATTTATAATGCAAACACCTTACGGGCAGCAAAAGAATTAGGGGCGGAGGGCTTCCAGGTGGGAAGTATTTTACTGGCTTCTCAGGAAAGCGCTTTACAGCTGTTTGAAAAAGAAAGGCTGAAAAATGTGACTGAAAAAGATATTATCCTGACAAGAAGTTTTTCAGGCCGGTATGCAAGAGGAATCAGTAATAAATATATTCAATCTGTTGAAAATTCAGATTATATTTTGCCATATCCGTATCAGAATAAACTGACAAATGAACTGAGAAAAGTGTCGAAAGCATTGAAAAACCCTGAGTTTGTAAGCATATGGGCCGGACAGTCGATTCACAGTTACAGTGAACTTTCTACAACTGATATTTTAGAAAAGCTGATCAGGGAAGCTGAACTTGAATAATTTTCTTGCAGGCATTTTCAATAATAAAAAAGAGCTGTATCAAAATCTGATACAGCCCTTTTTTATTTTGTTAGATCAAGTCCCCCGAAATTACCTGAGCTCATCATCAGGAAAACACCCTGGCTTTTATCCAAAGTATTCCAGTAGGCATGAAGCTCTTCTGCATTGGTAAATACTTTCAGATGGTCATTTTTAAATTTTTCTTTAATCAGGTCAGGAGAAATAGGTTCCATCCTTTTGATTTTTAAAGCATCTTCAGAATAGAAAACTACCGCTTCATCCAATCCGTCCATCGCATGGTCATATTGCTCTAAAAATACAGGGTTTAAGCTTGAATAGGTATGAAGCTCAAGGAAACCATATTTCTTTTCATTCCTAAACTGTTCTTTGAATGCTTTTACTGCTGCTTTTACTTTACTTGGAGCATGGGCAAAATCTTTATAAAGCGTTCCCTGATCTTCTCTTTCTACTTTTTCAAGACGCTTGGAAGCTCCTTTGAAACTCATAATCGCTTCGTAGAAATCTTCATCCATCACTCCTAGTTGCCGGCAGATATGCCTTGCCCCTTCCAGATTTAACAGGTTGTGTGCCCCGAAAACGGAAAGCGGGATATCTCCCATTTCAGTTTTTAAATGCACTTTCCCGTTACTGATTTCATATTCAGGAGTTTCATAAGGGATTTTTCTGAAATAATTTTCGGCATTTTCAACCACTTTCACCACTTCGGTATCTTCTTCATTGTATACCAGGACACCGCCCGGAGTGATGCTTGCCACAAATTTTCTGAACTGCTCCACATAATCATCAAATGTCTTGAAAACATTGATGTGATCCCATGCAATTCCGCTCAATAAAGCAATATTAGGCTGATATAATAAAAATTTTGAACGAAGATCAATAGGAGAGGACAGGTATTCGTCCCCTTCCAGTACCATAAAATCATTTTCCTGGGTAAGTTTTACCATACAGTCGAAACCTTCAAGCTGTGCCCCTACCATGAAATCCACCTCTTTCTGATGGAAATTCAGAACATGCAGAATCATGGATGTAATGGTGGTTTTACCATGGGAACCGGCAATTACAACACGGGTTTTGTTTTTAGACTGCTCATAAAGAAATTCAGGATAAGAGTAGATTTTAAGCCCAAGTTCCTTTGCTTTTGCCAGTTCAGGATTGTCCTGGTGGGCATGCATCCCAAGAATAACCGCATCAATATCGGAGGTGATTTTTTCAGGGAACCAACCCATTTCTCCGGGAAGAATTCCTTTTTTTTCCAATCTCGACTTTGAAGGTTCAAAAATAGCATCATCTGAACCTGTAACCTGGTATCCTTTGTCTTTTAATGCAATCGCAAGATTATGCATGGCGCTTCCGCCTATAGCAATGAAATGGGTTTTCAACTTTCTTTATTGTTTTTTTACATTGTTATTAATGATCTCCTGAAAAGCATTCATAATATTATCCCAATTGGTTTTAAAGTTGGGCATTATTAAACTTGCATCAGTTTTACTGCCTTCGTTCGGACCTTTCTTTATATTGATAGAAGTGCTTACATTATCATATATTTTTTTACGGTCTTCCTGTATCCTTCTAAAATTATTTTGGGAAAGAATATGATCCAGTTTTTTTAAATCCTCATCCGGGATTTTAAAATCCTGTTTAAATTTTTTCCCCTGACCTTCAAAAGAATAATGTGCATTATTTTCTTTGATCAGCAGATTTTCATAAACAGGGGCATAGCCGCCGCTTCTGGAATAGCTTATATCAAAATCCGAATATACTTTCTGACTGTTACATGAAACTAATACTATGATTGCGAATAAGATCCCTATTATTCTTTTCATATTTAATTTACCGTTTTTAATTATCTGAATCCTTTTTTTCTAATTTTTTAGCTTTTAATTCTTCATCATAATTGTGTAGTAAATTGAAATCTTCTGTCTGCTCAATAGCAGTCATGATTTTCAATAGAATTTCATGTGCGTTTTCTTTATCGTAATCTATTTCAAGAGGTGCTTTGAATTCCATGGTTGGTTTTACGCCTGTTACTTTTACACGTAATCCCTTTTTATCAAATGCTCTTCTGAAGCCGTTGATTTTAATCGGAATAACAATCGGGCGTTGATTTTTAACCAATTTCGCTGTACCTCTTCTTCCCTGGGCAAAAGCCGATGTAGTACCCTGAGGGAAAGTAGCTACCCAGCCATTGTCTAAGGCTTTCATAATATTGTCTACCTCGGTAAGATCTACCAGTCTGTTGACATTTTTGCCTTCAGCTCTCCAGGTTCTTTTTACCGTTACCGCGCCTGCCACTTTAAAAATTTTTGGAAGAATACCTTTGTTCATGGTTTCCTCCGCAGCCACATAGTAAAAATCTATCTTAGGATTAAGCAGGTAAATCGGGTTTTTAATGGTGTCTAAATAACCATTGTTTACCGCACAGAATGCATGATACATTGCTGCTACATCTGCAAAATACGTCTGGTGATTCGAAACAAAGAGCACATTGGAATCGGGAAGATCCACAAGGTGTTCAGTACCGGTTATTTTCAGTTTATTGAAGCCGTTGAATCTTCTGTAAGAAACAATTCCTAAAATAAAAATGATTAACCTTTTTAAAAAATAAGGTGTTCCGAATGCATCGGTGAAAATATTCTTCTTCGCCATCTCTCAATTAAACACGGTAGTGCAAAGTTACATTTTTTTCAATAACTGGCTGAATTCACTTAATATCATCGCTGTAGCTCCCCAGATAATATATCCGTTAAAATTAATTACCGGTACTTCATGCCCTCCGGCACTGGGTAAAGCCATGATTTCAGGTTTATCGGGAAGATTCAGAAAAGAAGTGACAGGAAACTCTATTGTTTCCACTGCTTCACTTTGCTGTAAAATGAAAAGAGGATTCTTTTTGGTATAAGAGATATACGGATATACATAAAAATTGCTTGGCGGAATGTAAATGGGAGACATCGGTCTGATAATTCTTACATAATGTTTATCAATTCCTATCTCTTCAGAGGTTTCACGTATTGCCGTTTCTGCAAAGTCCCGGTCCATTTCTTCACGTTTTCCCCCAGGTAAAGAGATCTGTCCGCTGTGTCTGTCGTGCTCGTTTTCAGTTCTTTGAATTAACGGAAAATACCATTCATTGTTTCTGATGTAGAGGGCAATATTTACGGCAGCAAATTTTGGATTTTTTGCTAAAATTTCATCATAGGTAAATACAGGACGATAAGGTGGTGAAAATATGCCATGGGCATTTTCCCCGGGTAATTCTTCGTTTTTAATTTTCCTCAATAAATCTTTTCCAAAATTTTCCATACCTCAAATTTAGCAATATATCTTGAAGAAATAAATACCCGTTAACATTAATTAACCATTTGAAGGAATGGTGAAGCGAAAACGCCAATGAACAAAATTGCAGAATCTTCAGACTGTGAAATCGCGGATTGAAAACGATCACTGTGGATCATTGGTCCGGTTATACCACACCATTCCGGATTTTAAATCCTGAATATAATTTAATGATAAATAATAACGCTGAAATCAGTGTAATTCAGGTTAATGTTGCGACTAACACTACGGGGATATGTTTTACAGGGAAATTAACCGAGTTGGCAATGAAGCAATATTCATTTGCTTTGGTATGAAGCTGCTGTGCCTTTTCAACCATAGATTCATCTGTAACGGTTACAACAGGATTCATGGTAACTTCAGTAAAACGGCCGCTTCCGGTAGCTGTTTCAGTCATAATACCTGTTGCAGTATCGGTATAATCTGTTACAATAATCCCGGCTTCAGAACAAAAATGCAGATACCAGAGCATATGGCAGGAAGAAACGGATGAAAGAAATAAATCTTCAGGATTATGCCTTGTTTTATCCCCCCGGAATGCCGGATCGGAAGAGCCTTCAATAACTGCTTTATTTTCTGCGGAAATAGTATGGCTTCTCTCATATTCCCTGTATCCGCTCGTTCCGGCTCCTTTGTTTCCTGTCCATTGAACAGTAATTTTGTAATGATGACTTTTCATAAATATAAAGATTAAAGGTTTCTGTATACCAGGATCATAAATTATAACGTAAAAATAAAAAAAATCATCACTTTGCAAAGTTGATAATATGACAGAAAAGCAGCTGATATTTGCTGTTTTAAAGCTGTTGATCAAATTCTTTATAAATCCATTTGTTTTCGCAAAAATATTTGTAATTTGGATATGCGGGATTATTGGAAATGTGTATTTATATATCTGATAATCAGTATTTACGTTTCGGTTATTTTTTTTAATTCCACTGAAAAAACAAGTGAAATTATTACTTGAAAATTTATTATTTAATGAAAAATTTTTAATATATGTTCTTAAGATTTATTTTATTTTTGAGTATGGTTTTAATTTTTTCTCACTTCAGGGCCCAATTAAGTGAGATTAATTCTATTAAAACAAAGTATGTGAACTGGCTTACCGGGGAAAATATAAACTACAATAGCCCCTATATAAATACCCGTTACAACAGCTTCAGAAATACCGGAGTACAGGCTTTAGACCTATCACAATATAATTTTGTTAATCCCGGAAACCTTTGGGATTTTACGATAGATGCTGATAAAAATGAATTTTTTAATCTAACTGAGAAATCACTTATCCGGCTGGTTTTTTTATATAAAATTAAAGGCTCGGTTTCCTCTCCCAATCCTGATTATAATACCGTGGCATTAAAAGATAATATTTTAAAGATCTTTAAATATATTGAAGATAAAGGAGTTTCTGCCACCACAAACTTTCAGTATGAATTGCTTGCTGATAACGAGGAAATTGTCACAAGCCATTATGGTATTGCCCTAAGATCTTCGGCTTATGCCACAGCTGTACTGCTTATGAAAGATGAATTGAAAGCTGTAGGAAAATTTAATCATCACATGGGTGCTCTTAATGGTATTACAAAGTTTCTGGCACCGGAGTTTCCTTATTTCAATTTTACTTATCCGGGTTACAATAGTGATGTAATAAGGGCATCTATACAACAAAGGTTTTGCTATGTATTGGCCCAGGAAGATTCGGAGTCTTCCAGAATAAATAATATGAATCATTTAAAAAGCTTTATTAATAATGCCTTATTAATTGCAAACGGATGGGCAGATTGTATAAAGCCAGACTTTATTACGTTTCACCATAGAGGAGCCTATTCCAATACTTATGGTATAGATGCTTTACATCAGGCATCAATTCTAAATATGATGCTGAAAAACTCTTCTTATGAATTAATAACCACATCACAGCAAAACCTGAAAAAAGCAATTCTTAATTACAGAACATTCAGTAAAGATTTTACGATGCCACAGGGGCTTGCAGGACGCTTCCCCTTTACAACAAGCTCATATAATACTTTAAGACCGGCATTGGCTTATCTGTATATTTCTGATCCTGTGGGAAATGAAGATGCCGGCAAGGAATTTCAAAGGCTTTGGAATATATCGATAAATGCTAATAACAGACTGATACGGGATAATATTGTAAGTATTAATGTTATACATTCTTTAGGCGGTATGCAAAATATAGCAGATCTGCTCAACACAGGATTGAATCCTGCAGCAGAAATTTCTTCGGGACATTTTGGATTTCCTTATGCCGGATTAAGTGTACATAAATTTAATGGTTGGCAGGTAAGTGTGAAAGGAACCAGTAAACACGTTTGGCATTTCGAAAATGGGGCTTCGGAAAATAGGCTTGGGGCATATACTTCTGCCGGTGCCATGGAAATTCTAACGCAGGGAAATCCTTTTTTAGTCAGTGATGTCAGTCTGCTGTATAACGGTTGGGATTGGAGCCATGTTCCGGGAACTACTGTTGCCAATGTTCCCTATCATATTTTAGCAGGCTATGCAATGAGGCAAATGAATGGCAAAAACTTTTTAGCTCATGCTAATATTGATAAAATGAATGGTGTTTTTGCAATGGATTATAAAGACTATAATTCACAAACAGGAATGACGGCTCTTAAGAGTTATTTTTTCTTTGGAGATAAAATTCTTTGTTTAGGCTCAGACATTAAAGATATTGGAGGCAGCTATCCTATTCATACAACGCTTTTCCAGACACTGATCAGCAGTCCGTCAAATACGAGCTTAGTAAACGGAGCCACGGTTTCCGGCAATGATTATACATTGAATACCAACGGAGGAGGATTATGGGCTACTGATTCTAAAGGAAATGGTTATGTTATACCGAATAATAACTACAACAATAATCCGATTACAATAAAAAGAAGTACACAGACAGCTCCAAACCAAGCAAATAATGGAAATACAACAGGTGATTTTTTAAAGGCTTTTATGGGCCATGGAACAGCTCCCTTAGCATCAACCTATCAGTATGCTGTTCATTTACAGGGAGGGGCATCAACTGAAAATCTGTTGAACAATTTCAGTAGCTTTTTTTCTGTTTTACAGCAGAATACACAAGCACATGTAGCATTGTATGTTCCTGAATCTACTTATAATTACGTGATTTGGAATGCCGGGGCAACTTTTAATTATGATGTGTTGGAAAAGTCTGATAAACCGGCAGTTATTATGACCCAAAAAAGTGATAACAACACAAAATTGAAAATAAGCCTCACGAATTCCAGTCTGGGTTTGCTTGGAAACGATGAGTCATATACCTATTCACAAATCAATAATGTGGCATCAAGGTTTCATAGAGTTCCTCAAAGCGAAACGGTTACGGTCAGAATATCAGGTCTTTGGGAAATAGATGTTCCCAATCCTAATGTAAGCTTGCAGGTAGCAGGTGGGTCTACCGAAGTTTCATTCACTACGAAAAACGGCTTTACGGAGCAGGTTTCTCTTAAACAGCAGCAGACATTATCTGCTTCACCGGCTGCAAAACAAAATATCTATCAGGTTTACCCTAATCCAACAACTGGTCTGGTATATATTTCAACCATTGATAAAACACCAATATCCAACAAAATAGATATTTTTAACAGCAATGGTAAGAATGTTGAAAAAGAGGTCATTTCTCACATGGAAGGAAACAGTGCTAAAATTGACCTTAAGAACTTACCTTCAGGAATTTATTTTATAACCATAAACAATGAATTAATTAAAATTTTGAAGAAATAGAACTTTACTGTAATTCATTATTTAAAATATTTAACACAATGAAAAAATTTGTACTCTACTCCCTTTTTATTTGGGCATCCGGTTTTATCCATGCCCAAAACCCGGTGAGTCCCGTCTATGCCCGGAGTAATATGGTGTCACAGCCAGGCTCCGAAATTCATAGGGCTCTGGATAATAATGTTAATACTAATTATCAAACAAGAAATTCACAAAATGGGATTCCGGATGTGATTGACTTTTATTTTGCCAATGTTCAGGATGTTGTAAAGATAGAATATGTACCGCGTACCAGTGGAACTAATGGGATATGGACTAAAATTGATGTGGAATATTCTACACAAAGTGCCCCTGATACATTCAATACTGTACAGAGCGGTATTATCCTCGCCAATAACGCTTCCGTAAAAACAATAGATCTTTCCGGGCAGCCTCTTACCAATCTGAGGGCAGTGAGAATCCGTGTTGTTGCAGGGGTGAATAATTACTCATCTGCCGCGGAAATCAAGTTTTATTCTACTGCAGCACAGAATACAAATCCTATTACAGACTGTACGATTCAGACTGATGAATTCAATGCTCTGACGAATGCTAAATATATGCCTTCGGGTGTTTCTGTAAACCCTCCTGCCAATAGTGCTGCGGAAGGTGCAGATAAGACCATAGATAATAATCCGGCTACTATTTATTATTCCGGATCTACAGGAAATCCATTTCCCGTAAATCTCACCTATATCTTTACAGGAAATAATGTCATTAATGCTGTAAAGTATACACCAAGGACAAATGGAGGAAATGGAGACTTTGGTACCGGAGAGGTCTGGTATAAGCAAACATCGTCTTCAACGGCAGTAAAAGTAGCGGATTTTAATTGTAATTTTTCAAACCAAGCTACTTTGATTCCTTTATCCCAGACCCTTACCAATGTAGCTGAAATTACAGTAAAAGTACTGTCCGGAGAGAATAATGTAGCAAGCTGTGCAGAAATGGAATTTTTTAATAACACACAGCTTAGCCTTAATGTATACAATAATATTTTTAACAGTCTTCATTCTGATCTGAAACCCGGCATTACGCAGGCTGATATCAACGGGATCTCTTCTCCTTTCTTTAAAGGTCTGGCACAGTGCTTATACAACAATACCTATAACAAACGGTTTCGTACACAGAATTATGTTGCATATCCTGTCATAAGCTCAGTTACAGCCCAGCTCAAAACAATGGGGGCCAATACCTGTGAAAACCCGACTGGGATTTTATTCAGATCAGGTACAAAAGCGGTAATTTTTGTCGGAGCTATAAACGGAGCAACCATTGCTCTTCAAACCTTGGATTTTGCAGGTGAAAATAATATAACAAAGAAAACATATAACTTATCTGAAGGATTGAATATTATTGATATTACAGCTGATGGCCTCGGCTATATAGATTATTTTAATAATGCTTCAGGATTATCTCCTATTGCCGTTAATATTACAACAGGAATGGTGAATGGATATTATGATCCTTTAATAGATTCTGATGCAGACTGGCAAAAAAACCTTACTAATAACATCTATAAAAAATATGATGTAAAAGGCGGATATATCAATTTGAACCTGGAGAAAGTAGGCTTACAGAGACAATCTTATCTGAGTGGACAGCTACTGGCTGCGAATTATGATAAGATTGTGAAAAAAGAATATGAGCTGATGGGGCTTTTTAAATATAATAAAGTTCCAAGAAATCATATGTTTCTGTATACTCCTGTAGGTGGCGGGCTTTATGCAAATTCTTTCGGGGCACATATGGGAATAGGGAATGTAAATGACCTGTCCGACAGCTTTGACGGAAATGCTCTTTTCTCCAATATCTGGGGACATGCCCACGAGCTGGGGCACATCAATCAGGTAAGACCTGCTTTTAAATGGCATGGAATGACTGAGGTAACCAATAATATTTATTCTGCATACTGTCAGTATTTATACAGTACAGATTTTCCGGGATCGACAAGATTTGATAAGGATGTCGCAGGATATGCAGGATACAGTCCTAATGTGGTAGGCGGAACATATAATGCTAATATTAACCTGGGGCAGATCCAAGGGAAAAACGTTTATGAGATCATAAATTCTGATGACCGTCCGACAACAAGAATTGCTACCATTCCGTTTTGGCAGCTGATGCTTTATTATGGAATCGGAGGAGCAGCGAAGGGACGCCCGTCATTGGAGCAAAGGCTTGCCGGGATTCCTGCTTCTGCCGGGCAACCGGATACTGCATTCTGGCTGGCCGATTTACTGGAAATATGCAGAACAGCCAATACTTCCGGGGTAAGTGATGTTCAGCTGCTTTTAAATGCGGTTTCCAATATCTGTGATGTGGTACAAGAAGACCTTACGGATTTCTTTGTAAAAAGCGGATACCTTCGTCCTGTAGATAAAGTGGTTTACGATTACAGCAATAAAACTATTACGATTACAGCTCAGCAGATTGCCAACACTATTGCTGCTATTAAAAATAAAAATTATCCAATGCCTGTTTCTCCGGTTATCAATTATGTTTCTACCAACAGTATCGATTTTGTGAGGCAGCAGGCAGCTCTTATAGGGACAGCCGGGGTTGGGGTTACCTTGACTCCTAATGCTGATCCTAATCTGGTTTCATTAAAAGTAGATGCACAACAATGGAAAAACGTAATTGCTTTTGAAACCTATCATCAGAACACTATTATAGACGTTGCGATTTTCGGTACCGGATATGCTGCCCTGGACTTTACAAAAGTTAATTATCAGCAGAATGCAACCAGCGTATATGCTGTAGGATATGATGGCAACAGAAAATTGGTATATCCTGCAGATGCTACTCTTTTAGCAGATGATCACAAAATAAAAAATGGAGATGTAATATATCCTAACCCGGTTACAGATGTACTGCATATCAGTAATGATGATTTTTCACAGTTTGAAATCTATGATATAGCAGGACGCCAGATCATCAAAGGATCAGTGAAAGAGAGAAAAATTGCATTAGCAGATTTGCCCGAGGGAAACTATACGCTGGTACTGAAAGACAAGAACAGTTACAGGAATTTTAAATTTATAAAAAAATAGAATTGTTAATAACCTGAATAATTTCAGGATAAAATTACTTACAGCCTGTGTCTATATGGCACAGGTTTTTAATTGATATTATCTTTGTAATATTTCAGGTAAGAAAATAAAAAAGGCTGTCTCAAAAGTACTTCCTGTTCCGGAGTCTCTGCCTGACCACTTTTGTCATTTAAGATTCTCAGAACATTTTTGACTTTTTGAGACAGCCTCCTGAATTTTGTACTAATTAGAATATCCGATCAATTCTTCTTTTTTCGAATTGTAAATTTTGTATTCTAAATATTTAAAAGAATCCCTTGGGACAATGGTTACCCATTTTTTATATTTCATAAACCATTTCATCTGGATGCTTTTGATTCCTTTGGTAAGGTAAGCTTCCACGAAGGGGTGTACATGCAGGTAAAGTTTTCCTTTTTCCTTCTGCATAATGGTTCTGATGGTTTCTCCCATTCTCTCCACAATAACGATCGGAGCTACAATTTCTCCGTCTTTATTCGGGTTTTCTTCTTTGGTGTCGATTTGTTTTTCCGGACGGTTTCTTTGTCTGGTAATCTGTATCAGTCCGAATTTGCTCGGAGGTAAAATCTTGTGGCGTGCTTTGTCACGCTTCATTTCTTCTTTCAGATGTTCGTACAAATCTCTTCGGTGATCAGGGTTGGTCATATCGATAAAATCGATCACGATAATTCCGCCCATATCACGGAGACGCAATTGCCTTGCGATTTCTGTAGCTGCCATTTTATTCACGTTGAGTGCGTGTTCTTTATTGGCTGTATTTCCGGTGGTAATGTTGTTCCCGGAGTTTACATCGACTACGTGTAATGCTTCTGTATGCTCGATAACGAGATAAGCACCTTTTGAGCTGGGGATATTGACGTGTTTTCCAAAGCTTTGTTTAAGCTGTTTTTCCACATTATAATATTCCAGAAGAGGAATATGGGAATCGTAAAACTGAACGATATTTTTTCTTTCGGGAGCAATAACTTCCAGGTAACCCTTCATCTCGTCAACCATCTGCTCATCATCACAGATAATACTTACGAAGTCCTGGTTGAAATTGTCTCTTATAATCGCTGAAGCTTTACCTTCTTCACTTAAAACTTTAGACGGAACCTTATTTCTCTGTATATTTTTAAAAGTGCTTTCCCATTTCTGAATCAGCTGATTCATATCATTATGAAGGTCTGCTACTTTTTTTCCTTCGGCAACTGTTCTTATGATCACCCCGAATCCTTCAGGCTTTATACTCTCGATAAGAGTTCTTAATCTTTCTTTTTCCTCAAAGCTTTTGATTTTTTTGGAAATGGAAATCTTATTATCGAAAGGGATTAAAACCAGAAAACGCCCGGTCAGAGAAACCTGTGTGGAAATTCTCGGGCCTTTTGTAGAGATAGGTTCTTTAGTGATCTGAAGCAGAACGACGTCATCTTTGGTAATGACTTTGTCTACTGTTCCGTTTTTGTCAATTTCGGGCTGTATCTCAAAATTCTTTAAACTCGAAGAGCTTTGTTTTTTAGAAATAGTATCCCTTAAAAATTTTCTATAGGTGAGGTATTGCGGTCCCAGGTCCTGATAATGCAGAAAAGCATCCTTATCATACCCTATATTTACGAATGCAGCATTCAGATTGGGGGCCAGCTTTTTTACCCTTCCTATAAACACATCTCCAACTATAAAATCGCTTTTGTCCTCTTGCTCATGAAGTTCACATAGTCTTCCATCTTCCAGCAGTGCAATCTTTGTAAGAGCATCATCATGCGAAACTATTAGTTCTTTCTTCATTTTGGTATAAGATAAAAATTATTAAGATTATAGGAAACAGGTAGGGTTTTTATCAAATCAATATATTTTAAATGTAAGAATTAATAATTAAAGTTACCCTATGTATTGGAAAATAAATAAAACTATCCTGATTTCCTGTTGAATCTTATAGTTGTAAAACAAAAATATAGTCGGTGAATATTAAATAATTAAAAACACCAACTATATTATTATATTGTAGATCTCGAAAAAAAGAGATTATTTTTTCTTATGTCTGTTTGCTCTTCTTCTTTTCTTTCTTTTGTGAGTTGCAACCTTGTGTCTTTTTCTTTTCTTTCCGCTTGGCATAATTTTAATTTTTTAGTAACTAGTTAATATTCAGTTAATTTTTATTTTACTGCAACTTTGGTTTTTACTTTCTCAACAAAAGATTTTGAAGGTTTGAAAGCAGGAATGTTGTGAGCAGGGATCTCAATTGCAGTGTTTTTAGAAATGTTTCTTCCTGTCTTAGCAGCTCTTGTTTTAATAATAAAAGAACCAAAACCTCTTAGATAAACGTTATCTCCATTATACATAGAAGTTCTGATCTCCTGCATAAAAGCTTCTACAACTTTCTGTGTTTCATTCTTTTCTGTTCCCAACTTATTTGAGATGGTGTTTACCAATTCTGCCTTTGTCATTTCCTTTTTAAATTTTAAATTTTAGGTGTGCAAATTTAGTTAAAAAAATTGAAAACTAGCAAATTAGTGGCAAAAAAATTTTAGTTAAAAGGTTGAGAATTTTATATTTACTCTGTATTAATATTGCGTTAAGATCTATTTACATGCTGGAATTGTAATATCCGTTTTCCACACAGAACCGTATAAGATGAAGTTTGGTCTTCAATCCGAGCTTCTCTGTAAGCCTGTTGATATAGGTATCAATCGTTCTCGTACTTAAGTTGAGTTTTTCCCCGATTTCCTTATTACTAAAGCCTTCATAGCAGAATTTCATCAGCTGTATTTCCGTAGGTGAGAGTTCTTCAAGGCTTCTTTTTTGCCGGTCCATATACTCCTGTACGGCAAGAGGCTGCTGTTCCCATTCTTTGCTGTAAGCTTCATAATCAAAACTGTCTGAAGCTATTTTTCCTTTGATAATATCTTTGATGACAACACTTTTTTTCTGGCAGTAATATATGTTGGGGATTTTGGAAAGAATTTCCGCCATGTCTTCCTGATAGGTTCCGGAATAAGTGATGATGGGTGTTTCGGTATTGCTCTTCCGGATATATTTAATGGCTTCGATCCCGCTTAATACCGGCATGAAAAGCTCTATAATGAATACATCTTCCTGTCGCCTGTAGATCCTGTTTACAAGCTCGTGACCGTTGTTACAGTCACTGAGAAGCATATGGAAGGGGTTTTCCAGCAGAGTTTTGATCATTATTTTCTTGAAATAAAAATCGCTGTCTGCTATAGAAAATCGTACAGTATTATTTAATATTTTACTCATTTTAATATCGACTTGGTGCGGGATAATTAAAAATCAGAGGCCTAATTTATGAAAAACTTATGAAAGTGAAAATTAAACTTAATTTAAATGGAATATTAACGGGTAATTCACGGAAAAGTTAGATATTGTACAGGAATTTTTTTTTTTATATTTTCACAGACCCAAACAAAATCACAAACTATGTCTTCAAATAAGGAGAAAAAATTAAACAGGTCAGACGTCAGGGTAGGCATTTGGAAGTTTGTTCTGTCCTTCATCGTTTTAGCCGTTGTTTCTTTTACGGGTGTATTTTTCTTTTTTAAGAGCTATGATACACAGACGGAAGGGATCAGCCGGGAAGCTGAAGCCTACAGAGCGTTACAGGGCCGCAGCGATTTACTTAAAGTACAGGTCGATACTATTTTCAGCAGAATGAGCAGGCTTAATCAGGCCGATAACGAAGCTTTATACAGCAGTAATATCATTGATAATGTAAATGATGCCTATAATATTATGGGAAAAGACAGTGCTGATAATTTCAAACATTATTCCACCTTAATGAAGCAGATAAGACCGATGCTTACTTTGAAGAATAAGATTGTGGAAGTTTCCAACAGGAAAAAAATTGCGATAAGAAATGCCAACGACTGCAGAGGTAAGGTAGACAATATGGAAGATGTACTGAAAATAGATCCTACAAGAAAATTCTCAGGAGGTAGAAGAAAAAGATAAAAATTATGCAAGGACAAATTACATTATCTAAAAAAGAAAAGCAATATCAGTTTTTATACTTGATTTTAATGCTTTTGGCGGCACTTATATTTCTTGGGATTATATTTTTAAAAAATTTTAAATCCCCTTTTTCTGATGAAGATATCCTGTCTATTCAGAAACTTGAAGAGAAAGCTAAATTTGATCAGCAACAAAAAATTCTTCAGAAAAACCTGGATAGTACATTCGTTCATATTGAAAAGCTTACGGATGAAACTACGGAACCTTTTGTGGAGCATGCAATTCAGAATGAGATCAACGATATCAACGGAGCTTTCGGAAACGATATTACAGACATCAGAAAAGATGCCTATCCGCAGATTGCCCGGTTTTACAAAATGTATTTCGATGATAAGAGGAGTATTTCAAGTGCAACGGAAGATATCAAACGATTCGAAAAGCTGTATAATGACTGCCTGATTGGCCTTAAAGAAACGAAAAGCCGTGTATATCAGCGCGAAAATGCATTGAAAGCGCGATCCCAGTAAAAATTACCAGACAAAAATATTAAAGCAATCACTTCACAATTATAACTATGAATTATTTTGAAAAGAACAAAAAGAACATTATTATCGGTGTTATTGCAACATTGTTAATTGCTGCTCTTGTTGCGTTATGGCTGCAGAAAAAAATCATTCATTCAGCCGATGATATTATAGGAGATGTATCTCCATCTACATTAGCTGTAGGAGATACCCTTTTATTTGAGGATAAAACACCGTTTGCAAAAACCAGGAAATGGGATTTTGGAGACGGAAAAACTTCTGATAAAGCCAATGGTTTTCATTTTTATGGCAAACCGGGATATTATTCAATAACCCTGATTATTGATAATAAATATTCCAAATCCTTTCCGGTGCTGGTTTCTGCAAGAGCAGTTCCGAAAGCAGCGGATAGTGCTAAAGTTAAAACAACAATAGAAGCCCCGGCGCAGGCAAATCAGCTCGAAAACGTAGAATTCCGTGCCATATCGGATGCCGAACAATTTAGCTGGAAGTTTGGAGAAACAGGAGGTACAGACTCCAAAGATAAGCTGGCCATCTATTCTTATAAAGAGCCTGGTGATTATGTTGTTAAGCTATACACGAATCAGGATATTGAGCCTGTTTTACACCATATCAAAATTCTTCCTTCCTATGATGAGCTGAAAGAGGCAGAAGTAAGTGTGGAAGATGCCTATGCCAAAATTGATGATGACTTCAAAAGACATTTACAGCAGATAGCGAATGGAAATGATTTTAATACACACTATAATTATTTACTTCAAAAATATCTGTGTAACAATGAAAATACGGTAGTTAAAGTAAACGATAGTAAAGTCAATAACTTTTATCTGTATTGTGCCGGACTTCAGTTTGATAAAAACAATGTTATCCAGACTGTAAAAGTAAATTTTGACGATGCACAGAACTGTGTTACCAAAGTCGATATCAACCAAAGCAAATAAATTCTCTTCCGGTTTTACCGGATACACCAATCATAAAAGAAAATAGGATGAAAAATAAATTTCCTCTAGCAGCATATTACATAGGAGTTTCAGTATTATTAGTAAGTTGTCAGGTAAAATTACCGTCAAAGAAAACTCCTGAGCCTTCACAATACGGGCAAATCGATAATTCGCCGGTAATCAACGGTTTTCCGAAAAAATCGGTTCCGTGGGTGGCTATTTCAGACCGGTCCCGGAATACGGCTTATCTTGATAAAAGTGACGAAAAATCATATAAAGAAGTTAAATTTTTAGAACCTTTGATGGTTTTGAAGCACAGGGACGGAATGGTAAAAGTAGCAGAATATATTCCTGATGCTTTAATGAAAAAAGTTTCATCAAAATCTATTAAAACTTACGGCTGGATTCCTGAATCCGATCTTCTTCTCTGGAACAATTCTTTGAAAAACGAGAAAACAGGTTTTCCTGTGAGAGTAGCCGTAGTACCAAGTAACAGCGATGTAATCAGAAGTGCGGAAAGGTATTATAAGAATGATTCTATTATGGTCTTCAACTCTCCGAGTTTAATTGAAGCTGCCAATGTGAAAATTCCTAACGGACAGGTGGTCTATGTTTACAAACAAGCTGAAAATAATAAAAGATTTTTAGTAGGTAAAGAACCAACGGTGAATCTGGACAGCATTAGCTCCGGTCTATATGGCTGGGTAAGTTCAAATGTGATTTCTGCCTGGGGAGAGCGTTCTGCCGTTAAAATGAAAAATACTACAGGAGTTACCGAAACTGCATTAGGATTACATGAAGGAGCTCCGGGCGGAAACGAAACAGAAAACAGAACCGCGGTACTTCTCACAGATGTTAATAAAAGAACACCACTTGAAAATATTTATCCGGTTAATTTAGCATTAAACGAAGCTCCGGCTCCGGATTCTAAAACTAAATATTTCACCAATATTCTGGATTACAGTAAAAACTATGTTTTCAATGTTCTTGGAGAACAGATCTATTTTGACCGTTACCGTGAAATTACTGATAAGGATAAAAAAATCAATATTGTTTTCACACTGGATATCAGTATGGCAAATGCACCCTATGCTCCAATTGTAAAATCTTTATTACAGGATTTGCAGCTCAGATTTGAAAAGCCTTCTTATTTCAATACTGTAAAATATGGAGTTGTATTATATAAAAACAATTCATGCGGAGATAATGTAGCCGTATCTAACTTAAGCCAGGATTACAGTAAGATCACCAGTTTCATAGACGAGAAAGTTAAAGAGATGAATTGTCCTACGAACAGTGGTTATCAGCCGGTAAGCGAAGGTCTTATGGCAGCGGGAAATCTATTGTCCGGCGTTCCTGATGAAACAAATATCATTATAACGGTAGGTACTTCAGCCAATCAGGGTGGAAATATGTATGGAGTAATCAACTCCCTGACCCAGGCCCAGGCAAGACTGATTATGTTCCAGACGAGTGCAAGATCATCTGATACTTATAATGATTTTGTATTGCTTTCTGAAAATGTAGTTACAAATACAGCAAAAAATATTGCCGAACTTAAAAAACAGAAGATCATTAATCAGAATGATGTTCTGACCAAAAATAATTTTAACCTTATTGAAGGAGATGAAGGTTTCTTCTCTTTAGATTATCCGAAACAGAGTATGTCACAGGGATTTGTAATCTTCCCTAAAAAAGGTGATATTGCCACTCCGGGATATCTGAAAAAATCTGTCGACAGCTTAATATCTCAGGTAACCCTGGACAATATGACTATTGATAATTCCCTTAATGCTTATTTTCACTCTTCAGTAGGAGCTGGAAGAACAGACGTAGACTTAAAATATAAATATCTATATCCGGGACTTACCAATCCTGTACCTGCAGGAATTGCTGCCCAATTGATCAATTACGGAAGTCCGTTTTTAGTAAAAGGATATATTCCTAAAGAGCTGAAAGATTATAAACCCGGACTTGAAAAAGGGATTCTGATCTCTGAAACTGAATATGATAACCTTAAAGCTTTTTATACAGAAGTGTATGAGAAAACACAGGCAGGAAGAACAGATTTCAAGCAGTCCAGAGCAATCAATGAATATGTAAGGCTTCTTAAAAAATATAACCCGACGACGAAATTCCTGGATAAAGGTGATCTGTACGAGCAGCCGATGTCTTATGCAGTAGGAGTAACGACAGGATTTGATAATTCTGAAGAAGAGCTGATGTCCAAATACAAGCTGAGAGGCTGGAAAAAGTCTAAAATTGTCACCAATGAAACGGTAAGAAACTATTTCCGTAATTATAAAGATCTGGCTGAAAGAATGCTTACCCACAGAAATAATCCCGCTGTAAAAATACAGCAGAACGGGCAGACGTTCTACTGGCTGAATGAATACTTTATGCCGACAATGTTACCCGTTGAAGAGCCGGAATATACTAAACATTAACAAGTTATAACAAAAAAAGCAGAAATCATTTTCTGCTTTTTTATTTTTCTGACATAAAATTTCTATCTTTGATATTACCCAAATCACATAATTATGTCAAACCAATCATCACCCCATGCTGGTAAACATTTTGTTGTCCAGAAGGGGAAAGCCCAGTGCAATCAGGGTGATCAGTTTCCCCAGTATAAAGTGACTGCTCATAAGAAACATTTCTGGAATGATTCTGAAGGCAGTACAGACTATCTTGCTGTGACCGAAGATGACCTGCAATTCAATCCTCCCGGGCCGAGTTTCGGTCAGTGTAAATTAAAACCTACTTCAGGCGGATATCTGCCCTGCTCGTATGCTCCTGCAGGAAAATGGCAGAAAACTTATGAGAATGTAAAAATCATGGGTAAAAAGACGGTTACTGAAATTTCAGAATTACAATGTACCGTAGGTGGGAAAATTACAGTAAAAGACCATGGTCAACGTGGGGAAATGAGCAAGAAAAATGTGAAAAATGCTGACAGTAAAACAGTACAGCACATTAATCCGCTTGTGAAAATGGATGACTTCAAAGAGACTGTAGAAGAAAGTGAAATAGACGCTTATTAACCTTAAAATTTCTGCAATGTCAAAAAAAGGAGTTTCAAAGATATCCGGAAATACAACCCCAAAGGTTGGAGAAAAAACGACCTATACCATTACAGACTGGTATTCCGGAACACCAAAAGAAAAACGTAATCCAGCACTGGTAACCTGGGAATTGTTTAAAAAACGTTCTAATGGGCGTTTCACGACCACCAGTATCAAAAAAACAGGAGATGGCAGCTTTACTTTCGGGGAAGTTGCGCAAAAACATACCTATCGTCTGGAAGCCTATTTATATGAACCTGAAGGACAGGGATCAAGTATCATAGAAATCAATCCGCAGCCTGTGGAAATTCCTAAGATCAATAAAGTGGAGCTTTTCTATGTGGATGATAGCAAAGGTACCGTTTTCAGCTATATGGAAAAACTTGTAGCAAAAGCACAATGTGTAAATCTTGCAGGGGAGAAATTAACTTTCACCCTTTGGGAAGATGATGCAAAAGGCGATGGGCATAATGCAGGTAATCTTTTTATTGATAAAAAAGAAGCGACAGTAGGAAAAAGTGGAGTAGCAACTGCAGAGTTTGCTTTAACAAAAGCTTTGATGCAAAAAGCAATGAGTGGTGAAACTGACCAGAAAGAACTGGAATTCTACGTTACAGTGGAGTATTATAAAAATAAAAAACACGCCACCGATAATGTAGATGTTAAAAATCCGGAGTATAAAGCTCCAGCAGTACAGTCAAAGCCAACAGTGCCTCCAAAAGCAAAAGGTTCACCCGCAATCCAAAAGCCAGCTTCAAAAAAAGAAGAAAAAGGAATCATAGATAAAGCGGTTGAGTGGTGGAACGAGCTTTGGGATTTCGAAGAATCAAAAGGTACGGTAAAGCCATCTCAAAAACCTACCCAGCAAAAACCAGGAGGAAGAACCGTGAGTATTGTACAAGGTCAGTCGACAACTATACAAACCAGTTGCTTATGTAAGGAATTATATAAAGACCTTATTTGGGGAGGAAAAGTAAGTTGTGAGTTTAGAAAAAAAGTTGTTAAAATAGCTCAGAGTTTAGGTTTACCACAACAAAATTATGAAGGGGCAAATTGGTTAATGGCTGTAATGGCACTGGAAACCGGTCGTGGTTTTGATCCTACGGCTGGGACTTTTAAATCTAATCAAGATGACAACAGAGAAGGGGGATATGTAGGGCTTATTCAGTTTGGCAAAGGAGCTTCTATTGATTTAGGGGTAAAGCGTACTGGGCTAATTAAAATGACTGCAGAAAAACAATTGGATTATGTTGAAAAGCATTTTTTACAGAAAAGATTTCAAGGAAAATTAAAAACAAAAACAGATCTTTATCTGGCAGTAAATTATCCTAAAGCATGTGGACATGGGACTGAAAGAGACTATGTTGTTTATGACAGCACAAAAGCAGCGTATGATGATAATCCTATGTTTAAAAGAGAGGCTGATGAATACTGGATTGATAAAAAAGGCAAAAAACGATACTATGAAGGAAGAGAGGGAAAATCGTACGTCTGGGAATTTGAAGAAGCGATTAATGATTTTTATAATGAAGGTAAATCTGTAAAAGCAACTACATTTACATGTCAGAATGTTCAGGCCAGTAAAGCGACTGCAAAAGATATAGTCACTTATCATATTTACAATGATGGAAGAATTGAAAAGCATATTCCGAAAGTGGTAAAAGAAGAATATAAAAAGAAATATAAGTATATTTATCATGATAAAGACGGAGGTCTTCATGAGATGGGTACCTATGATATTATTCCTACTCAGATGGTTAGAGGCAAAAAAGGAACTCTGATAAATCTTATCAATTTTGATAAGGTTACCAAAACTTATAAAAAAGGAACATACCAGTATACATTTAATGTAGATTCACCAAGAAAATATGTGAATGAAAAGACATTGGCAAGTTTGTTTGGTGCAATGTTGGAGGTGAATTACAATGATATCAGTTGTAATGGATTCAGTCACTCAGACGGATCCTCGCGACCCAGTGTGAGTCATATTAATGGAAATAATGGTGATTTTAAATATTTGAGAAAAGATAAAAAACTGATGTTTGGTGATGGTACAAGTTTGGATATCAGCGCAAATCCTGATATGCTGGATGATGTAAGACAGAATAAATGGAATGATGCCTTAAACAGATTTGGCTGGAAAAGTATGCTAGGTTGGACTTACAGAAGAAACGGAAAAGTTAATTATCTTCACCATCTCCCTAAAAATACGGCTAATCATCATCATCACTTACACTTGCAAGGATATAGTCCAAATTTTAAAGAAATTAAAGAATGAAAATTTTAAAACTGTCTGCATGTAGCATTATTATGCTAGTGTTTTCTTATTCTTGTAAAAAAGTAGCTCCAAAACAAGAAGAATCTAATCATGAATTAACAATAGCTGATAGTACGAACACAATGAAAAATAATTTACCATATACTTCAGATAATATAAAACAATACTATAAATACAATGTGGACTCTATAAGTTACGTTGTTAATTCGCAGTACAAAGGATTAGTCTCTGGGAATTTTAATGAAAAAAATAAATTTGTTCCGCTGAAGGAGAATGATTTTGAAATTCAACAGGAGCCAAAATACAAGTATTACATTTTAGAAACGTTTAAATTTTCTGACACCAATACTGTAAAATTAATTATTTACAATTCTTTTGGAGAGAATGATTCTAAAATATTAAATGTTCAGTTAAACAGTTATCTTAATAGTGATTTAGTTGATCAACTTTTGCTTGACTGTAGATTTACTTTTGAGACAGAATATTTTAGAACATTTAAAATAGATGCTGACAAAAATATAGAAATTGTGAAATATTCTGTTGATAAACTCGAATACAATGAGACAGGTGACATTATTGGTGAAAAAAAATCTGCAGATTCCACCAAATTAAAAGTAAACTATATAATTGATCCGGCAGGGAAATTTATTAAAAAATAAAATATGAAATCACTTATATGCTTTTTAGTACTTTTTGTCAATGTATTTTGTCAAAATCACAATATAGATCAGAAAAAGAATGAAAAAAGCTGGATTGGAGACTATTCTTTTTCTGCTAGAAATAAGGATGGCTTAAAAACAGGTTTTGATATTAATATCTTCACACTAAATAATATAACGGTAAAATATATAAGTGATGGAGGTAAACCGGAAATTTATAAAAATTTGAAAAGCGATTTTATACAAAAAGATAAGATTAAAATAAATTTTAATCCCAAATATGAAGAAATGGGAATTATTTATATTGAAAAACTTGATAACGAATATTATATTTCGGGAAGTCCAATATATTATATTAATCCGGGAAGTGATGATATGCCTTTAAAGAAATTAAACTAATTTAATGTTTAGTATAATGTTTTATTGAAGGAATTATGGGCATTTATGATTACAAAACAAAGTAAGACCATCTAATTTAGAGATGATAAGAATAACGATAGTAATTTTTATTTTACTGATGTTTGGTTGTAAAAAAGTAGCCATCATATCGGTGCCGATTTTAGTAAAAGAGGACACGATAAGAAACGAAATAAATGGTATTACGAAAGAATCCTTTGTTATAAGTTGTGGTTCTGGTTGTGCAATGACTTATTCACCGGAGAACATAGAACAGCTTGATAAATCAATAAAAGTGAAATTTAACGTAGACATGTATGTAGATGAGGCCGTGACGGAGACTTATAAAGAAATCTATATCTTTTCTTATGGGAATTCAGGAGAAGTAGAAAAAATAAATCTTGAGGGAAAAAATGAGAATGTTTTGGAAACACTTATGCCGGATGCACAAGAATCTTTTAGGGATTTTGGGAACAGATTATTGATGAATGCTGATAAAAATGTTAAAATAAAAACAGCATCCAATAAAATTGCTGATCAGAAGGCAAATCAACAATGGCTCGGTTCTTATTCCTGTAGATTCCTGAGAATGAAAGAAGAGTCCGGTGATCCGAGAGGTTGGGGAACTATAGTTATAACAATTGATAAAAACTCAGCTGAATACCAGCTTGATAGTTATATAGAAAATCTCAAAAAAGATTTAACAATTGTTCGTGCAGCGTCTGATGAAATAGTGTTTAGTGAAAAAGATAATAAAAATTCCATCCTGACCATTAGCAGAAATAATAACAAATATATGTTGAAAAGTACATTTATGGATAAAATTTCAGGAAATGCGGGCTCGTATGAGTTAAAAAAGAAATAAAGATTCTCGTGTACAAAAAGATGATATCATCGATTTTGTAAAATAAAATTTTTAAATTAAATTGCCTTACACCAAAAACAGAAACTATGATTGTTCATTTTATACTTCACGGGGAAACGCTGGAAAGCATCGCTGAAGAAATAAAATTGGAAAATCCGGAATATCTTAAAGAATACCATAATCAGAGATGTGCACGAGAAGATTATATTTATGATGAGCTGATTCCAAGAAAGAAATTATTGATTCCCACTATCTCAGAAATCCTTGAGTATAATCGGAAAAATGATGCTCCTTTTAAAAATACTGATAGGAATCCCGATATTATTTTTGCCCCCGAAAATCTTAATGAAAAATATTCTGTGGGTATTGTAGAAAAAGAGCACACAGAGGCTGAAATCATTGACCATCCGGTTTTCTATACAGTTTCCTTACAATGGGTTAAAAAAGAAGAGAATGAACACATATTTCATTTTTCCAAGCTTGATTTTTACAATAGAAAAGAAAGTATTATAGGGGATCTTGCTGAAGAATCCATCCGTTCTCTGAATCCTTTAGAGATCAGAACAAATTTAAAAGGAGAAGTGATGAATGTGTGTATCACCGAAGAAACCGTTAAAAATTTTAGAGTGATAAAAGATCAGCTTTCAGATCATTTTCCGGGGCAATATGCCCAAATGTATATCCGGGAATTCGAATATTCAGTTTTCAATAAAGACCTGTTCAGTGAAAGAATGAAAGAAGACTGGTTTATAAAGGCCTGGTTCGCTCCCGTAAGACTTCCGTTTAAAAATGGAAGATCTTATTATCAGCAAACCCTGGATGATGGAAATATTCCGGTACATATCAGTCAGAAAGTAGAACTGAACGACAACCCTGATGAAATAACCCTGATACAAACCCTTGAACCCGATGAAAAAAAGGTTTTTGATTTTAGTGGAAAATACATCTTTCAGGCAGAAAACGGATGCGCTAAAAACATTCAGATGAGCTATGGTATTTCACGTTTCGGTGTTAAAAATACTGTCAGGCTATTGATTGATAAGTTGTTGTGAAGTATGATGAATAAAGATTTTACTTTTCATATTTAACCCTCCTGTCGTAGAATTACGACATCAAATCGTAGAACTACGACAAAAACTGAGATTAGTGTTTAAAAACTTTTAAGATAAGATTGGTGAGAGTATCTTTGCTATACAATCACTGAATCACAAAATATTACTAACGATTAAAATTTATTATCATGGCAGCAAATTCGAGAGGAATTTTGAAATTCAATGGTGGAGATGGTCAGAAATTACTAAAACTTCATTACACTGTATCAAGATCTACAGACGTATCAGGTAGAGTAGCATCAGACCCTTCCAATGCATTGATCAAAATTACAGTGGAGGCAACAGAAAAATCTGATATTCTGGAAACCTTATTAAATGGAAAATACAAGCCTACAACAGGTGAAATTACATTCAACAAATCTCACGAAGAGGGTACATTAATTACGCTTAAATGGGAAAACGGATATGTAATTCAGCATGAAGTAGACTTTGATGCAGTTGATGAAAACAGCATGTTGATCAGCTTCGTAGTAAGTGCAGAAACAATCGATTATGGATTGGCTTCTTACGTAGGTTTATGGCCAACCAGCTAAATCAAAAATTAACACGCAATCCACATTCATAAAGAGAAAGACTGTCCCATTAAAGGCGGTCTTTTTTTGCCTGTGAAGTGATATTTGCATTGAAATGAATGTGAAGAGAATAAAACATACGATTGTTTATTAAAAACATCTGATTGGAATTTTTTTTTTACCTTTAACCACATCACAATCACAAAATTATGCTAACCTCACCTGAAAAAACACAAGGTGCCTCTTTCCGTCCGTCCCAGAATGCCGACGGCGTATCTGAGAGCCACCATACCGGGATCAACCGGCTGGTCAAACTATCGTTGGTGATAGAAGGTAAAGTCATTAAGTACTACAAACATTTCCGTCTTAAGCAGAGTTCCCGTCGCCACCATGAATTTACCCTTACCCTGGCGCATGATACCCTTGGGGACCGGCAGACGCATACCCTTGAAGAAGCCAATAAATTCCTGGGAAAACGTTTAACGGCAGTTATCTCGTATAAAGATATAGATAACAGTCCTGAAAGGACATTCGTAGGAGTGATCACAGGAGTAGGTTTCAGCCAGGAAAAAATGAGTTTGGGAAATATCGTATTATCAGGGTACAGCCCTACCATATTACTGGACGGAGCACCCCATATCCAGAGCTTTGGAGGCGGTCAGCCCGTGAATATGGGAATCATCGCCAATGAAGTGATCAAACAAGGGATTGATTCCGGACGTTTCGATATCAGGGTTGATACCAATGATTATTCCCAGATTATCTACAGCAGCCAGTATGATGAAACCCATTATAACTACCTGGCAAGAATGGCCGAAGCTTATGGGGAGCAGTTCTATTATGACGGTGAAGTTCTTCATTTCGGAAAGCTTCCCCCACAGAACAAGCCCATTAAGCTGACCTATGGAAGCAATGCCAACGATATAAAAGTAGAATTAAAAGCAGTCCATACCAGACCCCAGTTCTATGGTTACAACAGCAGCAGGAACGAAAAGCTTACCTCCGGTGAAACCCCCATACAACATGTAAGTGACCTTGCCAAAACGGCTTATGGGCATAACGAAAAAATATATAAAACCCCTGCCTTGCAGGTTGCCCCGATCAAAGCAACCACCCATCTCGATGTTGAATACTCCCAGAAAAGCACCTCAGGAAGTGAAGCCGTGAACGTTTTTTCCCTCTCCGGAAATACCACTGTTCCTTTCTTACATCCCGGTTGTGTGGTCGACGTTCAGATGCGTAAACCCGATACCAATGAAACGAGTTACTTCACCCGGATTATGGTGACCGAAACGACGCATGAAATTGATACCATCGGACATTACGAAGGAAGCTTCGAAGGCATTGCCTCCGATACCGGTTTTTTACCCAAACCGGATTTTAAGAGTCCCAAGGCCGAGCCTCAGATTGCTACGGTGGTTTCCAATGCTGATCCTGAGGGACAGGGCAGGGTTCAGGTAAGATTCGACTGGCAGACCAATGATACGACCCATTTCATCCGTATGATGAGCCCTGATGCAGGAGGAACTGACCAGATCACGCAGAACAGGGGTTACGTAGCCATTCCCGAGGTAGGTGACCAGGTGATGGTCAACTTTGTACATAGTCATCCCGACAGACCTTTTGTAATGGGAGGTATGTTCCATGGCGGAGTAGGTCTGGGAGGCGGAGCGGATAACCGTGTTAAATCGATTCAGACCAGAAGTGGTCACCGGGTTGTGTTCACAGAAGATGAAAGCATCATCATTACTGATAAATCGGGGAATGAAATCCATCTGGATACCACAGGAAGCAATATCACTATTACAGCTCCTGAGACCATGACCCTGAACTGTAAAAATATGAATATCAATGTAGGAGAAAATATGAACACCAATGTAGGGATGAACATTTCAGAGATTGCAGGAATGAACAGAAACAGTAATGTGGGAATGCTCAATATGCTGAATGTAGGAACCAACTTCATTACCAACGTAACCGGTGAAATGGTAGAATATATCCAGGGAAATAAAGAATCCCATACCGATAAGGACAGGATACGTACAAGCAATGGGAAAATACTTGCGCAAAGTGCGGGAAATCACGAACAGCATTCCGATAAAGAAGTTCAGAATAATTCGGGTGAAAAATCCAAAAACCACTGATGAACCATGAAACAGACATTTGTAGGTGGAGATATCATAGAAACTACGGGCGGAAATAACCTTTCGTATGCTAAAGATGTTATCCAGAATGCAGGAAGCCAGGTTATTCAGCAGGGAAAAGACACCGGAGTAACCTATGGCAAACAAGGAAGCCCTCCGAAAAATCAGAAGATTTATGATGTGGTGATGTTTGTGGCCGGAACTACTGATCCCATTAATATAAAAGGAGAGAAACATCAGGCCAATACAGAATACTGGCAGGCTGGCCCTGAAAACTTCTGGGCTAAAATCAAAGAGCTGAAACCTCAGTTTCTTAATTTACACATTGAAGGTAATTTCTTCAGCTGGTCGGGAGATAATGATACCAAAGAAAGAAATCTGGCTGCAGACCGTTTGCTCGATTTGTTTCTGAGAGTTTATAAATTCTGGAAAAACCAGGAAGTTCACATCCATCTCATTGGGCATTCCCATGGGGGAAACGTGATCAACCAGTTTACAGAGCTTATTTCCAAGAGTCCCGATTATCCGAAACCATGGAAAGTAAAGAGTATAACCTATTTATCAACCCCTTTTTTCCATAAAAAGCATCAGCTGAATCACACCAAGCTTCATCCCAACTGTAAAATTATTAATGTTCATAACGAATATGACTTAACACAACAGCTGATCGCAGATTTCAGTCTCGTAAATCTTGAAGTCTTTCTCAAGAACTTTAAGTTTGATGATTTTGAAAAAGGACTTCGTACTCTTAAAACAATCGATAGCTCAGCATTCGATAACCTTACCAACGCCTGGATCAATGACGAGACAGAAGGTCCTTTTTTATGGCGGGAAACGGCAAAAGGACTGCTTGGGATTAACCAGCTTACCGTTGAATTTATTAAGTACATCAAACAGATCGATGTAAACAAGCCCAACCTGAGAACAGACAGAGACAGTTTTGTTCATATCCTGAACCGGTTTTTGCAATGGACCCATGATGCCTACACTATCTTTGTGAGAAACAGCTCCAAAAGAAATGGCGGCTACGGAAGGAAAGAATACTTCAGCGATCTCCTGCTTTCCACTGCCCTGAATATTCTCAATGAATTATTTGCTGCCCAAACAGGAGTAAAAGACAGTTATATCTTAACTTTATTGGCCAGGATATTTGCAGAAAGCTCAGGATTAACGGATACTATTGAAATTAACTCATGGTCACCGAAACATCAGACCAAAGGATTAAGCATACAGGATATCAATATCACCCGGTTTGATCCTTACCACAGACGCAATAAAAAAGCAGCCTGTGAAAATTTCATCAACGGAACAATCCGGGCAATGCAAAACAGAAACCTGGAAGAACTTCTGATGAGATTGTTCAGCCAGTTTGTAAAACCCGGGCTTTTAACCAAAATTTATTGGGGATTCCACGGTGCAGAGGTTTATTTTACAGGAGAAACGGATACTCAAATCAAAAGATTAAGAAAAAGCTTTGGAGTTTATCTGGAGCTGGTAAAACAGTATCACGCCAATCTTGTAACGGAAGATGATGAGAAAAAGATCCCGGATATGATCAAAAGACCAGGTACGGTTCCTTATCTGGCAATGGCTTCTCACAGCCTGAGCCATACCCAGTTCTGGCCGGAAGTGGAAGCCGGATTGAAAGAAGCATTCAGTTCCGGAGCAAATCCAGGCTACAAAAAGAAATAAGCTATGAAACAGACCTTGAAAATTATTCTGTTTGCAGTAATCATATTCATTCTATCAGCAATAGCAGTAACCACCTGGTATATTGCTGAAATAGGTGCTTATGAAGATAACATCGGTTTTGCATCCATTAAAAATGTATTATTCAGGTTTGGTATTGTCGGGGCAATTCCTTGTACGGTAATATTAACAGCAGGGTATATCTCATTTTTGAAAATTAAAAAAACTTGGTTACTAGGAGCCATTATCGTCATATTAGGATTTTTACTTTATCTTTCCTCATTATGGTTTCTATGGTATATGAGTATCCGGAGCCTGGTTAAAGATCCTTTTGCAGGATGAATTAATCATTGTAGATAAAAGTTTAATTTACATAATAAAGAGCTGTGATTTTTCATAGCTCTTTTAAGTTTGTTTTCTTGGAAAAGGATATTATATTTTAAGATCAGGTTCCTAATTCTTGTTAATTTCTCCTTAATATTTTGTTAATATTTCCCTTTTTAGTGTGAAAATTAATTTATATTTTATATATTTTTCCTGTATTAAGTATCTGATTTTAATTGCTTTATATGTATTATTATTTCTAATATAGTAGAATTACTACATCAGATCGTAGAATTACTACAAAAACTGAGATTAGTGTTTAAAAACTTTCAGGTTAAAAATAAGGGGTATATATTTGCTATATAATCAATCACCAAATCACAAAATATTAACGATTAAAATTTACAAATCATGGCAGCAAATTCAAGAGGAATCTTAAAATTCAACGGCGGCGAAGGTCAGAAATTATTAAAGCTTAACTACAGCGTATCAAGATCAACAGATGTATCCGGTAGAGTAGCATCAGATCCTTCCAATGCATTGATCAAAATTACAGTGGAAGCTACAGAAAAATCTGATATTCTGGAAAGCTTACTCAACGGAAAATATAAGCCTACAACAGGTGAAATTACATTCAACAAATCTCACGAAGAAGGTACATTAATTACCCTTAAATGGGAGAACGGATATGTAATTCAGCATGAAGTAGACTTCGACGCAGTTGATGAAAACAGCATGCTGATCAGCTTCGTAGTAAGTGCTGAGACAATCGATTATGGATTGGCTTCTTATGCAGGTATCTGGCCTGGAGGAGGAAGTAGTAACAGCTAAAACTCAAATCATCTTAGTAAAAAATAAATTGGTACAGAATAGTGCACTCATTAAGAGTATACTATTCTGTTTTTTTCTTTTTTGAAACCGATATCTGAAAATATTTTATAGAATAAACCTGGCGATCAGGTTTTTATGCATGAAATTCAGATAAGAATAAAAATATTATCTGGTACTATCCAAATAATAATACTAATACACGATTCCATTACAATTAAAAAAAGTAAGGTTATGTTTCAGGATGATAATGCTCCAAAAACTCCTGCTCCCAAAATCGGAAAAACTTCTGTAACCAAACAAATGGGAGAAGTGGCAAAAACACAAGCGATAAATAAAGCAGGAGAAAAGATTCAGGAAAAAACAAAAGGAAAAACTCAAAAAGGAACTCAGAAACTGGTACAGGCACAGTCTTATGCAGGAGGTGCACAAAATACTTCCAATATGTTTATGAATCAGGTTCTACAGCCTAATACCCCTGATTTTGTAGAAGACAAAGTATGGTCTCAGCAGCCGACTTCCAAAATACACAACGCAAAAGCGATTCCTGAAAGTCAGATTATGGGAATCAACCGTGTTGTTAAACTTGAAATTGTGATCGAAGGAAAAATCGTAAAACATTTCAAACATTTCAAATTAAAACAGAGTGCAGTCAGGCATCATGAATTTGATTTAATGCTCGCCCACGATACCCTGGGAAGTGCTGAAAATCATAATCTGGAAGAGGCACAAAGCTTTTTGGGAAAGCGGATCACAGTGGTTTTTAAATATAAGGATATTGAAGACGGCCCGGAAAGGAACTTTGTTGGGGTAATCACAGAAGTTGGGTTCAGCCAGGAAAAAGGAAGCCTGGGAAATATTGTCCTCACAGGATACAGCCCGACAGCTCTTTTGGATGCGGCTCCTCACATTCAAAGTTTTGGTGGAGCACAGGAAATAAGCCTGAATAATATTGCAGATCAGGTAATAAAAGAAGGTTTAGGCCAAAATAAATTTGATTTCAGGGTAGACTGCCAGCATGGTAATGTATCTTACAGCTCTCAATACGAAGAAACACATTACAATTATCTGGCAAGAATGGCTGAAGCATATGGAGAACAATTCTATTATGATGGTGAAGTTCTTCATTTCGGAAAGCTTCCACCTCAGGAACAGCCCGTGAAGCTTACTTACGGAAGCAGTGTGCAGGATGTGAAAATAAGGATGAAGGCACAGCATGTAAACCCATCTTTTTATGGCTATAACAGCAGTAAGAATGAAAAGTTGACTACTGGAAGTTCAAAAATAAATCATACCTCGGATATTGCGAAACGTGCTTACGAAATCTCTGAAAAAACTTTTACAACCCCGTCTTTAAGAGTGGCCCCGATAAAAGCAGCTTCTTTTATGGATGTAGAGGTTTCTCAAAAAGGGACAGCAGGGAGTAAAGCTTCGGATGTCTTTGTAACTTCAGGAACAACTACTGTTCCGTTTTTATATCCGGGATGTATCGCAGATATTGAAATGCGGAAAACAGATACTAATGAAACTTCCTATTTCACTAAATTAATGATCACAGACGTGAATCATGAAGTGGATGCAAGAGGGTATTATACAGGAACCTTTGATGCTATTGCTTCAGATACGGGTTTCATTCCACGTCCTGAATTTCAGAATCCTAAAGCAGATGCTCAGTTTGCAAAAGTGATTTCAAATACCGACCCGCTAAACCAGGGAAGAATACAGGTACAGTTCGACTGGCAGAACGGTTCAACCACAACGGAATTTATCCGAGTAATGACACCCGATGCCGGAAGTAGTGAGAAAGTAGGTAAAAACCGTGGATTTATGGCTATTCCGGAAGTTGGAGATCAGGTGGTTGTCAATTTTGCCCATCAGCACCCCGACCGTCCTTTTGTGATGGGTGGAATGTTCCACGGGGGAATCGGTGGCGGTGGCGGAACCGGAAATAATATCAAAAGCTTAAGCAGTAAAAGTGGTCATACTGTAAGTCTTGATGACGGCGGCGGAATTACCATCAGAGATAAAGACCAGAACAATATGTTCCTGGACGGAGCCGGAAAGATCAGTGTTGAAAGTAAAGAATCAATTACACTGACCTGCGGTGAGAGCTCTATTTTTATGGATAAGGCCGGAAATATTGTCATCAAAGGAAAAGAAATTTTTGTGCAGGGTGACAACATTGGTGTCAGCGGGACGGCAAGCGTTGGAATTGGTGTTGGGCCGGAGGGCGGTGAGCCTACGTCCGGAATCGGTATTGAATCAACTACCCTGGATGTCGGAACAACTACCCTTTCAATGGGAGCAAAAACTGAAGCTAATTTAAGCAGTGCGAAAATCAATATCGGAGGCGGAAGTGAAACCAATATCGTAAGTGGAACCGTAAAACTGAATTAATACTGATGAATCCGGTAGATTTGGAGTTGGTAAAATTAAAAAGACAGTGGCAGAATGTCGTTTCAAAAAACGATGAAAAACCAATGTTGATCTGTTTAGGAGAGAAACATGAAACGGAGCTTTTTGACGGATTTATAAAATCAAGACTGTCTGAGGATGATGATGGGGAAGATATTTTTTTAATCCATTATCAGGAATTTAACGGGATGACCTCTTTCGGACAGACGTTGCTGGATGAATGGAAAGAATTTTATGAATTATTGGAGAAAAGTGAAGAAAATATCCCGCAATGGGAATTAAATGTTACTGATCAGGCATTCAAAACAGACGCCTGTAAAGCATTTTTCCCTTTACTGGAACTAAAGAAAAGCTTTCCCAATATTCAGAATTCGAGGATCTACTTGTATATCGCTCCGGTGCGGATCAGTGATATTGAAGAACTGTCACTGTGGGTGAAAGAATGGTGCAGTATCTGTGAAAATTCAGGAAATAAAGATATTAAGCTCGTTTGGGCAGAGCATCATACCTATAAAACGTTACCCGAAAATTCTTCAGCATACAGTTTCAGGGTTGAAGTTGATATTCATCAGTTAATGCAAAACACAGCAGCACATACGAACCGAAAGAAGAACAGTGCAGATACTGATTTTCAGCAACAGATTCTTACGGCGAGCAATCATTTGAGTAAAGGACGTTATAAAGAAGCGGAACATTCTCTCAGAACTGCTGTAAAATTAGCCAAAGAACAAAAAAATAAACAGGGTGAAATCTCTGCTTATTTTATGCTGACTCAGGCTTATATTGCCGACAAAAAAAAAGAAAGGGCAGAAGATACCTACCGCACCATATTCGAAGAAGTTGAACCCAATTCTCCACTGGAGGTTCAGATGTATATGAATTATGGAAGTTATTTACTGGGAAATTCAAAAAAAAAGAAAGGAGAAAAGGTTTTTGAAAAAGCAGCGGAAGTTGCCCTGGCAATTGGTGAATATGCAATGGTTATTGAATGTTACAGAATTATAGGAACATTAAATGATACCATTTTAACCAAAGATACAATGATCGGGTATTTCGAAAAATGCCTTGAAATAGCAAAACTGATGGAACCTTCAGTACTGGAACAAAGCAGTCTGAAGTTTGTAGCATCCATGCTGATGATAAAATATGAAGATGACAAAGACAAAAAATCAACGTTGGATAACGAAATGAAAAATTATTTTGGCGACGGCTGGATGGTGAGTGTGGAAAAGCCAAAATACGGATAATCTCAAATTAAAATATCATGGCAGATCAGAATAAATCTAAAATAAAGAAAATACGGGTTACAAAGCCAGATATGAATCCGGACCGGTCCCTGAGTGTTTCTGCAGACGTGACATCGTTCAGCATGGAAAAAACCACACAGGGCTGGAAAAACGGAATGAAAAATAATTTTGAATCGCTGAATCCGGTTTCCATGGCAAAATCTGTTGTTGGGGGAGATGAAGGGCAGTCACAGTCAGGTGGTGGCGGTGGCGGCGAAACTTCTGTAACGGCAGAAAAAGCGGCACCCAAAAGTAAAGTTAAATTAATTAAGGTAAATACACCTGCCATTACCCCTACGGCAATTCAGCATACCAGTAAACATTTTGATATTGTGCTGGCGATCGATATCCACTGGACATTGATTCCGCCACCACCCTCATTCATGTTGATTCCGTTGCCCTTACCGCATCCTTTTATCGGGATCGTTTTTGATGTAATGGATTATATTAAATTTAACATTCCGATTCCGCAGTTTATCAGAAATTTAAAACCAAACCTTCCTGAAAGTATTCCGATGGGAGGTTCAATATATGTTCACGGAAGACACAAAGCCACCACGACGACTAGTGTAATGGGGGTTGTAATTCCTTTCAGGCACGTAACCTCTCTGATTCCTGTTTACATTATTCCTTTTCCTCAGGAAGCTCCGCATGAAGGCGAAGTGTATTACGGAGCCCAGACAGTTCTGGCACAAGGAAGTAAAATGAGCGGAAATCAGCCACAGCAGGTTTTGACCTGTATGGGATTGCCTTTTGGGATGACCATGCTTCCGGCTATGCCTGATAAACCAAAGAAAAATCCATTGGCTTATTTTGCATTTTATAATAATTTTTCCAGTATGTATATTCAGATCAATACAGGCGGGCCTGTACTGGTGGGTGGAGCTTTTGTACCGCACGTGTATACTCCGGGAGAAATGCTGATGCGTTTTGCCGGAATGGCTTTAATGCGCGGTTTGACAAAAAGTTTAGGAAAAGGAGTTACTAAATTTAATCACTTTTTACAAGGAAAATTCGGGAAAACGAATCCTGTTTCCAGGGTTTTATGTAAAGTAGGTTTAGAACCGGTCAATTTTGCATCAGGCGCCATGTTATTTGAATGGGATGACTTCAATATTGAAGCAGGAACACCTTTACAATGGACAAATGTCTGGTACAGTGACAGACCCTATACCAAAGGAATGCTGGGAAATGGTATTTTCAATTCTCATGATCTTTACATTGTTCCGGATGAAGGAGATGAGGTTGCCGCATGGGTTCATCCCGAAGAATTGCAGCCAATGCCAATTCCGGTTCCGCCGGTTGGAGAAGAACTGACCTATTACAGAAGCCGGAAAATCTGGCAGTACAGACCCAATAGTTCTGTCTGGATCATAAGAAAAGGTACTGATATTTATACTTATAAACGTTTCCATCATATTACGGAAGGAAGTATTTTTAAAGTAATTCATATCGAATATGGCGACGGAACAACCCGGGAATATGATTATCAGGAAGAAAATATTGTTTTAAAAAGCATTAAAGATGTTAAAAGCGGTTTCAGTATAGAAACGACTCTTCATCCTGAGCTCAAAAAAGTTTCGGAAGTTTATTATTGTTATAAAAACCAAAGAGATTTGCAGGTTCGTTACCATTACGATGAACGCGGAAATCTTACCCATGTCTGGGATATTCATAAAAAAGCTATCATATTTGAATATGATGGCGAAAACCGGGTAATCCGCAGAACCAACAGAAATGAAATGAGCTATCATTGGGAGTATGATAAAAAAAGCAGGGTAGTTCATACAAAAGGCCTGGAAGGTTTTATGGAAGGACTTTTAAATTATAATGAAGAAGAAGGTTATACCGAAGTTGTTTATCCGAAACAGGATAATAAAACCGAAAGGTATTATTACGATGAAGATCTTCTGGTGTACAAGCAGGTTGACGGTGAAGGAGGAGAAACCTGGTATGATTATACTTCTCACAACGAATTAAAAATGACAGGAACTCCAGAAGGAAGAGTTCAGGGATATACGTATGACGAATTCGGAAATATTAAAATTTTTCACACACCTGATGGAGAAGAATACCATTACCAGTACAATGAATTCGGACAGATTATCGCCCGTTTTTCACCTTCCGGAACTTCTGAAACATGGAATTATGATGAAGAAGGAAGATTAATAAGCTATACAGATCCAACGGAAGAAACGGTTAGTTATCATTATTTTAATGATGAGAAACTTCCTGAAAGCAGTACAAAGCAGTACATTGAAACGCATTACGAGTACAACAACAGAAATCAGATCACAAGATTAACCAACAATATTGGTGGTGAACAATACTGGAAGTATGATGAATACGGAAGATTATTGATGTTCAGCCCGCGACCTTTGAACAGAACACTTTGGAATCGTGATAAAATGGGGCGTGTAATTGAGGTTAATGAACAGGGACAACTACCTTTAAAACTTCGTTACGATGCTTACGATTTACCAATTTATGCAACAGATGGAAGAGCTGAATGGCTAATGAGTTATACACCGATGGGAAGCCTGAAACGTCAGGTTCGCAGAAACGCCCTGACTTTAAAAAAAGAAGAAACTTTGGTGTTTGGCTATAATGCTTATGAAAACCTGATGAGTATTACCAATGAGAAAGGTGAAGTCTACCG
The DNA here is from genome assembly GCF_000282115.1 of Chryseobacterium populi. Classification (GTDB taxonomy): domain Bacteria; phylum Bacteroidota; class Bacteroidia; order Flavobacteriales; family Weeksellaceae; genus Chryseobacterium; species Chryseobacterium populi. The sequence continues at coordinate 70,478 of NZ_AKJY01000014.1, forward strand.
GTTTGAAAGAAATAATAATAACGAAATTATTGGCGAAACCGGCTTTGACGGACAACAAAAATTCTTTATTAGAGATAAAGACGGATTGGTTACTCAAACCCGGAACCCGAATGGGAAAAATGTTTTTTATGAATATGATTTAGGAGGAAGATTAACACAGACTCATTATCCCGACGGAACCTGGGAAGCTTATCAGTATGATACTTCAGGAATGCTGATCAAAGCTGATAATGAAAACAGCAGTGTGGCTTTCCGGAGAAATAAATTAGGACTGGTAACCAGCGAAAAACAAGGGGAACATTCCATCAATTACGAGTATGACCATGAGGGAAACCTAATTGGTTTAAAAAGCAGTTTAGGGGCAGAGATCGATTATGCATATAATGATCTTGGTCAGCTTAAAAATGTAACTGCTGCTACAAAAGATGTTCATCAGCCCTGGCAGATGAATCTGAACATCAGCCGAAACGGGCAACTATTTTCCCGTGAAATGACAGGTGGAGTTGAAAGTGTTTTCGAATTCGATCACACCGGAATGCCGGTAAGCCAGAAAGTGATAGTGAATAAAACTAATACCGCTTTCCATAAAGATTATCATTGGGCAGCAGGAAGCCGGTTACTGCAGGTTTTAGACCGTGTAACAGGTGGAAGAACGGGATTTGATTATGATGCTTTCGGAAGTCTCGTAGCTGCAGAATATTCGAATGGCGAGATTCAATACAAAAATCCTGATGAGACAGGCTGCTTATATGAAAGTGCAAGAAGAACTGACCGCGTTTATGATAAAGGCGGAAAGCTGATGCGCGACAAAAACTGGTTTTATCATTATGACGAAGAAGGAAATTTACTGTTAAAAAGTAAACGGCCGGTTAATAATATCAAATCAGATCAGAAAGAAGAAGAAAATCAGCATCCTTATTACAAATCCATTGCTGGAGACTGGCTGAATGAGCAGAAATTGCAGGACGGAGATATTCTACCGAATGTCAATGAAAATTTTCCCGAAGAAATCCAGAACCCGGAATGGGAATCCGGAGACTGGGCATATTCCTGGAAGGCAAACGGAATGCTGGCAAAAGTAAAACGACCTGATGGGAAGGAGGTGAGCTTTGAATATGATGCGCTGGGAAGAAGGATTTCGAAAATTGGGAATAAGAAAATAACTCGGTATATTTGGGATGATGATGTATTGTTACATGAATGGGTTTATAATATTGAAAATATTCCTGTAACAGAAATAACGGAAGGCGGAGAATTGAAGATTAATCCGGAACCTGCAGAAAATGTAGTAACATGGATTTATGATGGAGGTGGCTATACACCGGTTGCGAAATTGATTGGAGATAAAAAATATTCTATAGTTAATGATTATTTAGGCACGCCAATTCAGGCTTTTGATGAAGAGGGAGATTTGATCTGGAAAAGAAAATTGGATATTTATGGTAGTATAAGAGAGGAAAAAGGAGATTTTAACTTTATACCATTTCAATATCAAGGTCAGTATTATGATCCTGAAATTGATTTGAATTACAACAGATTCCGTTATTATGATCTTGATTCTGGTGTTTATATCAGTAAAGATCCAATTGGTTTATTAGGAGGTTTTGGACTATACAATTATGTGAAAGACACCAATGTATTGTTGGATATTTTAGGTTTAATGCCTAATAATACTGCAATTGGTGATATGGCGGAAGGGGATTTTGTAGATGGGCTGCGAAAAAGGGGGTGGAATGTTTATACTGAGATTAAAAATGGATCTCAGAATGGTATTGACGTGGTGGCACAGCATCCTTTAACTAAAAAAGTTCACGTTTTTGAAGTCAAAGCTAATTCTTCAAGATTAAGTGTTCTTCAGAAAGGAGATGATTACATTCAAAATATTTTAGACGAAGTAAGAAATAACGGAAAGCTGAGAGGACAAAAAGTAGATCCTGGAATGGTAAGAATAGCAAACATAATTGATAGAGATATTAAAGCTCATGGAATTGAAGGTAGATTGGTGAAATACAAAGTCAATAAATCTACAGGAGATGTAACGATGACAAAAATGAGTAATTGGCCACAAAAGTATACATAAGCTATGGAGCACAAAAAATTAATAAACGAGTTTAAGAAACAAATTAATCAAATAAAAAAAGAAGGGGTAAGTCAGGAGGAAATCAATCAGTATTATGATTTGATAAGACAGAGTATTCAGGATGATATTAAAGACGGTTTTAAGGAAACAATTGCCCGAAATCTAACTTTGGGAATTGGCATCCATGCCGGAGAATATCCAAAGCACCTCATTTTGAATGACCAAAAAGAAGGCTGGAAATATATCACTCGTTACTTACTTTGGCAGCAGCACATTTTACAAAAACTTTTTACTTATAAAGAAGTTACCCCAAGATCTGTGGGATGCATTATCGGCCTGTCACTTTTTTGGAATATGAATGATCTTGCAAAACTGTCAAGAGAATATTTTAAATTACTGTTTGAAGATGATAAAGAAAAATATAAGCAAAAAGAGACTCATCATTTGTTTATGGCCATCCTGTATGATTTGAATGAAACAAAAGAAATAAATCAGGAATTATATTCAGCTTTACCAGAAGAAAATATTTACAAAAAATTTCTTGATAATTGGATATCAACAGACAAAAAAATAGTAGGTGATTTGCTTTTTGAAATGTGTGATTTTCATATTTATAGCTCACTGGATCTAAGAGATAAATTTTCTGAAATCCTTTCATTGAACTATATTCCATATGAAATTAAACTAATCGAAAAAATCAGAAGTGAGCAAGGATTAGTTAATGTAAAAACTGATCATCCATTACTTGAAACTAAATTGGCGGAAATTCCTGAAAATCAGTATGAATGGGATTTGTCTAAAGATGAAGTTTATCAATTTTTAATAAGAAGAGAGTGAATTTTTTTGTTAAAATTTAAAATGTAAAAAATGATACTTTTAATGCAGGTAAAATAATGATAGAAAAAATAAAAGTAAAAGAATCAGCTTTTAAATATGGTCCGGTTTTGAGTGAAATTTCTTTAATAACAGACTTGAGATTCCTTGATTAAGCAAAGACCATTCAGAAAAATTAAACTTTCAAAAATATATTTTGAAAATAAAATGATTATCTCTGAAAGTGATGAACCAGAAAGATATGATTTTACCCTGGATGTTAATGAATTTAAAAGGTATTTAAAAAGGCTTTGCGGGAGATTACGAAAAATTTAAAGGAAAAACCATGAAGTATATCTAGAATCGTATGATTTTTGGCGTGTGGATTTGAAGCTTTAGAACAAAGCGAAGATGAAGAATAAAAGAAAATGGAGATCAACTTTTTAAAGAATTAAAAAAATATGGACATTAATGATTTTAAAGGCACAATCAAACCTTTTTTCTGGATAGAGCATAATAACAGCTTTTCCGTTTGCTTAAATGCAGGAGATTACAAGCCTGAAATTTTTGAAACAAGGGCTGAAGAAGGTTTCGAAGGAAACGGGTACGACTGGGCATCCTTAGCACAGGTATTTCTGGACGAAAAAAAGCCGGATTTAAACGAAGATATTAAATTTGATCCCGAAGCCGGAATGTTCTGTACTTATTCCTCAAATGCAGAAAGCTTAAAAGAATTTATTTCGGAATTTAAGAAAATCTGTGAAGACGATACCAAAATACAGGATCTGTTTTCAAGAGCAGAATTAGACTGATACCCATCAGGAAAATATATCAAAGACTTCGTGAAGAGGTCTTTTTTTATGAGGTTAAACTTTAAAAATTAAAAATCTCAGCTTAAAATGTAGACTGAAAATATTCCTATTTTCTTATATTTGTTCATTATACAAAATATGGACGCAACACAAGATAAAAGGCTGTTTCTTATCGATGCTTATGCAATGATTTTCAGAGGATATTACGCATTGATCAGAAATCCGAGGTTAACGAGCACAGGAATCGACACATCTGCTATTTTTGGTTTTACCAACTCTCTGATCGAATTGATCAGAAGGGAAAAGCCAACCCATCTGGCTGTTGTTTTTGATGTGGGACAGGCAAGCGTAAGAACTGATGACTACTCGGATTATAAAGCCAATCGAAGTGAAACTCCGGAAGCTATTAAAATTGCAGTCCCCTATATTCACAGGATTCTGGAAGCAATGCATATCCCTAATCTGGGTGTGGAAGGCTATGAAGCGGATGATGTGATCGGAACCATTGCCTGTAAAGCAGAAAAAGAAGGCTACACCACATTCATGGTGACACCGGATAAAGACTTTGCACAGCTTGTGACGGATAAAATTAAAATGTATAAACCAGGTTTAAAAGGTGGTGATATTGAAATTCTTGGAGTAGAAGAAGTCAAAGCCAAATACGAAATTGAAGACCCGAAACAGGTAATCGACTTCCTTGCCATGATGGGTGATGCGGTAGATAATATCCCCGGGCTGGATGGAGTGGGTGAAAAAACTGCAATGAAATTCCTTAAAGAATTCGGAACCATTGAAAATCTTTTAGCCAATACCGATCAGTTAAAAGGGAAGCTAAAAGAAAAAATAGAAGCTTCGGCAGAACGCGGAATTTTATCCAAAAAATTAGCCACCATTATCTGTGACGCCCCAATCGAATTTCATCAGGAACAATATGATCTTGAAACCCCGGATTTTGAAAAAGTAAAAGAGGTTTTTGATGAAATAGAATTCAGAAGGCTGTACGAAAACCTTTACCGTGCTTTTGCTCCTACGGAAACGGTTGTGGTTGCTGAGGTTGAAGTGACTCAGACGGCACAAGTTACCCAGGTAAAAGGCCAGGTTACCCAACTTGATTTATTCGCCAATTTTGAAGAACTGGATCAGGCTACCTCCACAAAATCAACCATCGAACATAACGAACATTTATATCAGTTCGTCAATAATCCAAAAGCTCAGAAAATTCTTGTTAACAATCTGCTGAAACAAAGAGCAGTTTGTTTTGATACCGAAACCACTTCCCTGAATGAGCTGGAAGCAGAGCTGGTGGGAATGAGCTTTTCCTACAAAAAAGGTTTGGCTTACTATATTCCTTTGTCGGAAGATAAAGGTGAAGTATTGCAGACCCTGGAAATCTTCAGGCCTTTTTTTGAAAAAGAAGACCTGCTGAAAATTGCCCACAATCTGAAATTCGATTATAAGATTCTGAAACAGTATGATATTACAGTGAAAGGAGCGATGTTCGACACAATGATTGCCCATTATCTGCTAAATCCGGACGGAAGACACGGGATGGATTATCTATCAGAAGTCTATTTAAATTATAAACCTGTTTCCATTGAAACCATTATCGGTAAAAAAGGGAAAAACCAGGGGACTTTCAGAGATGCCGACCTTAGGACACAAACCGATTATGCAGCAGAAGATGCAGACGTAACATTCCAGTTGTACGAGCTGTTTGCTCCGCAATTGAAAAAAGAAAACCTGGAAGATCTGTTCTTTAAAATAGAGATGCCACTGATGGAAGTGCTGGCAAAAATGGAGCTGGCCGGAATTTCCCTTGATGAAAAATGGCTGGCTCAGGAAAGCATCGATCTTGAAAACGATTTAAGACAATTAGAATCCAAAATATTTGAAATTTCCGGTGAAGAATTCAATATGAATTCACCAAGACAATTAGGGGAGATCCTGTTTGAAAAAATGCAGCTTGACCCGAAAGCCAAAAAAACCAAAACCGGACAATATGCAACTTCGGAAGATGTATTGCAGAAGCTGTCTTCAAAGCATGAGATTATCAAGCATATTCTTGAATATAGAACCTATCAGAAGCTGAAATCAACCTATGTGGATGCGTTACCGTCCCAGATCGATAGAGATGAGCGTGTGCATACCAATTTCTCACAAACTACAGCTGCTACAGGGCGTCTGGCTAGTGTCAACCCTAATTTACAGAACATTCCGATCAGAACATTGAGAGGGCAGCAGATTCGTGGTGCTTTTGTTTCAGGAGAAGGAAAGAAAATTATCTCTGCCGATTACTCGCAGATCGAACTTCGTCTGATTGCTGAAATCTCAGGAGAAGATAATATGATCAAAGCATTCCAGAATGGAGAAGATATCCACGCTTCAACTGCTGCAAAATTGTTTAAAATACCTTTGGCGGAAGTTTCCAAAACCCAGAGAAGCCAGGCTAAAACTGTTAACTTCGGAATTATCTATGGTCAGGGCGCCTTTGCATTGGCTGAGCAGACCGGATTATCAAGAACCGAAGCTAAACAGATGATCGAAGCTTATTTTGAAACCTATCCGAAATTAAAGGAATACATGGCGGAACAGGTAAATAAAGCCCGTCAGCTAGGTTATGTAGAAACTATTTTAGGAAGAAAACGCCACTTAAAAGATATTAACTCCGGGAATTTTGTGGTAAGGGGACATGCAGAAAGAAATGCAGTAAATGCCCCTGTACAGGGAAGTGCAGCCGATGTTGTAAAAATGGCAATGATCAAAATAGATCAGCAGCTCGACGAACAAAAACTACAGACCAAAATGCTGTTACAGGTTCATGACGAATTGGTATTTGAATCTCCTGTTGATGAGATTGAAACAGCTTCCAAACTGATCAAAACCGAAATGGAAAGCGCTATTGAAACACAGGTTCCGTTACTGGTTGAGGTTGGGGTAGGGAACAACTGGCTGGAGGCACATTAAAGATGTTTAAGAAACAATATTTCTCTGCATTTTTCTGTGGCTGGGAATAAATTCATTTTCACAGGAAAAGAAAATATTATTCATCGGAAACAGTGTGACCTATTACTATGATATGTCAAAAATGCTGGGAAAACGTCTCAAAACAACGATATTATGGTAACAACGCAGGATCAGTGCTTTTGCAGGAAGTGACCTGGAAATTGTTTTGAGAGGACTGAATATTGAACATCTGGTACTTTCCGGAGTCAGCACTTCCGGGGTGGTTTTATCTACGCTTCGAGAAGCGGCAGACAAAGACTTTAAATTGACGGTTCTTGCCGATTGTTGTGCAGACAGAGATCCAGGGTTTATCAGGTATTGACAACAAAAATATTTCCGGTACAGGCTGAAGTGACCGATGTTGACTTCTGGATCGGTTAGATTTAAGACCACCGGATTATCTTAAACAATCCGGTAGTTTTTATAATTATTTCTTATTTGTGGATTTCTGTAAATTCTCAATCTCCTTTTCCATTCTTTGTCGCCATCCTTTTCCGTTTCTTTTTTCAAGATAGGGCATAACCGTATTATTATATTTTTGCCGGGCTTCTATATCTTTAAGATCTACAAAACAGCCTGTATTCTTATAGATAATACCATAATTTTTACGGATGCTGTCTGTTTGCTGTATGATCTTTTCATTAAAATCGACTATTATTCCGTTTGCATATTCAATAGTTATCTGGTCATTTTTTATATCTTTTTCGGCTTGTCTGAGATATTCATTTTCAAGCTTTGCGATTTCTTTTTTGTTTTGAATGAGATGATCTATTGAAAAATAAGAAAGAGAAATAAAGAGAAATCCGTTTAAGATAAGAAAGGCATAAAGAAACTTGGTTTTAGAACTCAGTTGTCTGATTTCTATCACACTGATCAGCCAGGAAACCAATGTAATAACTCCCAGGATAATTAATAAAAAAATGATTCCGCATTCCTCTATAATCTCCCAAAGATTAAATCTCATTGGATAATTGATGAAGTAATATCCCAGGATATAAATACTGAAATTGAGGATTAAAGCGGTGATAATAAAAATGTAAAACCTTTTCATTTAAAGAAAATCTTATAAGCTTCTACCAGAATAAGGCCAAAAATAAATAAGACCACAAACGAAATAATACAAAGAAGATAAAATTTTCTGCTTTGTTGATAATCAGAGGCACTGCTAAAATCATCGGTCGTCAGAAATTGATTTTCTTTTAAAAGTTTTTCAACACGGTCAGAATCTTTTTCGTTGAAATAAAACCTTACAGAATCTAAGCCTCCCGGCATTTCGGAATCTATCCAGTATTCAATATCCATATCAAGGAGCTTGCCTTCAAAAGCAATATGTTTTCTGTAGGGAATATAAATTCTGTATTTATCTTTATCAAAAGCTGTTGGCTTCAAATGATTTTTTTTACAATTTAAATAATTGATGAGCTAAAAATCCAGGATTTTTATAATACGACTCTTTTTTGTTGTTCGCTTTCCCGGATTGTCTTTTCAAGACGGGACTGCCTTGTTTTTTCCTGTTTTGCCCTCATAATCCAGTGAAGCATTACTTTTTTATACGATGGGGCTTGGTCATTGAAAAATTTCCAGGCTTTTTTATTTGCTTTAAATTGTTTTTCATAAGCAGGATCAAGAGTGGCCTGCTCTTTTTCGTGAGAATAGATTCCTGATTTTTCCTCTTTTCTTAGGGCAAATGCCTTTTGTCCGGCATCAGTCATTAAACCTGCTTTAGTGAGAACTTCCATTTTTTTGATATTGATAGCGCTCCAGATGCTTGTCGGTTTTCTCGGGGTAAAGCGGATGCTGTAGCTTTCTTCATCTATAGATTTTCTTACCCCGTCTATCCAGCCGAAACATAATGCCTGATCTACTGATTCAGACCAGGTCATCGATGGCTTTTTAGTTCCCACTTTATAAAAGCCGACTAACAGTTCACTTTCTGTATGATGATATTTAATCAGCCATTCCCTGAATTCCTCCTGACTTGTGAAAAATCTTGCAGCCATTGTTGAGCTTTATTTTTTTAAAGATTCTTTTAATTCCTTGAAAAATATTTTATTGTAATATTTTCTTGCTTTTCTCTTCAATTTATAGGTGGAAATATCTTCATTTACAGTCATGCCATTGAAATATACTTTTGTTCTTCCGTTTTTCAGGCTCAGCATAGAAAAATTGAGATTTCTTAAAGTATCCTGATCGATAATCAACTGATCTAATTTATAAAAATGAATATCATTTTTTTCAAAACCGGGAATCCGTTCAAGAGCACGTTTGCTGATAGGATAGATCGTATCAAAAACAATATTTTCCTTCCTGAGCTTTTCAATAATTTCATTTTGGGTATAATTCACAGTAAATGAACATTTAGTACAGTTGAGATTCCCATTGTTTCGGGTATAATAAAAACTGGGCGGTGGTGAAGTTGCCATTAAAGTAAAAATAGCAGGCAGCAGTATAAACGCAGGATGAATTTCTTTTATTCTGATGCTTTCCCATTGATTGATTCCTTTGATGATAAAATAGGGAACAGGTAAAAACAATAGTACCCATAAATCAGAATAATCAACTGTCCGGGTGATCGGGATTAATGCATATTGGTTGTAAAAATGAATCAGCTCTTCGGAATAACCCGATTTCCAGAATATGAAAAATACAGCACTCACCCATATGGAATGCAGCTTAAGCCTTGGGAAAATATAGGTTAAAAGCAAAGGAAGAATAATAATTCCTGTGATATCCGAAAGCTTACCGGTCAACAGGTTTGAAAATTCATATTTCAGAAAATGATCATTCAGAAACAGGATAAAGATGCAAAAAATAAATACATAATTAAGCAGAAGATATTTATTCCGTTGTATTTTCATAATGTATTGAAATCTTAAACCGAAAATACTCAAATTATTAAGAAAATAAAAACAGCGATTGAAATAATTTTCTTTCGCTGTTGCAATTATAATTCAGTTATTTTAATTAATTCCATAAAGTTCCATCCAGCCCCAAAACAATTCCCAGCCATAAAGAAATAATAAAACCGATAATGGTTAAAACTGTTATTCCGGCTTTCTTCCATTTGCTTCTTAAGTTTAATAATTCAGGCGAATAAAGAATAAACCCTCCGAAAGCCCCGGCTAAAGGAGTAATGATAAGAGGCCTGATCATCCAGAATTTTCCCCATTCAGGCTTCGGATGGTCTGTGGTGAAAACAAAAAATGAGATAATGGCTAAACCAATTAAAGCTCCAAAAACGGCTTTTCTGATTAAAGATTTAATGTTGATTTCTAATATCATGCTGTTGTGTTTTAAATGATTAACGATTTATATTGTTTAAAAGTACTTTGATATGCAAAGTGAAAATAAATTTATCATTATAAAATTGCTTTAATATTTTTAGGATGGGCTATATTATTTTTAACCTTAAAACAGGGTTGGGAATTGTTTTTGGGATTATATTCATTACTCAGAATTATAAAATTAACTTCTGAAGTTAATTAAACTTCGATGCTTTCCAGGCATTGATCATTTCTTCCCCTTTTTTAGGGTCCATAAACATAATATTGATTGTAAATTCTTTCTTATCAAACAGTCTGCTGTACATCTGTAATTCCATGACCATGTTATTAGGCATGGTTATCTTGGTAACATATTTGTAAAAAAGTAAATTGTTTATTTTTTCCTTAGTAGATACAGTATCAATTTTAGATCCGGGCATATTATCTTTAAACGTCTGATACAGAACGTCATTTACAGCTTTATTTGTTTCTTCATAATTACCGTCAACTGATGGGTCAAATGGCTGGTAATTAGCTTCCAGATAATTAAAGTTACTGGATTTGACTACAAAAATTATTTTTGCCTGATTGATTACTTTCTGACCACTGGTTTTTTCAAGAGCATCTTCGCCTTTGCCCTGCATTTTAGCCCATTCTTCATTATTTACTTTCTCAAAACCTTCCGGGATTTTTATGGTCCATTTAAAATCTTTACTGTAAAAATCAGAGTCTGAGCTCTGGGCGCTATAATTTTGAAACAGTAATAAAAATAAAATGAAAGTACAGATGTTTTTCATGGTGATTATTTGAATATTGTTAAAATTCAAAATTATGAAAACTTATTCTGAAAACTTAAATTTAGACCAAAGGCAGCCTGAAATAAAAAGTACTTCCCTGGTTTGGCGCACTTTTTACTCCGATTTCGCCATGCTGCTTTTCAATAAAGTTCTTGGAAATAGCCAAGCCCAGACCAGTACCGTTCTGGTGCTCTCCCGGCACCTGAAAATAACGTTCAAAGATCTGGCGGTGGTATTTCTCATCAATTCCGCTTCCGGTATCTGTGATGCTGAACTGAACTGATGCACCTGATTTTTCCACTACAATTTCAATGCTTTCATCCTGAAAAGAATGTTTGATGGCGTTACTCAGGAAATTATTCATTACCCAGACCGTTTTATCAAAATCTGCTGAAATAAAATCACTGTCTTCCAGCAGGTATTGGGTAGTAATGGAAATGTTTTTCTGCTCAGCCAGCTTTTCAACATTTTTAACAGCGGTCTGAACGATTTCTTTCGGCGCACAGCCTTCAATTTGAAGCCGGATATTTCCGGTTTCCACTTGCGAAAGATTCAGGAGCTCCCCAGTAATATCCAGTAGCCGCTGCCCATCTTCATTAATGCTTTTCAGAAGTTCCTGCTGTTGGGCATTCAGCTCTCCGAATTTTTGATTTCCCAATAATTGAACGCCCATTTTAATAGCGGCAATCGGTGTTTTCAACTCATGGGAAATGGTGGCAATAAAATTGGTTTTTGCAAAATCAAGCTCTTTGAAAGGGGTGATATTCCGGAGAAGGATTACTTTCCCGATGTATTTTTTTTCTTTTTCACCTGTTTTTACAATATTGATAGGCACTATTTCCTGTTCAAAATAATTCTCTTTATGATCCGAAACAATCTTTATCGGGTCATTAACAGGATGTTCAATATTTTTAAGAAGCTCCCGCATAAGATCATTATTGACAGCCACTTCATGAGCCGTTTTTCCGATAATTTCTTCTTTACGGAGATTAGTGATTTTTAAGGCTTCATCATTGATCATGTAGATGAAATGATTTTCATCAAGTCCGATCACAGCGTCGTGCATATTGTTGACAAGCGTTTCAATCCGTTTTTTATCCATCAGTTGCGTAGAGAGCGTGCTGCTTTCATATTCCTGAAGCTTTTCTGCCATAATATTGAAAGAGTTGGCGAGATCATTAAACTCTTCGCTTCCTTTGAAATGTACTCTTTCATTATAGTTTTTGTTGGCAATCTGTTTGATACTGAAGGTAAGCTGATTAATAGGCTCTGCAATGGTTTGCGGTAAATTAAAAAGAAGAACAAAAGCAATCAGGAAACAAATAGTACCCAGGCTTACAATCCAGAATGTCGCGTTCTCAGCAGTGATGATGGCAATATCACTTTTACGCTCGATACCTTTCATATTCAAAGCCATAATTTTCACAAGGTCTTCGCGGATCAGCTTTTCTTTTTCATAGGTACGTTCCTTTAAATAGCTTTTAAAATGAAGGTTCAGGTTTTGTGTTGCTTCTTTTTCACCGAATTCGGTAAGGTTTTTTTCCTGTAGAATATTGTTTTTCTGAAAATTTTTAATGGCAATAGCACTGTCTGTATTGATTTTATCCAGGGCCAGAATCATATTTTGAGAAAACTCCAGGCTGTTGTAGTTGGCAATAAGAATCTTTTCGGTATCCGATTTAAGCTTATTGATATAGACAGACCCTATGACCGATAGTAAAACGATCAGGATGAATAATAGACCTACGCCTAAAGTGAGTTTCGTTTTAAGTTTCATTACTTTTAAGATAAAATAATAATGTCAATCTGCCTTTCATTCAAGCGGTTCATCAGGGTATAAATCCAACTGTAGCCGGAAAGTCTCTGCCAGAATTTCGGATGGGGTTTTCCTATACAGACTGTTGTGATATTATGTTGGATCACATAGTCAAGAATACCTTTGTGAACACTGTTTTCTTTTATACGGATTACTTTTGCCCCTAATTCCTGTGCTAAATTAAAATTATTAATCAAATATCGCTGCTTATCCAGGGCTATTTTTTCAGGATTTTCAGCAGGCCTCTGAATATACAAAACCGTCCATGGACTGTTATAATAGCTCGCTAGACGGGCTGTTTTCCGTATGATATTTTTAGCGATTTTCTCATTGCTGCTGATACACGCAAGGAATTTTATAGGCTTAAAATTTTCAGTTTTAATCTCAGTTTCCACTTTTCTTTCAACATGGGTGGCCACTTCCTTCAGTGCCAGTTCACGGAGCTGTAAAATATGCCCGCTTTGGAAAAAATTATTTAAAGCGGTCTGAATTTTTTCTTTTTTATAAATTTTTCCCTCTTTCAGTCTTGTCAAAAGTTCATCAGCTGTTAAATCAATATTGACTACCTCATCAGCCAGGGCAAGGATTTTATCAGGGACGCGTTCCGAAACTTCAACCCCCGTGATTTTTTTTACTTCTTCATTCAGACTTTCAATATGCTGGATGTTCATAGCGCTGATTACATTGATCCCGTTGTCCAGAATTTCAAGAACGTCCTGCCATCTTTTTTTATTTTTTGAACCTTCTACATTGGTGTGGGCCAATTCATCCACCAGAACCACTTCCGGATGCTCATTGATGATTGACTGAAGATCCATTTCTTCAAGATTTTTTCCTTTATAAAAAACCGATCTTCTTGAAATATAGGGAATACCTTCTACAAGTTCCTGGGTTTCCTCTCTTCCATGGGTTTCTATATATCCTATTTTTACATCAATGCCGTTTCGCAATAGGGCGTGGGCTTCCTGAAGCATACGGAAAGTTTTTCCCACGCCGGCACTCATCCCGATATAGATTTTAAATTTCCCTTTCCGGGATTTTTGAATGAGTTCTAAAAAATGTTTTGCGGATGACATTGGCTTTATTCTTTTTAGTTTTATTTTTTGCTGCAGCATAGAAGGAACAAAATTTCAGCTTAAATTTCCTTATTAAAACCAGGCAGCAAGACTTGTTGCAATGAAAAAATTTCCTTGTTTAAGTTCGTCATTTTTCGCAAATATGGCATCTTTAGACGTAAAGCCCCTTGCTTCTGTACGGAATACTACATTTTTCAGAATAGCATAATCTACATTCAGGGAATATCCAAAGGTCTGAAAGCCGTTTGGTGTTCCCGTATTGATGATAACTCCATTTTTATCATTATAATACTCAGCTCTGCCGGCTAAAGCCCATTTGGGATTGATCTGATATTTCATGAGAATATTCGGGGAATACCAGATGCTGTATTGATCGCTTCCCTTTAATTTCTGTTCGGCTCCGATGTCGAAACCCAGAACGGCAGAGAACTGATCCGTCAGCTGAAAACTTCCGTACAGATCATGGAAATAACGCATCCGCTTTTCATCTTTTGCCTTATCATTTCCAATAAATGAGCTGCTGTTCAATGTAATTTTTTCAGTAGGTTTATACGTTATCTGGTGCCCGAAAGAAATGGTCTGATTGCCCTCCGGCTTTGCAATGCGCTGCCATCCGTTTAAAACCAATCCGCTCAAAAACCATTTTCCATTGTCTGAAGTATAAGAAATTTTAGCTCCGGTTTCAAAATAAGGCGAGTTTTCCGCGGCAAAACTTCTTGTAAGGTTAATGTTATCTTTTCCAATGGCACTTTCCCAGCCGATGTGGGAAGGCATTATTCCTGCATCAATCCACAGGTTTTTGCTTTTGGAAATTTTAATTCCGATATTGGCTTCATTGATGTAGCGGAGAGCATTCTGTTCTGCTGCCATATTATCCTGGGCGTAAGTTCCACCCATTAAGGCGATATTGGCGCGAAGATTTTCAGTTTGATAGGCCGCTTTTACAAGACCCAGATTAAGGTTTAATTCATTATGCCTGTTGTATGAATATAAAAAGTTTTGACGAAGATGATTGGCAGGCTCATTAAAATCGTAAGTATAAAATAATTCTGCATAGGCGGAAAAAGTCAGCTTTTTTTCTGTCTGCAAAGAATCACCGGTTTGAGCTTTTGATATAAAAGATGCGAATATCACACCTGCAATAATGTATTTTTTCATGATGATTTTAAAAGTTATTTTAATTGGTCTAAAGCAATGTTAAGTTTTAGTACATTCACCTTTGAAGGACCAAAAAGACCCATAAGAGGTGAGCTTACATTGGCTTTAATTAAATTTTCAAGGGCTGTTTCTGAAATATTTCTCTCTTTTGCAATTCTTTTTACCTGGTACAGGGCGCCTTCCTGGGAAATATCGGGGTCCAGGCCGCTTCCGCTGGCTGTAATCAGTTCTACAGGAACTTTCACATGGCTCATTTCCGGATTTTGCATTTTTAAAGTATCCATTCTCTTCTGTACGGTTTCCAGATATTCTTTATTGCTTGGCCCTTTATTGCTTCCCGCACTTCCTGCCGCATTGTAGTCAACAGCTGAAGGCCGTCCGTGAAAATATTTTGCAGATTTAAAATCCTGTCCGACATTGGCGTAAAACTTCTGCCCGTTATGCGTAATGATCTCTCCTTTTCCATGATTCGGAAGTACTTTTGATCCGGCATATACAAAAATAGAATAAACTCCTACTATGACCAGCATTACAATTGTAAGTCTGAATGCTGATGAAATATAATTTTTCATTTTTTTTAATTTAAAAGAATAGACTGATGAATAAATCGATGATCTTTATTCCGATGAATGGTGCAATAATACCTCCCAAACCGTAGATCAAAAGATTTCTTCTTAATAATGCACTGGCTCCGATCGGCTTATAAGCAACACCTTTCAATGCTAACGGAATCAGGATAGGAATAATAATTGCATTGAAAATAATTGCAGATAAAATAGCGGTTTCAGGGCTGTGAAGATTCATAATATTGAGCTTCTGCAGCGCAGGAATAAAGGTAATAAACAAGGCCGGAATGATGGCGAAATATTTAGCAAAATCATTGGCTATACTGAAAGTGGTCAAGGTTCCACGGGTCATCAGCAATTGTTTTCCGATCTCTACAATTTCAATCAGTTTTGTAGGGTCATTATCCAGATCAACCATATTTCCCGCTTCTTTTGCTGCCTGGGTTCCGCTGTTCATGGCTACGCCCACATCTGCCTGGGCAAGGGCCGGGGCGTCATTGGTTCCGTCTCCCATCATAGCGACAAGCTTTCCTTCCTGCTGTTCTTTTTTGATGTAATTCATTTTATCCTCAGGCTTGGCCTCAGCAATAAAATCATCGACTCCGGCCTTTTCTGCAATAAATTTCGCAGTTAAAGGATTGTCTCCGGTTACCATTACTGTTTTTACTCCCATTTTTCTAAGGCGTTGAAAGCGTTCCTGGATTCCGGTTTTAATAATATCCTGAAGCTCAATGACACCCAGAACTTTTTCGTTTAATGAGACCACGAGTGGTGTTCCCCCATTCTCTGCAATTGTTTTTACAGCCTCTTCAGTTTCTTTTGGAAAGGTATTTCCTGCCTTTTCAGTTAGCTTTTTAATGGTGTCATAGGCTCCCTTCCTGATTCTTGTTTCTTCAAAATCAATTCCTGAAGTTCTTGTTTCAGCTGTAAAATCAATATAAGAAGGATTAGGAACAAGTAAGTCTTCAGGTTTCAGCTGACTTAATTCGATAATTGATTTTCCTTCCGGAGTTTCATCAGCAACCGAACTGAGAGCAGAAGCTTTGATGAAATAATTCATTTCTACATTATCTGAGGGATGAAATTGTGTTGCTTTACGGTTTCCGATGGTAATTGTTCCTGTTTTATCAAGTAACAAAACATCAATGTCTCCCGCTGTTTCCACAGCTTTACCGCTTTTGGTGATCACATTGGCCCTCAAGGCTCTGTCCATCCCTGCAATTCCGATTGCAGACAGCAAACCTCCGATGGTTGTCGGGATCAAACAAACGAAAAGTGAAATAAATGCCGCAATTGTAATCGGGGTTTGCGCATAATCTGCAAAAGGTTTTAAAGTAACTGTAACGATAATGAAGGTGAGGGTAAATCCTGCCAAAAGTATCGTTAATGCGATTTCATTAGGGGTTTTCTGTCTTGATGCCCCTTCTACAAGGGCGATCATCTTATCTAAAAAGGATTCTCCGGGTTTTGTGGTTACCTTCACTTTAATTCTGTCTGAAAGTACTTTTGTACCCCCGGTTACAGAACTTTTATCTCCACCTGCCTCTCTGATTACAGGGGCACTTTCTCCGGTGATGGCAGATTCATCAATTGTTGCCAGGCCTTCTATAATTTCGCCGTCCATTGGAATCTGGTCGCCGGCTTCACAAAGAAAAATATCACCGAGCTTCATTTCGGCAGACATTTTTAAAGTGGTCTCAACCTGGAATCCCTGTGCATTTTCAATGATTAATTTGGCCGGGGTTTCTTCACGTGTTTTTCTTAAGGTATCTGCCTGGGCTTTTCCTCTTGCTTCGGCGATGGCTTCGGCAAAATTGGCAAATAAAACGGTGAAAAATAATATGATGAATACTAAAAAATTATAGGAAAAACTGCCTTGTGTCTTGTCACCTGTTAAACTGAACAGACTCACGAGCAGCATGACAACTGTCCCGATTTCAACAAGAAACATGACAGGGTTTTTAAACATAATTTTCGGATTCAGCTTTACGAAAGACTGTTTAACAGCTTCGTTGACCAAATCTTTTTGAAATAATGTCTGTGATTGATTTTTCATTTTTAAATGAGTTTAATGTTTAAATCCTTAAATGATTTAAATGTTATTTAGAGAAATATTGAATCTGTTCTGCAATTGGCCCGAGTGTAAGGGCAGGGAAGAAAGATAATGCAGCAATAAGCAGGATTACGGCCAGGGTCATGAATCCAAAAGTTACCGTATCTGTTTTTAATGTTCCCGCACTTTCCGGAATATACTTTTTCTGTGCCAGCAAACCGGCAATGGCAATAGGTCCGATAATGGGGATAAATCTTGATAAAAGCAATACAATTCCTGTAGAAATGTTCCACCACGGGGTATTGTCTCCTAATCCTTCAAATCCGGAACCGTTATTGGCTGATGAAGAGGTGAATTCATAAAGCATTTCACTGAATCCGTGGAAGCCCGGATTATTCAGGGTTTTAGCTCCAAAATCAGGGAGATAAGCTGTTAAGGCCGTTCCCACAAGAATTAAAAAAGGATGGAACAAAGCAACAATCATTGCAATTTTCATTTCTTTGGCTTCAATCTTTTTACCCATAAACTCAGGCGTTCTTCCTACCATCAGGCCACTGATGAATACTGCAAGAATAATAAATATAAAGTAGTTCAGGATTCCGACACCACAGCCTCCGTAGAAGCAGTTGATCATCATGGCCAGAAGCTGATTCATTCCTGAAAGCGGCATTGTGCTGTCGTGCATGGCATTTACAGAACCCGTAGAAATTACAGTTGTTGCAATACTCCAGTATCCTGAAGCAGCACTTCCGAAACGGATTTCTTTGCCTTCCATGGCTCCCAGAAGATGATCGGCTCCCATCTGGGTAATCAGTGGATTTCCATTCATCTCATTAATGATATTTGGAATGGCAAGAGCTAAAAAACCTATCGTCATTACAGAGAAAATAATCCATGAAAGCTTTCTCTTCTTTAAATAAAATCCCAAAGCAAAAACCAAAGCGAAAGGAATGATCATCTGGGCAACCATTTCCGTCATATTGGTAAGATAGTTCGGGTTTTCAAGAGGGTGTGCGGAATTGGCTCCGAAAAAACCACCACCATTGGTTCCTAAATGTTTAATCGCTACAAAAGCGGCAGCCGGACCTCTGGAAACATCAATTTTCTGTCCTTCCAGGGTAGTGATATGGTCTTTTCCTTCGAAAGTCATGGGAGTTCCGTTGGCAGCAAGGATAAACGCAACAACAATACTTATAGGAATGAGTACTCTCGTGATGGATCTGGTGAAAAAATCATAGAAATTTCCCAGTTCAGTAGTTGTTTTGTCTTTAAATGCTTTAAAGAGTACTGCCATTGCAGCCATTCCGGTTGCAGCCGTTACAAACTGGAGAAACATTAAGTACAACTGACTTAAATAACTGACTCCGGTTTCACCCGAATAGTGCTGAAGATTACAATTAACTAAAAATGAGATCGCCGTATTAAAAGCCAGGTCCGGTGACATATTGGGATTGCCATCAGGATTCAGGGGTAACCAGGACTGATTCAGCAATATAAAGAAAGCAATGATACCCCAGACCAAATTGATTGTCAGCATAGCAAACATATTTTGCTTCCAGTTCATCTGGCGGTTAGGATCGATCCCTGAAATTTTAAAAATTAATTTTTCAACAGGCTGGAAGATTCCATCCAGAAAAGTCTTTTTATAACCATACACATTAGCGATATATTTACCTAAAAATATAGCCGGAACTAATGTGATGAGAAACATCGCTATGATGCCTGTAATTTCGGTATTCATGATTGATTAAAATTTTTCAGGTTTTATTAAAACATAGCAGATATACACAAAGGCAAACATTGAGAGAAAAAATAAGCTCCACATAATTTTTATATTTTATCAAAAAATTCAACTGATTTATACAAAAGCCAGAACATTACTGCAGCCAGCAGGATCAAACTTATAAGCATCATATTATTACGATTAAGGTTAAAAGGGTAAAGATTACATACGATACAATCAGCAAACTTAATTTTGACTGCTCCCGTTTTTTGAACGTTTTTCTTGAAATTGTCATTTTTAAATATTTTATTCTAAACCATTGATGCCAAATAAAGGTCCATTCGGATGTTTTTCATTGTAAGTGCTTTGATAGTAGTTTGTTGTGGGTTTTGAGAGTCGTGCCGGAAAATAAAAAAGCCTATCATTTTGATAGGTGTGTTATTAAAATGATAGGATGAAAAGCTAGAGGATAGGAGTTAGAAATTAGTATTTAACATTCTGATACTATTCCGGAATACTAATTTTAGAATTTAGTGTCGCATAATGTATACACAACTGCATCTGTATCAATTTATTTCACCCGTGTTTTTAAGCTTGTTTGTAGAAATTAAAGCTTATAGGTTTTTAAAACCTATAAGCTTTTAATCCACAAGGTTTGTATCCTTAAAGAATCTAAGTATAGTATTAATAAAAGTCAAATGTTGACTTAGAGTTCGTGTGGTATACATTTTAGACAAACATCTGTGTCAATTTGTAAAACGTAAGTTCGGCGAAATCAAATCTGTGGTTAATAAAAATGGGTTAAGATTTTTATCTCAAATTATATTCCTCCAGCTTGCGGTAGAGTGTGGCGATACCGATTTCCAGCAGTCTTGCTGCTTCAGCTTTATTTCCTTTCGTGTATTGCAGGACTTTCTGGATATGCTCTTTTTCCAAAGATTTTATACTTAAGGAATCTTTTTCCACCCCCGTTTTCTCTGAATAATGGGGAAGGCTTTCTGCATCTAAAGTGTTTCCATTCATTAAGATTAAACTTCTTTCTATGGTATTTCTCAGCTCGCGGATATTCCCTTTCCACTCGTTTTTTTCCAATGTTTTATAATAATCGGGAGAAACCTGAACTGCTGTCAGATGCAGCTTGTGTGAAAAAGTATCGATGAAGTTTTTGGTCAGCATTTTTAAATCTTCTTTCCTTTCACGAAGTGGAGGCAGGTTGATTTCAAAGACATTTAACCGGAAATAGAGGTCTTCCCTGAAGTGGCCTTCTTTTATTTCATCCTCCAGATTCCTGTTGGTAGCAGCTATCAGCCTGAAATCTGATTTTGAAACTTTTGTTTCCCCCATTTTGATAAATTCCTTTGTTTCCAGAACACGGAGTAATTTAGCCTGAAGTTCGATGGGCATTTCCCCGATTTCATCCAAAAATAAAGTCCCGGCGTTAGCTTCCTCTATCAGTCCCTTTTTATCTTTTACAGCTCCGGTAAAAGCTCCCTGTTTATGCCCGAAAAGTTCACTTTCAAGAATTTCCTTACTGAATGCAGAACAGTTGATTGCAACAAAATTATTTTTCTTTCTTTCACTTCCTTCATGAATCGCATTGGCGAAAACTTCTTTTCCGGTCCCGGTTTCTCCGGTAAGAAGGACTGTTGCATCGGTCATAGCAACTTTTTCTGCTAATTTTTTAGCCTGGAGAATTAAAGGCGCATTTCCGATAATCTGATTAAATCCTTTTAAGGCAGAGCTTTTCTGAACGATTTTAGATTTATTGTCCTTTACTTTTTCCATAGCTTTATATACCAAAGGAATGATCTTCTCATTGTCATCGCCTTTCACGAGGTAATCGTAAGCACCGTTTTTCATTGCCTGAACGGCATCGGTAATATTCCCGAAAGCAGTCATTAAAATGATTTCCAGAGATGGGTATTTGGTTTTTATGGATTTCACGAGCTCAACCCCGAAGGCATCCGGAAGGCGTACGTCACTTAATACGATGTCAAAATCATATTGCTCAAGCATTGTTATTGCTGAACGCGCTGTAGATGCTTCTTTTACGTTAAAATCTTCTTGGGAAAGAATCATTCCTAATAATTTCAGGAGCTTGATCTCGTCATCGATGATCAGAATGTTTCCGTGCATGATGTAAATTTTTGGAAAACTAATGCAAACTTAAACAAACTTCCAGATACAAAACGATAGTTGTTGATTTTTTATTTAGGGATAAGGCAAAATCGAAAAACTGTAAAATCGTTAAAATGCTAAAGTAAAGCTATTAAAGTATGACAAAGTTATCCGAATAAAGCCAAATTTTTGCGATTAGCAGATTATAATAATAAAACAAGATTGAAAATTATCCCTCTGACGGATTTTTACAGTTTTGCGATTTTGCCTTTTAGCCCTTTGGCTTTTTTGCTTTCCTCTGCCATAAATCATCCCGATAGACGTAATAATAATAAATTTAGAAGGTTATTCCTTACATTTGTAATACATTCTGATGCAAAGAATGAAAATGAGCTTACATATGACTGACAAAAGATATAAGGAGACGATTCATACAGATACAAACAACTACGAGTACATCACCATCACCCGCGACGAAAATAAAGTAAGAATTTATACCCTGAAAAACGGGCTTAAAGTTTTTCTGGCGCAGAATTTTGATGCACCGAAAATTCAGACTTTTATTCCCGTGAGAACAGGAAGTAATAATGACCCTGCTGATAATACAGGTTTGGCGCATTATCTTGAGCATATGATGTTTAAAGGAACTTCAAAAATCGGGACTCATAACTGTGAAAAAGAAAAAGCCTTACTGGATCAGATTTCTGAATTGTACGAACAGCACAAAGCAGAACCGGATGCCGGTAAAAAGAAAGAAATTTATAAAAAAATAGATCAAATTTCTCAGGAAGCAAGCCAGTATGCGATTGCGAACGAGTATGATAAAATAATTTCCTCATTGGGAGCTACCGGAACAAATGCCCATACCTGGTTTGATGAAACGGTTTATAAAAATAATATACCGAATAATGAACTTGAAAAATGGCTGAAAGTAGAAAAAGAAAGATTTTCAGAAATTGTGCTGCGTCTTTTCCATACTGAGCTGGAATCTGTATATGAGGAATTCAACAGGGCACAGGATAATGATACAAGACTGGTAAGCTATGAGCTGATGGATGCCTTATTTCCTACTCATCCAAACGGGCAACAGACCACGCTGGGAAAAGCAGAACATCTTAAGAATCCCTCTATGAAAGCAATTCATAAATATTTTGATGAATATTATGTTCCCAATAATTATGCAATGGTACTGGTAGGAGATCTGAATTTTGAAGAAACAATCTCATTGATCGATCAGTATTTTGGAGCAATTCCTTACAGAGAGCTTCCGAAGAAAACACCGGTTATTGAACAGCCGATTACCGGAATTATAGAAAGAACGGTGAAAAGCCCGACAACTCCACGGGTTCAGCTGGCCTGGAGAACTGAAAGCTATGGAACGAGAGAAGCCATGCTCGCAGATGTTGTAGCCAATATCCTGAGCAATAGGGGAGAAGCAGGATTATTGGATCTCCATATTAACCAGACTCAAAAAATGCTTTGGGCACAGGCTTTTTCCGTGGGATTAAAACAGTATGGATACTTTTCAATAGTTGCGGTTCCGAAAGAAACGCAGACGTTGGATGAAGCGAAAAAAATGGTTTTAGAAGAAGTTGAATTGGTGAAAAAAGGGGAGTTTCCTGATTGGATTCTGCCTGCAATCATCAAAGATTTTAAACTTCAGCGGCTGAAGGGGCTGGAAACAGCGGAAGGCCTTGCTACAAATCTTTACGATACCTATATCAAAGGAAGAACCTGGGAAGAGGAGCTGAATGAAATGGATCAGTATGAAGCATTCACCAAACAGGATATTGTAAATTTTGCCAATGAATTTTTCAGAGACAATTATGTGGTGGTCAATAAAGAAAAAGGGATTAATGATAAGCTTTTAAGAGTTGATAATCCGGGAATTACCCCTGTTAAAATCAACCGTGAGGCCCAGTCTGAATTTTTAAAACAGATTTTAGAAGAAAAAACAGATGACATTCGACCGGAATTTATTGATTATGACAAAGAAATAAAAACAGATACAGTTAAAGACAAAAAGCTGAGCTTTGTAAAAAATAAATACAATGAAATTGCCCAGGTACATTTTATCTTTCCGTTTGGAAGTGATCATGACAGGGATCTTGGGATTTCAACACAAGTGCTCCAATATCTTGGAACTGAAAAATATTCACCGGAAGATCTGAAAAAAGAGTTCTTTAAAATCGGGGTAAGCAATGATTTTAAAACCACAGCCGATCAGCTTCTGATCTCATTAAGCGGACTGGAAGAAAATATAGAGAAAGGGATAGTACTGCTTCAGCACTGGATGTACCATGTGAAACCGGATCAGGAAATTTACAGCCAGTTTGTAGATACCGTTCTTGAAAACCGGGCAGCGGTAAAAAAGGATAAAAACCGTATTATGACGGCTCTAACGAACTATACCAAACTGGGCAGCTTTTCCCGCTTCACCGATATTATTTCTAAAGATGAGCTTGAAAACAGCAAAGTGGAAGTATTTGCAGACAGGATGAAGCAACTGTTCAGATATCCTTATCAATTGTTTTTCTACGGAAAAGATTTTGAACGTTTTAAAAACTATATCGACCAATATATTGAAGAGGCCAACCTGGACATCCCGGAACCTAAAAAATATCCTGAGCCTGAAACCAACGGAAACGTTTACTTCACAGATTATGATATGGTACAGATGGAAATGAGTAAGGTAGGAAAGGGGCATGACGTGGATACTTACAATTTTGGAAAGATCAATGTTTTCAACGAATATTTTGGAAGAGGCCTGTCGTCTATTGTTTTCCAGGAGATCCGCGAAAGTAAGAGTTTAGCATATTCCGCCTATGTTTCTTATGCTGCCAATTCAGAATTAGGGCATCCTGATTATGTCACTACCTATATCGGGACACAGCCGGATAAACTTCAGATTGCTGTAGATACAATGGCTGGTCTGATGAATGAGCTCCCGGAAGTACCGATTCAGTTTGAAAATGCAAAAAATGCAGCTTTGAAGCAAATTGCCTCGGCGAGAATTACCAGAACGAATATATTTTTCAATACCCTAAAACTGAAAAAATTAGGTATTGCCTATGATTTCAGGAAAGATATTTACCGGCAGATTCAGGACCTTAAATTTGAGGATGTGAAGTTGTTTTATCAGACGAAAATAAAGCCGATCCGTTTTAATACTGCGATCATCGGGAAAAAAGAAAATCTCAATATGGATGCGGTACATCAGATGGGAGCCTTTAAAGAACTGGATCTAAAAGATATTTTTGGGCATTAATCACATTGCTAATGTTTTACAGCGGATTTTGTTTATATTAGTATATTAAATTTTAAAACAATATTAATTATGAAAAAAATCACAGAAAACAAGAAACAATTTACAGTTCTGAACAGCAAAAATATGAAAGCTATTGTAGGAGGAGACGGGAATACCCCTGTTGTACCGAAAGAAGAACCTAAAAGAATAACCGAAGTGGCTCCGGTTCTTATCGGTGGTTTTTAAAATAAACCTTCAATATTTTAAATAAAAAAAGCATCACTGGATGCTTTTTTTAGGTCATGACACAATCCCCGTCACCATCCTGGAAATTAGGATTAAAGTTTTCAGAAAGATTTTTGAGGAGCTGTTGGTGAAGCAGATACCTTCTTTCAAGATCTCGTTCATGAATTTTAGGAAAGCCTTTGGTCTCTTCAATTTTTTTATTAAGCTCAGCCTGATAACTCGTTAATATCTTGACTTTATTTTTAATGATGAAATAGCTTAAAAACTGAATAAACCGGCTTAAATCTGAATCAGTGAACAGGTAAGAAACTTTCAGATGCCCATCGCGTAAAAGCAAAAGCGAGCAGGTAATTAAAGTGTTATTTTCATCATAAATTTTCACCCAGAAGTACCGAAAAACCTTTGCATAGCTTGAAAACATGTATTTTTCGTCTTCCGTTTCACGTTCCAAAACCCACGGGTTTTCTATAAGGGAATTAATCTCATCAGCATTCCGGTTGCTTTGAAATTTTGAAATGAAACCGGCACTTTCCGAATCTATTTTACCGATAACCTCAAATTTGAAATCAGGTTGATTCTTAAAGCTGTTTTTTAAAGAAATCAGTGAATTGATCATTCCATCCGCAATTCCAAAAAGAGGCTTTAAAGATTTTGTATCAGGTTTTTTGGTGGGAATTATAGTTTGAAAGTCAGTCCGGAAATAATACCTTTTCCCGGTCTTAGGCTGAATGTACTGGAAAACACCTACTTTATTGTACAGACTTTCAGCTTCTTTGGTGAATTCCGTAAGGGCGATATTTCCGTCATATGCTTCAAATGCTTTGCTGAGAAGTGCCTGCGCGATCCTTTTTCCCCGGAACTGGTCACCGATGTATAAGGTACTCAGCCATGCATAATTAAGCCGGATCCCATCAATTTTAAAATGATCGGGAAAACAGCCCAGATAACCTGCAAGCCGCTCATCATCAAAAGCCAGAATAAGCAATGTCTGCTCATCAGTAGCCTTGGGATTGGCTATATGTGATTTTGCCCTGTGCTCTGTAATGGGCAGAAAATCGTACTTTCTGAACTCACCGGATGATACAAATTCTGAAAGTTGCTGTTTGTTCAATGTTTTCAAATGTATCATTTCCTTGTAATGGTATTTTTACTGAGCAATTTCTTTAATCTGAAATAAGCAATTTCTTTTTTTATAATTTTTTCTGCATTCTCACCCGTTTCCATTGGGATTCTGTGAAAGTTTCTGGTAACACTGTCAAGTTTTATTCCGGCACTGCCAAAGCTGCAGATGAAGTCTCTATTTTTAAAAAGCTGATCAAAAAAAGCTTTTTTTACTCCAAAATCTGTGAAAGGGAAGGCAAAACTTTCATAAAGAAAATTATTTTCCTTTAAATAATCAAAACTTTTTTCTGTGGCTTCAAGTTGCTCAGCTAAACTCAGCTCATGATAAAGCGGATGATCCCAGCTGTGAGAAGAAATTCCGAACCCCTTTTTAGCCAGGCTTTTTAATTGCTCAAAGCTTAAATAAGGTTGTTGCTCCTTTAAAAAAGCTGTAAAACTGAGTTCAAGCTTTTCTGCAATCTGATCAAGAATTTCCCGTTGATGATAGCTGATTTTTAATATCCTTTGTTGAATGTTTTCTTTTGAAAGATAATCGGTCTGAAGGATTGTCCTTATTTCCGGGGGTAAAATTTTCGCAGTTTCAACAGCATTGAAAATCAGGCTTGCCTTGCAGCGGAACATCAGATCTTTATTGCCGATGAAGGAAGGATTGATAAAGTTGATGGCATAAATCCCTTTTCTCTCTAAAACAGGGGTGATAATATCATAAAATTCCCTTAGTCCATCATCAAAAGTGAGTAATGCAATTTTTTTCCGGGCTTTAAAATTTCCCTTACTATATTCTTTAAATTCATCCCAATCTACAAACTGGAAATGCTGTAAAAGATAATCCAGGTCTTCTTCAAACTGCTTTATATTTTTATACAGGATGATGCGGTTGAGGTGAGGCAGATCTTCACTGGAAACACAATGATAGACAGGCAGGCAATAGTCTAAAGGGAAAGACTTTTCAATGTTTTCTCCTTCAAATGCCGCTAGTAAGCTGATGATACTGTCTTTCATTGTTTTAATAAAAAAGAATCTATTTAAATTTTCAGATGATTATTTAAATAGATTCTAAAAGTTTAACGTTAAGGAAATTACTTCACTACTTTCATTTCATCGATCAGCCATTTAGAATCGGCAAATTTATCGATGATAAAAAGGATGTATTTTGTATCTACCATAATATTTCTGCTGAAACGCGGGTCGTAATTGATGTCACTCATGGTGCCTTCCCATTGTCTGTCGAAGTTTAATCCTACCAGGTTCCCGTAGGCGTCAAGAGCCGGGCTTCCGGAGTTTCCTCCCGTTGTATGGTTGGTTGCTGTAAATCCTACAGGAACGTCACCTGTTTTATCCTTATAGAGTCCGTAGTCTTTTTTGTTGTACAGATCAATCAGCTTTTTAGGAACATCAAATTCATAATCTCCGGGTACATATTTTTCTATAACACCAGCCAAATGCGTTTGATAGTCATAAGAAACAGCATCTCTAGGGCTCGATCCTTTTACTTTTCCGTAGGTTACCCGAAGCGTGGAGTTGGCATCCGGGAAGAATTTTCTGTCTTTATCCGTTGCCATCTGCTGAGCCATGAAGGTTTTCTGCAATGCATCAATTTTTGTCTGAATCGATGTAAACTGAGGGTCGGCAGTTTTCATATACGTTTCCTTGATATTAGTGAATAGCTGATAAACAGGATCTTTTTTCAATGTTTTGATTAATTTATCCTGATTAGAGAATGCTTTATCAACATCTGTGCTCAGAGAAGCCCCGTTTACGGCAGCTCTTCCTGTGATGATGGAATTTTTAGAGATTTCTTCTATCGTCTGGATGTTCTGCGCTTCATTTTTGTATTTATCAAATCCTGCAGGCAAGAATTGTGCTGCTGTTTTATTAGCGTACAAAGCCAGCAATTTAGCTGTTACTTTAGCATCCAGTTCTGCACTGTAGTCTTTATAGAAAGAAGTTAATCTGTTTTTAAAAGCAGTTGTGCCTTTTTCATCCATTCTTCCTGCTTCTACAGCAGTGATGTAGTTGGAATAAAGATTGGCCAGCATCAGGGTTTCTGCATTTCTGATCACTTCTGAATAATAGGCGTTGTTTAATGCAAAAGGAGCCTGGTCGTTATAAAGCTTGTTGAGCTGGTCTAAAGTAGTTTTAATTTCAGGGTTTTTAGATACCAGAGAACCTTCATACATTACTTTTTTCTCAACGGCATTCGATTTTTTAAGGCCTTCTACCTCGCCGATCCATTTTTTCCAGTAATTGGCAACCGACGCATATTTTGATGCATATTTAATACGTGTGGCGTCGTCTGCACGCATTCTTTCGTCTAAAGTTTTTAAAGCGACGTCGCGTACAGCGATTCTTGCAGGATCAATTTCCTTCATGATCTTTTCCACAGCGATGGCAGGAAGATATTCTGTAGTTCTTCCCGGGAACCCGAATACAAAAGTGAAATCATTTTCATTTTTATCTTTTACGGAAACCGGAAGATAGTGCTTCGGTACATACGGGATATTATCTTTGGAATATTCTGCAGGCTTATTGTTTTTATCTGCATAAATTCTGAACATAGAAAAATCCCCGGTATGCCTTGGCCAGACCCAGTTATCCGTATCGCTTCCGAATTTCCCGATGCTTTGCGGTGGTGCACCCACTAAACGTACGTCTTTATAGGTTTCGATCGTATAAGCGTAATACTTGTTTCCATAGTACATTGATTTTACGGAAATCGTCTGATATGGCTCAATTTTCTGTGTATTTTTATAGATTTCAATATTGTTGTTGATCTTTTTTGAAAGTTCAGGCTCCGTAAGGTTGTCTGTTCCTTCTAAAATTTGATTACTAACCTCTTTGATATCTGCAATAAAATCTACTGTTACGCCTGGGTTCGGAAGTTCCTGTTCCATGTTTTTAGCCCAGAATCCATTGGATAAAAGGTCATTTTCAACCGTTGAATGGGCCTGGATCTGCCCGAAACCGCAGTGGTGATTGGTTAATACCAAACCTTTCGGTGAAATGATTTCGGCAGTACAGCCACCGTTGAATTGTACTACAGCATCTTTTATGCTTGCTTTTTGAGGGTTGAAGATGTCTTTTGCAGAGATTTTCATGCCCAGGTCTTTCATTTCCTTTTCATTGAGCTCTGTAGGGATCCACATTCCTCCATATTGCTGTGCAAACGCCATCGCAGCCGGCAAAAGAAATACAGATAAAAGTATCTTTTTTGTCATAATCAAAATTTTGCCCAATTTACGAAGAAAAATTTAATGATTGATGGAGAAATTTGGGTGGATTGGTCGAAAGTATGAAGTCGAGAATTCATAGTTTAAAGTTAGTGTTTAAAGTTGGATGATGTCAGATTATAATCGATACAGTACTTTAACTTCCGGCTCCCTTCTTCTGTCTTCCAGCCTCTCTCAACTCTTAACCACCCATCCACTGGCTTAATTTTTGTTTTCTAAAACCCAACCCATTTAATTATTCAATATGAAACATTCAATTCAAATTTTAGGAATTGCAGCAATGGCTTTTCTGTCTTCCTGCTCACCTAAAGAAAAACCTCAGGAAGTAATTCCCAATCCGAAAACTGATCCTGTGGCAATTCAAACTCCGATGGATACTACTTCCACGATAGTTGAAGATAAAGCCCATAATTCTCAGAATTCTTTGGACTGGGATGGGATTTATGAAGCAGTAGTGCCTTGTGCTGACTGCCCGGGAATAAAAACGACTTTGACTTTAAATAAAGACAAGACTTTCAGTATTACCGAAGAATACCTGGAAAGAAAATCTAAAAATGAAGATAAAGGAAGCTTTGAATGGGATAACACAGGAAGCGTAATCACTCTGAAAGGAAAGAATGCAAATTATAAATACAAAGTGGGCGAAAATACACTCACCCAGCTGGATCTTAGTGGTAAACCTATTGATGGCCCCAACAAAGATTTATATGTTTTCAAGAAAAAATAAAGGCCAGCGGCCTTTATTTTTTTGTTTTTTCTAAAACTGATAAGCAATTATTTTTTTATCATCCATCAGGCTTTTAATGAGGTTTTCATGATGGTTGTTTTTTCCTGTCAGCCTCCATATGGTAGCCAGGTTTCCCTCAGTATATTGCTGCCTCATCATCAGATACTTTAAATGGTGTTGCCTGAACAGGTCTTCGCAGTGTTCAATATATTCCGAATCTGAAACGGAAATTTTATATTCCCTGATTTTATGATTATTATCAATGAAGTTTTGAAGATAGTTAAGAGAGCTTAAAATCAGTAATACAAGAACAGTTCCCAGAAGTGACAGGTAAACATATCCTGAGCCTACTGCCATTCCTATCGATGCAGTTGCCCAGATCGTAGTTGCAGTGGTGATTCCATCAATTTTATTATCTCCCTTAAAAATAACGCCTGCTCCCAGAAATCCTATTCCGGTAATAATATTGGCGGCAAGGCGGTCCGGATTTTCCACACCGATTTTTATGGAAAGAATGGTAAACAAACAGGATCCGAAACATACCAGAATAAAAGTACGCAGCCCTGCCGATTTGTTCCGGTATTCTCGTTCTGCACCTATTAAAATCCCAAGAAGTACAGAAATAAATATCAGCAGCAGTTCATTTTGTATAGAATGGTCCTGTAAAAACTCCATTTTTTAATTTACTTGGAATAAAATTACAATAAAATGCTGAGATATAATTACCTGAATTTTTTACTGTTTTTGAATCAGGTCCAGGAATTGCTGCTCATCAAGAATTTCAATGGTTCCGATATCCTGCGCTTTTTTCAGCTTGCTGCCTGCTTTTTCACCTACAATCAGGTAATTCAGGTTTTTTGAAACCGCAGAAATATTTTTCCCGCCGTGTTTTTCTACCATTTCTTCGGCTGATTCTCTTGTAAATAAAGATAATTTTCCGGTAAAGAGAAACGTTTTTCCCTCTAAAACATTCGATAAAACCTCATTGGTGCTTTCTCCTTTTTCAAGCTGAACTCCATAAGATTTTAGTCTTTCGATCATTAAAACATTCTCGGAATTAGCAAAGAAGTCGACAATGCTTACAGCGATTTTAGTTCCGATATCTTCTACCTGGCAAAGCTCTTCTACTGTGGCATTTTTCAGTTCTTCAATCGTAGGAAAATTTTTAACCAGCTTCTTGGCAACGGTTTCTCCAACATGTTTGATTCCTATTCCGTAAAGCACTTTTTCAAATGCAATTTCTTTGGATTTTTCGATTCCTGAGATAATGTTTTGTGCTGATTTTTCCGCCATTCTTTCTAATGGAAGAAGCTGCTCTTTTGTTAAAACATAGAAATCTGCAGGGTTTTCAATCAGTCGTTCCCTGTATAGCTGCTCGATTGTTTCGCTTCCGAGATTTTCAATATTCAGCGCTTTCCGGGAAACATAGTGGATCATTCTTCCGACTACCTGGGGCGGACAATGCAATTCATTCGGACAGAAATGAATGGCCTGATCTTCTATTTTTACCAGTTCGGTACCACATTCAGGACAGTGTTTGATGTATTCAATTTCTTTGCTTTCGGGAGTTCTTTTTTCCGTATTGATGCCTACAATTTTCGGGATAATTTCACCTCCTTTTTCCACATACACAGAATCATGCTCATGGAGGTCCAGTTTCTTAATAATATCTTCATTATGAAGGGAGGCTCTTTTTACAATGGTTCCTGCCAATAGTACGGGTTTCAGGTTGGCAACAGGGGTAATGGCTCCGGTTCTTCCTACCTGGTAAGAAACGCTCTGAAGGTCGGTTTCTACTTTTTCAGCTTTAAATTTATAAGCCATTGCCCAGCGTGGGGACTTTGCGGTATATCCAAGCTGACGTTGCTGCTTAAGGGAATTCACTTTCAATACAATACCGTCAATCTCAAAAGGAAGATGATGGCGTTCTGTGTCCCAGAAGTTAATGAATTCCTTTACCTCATCCATTGTGCTGCAAAGTTTGGCCTGCTGTGAAATTTTGAATCCCCAGTTGTTGGCTTTCTGAAGCAGCTCCCAATGGGTTTCCGCGGGTACTTCTTCTGAAATATATTGGTACAGAACAGACGAAAGTCCGCGTTTCCTTACCTCGCCGCTATCCTGCATCTTTAAGCTTCCGCTTGCGGTATTTCTGGGGTTCATAAACGGATCCAGGCCTTCTTCTTCCCGAAGCTTATTGATTTTATCAAAGTTTTTTCTGGTCAGATAAATCTCACCACGCATAAAAAAATGAGTAGGAAAATCGCCTTTTAAAGTTAATGGAATATCGGAAATGGTACGGACATTGGCCGTAATTTCATCTCCCTGAAATCCGTCCCCACGGGTGACGGCCTGTACGAGCTTTCCGTTTTCATAAAGAATTGAAATGGATGCACCGTCATATTTTAATTCAGCAACAAATTCTACGGGATCATCAATGGTTTTGATAATCCGTTTTTCCCAGTCCTCAAGATCATCAGAATCATAGGAATTGTCCAGAGAATACATTCTGAATTTATGCTGAATGGTCGGAAAAACTTTTGTGATTCCTCCTCCTACCCGTACAGTAGGCGAATTATCGTCATGAAACTCCGGATACTGGGCTTCAAGATCCTGAAGCTCTTTCAGCAGCAGATCGAATTCAAAATCTGAAATGGTAGGTTCATCCAGTAAATAATAATTCTCATTATGCTGGTGAAGCTCTTTACGAAGCTTTTCTATCTTTTGTTGAATATTTTCGGACATTGCTGTTTCTTTCTTTTAGGCAAAAATAGCTAAAGTAATCACATCTAAAAAATAAGATAATTAAATAGTCTGATAAAATTAAAATTGTGTAATGTGATGTAACGGACTGATTGTATAAGCGATACGTTGAATGTTAAAAAATCAGTTAACATAGCGTTATGATTTAATTGAATAAATGTTAAAATTTCCTTAAACATCCGACGGTAAAAGTCAGGATACCTTTGCATCTAGCTAATTTGAAAAAATGAGAAAAGTAAAGATTGTCTTGGGATTATTGTTCTTAAGTTTCGGAACACTGGCTTATGCGCAGACTACGCAGGCTTCTATACTGGGTAAAGTTACCGGTACCGGTAATACAGCTCAGGAAAAAATGAAAGTAACAATTGTTAATGAGTCTACAGGTTTCAGAACAGAAACGGAAACCAACTCAAAAGGGGAATATATCTTCAAAGAGATTCCTCTGGGAGGCCCTTATACCGTGATAGTGAATGATGAGAAAAAGGAAGGTTATACGGTGAACTTCGGTGATCAGGTTACAGTAAACGTGAGTCTGGGCGGAAATGAGAAAGTTCTGGAAGAAGTGGTAATTGTAGGGAATCTTAAAAATAAGATCGGAAATTTAGGCGCTGCAACCGCTATCTCAGCTAAAAACATCGGAGTTTTACCGGTAAACGGAAGAAATTTTACCAGTCTTACAGATTTGTCTCCTTTAAGTGGAAAAGGAGGAAATTTATCAGGGCAATTAGGATCTTCCACCAATTTCACAATTGACGGGATGAATGCCAAAAACCCTACCTCAGCAGGATCCACAACCAGCCGTAGCGGTGCCCCTTTTTCCATTTCAATTGAGGCCGTTCGTGAATTTAAAATTACCACCAATCAATATGATGTGACGCTGGGAAGAAGTGGTGGTGGTACAGTAAGTGCAGTAACAAAATCTGGAACCAACAAATTTTCCGGAAGTGCCTGGGAATACCTGAGAACAGGATGGTTATCCAGCAAATATGATATCAGGGGAAATGAAAGAGTCAATGATTTCTCTACTTCCCAGTTCGGGTTTTCATTAGGAGGCCCGATTATTAAAAACAAATTGCATTTTTTTGCGGCATGGGATCACCAGCTGGATTCAAGACCATTAATTATTGCAGATGTAAGGACGAAAGACGATGCATTGAGATTCAATGTAACCAATGAAACGCTGAACCAGGTTTTAAGCATCGGAAGGACAAAATACGGAGTAGGAAACACACCACAGTTCGGAAGCTTTGATAAAGTGAGAAACTCCGATGCCGGATTTTTACGTTTAGACTGGCAGATCAACCCTAAAAACCTATTGACTTTAAGAAACAACTTTACTTATGATTTCAATAAAAACGGTTTAGCAGATAATACAGCAATCAATTTCTTTGAATCTTTCGGAAATGACAGAAACCTTGATAACAGCTTATTATTAACGCTGAGATCCAATTTAAAGCCTAATCTTACCAACGAATTAAAAGGGCAGTATTTATATACCTACCAGAACAGTTTCCAGAATGATGAGTTAGGACGTCCGGTTCCGAGAGCTATTGTAGAACGGGTACCGTCTACGATTGAAGGTATCAACCTTGCGACCAATATTCAGATGGGAGGTCACCGTTTCGGGCAGGAAAGCTTCAGAAACAATGTATTCCAGATCGTTGATAACTTATATTACAATACAGATAAGATCAAATATACTTTCGGGGCAGATTTGATGTATACGCACGCCAAATCAATCTATGGAAGTGAAGTAAACGGTAGGTTCCAGTTCCTGGGAATTGATAATTTTAACAACCTTACCCCTTACAGGTTTTACAGAGAAGTACCTTTGGTAGAAGATCCTTCTGTAAAATCCAGTATCTGGAATATCGGGGTTTATGGCCAGGTTCAGGCTAAAATTGCAAAAGGACTTGATGTAATGGCCGGCTTAAGATTAGATTACGGCGGTTATCCGAAAGCTGAATTTAATCAGAAGCTATATGATGAAATGGGAATCAGGACGGATAATAATATTAAATCTTTTATCATCCAGCCGAGGTTTCAGTTTGACTGGAATATCAATGAAGGAAATAAAGATTTCGTGAAATTCGGTGCCGGGATTTTCTCTTCCGATATCAACAATTACATGATCATCAACAACCTTGTTTTCGACGGAAGGCATCTGGCAACAGTGGATGTTAATCCTACAACCATCGGCCTGACTCCGGATTTTGCAAGCTACAGGAATGATTACGGAACAGTTCCCACTCTTTCGCAATACCAGCTTCCTACCATCAATTATACCGGTAAAGATGCAAAAATCCCGATCGTTTATAAAGCCAATATCTCTTATACCCATTTCTTTAATGAAAGGTTCAGGGCAGGTGTGGCAGCTTATGCAGCTTTGGGAAGGAACAACTATTTCTATTATGACAGGAATATGGTGGCCAATCCTTACTTTACACTGGATAAAGAGGGTGGAAGAGGAGTTTTTGTTCCTTTAAATACAGTAAATGCCAACGGAACGGTAGACTGGAAAGCCGGAAGAATCAATAAGAATTTCGGAAGGGTGTTGGAGCTTGTGAGCGATGGTAAAGTAAACCAGTTCTCTTTTGTGTTTGATACAAGCTACCGTTATTACAAAGACGGAGAGATTACGGCAAGTTATACATGGTCTGATATTAAAGACAACACTTCTTACAATGGAAACGTAGCCAATACCGCTACTTTATCAACAGTGGTTCAGAGTGACCCGAGAGATTTGAGGATGAACTATTCGGACAACCAGTTCAGAAATAAAGTAGTATTATACGGAAACTCGCCGACTGTTGCAGGATTTATCATAGGGATCAGGTATTCAGGAATCGGGGGAACACGTTTCTCAGTAACAACGGGTGGTAACGTTAACGGGGATTTCGTAGATTCCAACGATCTTGCATACATCTTCCCGAATCTTACCCAAACCCTGATTGATAATCCTGAAGTAGGAAAAGCACTGAAAGAATACATCACCGATTATAACAACAAAATTGCAGAACGTAACGGCGGCAAAAACGGATTCTATGGAGTTTGGGATATTCGGATTGCCAAAAAATTAAAGTTCCAGAAGATCGGAGCGTTTGAGCTGTCAGTGGATATTTTCAACGTAGCCAATATGCTTAATAAAGAATGGGGTGTGAATAAATCTTACGGAAATACTTCACTGTACAGAATTACAGGATTTGATCCGGCAACCAAAGAATTTAAGTACAGCTTGAATACCAGTGGTCTAGAGCCTTTGTCAGGGAACCCTTACCAGATTCAGCTTGGTGCCAAGTATACTTTCTAAAAATTAAACATTACCTTTATATAAAAGTCCGTTAAAGGCTTTTACATTTTTAATATCAGATTATATTATGAAAAATTTTATCTTAGGGTTAGCAGTTTTAAGTACAGTTTTAATGAAGGCACAAACCCAGATTATCGCACACAGAGGCTATTGGCAGACACAGCCGGCCACAACGGAGAACTCACTGAAATCATTGGAAAATGCACAGAACCTGAAGATCTACGGGTCTGAATTTGATGTGAGAATGACGAAAGACGGTGTTTTAGTGGTCAACCACGATGAGCATCACGGGAAAATGGAAATTTCAGAAACCGATTTTAAAGAATTGAAAAAACTGAAATTATCAAACGGTGAAGATTTTCCTACTTTAAAAGATTATCTGAAACAGGGAAAGAAAGATAAATCACTGAAACTGATTGTTGAGATTAAGCCTGATAAAACAAAAGAAAAAGAAGATGAGCTGACAGCGAAAACGGTTAAAATGATTAAAAGTATGAAGCTCGAATCTCAGAGTGAATTTATCTCTTTCAGTTTGAATATCTGTAAGGAAATCAAAAAGCTTGAACCTGCATTTAAAGTACAGTATCTGAAAGGAGAGCTGTCTCCGGAGCAGATTAAGAATGAAGGTTTAGACGGAATAGATTATCATTACAGTATTTTCCAGAAAAACCCGACCTGGATTTCTGAAGCTAAAGCATTAGGTTTAATTACTAATGCATGGACGGTAAATGATGTTGCCATTTCAGATGAATTAAAAGCGCAGGGAATAGGATTTATTACTACCAATATTCCGGATCAGTTAAAAAAATAAAATTTTTAATTTTTTCTTACTACTTATAATTTCTAAAACTTGCTTTCTTAAAGGCAAGTTTTTTTGTATAGTGTATCTGAAATTCATTAATTGAAGTAATATTTTATCAAAAAAGGACAATAAAGGTAAGAGAATATATTATGTCGGTCATATTAATAATAATTAATTTTTTTAAACATCTGTTTATCAAAACTCTACCAATTATTGTTCATACTAAATTCATATTGTGTTTAATAATTATTTAATAAATGTTAAAGTCGTGTTAAAGCCACCCTCATAATGTCGTTTTAATTTTGCGCAAACAAAAAGGATATGCGTAAAGAGACACAGAAACTGATAGTTTTGTCACTGTTGGGATTAGTAAGCGTCAATTTGGCGGCTCAGCAAACAGCTAAAAAAGACACTATTAAAAACATCGATGAGGTTGTAGTAACAGCTTTAGGAATCAAAAGACAAGATAAGTCTTTAGGGTATGTTGCGGAAACCATAAAATCTGAAGAGATTTTAAAAACCCAGAACAATAACTGGTCTCAGGCTTTGGAAGGGAAAGTGGCAGGTCTTAAAATACAGACTGCAGGTGCCGGACCTCTGGGAAGTTCACTGATCAAGCTGAGAGGAGACATTTCCATGAATATGGATCAGAACAATGCTCTGATCGTAGTAGACGGAGTTCCTTTAAGCAATTCAACAACAGGAACCGGATTTTCTGCTTATGGAGCAGGAGCCAAAGCTGATTTACCGATTGATTACGGAAACGGGATCAACAGCATCAACCCGGATGATATTGAAACGATAACTATTCTGAAAGGCTCTACGGCTGCGGCTTTATACGGATCCAGAGGAGCAGGTGGTGCGGTCATGATCACCACAAAATCGGGAAAAACTAAAAAAGGAAAAATACAGGTTACTTTAAATTCCTATTCAAGCTACGATACGGTACTGAAATGGCCGGATTACCAGTATGAATACGGTCAGGGAACCATGCAGAAAAATACCAGCGGAAACTATTTCTATTCTTACGGAGCATCTGCGGACGGGGTAAGTACAGGAGGAACCAGTAGTGCTTTCGGACCGAAATTCGCAGGACAGTACTATTTTCAGTATGACCCGACATTAGAAGGGCAAAGTGCAGAAAGACAATTGTGGCGGCCTTACAAAGACAATATTAAGGGGTTCTGGCAGACGGGAACTACATTCTCTAATAATATTGCTGTAGAAACTTCCAATGAAAATACCTCTTTCAGGTCATCATTAACCTATCTGAAAAATGAATGGATGATGCCGAATACAGGTTTTGACAGGTTCAATGCCGCGCTTTCATTTGACCATAAGATCAGTGAAAGATTGAAAGTAGGCGTTAAATTTAATTATAACAAAACCAAAAGTGATAACTTACCTGCTACAGGATATAGCAATCAGTCTATTTCTTATTTCATGATTTTCCAGAACCCGAATGTGGATCTGTCATGGTATCAGCCGATCTGGAAGAAAGACAAATACCAGGTAGATCAGATTCACCCGTTCAGCTCATATATCGACAACCCTTATATGATTGCTTATGAAATGCTGAATGGAGTAGATAAGAATTTTATTACGGGAAATGTAAACCTTAATTATAAAATTGCTAAAAACTTCGACGTCATGTTCAGATCAGGAATGGAGCTTACGAATGAAGAACGTACCCAGCAAAGGCCATGGAGCTCTGCCAACTACCTTCAGGGGATGTACAGAGAGCAGCATATTAAGCAGATGGATTTGAATAATGACTTATTATTCACTTATAAAAATACATTTAAAGACTTTGATTTCAGTGCGTCGGCTGGGGGAAATATCCGTTATTCAGAATATACGATGTATGATTATATGGCAGACGGACTTCTTAAGCCGGGCGTCTACACCCTTCCGAACGGTATTGCCAATATCACAAAATTTGCCACTCCAAGCGATAAGCAGGTAAACAGTGCATACGGTTTAGTGACATTAGGTTATCAGAATAAAATTTTCTTAGACCTTACTGCGCGAAATGACTGGAGCAGTACACTTCCAAAAGACAACCGGTCTTATTTTTATCCGTCTGCGGGAATGTCTTTCATTCTTTCAGAAATATTTAAACTCAATTCAAACCAGTTTAATTATTGGAAATTAAGAGCTTCCTGGTCAAAAGTAGGAAATGATACAAATCCATATAAGCTTATTAAATATTATAACAACAGTGTTTTCTCAGGATCGGTTGAAGCACCGTCATTATATCCAAACCCTGACCTGAGACCTGAAATGCTTACCAACATAGAAGCAGGAATGGATTTCAGCATTATTAAAAACAGGATCAGTTATTCCATTACCGCTTATCAGAACAATTCCAAAGATCAGATTGTGGATATTCCTGCATTGTATGAAACAGGATACAGCAAAAGAACGATCAATGCAGGGGAGGTCAGAAACCGTGGCCTTGAAATGACCTTAAATACTTTCCCGGTTAAAAATAAAAACTTCTCATGGAGTGTAAATGCGAACTGGTCGATGAACAGGAATAAAATCCTTTCTCTTCCTGATGAATTTCAGGGCCAGCCTTATACCTTGGCCAGTGTAGGTGGAGTAGTATATTATAACGCTGTGGTTGG
Source organism: Chryseobacterium populi (assembly GCF_000282115.1). GTDB lineage: Bacteria > Bacteroidota > Bacteroidia > Flavobacteriales > Weeksellaceae > Chryseobacterium > Chryseobacterium populi. Next base: position 109,830 of record NZ_AKJY01000014.1, read on the forward strand.
TGGTTCACTTGGAGACATGTACGGTTACGGATTAATGTACTCGCCGGATGGGCAAGTTGTTTACGGAACCGATGGATTAACGGCTAAACCTACTGAAATGAAGAAAATAGGTAATGCTTACCCGAAATGGAGAGCTGGTCTTCAAAACGAATTCAGATATAAAAACTTTACTGTGAGTTTCTCATTCGACGGACAGTACAAAGGAATGGCCTATTCCCAGTCACATCATAAAATGACAGAACAGGGGAAACTTGAACATACCCTGATCGGAAGGGACAACCCAAATGGTTTGATCATAGGGGAAGGAGTGGTACAGAATCCGGACGGATCTTATTCTCCTAATACAAAAGGCGTTGCTGTTTCTGTTTACTATGCAGATTATTACAGAAGAGCCAATGTGGAAACCAATTCATTTGATACCTCTTTCATCAAGCTTAGAGATGCCAGAATATCGTATTCTTTCCCGAAAAGTGTAACGGAACAGTTAAAACTGACGGATCTGTCTTTGGCATTATTCGGAAGAAACCTCTGGATGTGGACGAAGTTTCCGTTGTTCGATCCGGAAGCAGCGACTCTTAATGACAACCAGATCACTCCGGGAGTTGAAATGGGACAGTTGCCAACAGCAAGAACAGTGGGAATCCAACTTAATGTTAAATTTTAAAATTTGAAATCATGAAAAAATTACTATTCAATATATTATTAATTTCAAGTATCGGTTTTGCATCGGTTTCTTGTGACAGGAACCTTGACGAAGTAAACATTGATGAAAGCAGGATCAGTGATCCGGTATCCGCCAAATTACTGGTGCCTATTCAATACAATATGGCTTCTGTTAATTATATGAGAGCCAATGATTTTACATTTGATATCATGCAGGTTTCCCTTGATTTTCCCAATGAAGGAAACTCGCTGAGCCGATATTATCTTACAGAAAATACAGGAGCAGGCTTTTGGAATAACTCATACAAATGGCTGAAGCAGGTAAAAGACCTTAAAGAAGCTGCTATTGAAGAAAAAGATGCAAATTATCAGGCTATTGCCATGGTGTTGAATGCCTGGATTTATTCCAATCTTACAGACACTTACGGAGACATTCCGTTTTCACAGGCAGGGAAATTAGATGAAGGAATTACTCAGCCGAAATTTGATAAGCAGAAAGATATTTATATTCAGCTGTTGGATGACTTAAAAGCCGCAAACACTCTTTTTGTTACCAATAAACCCCTTACCGGTAGCGATCTTTTCTACAAAGCGGAAGCAGATGCCAACGGAATTTCAAACTGGAAAAAATTCTGTAATTCACTTTCATTAAGATTATTGACAAGAATTTTAAAGAAAAACGGAGAAGTCAATGTTCATGAAAGAATCCAGGAAATCATAAATAATCCTACAACATATCCTCTTTTCCAGAGCAATGCGGAAACGGCAAAACTGAGTATAACCGGAGTTTCACCACTTCTCCCCCCGATTGCAAGACCTCAGGATTTTACAACAAGCAGAGCGGCTTCTGAATTTTTTGTTGAAACTTTAAAAGCCAATAGTGACCCGCGTTTGTCAATGTTCTTTGGTCAGGCTAAAGCTATCCCATCCCAACAGAATATCGGGTACAAAGGTGCGCCTTCAGGTTATGCCTATGGAACGGTATTTACTTACCAGCCATCCAATATGAACCAGAATTTGGCAAAAGCACCATTGAATATTCTGATTTATCCTTATGCAGAGCTTCAGTTCACCCTTTCTGAATTGGCCAATAAAGGAATTATTCCGGGAAGCGCACAGACTTATTATGAAAATGGGGTTAAAGCGGCTATTGAGCAATGGGGAGCAACGGTTCCTGCCAACTACTTTGCCAATCCGAATGTAGCTTACAACGGAACATTAGACCGGATTATGCTTCAGAAATATGTTGCTTTATTCTTTGTAGATCAGCAGCAGTGGTTTGAAAAAAGAAGAACCGGATTCCCGGTGCTTCCAAACAACGGCGGGCTTTTAAATAACGGAAACCTTCCGCAACGATTAATGTATCCTCCGAATCCAAAAGTCTTGAATACGGCAAATTACCAGGCTGCCGTTCAGCAGATGGGGGGAGATAATATCAACATCAAAACATGGTGGAATCAATAATAATCGATCATAAATAATCTAAAATACAATCATACAATGACTATAAAATTTTTAATGCCATGTTTATTAATTTCTGCAATGGCATTTTCTCAGGCTTCCGTTTCAGGATATGTTTATGAGGACAGCAATAAAAATCTGAAAAAAGAAAACAGGGAAAAAGGAATTGAAGGAGTAGCGGTTTCCAATGGAATTCAGGTGGTTTTAACAGACAAGAACGGGAGGTACAGCCTTCCGGTTCAGGAAAATCAGACGGTTTTTGTTATCAAGCCTTCAGGATATCAGACTGCCTTAAATGGCAATAACCTGCCTCAATATTACTACCAGTACAAGCCAAAAGGTTCTCCTGCTGATTTTAAATACAAAGGGAGCGCCCCTACAGGAGAGCTTCCGAAAGAGTTGAATTTCCCGCTGTATAAGCAGACGGAGAATAAAGACTTTGATATCCTGGTTTTCGGTGACCCACAGCCCTACACAGAAAAAGAACTGGATTATTTCAAAAGAGGGATTGTAAATGAAGTTAAAAATGCCAAAAAAAATGCAGTGCTGGGAATCAGTCTGGGTGACCTGGTAGGAGATAACTTAAGCTTGCAGAAGCCTTATGCAGACGTAATGAAAGAAATCGGTTTGCCGTGGTACAATGTAATGGGAAATCATGATATGAATTATGATGCCAAAGAAGATCAGCTTTCAGACGAAACATTTGAATCCAATTTCGGACCAGCCAACTATTCATTCAACTATGGAAACGTTCACTTCATTATTTTGGATGATATTTTGTATCCGGATCCGAGAGATGGGAAAGGATATTGGGGTGGTTTCCGCGAAGATCAGTTGAAATTTGTTGAAAATGACCTGAAGCTGGTAGATAAAAACAAATTGGTTGTCGTTTCTTTCCACATTCCGCTGGACCATAAAAATGAAGATAATTTCAGGAATGCAGACCGTCAGAAATTATTTGATTATCTGACTCCTTTCCGGAATGCACTGATTTTGTCAGCACATACCCATATTCAGCAACAGATTTTCTATGGAAAACAAGCCGGGTGGAATGGTTCAAAAGATTTACACGAATATAACGTAGGAACCACCTGTGGTGACTGGTATTCAGGAACGCCTGACGAAGCCGGTTTACCAACTTCTACCATGAGAGACGGAACGGCCAAAGGATATTCATTCATCAGCTTTACAGATAACCAGTATAAAGTCAAATACAAAACAGCCGGAAAACCGGAAGATTATCAGATCGAATTATACGTTCCGAAGGTAATTCCTTTCCCTTCAAAAACATCTGCAAAAGTGCTTGCCAACTTCTTTATGGGAAGCAAAAAAGACAAAGTGGAATACAGAATTGATAATGGCGACTGGAAAGAGATGGAATATGATGAAACAATTGATCCTAACTTCGCAATGTCGGTTTTCAAATGGGACACCACACAAAATTTATTCCCGGGCAGAAGACCTTCAAACCCTGAAATATCAAAACACATCTGGGTAGGTGGATTTACCAATAAACTAACACAGGGAAAACATAAGGTTGAAGTGAAAGCGATAGACATGTATGGAAATCAGTTTTCTGCTTCAGAAGAATTTGAGGTTAAAGAACCTGTTCTTATCCCTTAGTTTTTCATTTTTTTACTATACTTTCAATTCAGGAAACCGGCTTACAATAAGCCGGTTTTATTTTTTAATTACAAAATTTTTGCTTACCTGGCGGATAAAACCTATAAGCTTTAATTTTCCAAACAAAGCTAAAAACACTGGTGAAATATTTAAACAAATATTGCCCCTAATTAGTAGGTAAATAACCGCTTTTAAAAATATCGTTTCGTAAATTTGTATTACGAAAAGTATATCACTATGAATATAAAAGGAAAAAATGCCATTGTAACAGGTGGTGGAAGAGGTCTTGGTAAAGCTGTTGCCCTGGCATTGGCTAATGAAGGTGTAAATGTAGCCATTACCGGAAGAAATGAAGAAAATCTTAAAAATACGGTTGAAGAAATCAGAAATACGGGAGTAAACACTGCCTATGCAGTTTTCAGTATGGATGACGAATCTGAAGTAAAGGCAGGTATTGAATCTTTGGCCGGGCAGCTTGGAGGTGTTGATATTTTAATCAACAACGCCGGAATAGGAGACTTCGGAACCATTGAAGAAATGCCGTCAGAAACCTGGGAACAGGTAATAAAAACCAATCTTTTCGGAGTGTATTATGCAGCAAAAGCGGTTCATCCTTTCTTAAAAGCAAAAGGTGAAGGTGATATTGTGAATGTAGCATCAACAGCAGGCTTGAAGGGCGGACCGAATATGTCGGCTTATGCAGCATCTAAAGCAGCAGTAGTTTCTTTGTCACAATCAATGATGGCGGAATGGAGAAAACAAAATATCCGGGTAATCACATTAACTCCAAGTACGATTGCTTCAGATATGAGCATCCAGGGCGGATTGACTGACGGGAACCCCGACAAAGTGCTGCAACCGGAAGATTTTGCAGAATGGGTAAGGGATATCCTGAAAATGAACAGAAGAGCCTTAATTGCAAACGGGTCTATTTTTTCTACAAATCCTTAATGGTAGTTTAAAGTTGATCGTTAATGGGATTTAATTATCATCAACTCAAATAATGAAAACATTTTAATATGATTTTTATTGATAGGGGCGGGCTTTAGCCCGCTTTTCTTTGCCACAACGGATTTGGCTTTAGCCCAAACCTAAAAACGCAGTCATGCTTAATATCCTTACTATCTTCATCAATCTTAATAGCTCAGATTTAAGGTTTAAAAGATTTCAGTATGAAAAAATATTGTACCCGTTACATTAAAAAAGCATTGATTCCGGGAATTCTAATCCTATTAATTCGTTATTTTTGTACCAAATTTATTACATGCAAAATTATTTAGAATTCAATTTCAAAATTTCTCCATTACAACCCTGGAACGAAATATTAATGGCAGAGCTTATCGAAATAGGTTTTGACAGTTTCACGGAAGAAATTGATGGTATTTTAGGATATATTCAGAAAGATTTATTCAATGAAAATGAACTTAAAACTCTTCCTCTTCTTGAAAATGAAAATGTAAAAATTGAATACTCTTTCCAGGAAATGCCTAATATCAACTGGAATGAAGAGTGGGAAAAGAATTTTTCACCGATAAATATTGATGATAAAGTTTTGATCAGAGCAGAATTCCATGAATCTGTACCCGGAATGCATGAAATTGTGATTCAGCCTAAAATGTCTTTCGGAACCGGGCACCATCCTACAACCCATCTGATGATCCAGCAGATGATGGATATGGATTTAAACAGTAAAAAAGTGCTGGATATGGGGTGCGGAACTTCCGTACTGGCAATTTATGCAAAACAGAAAGGTGCAGGTGATGTAAAAGCCATTGATATTGATGAATGGTCAGTTGAGAACTCAAAAGAAAATGCAGAAAGAAATAAGGTTGAACTGGATATTGAACAGGGAACTGCCGAAAATTTGGGAAAAGAGAATTTTGATATTATTCTGGCTAATATTAACCGTAATATCCTGATTTCAGATATTCCAACATATGTATCTGTTTTGAATAAAGGTGGAAAATTATTGCTTTCGGGACTGTGCTTTTTTGATGCAGATGATATTCTTGAAGTCTGTAAAGAAAATAGCCTTGAATTGAAAAAGCAGTTGCAGCGTGAAGAATGGGTAAGCTTGTTACTCGAAAAATAATGATTAAAAGAAGGAATATGAAATCCTTACTGACTGTTTTATTTTTATTGGCTATACAATTGATTTCCGCTCAGGAAGAAGAGATCGTATATGCTGATGGCGTTTTCGGATTTGAAGAAAATAAGCCCCAGAAAATATTTACAGACCAGGCAAGACTGAGATTGGATCCCAACGTAAATGCTCAAATACTGGATTCTTTAAAAACCAATCAGCAGGTTCTCATTCTTAAAAAAGATGAAGCGGTTTTAAAACTGGGTGAAAGAAGGGCAAACTGGTATAAAATATCCTGCCAGAAAGGAGATAAGACTGTAGAAGGCTATATTTGGGGTGGAAATCTCTGTGTTGGTTACCGGAATAAAAACGGCTATGATTTTCTGTTCGGCCTTTCAAAGACGGAAACCAGGAAAAACAAACAGTCTGGAGAAAATTATCAGCAGAATATTGCAAGTATAAAACTGGTTGAAGGAAATACTCTGGTTGATGAGGTTTTCTTTGATACGGGGAGAGGAGAAGAATTGAGCTATGGGACATTCAATGTAGAAAGTAATCATAAATTACAAAACGTGGAATTAACCCTGAAAGCGATGGTCTCAGGAGAAGCCTGCGGAATTGCGAGTTATGATCAGTATGTGCTTTTTAAAGATAAAAAACTCATTACTTTGCCTCAGCTGACGAATGTAGGCGATGCAGATGTATACTATCACGGTGAAAAGTTTATATTTCCGAATGATAAAGGAGGAATTTCCAATGCCTTTATTTTTAAAATGGAGGAAATGGAAAAAGATGATCATGATAAAGAAAAGAAGAAACGCTCGTCTAAAACTTATCTTTGGAACGGAAATTCCTACAGATTGAAATAAGGTTCTCATTTATAAAAATAAAAGCCACTGTACATTTGCAGTGGCTTTTGATATATGGAAATAAAGCACATGAATTATCGGCTGGCATCACTAAGTTGTGCAATTAATTCTATTTCCAGTTTAGCATTTGGTTCATACAATCTGCTTATCTGTACCCAGGTAGCTGCAGGAAAATCGCCTTTATAAAACTCTTTTCTTGAGTCGTTATATTTTTTCATCGTCTCTATGTCTGTAGTATAAAGATTTTCTTTTACAACATTTTCTGAGGTTGCACCAAAAGAATTGAGGCACTTTTCTAATGCTTTATAAACTTTGGCTATCCCTTCGGGACTTAAATCGTCTGTAGGAATACCCGAAATGTAAATTGTATTGCCTGCTTTAACGACTTGGGCATACCCGGCACTTTCATTTTGCTTTTGGGTATTATCCCAATGCCATTTTTCTTTAACTATAGCTGTTTTTTGGTTGGGTTTTTCTGCTTGTTTTTTTGAGTCACTATCATTTTTACAGCCAATACTGGCCAATATAAGTGAAACAAAACAAATTAAGGTAGGTATTTTAGTCATATAAAACGTATTCAGATTAATCTCTGCAAGTTATCATTAAAATTCTTTAACCGGAATTATTCTTTAAATCTGATATTTAAACAAAGTCAGACCGGATGTTTTTGATTGTTTGGATATAAGGATTTATTTACTTTCTCTTGACTTAAAAAATAAAGTTTACATAATTTTAATATAGTAAATTATTTGATTAGCTAGGGATTTATTATTTTTGATTTTAAGTTTAGTTAAAATGAAAATATTGTCTTTTTATGAATTTACACAACTGTCAGAAATTGAGCAATATAACCTGGTTTTTGAGAAAGGCAGGCTTATCAGTTCTTCATTGAAAGGCGATATTGAGTTTACACTATATGAATTATTTAATTTTTATGTTGAAGTGGCCTATCATTCTAAAGATAATAAAGTAATTAATCTTAACAGATATATGAAAATTCAAAATTAGAGAACATAATTTGCCGGAGATTATAAATATCCATATTATTTTTAATCATTAGCTTAATACATAAAATAAAACCCATGCCTTTTGTAGAAATCTATTGTGGAGCACATTTCACTGCCGGCCAGAAACAATAAATTTCCTTTGCTATTCATGAAAGCTTAATCGAAGTAATCCGGATACCGGAAAATGACCTGTTTCAGGTGTTCCTCCGTCCCGTAGCCACAGAAGATTTTATCTTCTCTGAAAACTATATGGGGATATCCCACACTACAGACCTGCTTTATATACGCATAACCCTGCGTACCGGGCGACCTGTGGCCCTGAAGCAGGCACTTTATCAGAAGATTGCTGCTAATATCTCAGTCAAAACATCGGTAGGCCAGAATGATGTAATGATCATCCTGGTAGAAAACAACGATGGCTGCTGGTCATTCGGTGACGGCGAGGCTCAATATCTCGTATAAACGACAAGGTTTGGGACACAGATCTTTATTGGTCTTAGATACATTCGATTTTCCTATACAGCATATTCAAACTAATTGGGAGGCGGATTTTTTTAATTATTCCTTTAACATGGCCATAAAGTACCACCATATGATTAGTAAAGTAGAAAGAACATTCTTCTAATAGGAGAATAAGAGATTTTACTAAATTTTTATTAAATATTTATATAATTTCAATATTTTTTTTATTTTACGCTTAATAAGAATTGCATTTGTTGCTTGAACAATTTTTTTGAAACAGTATTCAGGGGGAATGTCAGATAGTAATGCATATTCTTCGGAAATAATTTTGATAATTGTTACATCATTTGTTAGTCGGGCGAAATTTCTGAGCCGTTTATCAATTTTAATATGATCATAAAAATTCATTCTGTTTAAGTCTACGATATAAATACAATAAATATCACCTTCCTTTTTTATTAAAAAATTGTTAGGGGAATTATCAATAAATTCGATACCATCGTTGTGTAAACGGTACATCAATAATGTATATTCTTTAATAATTCTTTCCCTTTCAGGAAACGATGTTTTGCTAAGAACATCTGTTAAAGTCCATGTATTTTCAAGTTGTTCGCTTATGTAATAACTTGAGGTTAGACCAATAACGTCATGATTTTCAATGTATGCAATAGGCTTTGGTGTATAATAATTTTTACCTATAAGCATGTTTGCATATTCAAAAGAACGTCTGGCTTTAGACTTTCGATAGAATTTATAAATATGCCTATTAATAATATTATGCTGTTTAAAGGATTTAAAATTTAAAATTAAGCCATTGAGATTAAAAAATTTGATAATATTCCTACTACCGTTACCTATAAGAGTCCCGTCATTTTTAAATTTTTTTAAAATGGATAGAATTTCATATTTGTATTGTGATACATCTTCGGCAAATATCGATTTCATATAGTTTATTTAAATTAGATGTGCATCATCGTTTCATGAAGTAAATCCATAATATTCTGGCTATTTAAACTTCGTGTATTAATAGAAAAACTGTTATTATTATATGGCCTATAAATAGTCTCATCAGTAACTGAGAATAATCCTATTGTAGGCGTTCCGGAGGCACTGGCTAAGTGCATGACACCATTATCTGCTGCAATAAATAAATTAGAATTTGCAATCAAGCCTCCCATCTCCCGGATATCAGTACTGTAGAAAAAAGGGATGGTGAAATTTAATTTCGAAATATTTTCGACAGGTAAAAGTTCAATAATATTATAATCAGGAAAGTTTTGCTTTAGCTGACTGTAAAATTCATTCCACCAGCTTTCAGAATAGCATTTGTCACCTGTTGCATTGGTAAAAAGGCAAATAGTTTTTTTATCATTTTTTACCAGGTCAAATAGTTTTTTCTTTCCAATTTCTACCTCTTCCCGGCTTAGCTTCAGATCCAAAGAGGGAACTTCGTTTGGGTTTTCAGGGATCCCCAATTTTGTTAAGTATTGTCTCAGGTTATATACACTGTTTTTAGCAGAATGGTGGTAATCCGGAAATTTTGCAGAATAACTTTCATCAATGTCGCCAAATAACTTATATTTTGAATTTGCAAAAAGCGTAGACAATCTTCCGGATGATGATCCAAAACTTGCATTGATAACCAAATCATATTTTTGGGTTTTAATGGAGATCCATCCATTTACATATTTTAATATATTGCTAAACGGTCTTTTTGGAAGTTGGATAATTTTACCAATATTCGGATAATTTTTGTAAATAATGGGAGTGATGCCACCCTTAACAAACAGATCAATTTTACTGTCAGGAAAAGTGCTGATAACCTCCTGAACTAAGGGAGTAAGCAAAAGTAAATTTCCTAATCTGTGATTTGGCCTGGAAATTAATATTTTTTTTATTTCGATTTTTTTTTTGAGATTTATTTCTGTATTTGACCTTCCTATGTTTTTAGTCAGATTCCTCATTATAGACCGCCTAATAATATTTATACTTTTGGGTATTTTCATAAAAAATATTTAAAAACGGGTACAATTTAAGTTAAAAAATAAAGCAAATAATTACTATTAGCTTTATTTTCAATTATAATTATTTATGAAAATGATAGATATAAATTATTAGAATCTAATAAAATTTTTCCTAAAATTATTTACTGCAATATTATGCACCGGATTAATCAGTATTTCATTAGGCGGATGTAAATTATACTTTGTTAATCTTAGTGGGATTTCGAACTGCCGTTCAGTGGTAATTACATGCCTACTGAAGCACTTTCAGACTAATAAATAGTGTCTCCTTAAGTGAGCGCGAAAGGATTCGGACCTTTGAATGATAAAGTCTCTCAAATACGGAGGTGTAGTAACTTGTTGCGGCAATGTGGCATCCGGGGACTTGGCTACAAGCATTTATCCCTTTATTTTGAGAGGGGTCAGATTGATTGGCATAGATTCCGTGGAGCAGCCATTATCATTTAAAGAGGAAATATGGAGCTTTCTTGCCGATGATTTCAAACCGGATTTTTTATCAGAAATGGTACAGGTCATTTCAATTGACAATCTGCCGGAGGCACTGAAGATAATCCTTAAAGGAAGTGCTGAAAAGCGTTTTGTCGTAAAACATTAACTGATAAAATCCTCATAGGCTAATACATTGAAGTTTACTTTGTTTCAGAAATTTCGATTCGCTTAGCCTACTTCGTGTAGTTTTCTCTTGCCTGGTTTAGCTCATTGCTGTTACGGGCAATCCATAACCAAAGTGGAGTAACCTGCACCAATAAGCCACGACCTAAAGTTGTTAATTCGCGTATTCTACTTTTGGCGGAACTTCGGGATGGACGGTCCTTAAAATGAGACCGTCTCTCTCCAGTTCGCGCAGGCATTTGGTCAACATCCGTTGACTGATACCCTTAATGTGGTTCTCCAGGTTTGTAAAACGCATTTTACCATCTATTCCCAACGCGTGAATGACAAAGAGTGACCATTTGTTGCCGACATGATTTAGTATATCATGTTTGAGCTGATCCTGTTCTTTGTTCAGTACCTTGCAAATGTCGTCCCAGGCATTTACGATTTCTTCGTCCGTCATCAGTCTTTCCATAAAGTATATTTAATGCTAATAAAGATAGATTTTTCTGATGAAAAAACTTTTGCCAAAAGGAACTTTATAATAAAGATGCATTTAGAAAATAAAATTTGACCTTCATTTAAAATTAATGTGACTAAAACTCAAAAAACTAACATCGATGTAAGTAGCTCACAATGAGGTATCTTATTGTTTTTGGGGTTTGAAGGTGGTAATTTTGCATATGAAAAAGAATTCATTAGGATAATGGATTCAAATTGTAATTATTTTAATATGGAAAATATATCAGTTTTAATTTTGGGCGCAGGCGAGTTAGGTATGCCTGTTATCCGAAATATATCAAAAAAAGCTAAAAACTATAATAACGTCACAGTAACCGTACTGCTGAGAGAAGCAACGATCAACTCTGAAGATCCGGAGAAGAAAAAGAATGTTACAGAGATCCGGGAATTGGGTGTGGAATTGCTTGCGGGCGACCTGTCCGCTCCCTCTTCTGAGCTTATTGATATTTTCAGAAATTACGACGCTATTGTTTCGTGTACAGGTTATGGAACAGGCGCAGGAGGTTTTCAGCTGAAGTTGGCCAATGCGGTTATTGATGCCGGTGTCAAAAGATATTTTCCCTGGCAGTTCGGAGTGGACTTTGAAGTGATAGGGCGGGGAAGTGCGCAGGATCTTTTTGATGAGCAGCTTGATGTGAGAGAGCTTCTGAGATCACAAAGTGCCACAAAATGGGTTATTATTTCCACAGGTATGTTTACCAGTTATCTTTTTGAACCGTTCTTCGGCATTTTAGATCTGGAAAATAGATCGGTCAATGCTATAGGTGGATGGGATACGGCAGTTACATTGACCACACCGGATGATATTGGCCGGCTTACTGCTGAGATTTTCTTTACAGAACCACAGATCGAAAATGAGATCGTCTATATCGCCGGCGATACGATTACCTACGGAGATCTGGCTGATATTGCAGAATCATTATCAGGCCGGAAGTATGAGCGTACACTTTCTGATATGGAAGAGATTACAGATGATCTTAAAAACGATCCTACCAATTTTGTTAAAAAGTACCGTTCTATATTCGGAGCAGGAAGAGGTGTTTCCTGGCCGCTGGAGAATACCTTCAATGGCAAGAAAGGAATTCCGACAACCTCCGCTAAACAATGGGCAAAAGATAATATTGATTGGGAATCTTACAGTAGATAGTAATCAGAGTATAGATGATCAAATAATCATAATTAAAAAAAGATGACCGAAAAGGGATGATACGTACTTTTTTCGGTCATTTATTTTTATGCTGTATCGTAATAAATGCAAAGTTACATTATTGATTCACTGAAACTCATAAATGGCTGATTCCAACTTTCACTGGAGTTGTATAGATTAAAATCTCCTTAAAAAAATCCCTGGTGCCGAAATCTAAGCATATCCGAAGCAGTCTTTTCAAAATAGCATAAAAGCCATTTTGTAAAAACATGTATATAAACTCGTCAAATAAATTGTTCTATTTTTCGTTTGAATATAAAGTAGCTTTAACTAAAGGACTTTAATTAATACCTACACCATGCAAGCCGTTTATCTGTACATACGAGTCAGTACTGATGAACAGGCTGTAAAAGGATATTCCCAACGCAGCCAGTTGGATCGACTTGTGCACTATTGTAAAGATCACAATCTCATTGTTACTAAAACTATTTTCGAAGACTATTCTGCGAAAACATTTAACCGGCCAGAATGGAACAAACTGTTCGCTGAACTTAAGCTCATTAAAAATCAATCTTCACTTATTCTCTTTACTTATTGGGATCGATTCAGCCGCAATATTATGGACGCTTATAAGATGTTAGAAAGATTGCAGAATATGAAAGTCTCCATTCAGGCAATTGAACAGCAGATAGACTTCTCAATCCCGGAAAGTAAAATTATGTTGGCAATGTATTGGGCTACTTCTGAAGTAGAAAACGATAAAAGAAGCCGTAATGTGCGTTTGGGAATGCAAAAAGCAAGACTGGAAGGAAGATGGATCAACAAAGCTCCTCTAGGATATAGAAATAAAATCACATCTGATGGAAAAAAATATATAGCCCTCTACGAACCGGAAGCATATATTATCCGTGAGGCTTTTACAGCTATAGTGAGACAAAATAAATATTGTTTAACTGAAATATACAAAGATGCGGTATCAAATGGGCTTAATTGCAGTAGAAGTGCTTTTTACCGGCTGGTAAGAAATCCTATTTATTGTGGTAAAATAAAAATTCCGGCATTCGAAGATAAAGCTGAAAGAATTGTTGAGGGTACTCATGAGCGTCTTATACCAGTAATATTATTTGATCAGGTTCAAAGAATAATAAAAGGCGCAGATTTAAACCATCCTAAGAAACTAACTTCAAAAAGGATAGTCAATGAAAATTTAATTTTTAGAGGTGTCCTACAATGTCCTAATTGTGGAAATACGCTTACAGGAAGTGGATCGCAGGGACATACTAAAAAATATTATTATTATCACTGTGTGGGACTCTGTTCATACCGGATAAGAGCCGACCTTATCAATTTAAGTTTTCTCTCATTTCTTAAGAACAATAGAGTGGTAGAACCATTTTTAGAACTTGCCAATAGTATCTCAAAGGAAATTTACGGTGAAGAACATCATGATTATATTCAGAAAAAAGAGGAGATAAAGAAAGAAATGGAAAAATTGATTGATAGGGGATTCAATGCACAAAAGCTATTTTCAAATGGGAATATTGACTATGATGATTATAAACTAATAAGAAGTCGTTGTCAGGAATCTTTAAAAGATAATACTGATAAATTGAGACAGCAGGCTTTAAAAATAGTGGCTGAAAAACACACAGAAAAGGGAACTGATTACATAATTAACCACTTAGGGGAGTTTTATGAAAATTCAGATACTATAACCAAACAGAGAATTATCAGGTTGTTTTTTCCGGAGAAAGTAAAAGTAATAGAAGGGAATATTGAAAAAATGCTATCAGAAAGTGTTAAGACTATATTTGGATTAACTGCTTCAGCTTCGAAAATAAAAGAAATCCATGGTCAGCAGACAGAGCAAGCAATAGTTGAATTTTTTAAAGAATTATATTTTTTAGGGTATGAACAAAACTTAAAAAATATCTAAAAATTGATTGATTAGTTTTTGATTTTTCAGAGTAAAGCTGATATTTTAAATTATATTTATATAAAACGCTGAAAAACAAGTTTTTGCGGGGCGTTTGAAGTGTACGAGATCCTGTATAGATAACTTGATGGGCTTGACTTTTCGAACCTTTTGTACCACAGGAAAAAAATGATTTTAATATATGGTTGATTTTCAGTTATTTAATATTTTTGAAAAGGTTCGAATCCTGTCAGGTTCGTAGCAACAATATGGAGCTTTAATCGAAAAATCCTCTAAAAAAGATAAAACATTTGTTTTTTAATAAAAAATTTTTGCTTTAAAAAATAAGGTAAAAGGATGAAAAATACTCTAAATAGACTGAATCACAAGTATTTATAAATAAAATGACACCATTTGGCCTAAATTGTCCTAATGGTGTCATTAAGTGAGCGCGAAAGGATTCGAACCTTTGACCGTCTGCTTAGAAGGCAGATGCTCTATCCAGCTGAGCTACGCACCCTTAAAAGTTGATTCTCGCCTAGTTCAATAAGCGCGTTAAAAAAGTCGGGGCGGCAGGATTCGAACCTGCGACCTCCTGGTCCCAAACCAGGCGCGATGACCGGACTACGCTACGCCCCGATGATTGTCAGCATGAACAAATTTTACTTCGTTTTTGCGGTTGCAAAGGTACAATACTTTTTTAATTAAAAAAATAAAATTTAGAATAAATTTTATTTAATTTTTCAGTTGACTTTTTACTGATTTTATTCTGTCTGATAATCATTAAGTTATAGGATTTGCAAAAAAATAAAAATATCCGGCTGCTGACTCTATTATGGCGCTGCGGTAAGAGGAATAGAAAATGAGAAGCCGGTTATTAGCAGACACGGGATCAATGAAGAGGAAAGCTCAGGTTAAAGCTTTTTAGCTTTTATTATACTTATATTTGCACAATGAAGCGATTAATGATTGTGTGTTTGCTTTTTCCCTTGCTGGTGTTCTCTCAAACCAGTGGAAGAGTTATTAAAATTTCAGACGGAGATACAATTACTGTTCTTCTTGAAGGAAACCAACAGAAAAAACTGAGACTTGCTGAGGTTGATTGCCCGGAAAAAGGGCAGGCATTCGGGAAAAATGCTAAGCAATTTACATCGGATCAGGTATATGGTAAAACTGTTAATTTTATTGAAACCGATAAAGACCGCTATGGACGTTCTATTGCCATGGTATATTATGATAATGGAAAATACCTTTCGAGAGAGCTTATAAAAAAGGGATTCGGATGGTGGTATTTTCCTTTTTCCAAAGATACATCTTTAGGGAAGTTACAGAAAAATGCCCAATATAGAAAAGTGGGGCTTTGGCACGATGTACATGCTGTGGCACCTTGGGAATATAGAAAAATAAAACGGGAACTTAGAAACAAGAATAGGAGGCTATAACCGGTAATATTAAGATAAAAAAACTGCTTAACTTTTATTTCAATCCTTAATAAATCGTGTAATGGTGCAATTCGAAGTGGAAACGCATTTCTATTTCACAGAGAATTCAAATCGTTGGGAAATAATAAAATGTAGAAAGTAATAACCGGATAGTGTAAACAAAAAAACTTACAATTTATTGTAAGTTTTTTTGTGAACTTGATGGGATTATCCTCAAACTCCTTAGCTGTTGATCTTAATTGGGTTTTACGGGTATTTTGTTGAGTTTTATACTTTTTTAATGTATAATAATTGTTAGATTTGGATGCCGAATTTGGTATGTAATCCATAGACGGTTAAAAAGAAAATAAAAGGACGAAAAAATTGTGAAATGGCTGACGTATTTGAAAATTACCTATCCTCAACAGGAGGACTATCCGCCGAGGAAATCAACTTTTCTACGCAGTTCTTTCAACCGATCCGTTTAAAAAAAAGTGATTTTTTTATTCGTGAGGATGAATCCTGCTGTCATGTTGGATTTATTGCTAGTGGCGCTGTAAAAGCATATGCTATCGACAAAGAAGGAAAGGAAAATATAACCTGCTTCAAGTTTGAAAAGGAATTTGTCACCTCGTTTCCGGAGTTTGTGAAGCAGGAAAAATCTAGAAGGAATATCAGGGCTATAGAAGATAGTGTAATCTATAGGATAAGCTATCCGGACTATCAGCATCTGCTTGGTCAGGTGACGGCTTGGAACGGAGTTATAAAATCGGTGATGGAGCAGGAGTATAAACAAAAGGAACGTTATCTGCTGAATTACAATAACAGGTCGGCTGTGGATAAATACCGTCATGTTCTGTCTGACGAACCGATGCTCGTCCAGCGCATAGCGACGCAGGATCTGGCATCGTACCTGGGCATTACGCAGCGATCGCTTACACGGGCGAAGAGACAAATACATAGACCCAATGTATTATAGGACAAATGTCCTTATGCAGTCCTGATTAGCGATGTAGATTTGCACAAAAAAACTATGTTACGTCAAATTGCTCCCGAAGTATTTCAGGTTTCACTGATGCCACGAAACAGCATTAACTGCTATATTATCGAAGATGTATTGGTAGACTCCGGAATACGGAGTTCATATACTACTGTAAAGAAAGCTCTCCAGAAAGTCCCCGTTTATCAACATATACTGACGCATGCCCATGCAGACCACCAGGGCTGTAGCGATCAGATATGCGCTGAGTTTGCAATACCCTTACTCTGTCATCCCGACGAAGTTTTTAGGACCGAAACGGGTATGGTAACCAACGATTATCCAACTCCGCAACATTGGGTAGCAAAGCTTCAACAGAAGTACTGGGCTGGTCAGGGACATAAAGTCGAACAGACAATCGTTGAAAACGATAGGATCGGAAACTTTCGGATAATAGAGACACCCGGACATTCGGCAGGTCATATTTCTTTATTCCGTGAGCGAGATGGCGTACTGATAATCGGAGATGTGGCGACAAATATGAACCTGCTCACGACAGCGACTGGTCTGCGGCTTCCGCCAAACATATTCACCTCGGATCAACAGAACAACATCAAATCGCTCCAGAAGTTAGCAAAACTGAATCCTGCCATTATCTGTTTCGGTCACGGACCGATCATGCGAAATACAGATAGGAAGTTTGAGCAATTTGTGGCTAAATGTAGCACTTCTAGATGATTTCAAACAAATAGTAGAAGAATTCTAGCTTCAAAAACCGAACTCTAAATGTTCCAAATAGTAAAGGTTTGGGTGACAAATTTTTATGGATATAAAAAAGGAGACAACTATTAAATAGTGCCTCCTTAAGTGAGCGCGAAAGGATTCGAACCTTTGACCGTCTGCTTAGAAGGCAGATGCTCTATCCAGCTGAGCTACGCACCCTTAAAAGTTGATTCTCGCCTAGTTCAATAAGCGCGTTAAAAAAGTCGGGGCGGCAGGATTCGAACCTGCGACCTCCTGGTCCCAAACCAGGCGCGATGACCGGACTACGCTACGCCCCGAATATATTAAGAAAGCGGAGGGTAAGGGATTCGAACCCTTGCGACACTTTCGCGTCGACAGTTTAGCAAACTGCTCCGTTAACCACTCCGGCAACCCTCCTTTTATCTTGATTTTTTAATGATCGTTATTCCGATATTGCGAGTGCAAATATAGAATAGATTTCTTTATTTACCAAATATTTTTCAAGAAAAATTTCCGTATTTTTGAGCTAATAATCGGTTAAAAAAATACACTAATGCGTAAAACATTATATATCATCGGATTAAGCGCTTTTGTTTTTTCATGTACTTCGCAGCAGAATGTGAAAAAAACTACTTACAAACCTAAAAGCCCCGTAACACAACCTAAAACAATGGTGAAAACACCGGTTCAGGAAAAAAAGAAACCACAAATTTCCAATGAACATGGAGTGGAATTTTTTACAACCAATGTGGGAGACATTACAAAAAATGATAATACGGTAAGTTATGGTTCAATTGTTTCTGCAAAACCTGCAGGATACAAAGTGGTAAAGACCTATTTTCCCGCAGTAGCTCAAAACTTCAGACAACGGTATTTAATATTGCATTATACAGCTTTGCCGGATGATAAATCCATCACCGTACTTACCCAACAATCGGTAAGTGCCCATTATCTGGTAAACAATACAGGAGATAACGAAATTTATCAGTTGGTGGACGAGAATAAGCGTGCCTATCATGCAGGAATAAGTACCTGGAGGAATGATAAAAATCTTAATGACAATTCTATCGGTGTTGAAATTGTAAATACAGGATATATTGCTGACACAACCGGAAAAAGAGTTTTTGCTCCTTTCAGTGAGGATCAGGTCAAAAAAGTAGCTGCATTAGCCAAAGATATTGTAACAAGATACCAGATTCCGCCAACCAATGTATTGGCACATTCTGATATTGCTCCTGCAAGAAAGCAGGATCCTGGTCCGATGTTTCCATGGAAAAAACTGTATGATGAATACCAGATAGGAATGTGGTATGACGAAGCTGTAAAGCAGAGTTTTTATGAGCTGGCAGTTTCTACGGAACTTCCGATGAAGTATAATGAGCCCTCATTTATCTTTAATGTACAGTCCCAATTGCAAAAATTCGGATATGGAACAGAAACGAGTGGGAGCTGGGATGATGCAACCAAAAAAACAATAGAAGCTTTTCAGTATCATTTCCGACCACAAAACTATGACGGAATAATGGATGCTGAAACATGGGCAATACTACAGGCTTTGAATCAAAAATATCCAATAAAATAAATTTAAAGCGCATCGGTTAAGGTGCGTTTTTGCTATATTTAAAACCTATAAAACACTTAAAAAATCCGTAATGGAAAATTTCAGAAAAGAGAGCGACCTGCTGGGAGAACTTAATGTACCCATTAATGCTTATTATGGCGTTCAGACTCAAAGGGCAATTAACAACTTTAAAATTTCCGGACAGCTTCTTTCATCATATCCGGCATTTATCAGAGGATTGGCTTTTGTAAAAAAAGCTGCTGCTAAAACCAATTATGAACTGGGTTTACTGGAAGAAAACCTGTATCTCAAAATTGCTGAAACCTGTGACGAAATCATTGCGGGCCAGCTTCATGATCAATTCCCTGTAGATATGATCCAGGGCGGAGCAGGAACTTCAATCAATATGAATGCCAATGAAGTGATTGCTAACAGGGTTTTAGAAAAATTAGGAAAAAATAAAGGAGAATATGAATTCTGTTCTCCGAATGACCATATCAACCTGTCTCAGTCTACAAACGATGCCTATCCTACAGCGATAAAAATGGGATTGTTGCAGATGAATGCAGGATTGGCAGACAGGCTTCAGAAAATAGTAGATGCTTTCCGGGCTAAAGGCAGGGAGTTTCAGGATGTCATCAAAATGGGAAGAACCCAGCTTCAGGATGCTGTTCCTATGACTTTGGGACAGGAATTTGAAGCTTTTGCAGCGAATCTTGAAGAAGATATTTCGAAGCTGAATAACAATGCCGACCTTTTTGTAGAAGTAAATATGGGAGCTACAGCTATCGGAACAGGATTAAATGCTCCTGTGGGATATGCCTCACTTTGTGCCAGAAACCTGGCTCAGGTGACCGGATTTCCTGTAGTTTCAGCACCGGATTTGGTAGAAGCAACACCGGATACTGGCTCTTATGTGATCTATTCTTCTGCGACCAAGCGTCTTGCTGTAAAACTGTCAAAAATCTGTAATGATTTAAGGCTGCTTTCTTCAGGACCGAGAGCAGGGCTTTTTGAAATTAATTTGCCTCCTATGCAGCCGGGATCATCCATCATGCCGGGAAAAGTAAACCCTGTAATTCCGGAAGTAGTGAACCAGGTATGTTTTAAAGTAATCGGAAATGATTTAACGGTAACCTTTGCAGCAGAAGCAGGTCAATTACAGCTTAATGTAATGGAACCGGTACTTTCTCATGCTATTATGGAAAACATCAATTTCCTTTGCAATGCCCTTGATACCCTTCGTGAAAAATGTGTTGTCGGAATTACTGCCAATAAAGAAGTTTGCCTGAACATGGTGAAGCACAGCATAGGTATTGTAACCGCTCTTAACCCATATATCGGATATAAACAATCAACACAAATTGCCAAAGAAGCCCTGGAAACAGGAAAAAGCGTTTACAATTTAGTTCTGGAAAAAGGAATCCTTTCCCAGGAAAAACTGGATGAAATACTTGATCCTAAAAACATGCTTAAACCTCATAACAAATAGTATTTTCGGTGAGTAAAATCAAAAAAACCGTTCTGGCATTTCAAAATATAGCCCAGGAACCAAGCCTGCTTAATTTGATATTGAATGACAATGAAGCAAGAAAAAAAGAATTCCTGAAAAAATATCCACATCGGGAAACTCTTCCCCAGATCAGGCTTTCTGATCTGGGTGAAGATTTCAATGAAACCGTCGATCTCTGCTTTTTAGATGGTGGCTCGCTTCCTACTGATCTGGCCTTGCTGAAAACACTGGCAAAAGGAAAGAAAAACTTTTTTGAGATCGGGACCTGGAGAGGGGAAAGTGTCTGGAATGTAGCTAAAGTTATTGACGACTGTACAACATTCAATCTTTCTAAAGAAGAGATCATTACACTGGGGCTCAACAAAAAATATGCTGAACTGCACGGGATTATTTCAAAGAAAAACCCGGATATCCTTCATCTGGAAGGAAATTCAAAAACATTTGATTTTAACGGCCTAAACCGGAAATATGACCTTATTTTTATCGATGGAGACCATTCTTATGAAATGGTGAAAAATGATACCGAACAGATTTTCAGAAACCTTGTTCATGAAAACTCAGTAGTTGTATGGCATGATTATGCTTTTAACCCCGAAAAAATAAGGTATGAAGTTTTTATGGGAATTTTAGACGGATTACCAAAAGGTTTTCATCAGAATCTGTATCATGTGGCCAATTCGATGTGTGCGGTTTTCATCAAAGGAGATTTTAAAACGAAACCTTTTGAAACCCTGCAGGAACCGGAATTTTTATTTGAAGTAAATTTGAAAATAAAAAAATAAGTTGAGATTTCTAATTATCATCCCTGCTCATAACGAAGAAGATCATCTTACCTTTACTTTAGATTCTTTACTGCAACAAAATTTTAAAGATTATAAAGTAGTAGTAGTGAATGATGGATCCGCGGATAAAACACCGGAAATCATCAGGAAATACACAGATAAGGACTCCCGTTTTGAAACGGTTAATCTTCAGAAATCGGCTCATCAGCCGGGCTCAAAAGTTGTCAATGCCTTTAAAAAAGGATTGGAAACCCAATCTCTTGATCATTATGACATCATCTGTAAGTTTGATGCAGACATTATTTTATCCCCAGATTATCTTGAAGCCATAGAAGATTCTTTCCGGAAAAATCCTGAGTACGGTTTAATCGGCGGTTTACTCTATATCGAAAAAAACGGGAATTGGGTTTATGAAGGAAACTCAAACAAACAGCATGTGAGAGGCCCTATGAAATCTTACCGGAAGGAGTGTTTTTTACAGATCGGCGGCTTGAGAGAGACGTTGGGTTGGGATAATATAGATTCTGTTTTACTGGAGAATTCAGGCTGGAAAGAAGTAGTAGTGCCGGAACTTCATGTTAAACTGATTAAGGTCAAAGGTGCCGATTACACGGTAAGAGCATCTGATTACTACGGAAGATACTTTTATTTCCAGGGTTTGAAAAGATTCCTTGCCTATATTGCTGCATTCAAAGAGGCTACGAAAAGTAAATCGGTTTCATTCTTCTTTAAAATCATTAAAGCATACGAATATTGTAAATCTCAAAATCTTGAATTGAAAATTACAAAAGACGAACAGAAAATGATGAATGATCATCGATGGAAGGTTTTGAAGAAAAAATGGCTGGAGAGATAATAGAGAAATTGCTAAAGCGTAGAATCACAGAATCATAGCCTTGTTAAGTATTGATGTTCTTGTGAACTTTAAAATAGAATTACTTAAAATAAAACTTTACGATCTTTGCGTTGGAAGAGATCTTTAACCCGGTTAAACAGTGAAAAAAATAGCCTACATAGAAATTGATACCCATGCGGAAATAGCCAGGGCTTTCATGGATATTATGCGTGATTCCAGAGAATTTACGGTAGATTACTACTTTTCGAAAAAGATCAAAGATCAGATCATGGAAGATCAGGAAGCTGTTTTTTTATCTGATAGCTCTATGATTACGGATCAGCTGAAAGATAAGGGATATGACGTTGTAATAATCGGAACGGTTCACAGGTATTTTAATACTTTTTTTGCCATTACCCAAAAATACAATACCGCTGTTATTGTACATAATCTGAACTTTCCTCAAACATCAAGATGGAGCTTAATCAAAAGCATTTTTAAAGAAGATGTTATTTACAGGCTTAAACTATGGTGGAAAGAAGGACTTTTTTATTTGTCAAAACCTTATAAACAGGCAAGGAACCTCATGGTTTTAGATCCGGAATTATCTTCAGGGACCTATAAATTCCTGCCTCTTTTTTATACCGGAAATTTTGAGAAAAAGGAAAATAAAGAACTGATTGTCGTGATTCCCGGTAGTGTTTCTCAAAAAAGAAGAGACTATCAGTATATTTTTAAAACCATCCGGAATAGCCATGTTTCAGTATATTACAACTTTGTATTTCTTGGAAAAGCCCGGGGTAGTGAACTGAAGGAGCTTGAAAAATTATCTGCAAATTTACCGGAAAATATCATGATTAAGTATTTCACAGAACGGGTTTCATCACATGACTTCGAAAGCTGGATGCGTAAAGCAGATGTTTTGTGGTGTCCCATTCAACAGCAGACTGAATTTTTCAGCCAGCCGGAAACATATGGCGTAACAAAAATGACCGGAAATCTTGGAGATGCCATCAAATATGGAAAAATAGCAGTTTTCCCAAAGAATTATCCCTCAAAATCTGAATTTATTATTCCTGAAACGGAAAATATAATTGAACAGTTTAATGGTCTTAAAAATATTACTTTCGATTTTAATGAAAAGTATAGCCGGGATGTGGTTCTTGCAAACCTGGAAAAGGTTTTAAACAGTTTATAATTTCTTATTTAAATTTCAGGATGCTCTTAATGAATTTCACATTCAGATAATCTTCAACCGGAAAGATCTTAGTGAAATAATTTCCAATATAAATAAGTATCAGTACAACTGCCGGCTTGTAAATTAAATTAATAAGGTTACTGTTGAAAGTAGGTAAAACAATCGCCACGGTAATTGCTAAAGTACAGATGATCGAAACGAAAATCATTTCAATCGACAATGGAGAAACTTTAAACATAAAGTAATTGAAAAGGATTTTAATTACATTATAGGTTGTTAACGAAATAGCCGTAGATAAAGCAATTCCGATTAATTTAAGATCCGTGTTTTTAATGAAATAATAATTCAGTCCGACGGTCAATCCTGCCAAAATCAACATAACCAGGATATTGAATCTATAATATTTTGAAAGAGAAATAATATTTCCGTTAAATCCTGTCGCCAAATCAACAAGAACAGCAGAACCCCATATCCAGACTACCGGTTCATATTCTCTCAGCAGGGTCCCGTTTTCAGGCATAAACTCAGTCAGGTAAGGAAACCCGACCATGATGCATGAAAACAAAACAGCTCCTAAAAAATAGAGTGTCAGAGATGTTTTTTTATGGAAGCGGTCAAGTTCTGCCATATCTCCGTCTGCAAGGGTTTTACTTATAATTGGTGCCGAAACGTTGAAGAGCCCTAATTGAGGAATAGAAATAAGAGAAATCAAAGCATACAGGACAGCATAAATTCCATTTTCTTCCATTCCCATAAATTCGCCGATCATAATACTGTTAATTGCCAGGTAATTCCCGAATGTTCCCAGGAAACCAAAAAAACTGTAATTGAAAAACTCCTTCCAGAAATTATCCTTTTTAAAATAATCTGTATTGAAATCAAGCTGTATCTTCTTCAGTTTATTTGTGTAGTAAACATAGCCGAGCAACATCATGACAAATACTCCGAAAAAAAACAGAAATCCAGTCCGGGACGAAATAAAAAAGAATAAAAGAAAAGCCCCTAAGTTGGCTATTTTAGGAAAAAGATTATCGAAAATATTAGATACAACAATTCTTTTATAATTGGAAGTATATTTATTGAAAATAGCACAAAAAGAAAGAATCAGGACTAACGGAAGAATGATCTCCTTGATCTTCCATGCTTCGGTATTTCTGAACTGTGGAAATAGATAAGGAAGTATAAAAAACAGGATTAAGAAAATAAGAAAATTGACAAAAACAGCCAGTAAAGATAGGGAAAGCATATTCTGTTCTTTCCCGTCTTTTTCTACAGTATGAAAAAATTTCACATTAGAGTATGAAATTCCCATAACAACAAAAGGAACCAGAAGCTCTGCACTGGGAAGGATATAACGAAGCTTTCCGTAAAATTCAAAATTATTCGGAAAGATGAAAATCGCAGAAACAGTTCCCAGCAAAAAACCGATATAGCCAATGATGGAATATTTGAAGCCTTGCCTTGCTACTACACTCATAATGCTGTTTTATTGGTTTTTAGGAATAAAAATAATATTGTTGATATAATCCGTTTTGTTTTTTTCGTCGTTGGTGTTCTGTATAATGATCTCTTCCGTAAGTTTGTCAAGTTCAAAAGTGTTTCTGTTTAAATACCGGGCTTCATATCCCCAGTTTTCCACCTCGGCGATCTCATTCCAGATGGGGGTGCTATGATGTCTCTGTTCCATTTCAACCATTAAGGTCGGTAAAAAATGCTGTATTGTTTTTTTTGCTCCCAAAAGGGTTTTCATTTCATTTCCTTCAACATCTATTTTGATAAAATCAAGCTTGTTTAAAGAAACTGTAGGAGCCCAATCATCCAGCTTAATAACCTGTACTTTCTCGGTATAGCTTTTTTCTTCACCTTTTTCTTTATACGAGATATTCAGCGTACCTCTTGACGCGATCATTTTACCGTTAATAATGGGAACTTTAAATTCCGCAACTGTGTTTTCATCAGAAAGCGCCAAAGGAAGAACTTTCATCGCAGGAAACAGCCGTTTTAAACGGTCATGAAGCTTTTTATTAGGTTCAAAAGCATAAATATTCTGATGATTCAGTTTATTTTCCAGTTGATACAAAAAAGTTCCGACATTGGCTCCAATGTCAAGAATTACAGCATTCTGAGACAGGTATTCCTTTATCCAGACCAATTCCGGTTCTACATTCCGTGCCGAAAAATTATTTTTGGAAAGATGATTTAAGCTCTTAAAGTATCTTTTTTTATAAAATCCAGGGCTGATGTATTGTAAGTTTTCTGCAATTCTTTGGTATAAAGACATTCTTGTTTTTTTGACAGTGAGCAAAGATAAGTAAAAATGTTAAATGTGTGTTAAAATTAAATGATTGTAATGGGTTGATTATCAGTGAAAAGTTCTGTCGCGATTTTTCTTGTAGAATTGAGATTTAGTACATTTGCCGGATCAGCAAAATCTGCGAGAAAAAATATTCAGTTTAAAAATGGTATTCTTCCAATTAATTTAAGCCTATTGAAACGGAGTATTCAGGAAATCGTTAAACGGCTTCATCAGTTTGAAAACCTTTGAAAAGTTTTTTACTGCATTTTTATCCAGTATTTCTTCGTCTTTCAAGCTATAAAGCACAATAAAGTTTTTCAGTTTTAAATATTCTCCCATTGGATCTTCCTTTTCAAAGCCCTGAGGTATTTTTTTCAGCTTATCATCCTGATTGAGTTCCGGGAAATGTTTTTTGAAATCTTTATTGTTTAAAATCTTCAGGAAATCATTGCCATACAATGAGATCTCTTTTCGCACTTCTTTTAAAACTGAAGATTCAGGCATATAAATTCCACCTGCTAAAAATGATTTTCCTGGTTCTATATGAAGATAATATCCCCCTTTCTGGCTGCCTTTTCCCATTCCCAGAGAAGCTCCGAAATTGGTTTTATACGGGATCTTATCTTTTGAAAACCGGGTATCCCTGTAAATCCTGAACAATGCTTTTTTAGCGTCTATTTTGGCCAGCTCTTCATCAAATCCACTCATTTCTTTAATTAAATCTTCAAGGAAAAAAATTACATTTCCCTGGGATTCCGTATACAGGTCTTTGTTTTCTGTAAACCATTCCCGGTTGTTGTTCTTGGTAAGTTTTTTTAGAAAATCAAAAGTTTTTGTAGAAATAGTGGCCGACATATTTTTTTATTTTAAATCAAATTTAATTAAATCTATTCATACACCCAACTTTATACATATTTTAACAATTTGTAATTAATCAGGGAATGTTTTTAATAATTCAATAATAAAAATAGGGTTTGAAATATTATTAAATTAAAAATAAAAAAAATATAGTTTTTCTGTGGAAATTTAAAAATGATTAGGGTTTTCTGAAATAAAATTATTAATTCTGTAATATTGTATAAAATAAAATCCAAATAATAATTGTATCTTTGCAAAAATTTTAAAATATTTAATGAATTTATTTACGGAAACCAATTTAAGTCCTGACATCCTTAAGGCAATTGGCGAAATGGGCTACGAAAGCCCGACAGAAATCCAAAAACAGACTATCCCTTTTATTCTTTCAGATATACGCGATCTTATCGCACTTGCGCAGACTGGGACAGGCAAAACTGCAGCGTTTTCGCTTCCGATTTTGGATATGATTGACGATACGAGTCGCAAAATCCAACTTTTGGTGCTTTGTCCGACACGAGAATTATGTCTTCAGATTGCAAAAGACATAAAGAATTATTCTAAATACATGAAAGACATCAAAACTACTGCGGTTTATGGTGGAAGCAGTATTATGGAACAAATCCGGTCTCTGAAGGATAAGCCTCAGATTATTGTAGGTACTCCGGGAAGAGTAATCGACCTTATCAACAGAAAAGCACTTGATTTTTCTGCGATTCACTGGCTGGTTTTAGACGAAGCCGATGAAATGCTTTCAATGGGTTTCAAAGACGAATTGGAAACAATTTTGAGCGAAACTCCTGAAACAAAACAAACTTTCTTATTCTCGGCAACGATGAATAAAGAAGTGGAAAGAATTTCTAAAAATTATCTTACAAAACCACACCGTATTTCGGTAGGTTCTATTAACGAAGTTAAAAAGAATATTTCCCACGAATATTACGTTGTAGGATACCGCCAGAAAAAAGAGGCACTTAAGAGATTAATTGATGCCAACCCGAACCAGTATTCCATTATTTTCTGCAGAACAAGAATGGAAACTCAGGAAGTTGCTGATTTCTTAATGCAGAACGGATATGCAGCTGATGCCCTTCATGGTGATCTTTCTCAGGCGCAGAGAGATACTGTAATGAAGAAATTCAGATTGAAGAATATTGATATTCTGGTAGCAACAGATGTGGCGGCTAGAGGATTGGATGTAAATTCCCTGACTCACGTTATCCACTATTCTTTACCGGATGATCCTGAAGTATTCGTACACAGAAGCGGTAGAACAGGTAGGGCCGGAAAAGACGGAATTTCAATGGCATTAATAAAGCCGGAAGAAAGCCGAAAACTGAAACAGATCAAATCTGCAACCAAAATCGAGATCAACGAAAAAATAATTCCGACAGGAGATGAGATTATCAAAGCTCAGGTAGGTGGGGTTTTCGAGAAATTGTTGACAGAGCACGAAGATATATTTACATTTGATGATAAATTAATCCCGGACTTAAGCAACTTCACAAAAGAAGAGCTTGTACACCAGTTACTGCAATTCCAGCTGAAGGATCTTGCACTGTATTATAAAGACAAACATGACCTTGCTGAGCAGAAATTCAATAGCAGGGATGATGATTATTCAAGAAGAGACAGAGGTCGTGACAGAGACAGAGGTAGAGACCGTGACCGTGGCGAGAGAGGAGACAGAGGGAGAGACCGTGGTGGAAAACCGAGAAGAAAGAATGAAAACATGGTAAGATTTTTCTTCAATCTTGGTAAAAAAGACCAGTTGAAAAAGCTTGATGTTTTAGATATTATTAATAAAGCTACTGCCGGCGGAGGCGGCAAAAAAAGAGCTGAAATCGGGGATATTGAAATTTTAGAGAAATTCTCATTCTTTGAAATTGAAAAATCCTTTAAAGGAGAGCTTTTAAATAACATTTCATCAATGAAATTCAGAGGAAAAGATATGAGAGCTGAAGAGGCTAATTAATCTCATTCCTAATGATATAAAACCGGCGCTACAGCCGGTTTTTTTGTTTGATAATCAAGTGTTAACCTAATGTTAACAAAACTTAATGTCAGATAGTTTCAGGTAAGGTCCTTTTTTAGGAAATTTGCACTCAAATTATAAATACTTAAAAATGGGAATTGGTAATATTTTCCACGCTTTTCAACCAAAGGATAAAATCTTCTTCGTGCTTTTCGAAAAAGTAACTGAGAACTTAGTTGCAATGTCTGAGGACTTTAACAACGGAATCAAAGATTTCGATCTTAATGATGATACGATGCTAAAGAAAATGAGTGACTATGAGCATAAAAATGATGAACTTACCCACGAGATCTTCGTAGAATTAGGAAAAAACTTTATCACTCCTTTTGATCGTGAAGATATTCACACATTGGCAACAGGTTTAGATGATATTGCTGATTATATCTACGCTTCTACAAAATATATTTTCTTATATAAATCGCCTTTAATGAGGGCTTATGCAGACTTTTCTTTATTGATCCACAAAGCATGTCTTGAAATCCAGAATGCAATGAAAAACCTGAAAGGGTTTAAAAACATGGAACAGGTGAAAGAAGCTTGTATTAAAGTAAATTCTATTGAAAATATTGCTGACGACCTGCTATCCAATTCAATGGTAGAATTGTTTGAAACAAATGATGCCATCAATATCATCAAA
The DNA here is from genome assembly GCF_000282115.1 of Chryseobacterium populi. GTDB lineage: Bacteria > Bacteroidota > Bacteroidia > Flavobacteriales > Weeksellaceae > Chryseobacterium > Chryseobacterium populi. Next base: position 139,056 of record NZ_AKJY01000014.1, read on the forward strand.
ATTTCATCGGTACTTAATTATCTTGAAATAGTAACAGACAAAGCAGAAGATGTTGCCAATACTATTGAGAACATCATGATTAAATACGCATAAAACAAGATAACAAAAATGGAATTTCCGATTTTACTTACGGTTATTATTGCTTTAGCTTTAATCTTCGATTATATCAATGGTTTTCATGATGCGGCCAATTCAATTGCTACAATTGTTTCTACGAAGGTTTTAACACCTTTTCAGGCTGTACTCTGGGCTGCACTCTGGAACTTTGCAGCTTTTTTTATTGCAGCCTATATTATTGGAGAATTTAAAATTGGTAATACAATTGCCAAAACAGTTAATGAAAATTTTATCACGCTTGAAGTTATATTGTCAGGCCTTGTGGCAGCCATTGCCTGGAATCTTTTAACATGGTGGTTTGGTATTCCTTCATCATCGTCACATACCTTAATTGGAGGGTTTTTAGGGGCAGCATTAATGCATGCCTTCATGATGGATTATCATGATGTGGCGGCTGCACAACCGGGATTAGGTTTTATAGAAACATTTAAGGAAGCCTTTCATCAGGTAACTACGCAAAGTGTAGTGAAATTTGATAAGGTAATTCCTATTTTCCTGTTCATCTTCATGGCTCCCGTTATAGGAATGGTGATCTCAATTATCATTACCTTAATTATTGTTCATCTTTATAAAAAATCGAACCCCCATAAGGCAGATCAATCATTCAAGAGATTACAGCTGGCTTCTTCAGCACTATTCAGCTTGGGACACGGCTTAAATGATGCCCAGAAAGTGATGGGTATTATTGGGGCAGCACTGATTTATTACCACGTGGAAATCCTGCACGATCCTGTTTATCTTAATATACCTTCTGCAGGACGTTTTGATTATTTTGCCCAGCATTATCTTTGGGTTCCTCTGGTATCATTCCTTGCTATTGGTTTAGGAACGATGAGTGGTGGTTGGAAGATCATTAAAACAATGGGAACTAAAATTACAAAAGTAACTCCATTAGAAGGGGTGAGCGCTGAAACAGCAGGGGCTATTACTTTATTTATTACAGATCACTTTGGCATTCCTGTTTCTACAACACATACGATTACAGGTTCTATCATCGGGGTTGGTTTGACGAAAAGAGTTTCTGCGGTAAGATGGGGGATTACGGTAAGCTTACTTTGGGCCTGGGTACTTACAATTCCTATTTCAGCTATTGTAGCAGGGGTTACCTATCTTTTAGTGACTTTATTTTCTTAGGATAGAAATTTTTTAATAACAATACCAAACTTTGTCCAAATGGGCAAAGTTTTTTGTTTTATAAAGCCCTGAAAAATTGTATTTTTGTTGAAATTATAGGATTTTATGGAATTTTTAGACAAGTACCAACAGATCGTTGCTGATGCCATCACTAAATACACTTTTAAAGATAAGCCCACGGAATTATATGATCCGATGAATTACATTATTTCCCATGGTGGAAAACGTCTTCGTCCGATTATGGTTTTAATGGCCTGTGATTTATTTGGCGGTGATCCGAAAGAAGCGATAAAACCTGCTTTAGCAATAGAATTCTTCCATAATTTCACCCTGATCCATGATGATATTATGGATGAAGCCCCTTTGAGAAGAAATAAACCTACCATTCATACATTACACGGGATCAACGTAGGAATTCTTTCAGGAGACGGACTGATGCTGAAAGCCTACAAATTTTTTGAAGATCTTGAACCCGAAATATTCAAGGCATGTATCAGAATTTTTACCCATACAGGTCTTCTGCTATGTGAAGGTCAGCAATATGATATCAACTTTGAAACCCAGGAAAATGTAACGTTCGATGATTATATCAGAATGATTACCTATAAAACCGGAGTGCTGAGTGCTTCCTCTTTTGAAATCGGAGCATTGATCGCAAAAGCAAACTTCAAAGATGCCAAAGCAATTTTCAACTTCGGAAAACATATCGGAATCGCCTTCCAGATTATGGATGATTATCTTGATGTATTCGGAGACCAGGTGCAGTTTGGGAAAAAGCATGCCGGAGATATCTATGAAAATAAAAAAACGGTTCTTTATCTGATGGCAAGAGAGCATGCGACAGAAGAAGAAAGAAAAGAACTGGATTACTGGTATTCTAAAAAAACCGATAATATTGATAAGGTATACGGAGTAGAAAAGATTTTCAGAAGAACTAAAGTAGACGAGAAAGCTTTGCGTTTAATTGAAAAGCATAACGAAATCGGTCAGAGTTATCTTAAGAAAATCAATATTCCGGAAGAAAAGAAAAAACCGTTTGCAGAGCTGGCAAACTATCTTTTGAGTAGGGAAAGTTAAATTAAGTAATAGATTTAGGGCTTAGTAGCTGGCTTTTCCCGGTCCTGAACCCTAAATCCTATTACCTGATTCCTAAAATATGAAATTCAGGACAGAAGTAGATATCCGCAAATCGGAAAAGAAGATCGGAATTGAAGATAAAATATTTTCAATAGGCTCCTGTTTTGCTTCTGAAATGTCTGACCTGCTTCATGAAGGCCAGCTCCAGACAATTAGTAATCCTTTTGGAACGATTTTTAATCCGTTCTCGATTGATCAGGCGATAAAAAGACTCCATGATTCGGATTTTTACACAGAAGAAGATTTAATCACGTTTAATGATGAATTCATTTCTCTCGACCATCATACACAGTTTGATACGAGGTATATTCATCAGACACTAGAGAAAATCAACTCAGGATTAGAAAACGGAAATCATTTTCTTCAGGATACCAACTGGGTAATTATTACCTACGGAACTTCATTTATCTATGAATTTATCCCAAAGAAAAAGCTGGTGGCCAACTGTCACAAAATTCCGCAGAAATATTTTGAAAAAAGGCTTTTAACCCATCAGGAAATTACAGAATCCATTTACAATACAATTTTGAACCTGAAGGATATCTGTAAGGAAGATGTTCAGGTCTTATTTACAGTTTCTCCGGTTCGTCACACAAAAGACGGGATGGTTGAGAACCAGTTAAGTAAATCTAAGCTTATTACAGCAGTCCATGAAACTATTTCCCTCTTTGAAAACTGTCATTATCTGCCGGTTTATGAGATGGTGATGGATGATTTGCGCGATTACCGTTTTTACAAAGAAGATATGATTCATCCGAATAACCAGGCGGTGCATTATGTTTTTGAAAAATTCGGGGAAGCTTATTTTTCAGAAGAAACCAAAGATTTTATTAAAGAAAACTTTAAGATCAACAAAGCTTTAGAACATAAAACAAAAGATGATAAAGACCCGAAATATATCGAGTTTAAAGAGAAACTGAATCTAAAGATTGAGGACCAGCGTAAAAAAGTAAAGCACAAAATATTCTGATCACAGATGATTGATTTTACAACACTTGATTATCTGAAAGAAGGAAACGCAAAGCAGAGAAAAGCGTATGAAATCCTTACAAAATATAAGATCTTTGAAAAATTAAAGCATTATACCCCAGTTTTAGCAGGAACCATTCCGATTGAAATTGATATTGAGGGCAGCGATCTTGATATTATCTGTGAAGTTGATCCTAAATTTGAAGAGGATTTTTTAGATGATTTAATGTTTAGTCGGTTTATTCCTCATGATATAGACGTTAAAATAGAAAATCCTGTTGTAAACGGTGAGAAATGCATCGTTTTACATTTTGTTTTAGAAGGGTTTCCCATTGAAATTTTCGGACAGAATAAACCGGCAATTCAACAAAATGCTTATCGTCACATGATGGCCGAATGCAAAATATTACAGGAAAAAGGAGAAGATTTTAAACAAAAAATAATAGAATTAAAAAAGAAAGGAATTAAAACAGAGCCGGCTTTCGGTATGTTGCTGAATTTAGAGAATCCTTATGAAGATCTGTTAAAAATTTAAAAACAATGATTGACACACATACCCATTTATATGCAGAAGAATTTGATGAAGACAGAAAAGAAGCTATTCAAAGAGCTTTAAGTAAGGGAATAACAGAATTTTATCTCCCTGCGATTGATGCTGAGTCTCACGAAAAAATGCTCCAGCTGGAAACAGAATATCCAGGTCAGGTTTTTTCAATGATGGGATTGCATCCTTGTTATGTAAAACCTGAATCTTGGGAAAAAGAACTTGATATTGTGAAAAATTACCTGGATCAGAGAGCTTTCCCTGCCATCGGTGAAATCGGAATTGATTTGTACTGGGATAAAACCACACTGGATATTCAGGTAAAAGCTTTTGAACAGCAAATTGACTGGGCGATTGAAAAAGATTTACCGATTGTCATTCATACCCGGGAAAGCTTCGATGAAACATTTGAAGTTCTGGAAAGAAAAAAACACCCTAAGCTCCGTGGAATTTTCCACTGTTTTTCCGGAAACCTTGAACAGGCGAAGCACGCCATTGATCTGAATTTTATTTTGGGGATCGGTGGGGTAGTCACTTTCAAAAATGGTAAAATAGACCAGTTTCTGAACGAAATACCACTGGATAAAATTGTTCTGGAAACTGATTCACCTTACCTTGCCCCGGTTCCGCACAGAGGAAAAAGAAATGAAAGTTCATATCTTGATCTTGTAGCCGGAAAGCTTGTGGATATCTATCAGAAAGATTTTGCTGAAATTGATAGAATCACAACAGAAAATGCAAAGAAAATGTTTAACATTCAATAGGGCGGGCTTTAGCCCGCTGCATTGTAACGATAAAATATCATCTGGCTTTAGCCAAAACCTAATAAAAGAAGCCTTCCCAAATCTGAGAAGGCTTCTTTTTATTATTTCTTTCTGAAAAAGCTTTTATTCTTAGGTTTTTTAAATCCTGTATCAGCCTTATTGGCCGGCTTGGGCTTTTCAGCTCTCGGCTGAGCAGGCTTATTGTTTGAATCTCTTTTCTGGGCTACCAGATTATCCGTATGGAACGGATGATCTTTAACCACGGGAATTTTCTTTCCGATCAGCTTTTCTGTATTTCTTAAATTCAGTAGGTCCAGGCCATCTACAAAAGAGATGGAAGTTCCTTCCGCACCGGCTCTTCCGGTTCTTCCGATCCTGTGTACATAAGTTTCAGAAACATCCGACAGCTCATAGTTGATAACGAATTTTAATTCATCAATATCAATTCCCCTTGCAGCAATATCCGTTGCTACCAAAACTCTTGTTTTCCCGGATTTGAAGTTATTCAGGGCATTCTGGCGGGCATTCTGAGATTTGTTTCCGTGGATAGCTTCAGCTGAAATGCCGCTTTTATGAATCGTTCTCGCAATTTTATCAGCACCGTGCTTGGTTCTTGAAAAAACCAAAACGGATTCTGAAATATGGTTTTTTAAAATGTGTGTAAGCAAGCCCAGCTTATCTTCTTTCTGTACAAAATAAACCGATTGCTGAATGGTTTCTGCCGTCGAAGAAACCGGAGTTACCTCTACTTTCACGGGATTATTCAGAATAGAATCAGCAAGCTTCTGAATTTCAGTAGGCATGGTTGCAGAGAAAAACAATGTTTGTCTTCTTGGAGGCAAAAGTTTGATAATTCTCTTTACATCATGTACAAAGCCCATATCGAGCATTCTGTCAGCTTCGTCAAGTACGAAGATTTCAAGATTTTTAAGACTGATAATTCCCTGTGCAATAAAATCAAGCAGTCTTCCCGGTGTTGCTACCAGGATATCCACTCCTTTTCTTAAAGCAGCTTCCTGAGAACCTTGCTTTACCCCACCGAAGATCACCAGTTTTTTTAAAGGCAGGTTTCTTCCGTATGCATTAAAGCTTTCTTCAATCTGTATTGCTAATTCTCTTGTAGGCGTAAGAATAAGGGCCTTTATATAATTATTTTTCGGTAATGGTCTTTCCGTAAGGTTTTGTAAAATAGGAATGGCAAACGCTGCCGTTTTACCTGTACCTGTTTGTGCAGTTCCAAGGACGTCTTTTCTTTCTAAAATAGAAGGAATGGCTTTTTGCTGAATAGGTGTAGGTTTTTCATAACCTTCCTTTTGAAGCGCATCTAAAATGGGCTTGATAATTTTTAAGTCTGTAAATAACAAAATATATGTGTATTAAAAAATAATGCGGGTGAAGCAGTATACTTCATCATTTTTAGCAGATCTGCTAAAATAAAATTATTAACAGAATTTTTAAGTAAAATTAATTACTGAAAGGGCTGAGAATGCCGCGAAATATATTGCAAAGATAGGTTAAAATATTTTAACGGATTATTTCACTTTTGCCCACTGCTGATTGTGTTTTAAATCTTCAAAAAACTGATAAACTTCTGCAAGCTTTTCATTTCCGTTTTTGCCATAATCTTCTACGTTTTTTGAAGTTCCGTCTGCAAAATTTATTCTGAGATAAGAAGTGGGAAGATCGGTGATATTATGGTTTCCGTAGTTGTTTTTTAAACTTTTTACGTCCAACCCGTCGAGTAAAGAAACCAGTTTATTATAATCAGCCTCTTTGATGGTTGTCTTAAAAGTTCCTTCACGGGGTTTTGAAGAATCATCTTTTGAAGGGTCTTTTGAAAAATTGAAATGTTCTGCCTCTAAAATGGCTGTTCTGTCAGAGTTGACCGTCAATTTGAAAATAGGGCAGAAACCGAAACATGGGCCGGCCTCGTATTCAATTTTAGAATATTTTGAACTTGTATTCTGTGAAGTGCATGAGAATAATATGATCAATGCAATAAGGCTTAACAAATGTTTCATCATTTTTATTTTGAAAGAATTCTTTCAAGAATTGTTCCAAATAAAAGAAAGTTTGTTATCAGCGATGAATTATAATTGTATTTTTAGAATTACTCTGCGTTCTTCTATGACCTTACGAAATTCTGAACCCCGGATTCAGTTTCGAGGCTCTCAATTTCGATAAAACTTTACTTTTTGGAAAAGCAAAACTGAAGAATGACTGTAAAAAATAATGATTTCTTAGCCATGAAGCTTCTTCCAGATTGAATCTTTTAATTCCATCAGGCCTTCTCCTGTAACTCCGGAGAAAAACAAAGGCTGTCTGTGTTCCGGAAACTCAGCTGAGATTTCTTTCTTCAGTTCGTCATCCAAAAGGTCCGATTTTGAAACGGAAACAATAAAATCTTTATCCAAAAGCTCCGGATTGTACTCTTTCAATTCGTTTTCCAGAATCTTAAACTCCTGGAAATGATCTTCAGAATCTGAAGGAATAAGGAATAATAGAATTGAATTTCTTTCAATATGTCTTAAGAAACGGTGACCAAGGCCTTTTCCTTCAGCTGCTCCTTCAATAATTCCCGGAATATCAGCCATTACAAAAGATTTGTAATTTCTGTAATCTACAATTCCGAGGTTAGGGGTTAACGTAGTAAACGCATAATTTGCAATTTTCGGTTTAGCCGCAGAAACAGAGGCTAAAAGGGTAGATTTTCCGGCATTCGGGAATCCTACCAATCCTACATCAGCTAAGATTTTAAGTTCGAAAACCACATAGCCTTCCTGGCCATCCATTCCCGGTTGGGCATAACGTGGCGTCTGATTGGTAGAAGACTTGAAATGCTCGTTTCCTAAACCTCCTTTTCCACCTTCCATCAGGATAATTTCCTGGCCATCTTCTAAAATTTCACCTATGATTTCACCTTCTTCATTTTTAGCGATGGTCCCGATCGGAACTTCTATATAAACATCGGCTCCGTAAGCTCCTGTCAGCTGGTTTTTCCCTCCGTTTTCACCACGCTCCGCTTTTACGTGACGGGTATAGCGAAGAGGAAGTAAAGTCCATTCCTGAGCATTTCCTTTCATAATAACGTGTCCGCCACGTCCTCCGTCTCCACCATCTGGTCCGCCTTTAGGAATATACTTTTCACGGCGAAGATGCGCAGAACCTGCACCACCATGCCCGCTTTTACAATGAATCTTTACGTAATCTACAAAATTTGACATTTAATAAATGTTATGAGTTATGAATTATGAGTTATGAATTTAAAAATGAACCTATGACCCATTACTCATAACTATTAATTATTTTATTTTTTCTACTTCAGCAAAAAGTTTTTCGGAAATTTCTGCGATCTCGCCAACTCCGTTTACTTCTACATATTTTCCCTGCTGCTTATATAATTCTGCAACTTCTGCAGTTTTTGCGTAGTATTCTTTAATTCTGTTTTCAATGATTTCTACATTGCTGTCATCAGTTCTGCCGCTGGTTTCACCTCTTTTCAGCAATCTTTCAACCAGAATTTTATCCTCTACAATTAGTGAAAGACAGATGTCGATCTCATCATTCAGCTCATCTTTAACGATTTTTTCCAGAGCTTCTGTCTGAATAGCCGTTCTCGGATAACCATCGAAAATAAATCCTGCTGCATCTGTCGGTTTTCTCAATTCGTCTACCAACATATCTATTGTTACCTGATCCGGAACCAACTCCCCTTTATCGATGTAAGATTTAGCCAGTTTCCCAAGCTCGGTATCGTTTTTCATATTGAATCTGAAAAGGTCACCTGTTGAGATTTGCTTTAAATTAAATTTTTCGATTAAATTCTGGGCTTGTGTTCCTTTTCCACTTCCTGGAGGGCCGAACAGAACAATGTTTATCATTTTTATTTATTAGATATTATTAAATTAAATTTCGTTTTGAAATTATTCGTTGATTTTACCTTCTTCCAACTGATATAAATTCGGAAGGTTTCTTCCCAATTCATCATAATCTAATCCATAACCAAGAACAAATTTGTTTGGAATTTCCTTTCCGATGTAATCAAGCTTGAAATCTTTTTTGTAAACTTCAGGCTTTAGAAGAAAAGAAGCCAGTTTTACAGACTTCGGACGCTGTGTTTCCTTGAAATATTTAAACAGGCTTTCAACCGTATTTCCCGTATCCACAATATCTTCTACAAGAATGATGTGACGGTCTTTTACGTCTTTTGTAAGTTCCATTTTCTGGTAAACAATTCCCGTAGATTCCGTTCCTGAATAAGAACTCATCTGAATGAAGGCAATCTCACAGTTTCCCGGATAATGTTTTAAAAGGTCTGAGAAGAACATGATCACTCCGTTCAAAACCCCAATGAAAACAGGAACTTCATCCTTGTAATCTTCATAAATTTTTAAAGCTGTTGCTTTTACGATCTCCTGAATTTCGGCGTCCTTTAAATAAGGAACAAAAGTTTTGTCGTGAACCTGAATGCTTTCCATAAATTTTTTTAGTAGTCTGCAAAGTTACGGATTTTTGATAAAAGGAAAAAGGTGAAAAATGAAAGAGTGAATTTACTGAACGTAAAGATTTAATGATTTTTGTCAAAGACTATTAAAGCATTTGATTTAATTTCAGATACAAGGTTTGATGAATAAAGAACAGGTAATACACACTGTTTCTTATTGTATTTTGTCTAAAATGATTTTAATTTTTTTGTCAATTTCATAATCACCGTTTATTTCTATGACCGGACAACTGATTTTTGATAACCAATCGCGGTGCGCATTAAGCGTTCTGTTGGCAATTCCAGTGTCTTCATCATAATCTCTGGCCCACTTGATAAATTTTTCAAACATCTCCTGTCTTTCCGGATTTAAAGTGATCTCGTCACCATATCTTTCAATTTCTCTCTTTTTTAATCTTTCCAAACGGATGTCCTGAGGAAGGTAAAGAAAAATAACCAGGTCAAATTCCGGGAAAATGTTTTCTCCCCAATGGATGACTGACCCTCCGAGAATCCAGCTGTTGGTAGTAGTAAGTTTTTGAGAAAGTGTTGTATTCCGGATTTCAGGTGCCTGTCTTTTTGTAAACGGCACTTTTGTCCTGAGCCAGAAGAAATCATCACTGTCAAAGTATTCAATATTCAGCTTTTCGGATAATGTTTTTCCTAAAGTGGTGACTCCCGAGCCTGAGGCTCCAAAAATATGAATCTTCATTGAAAAGCTTTTTTGATAATGGAGATTCAAATGTATTGAAATTAAGTGAAAATAATTAAGGCGAAAAAGATTTATAGAATTTTTAAATGATATGGTTTTTAATCCAAAATAAAGCGGCTTGAAATTCGAATTCTTTTCTTTTTATATCTTTGCAGTCACAAAAATTTAAAATACGAGCATGTAGGATATCATTTCTTTCAGATTTAATTGAACAATAGCCACCGGTTATTGAAGTTTAACCTTATTAAGAAAGAAATAATGCTTTTTTTACACAATATATCCTACAGGTTTCCCAACATAGACCTCCTTTTTAACGCTATCCATTTAACGCTACCCACTCATACAAAATCAGCTTTGGTCGGAAGCAACGGGATGGGGAAATCTACCTTGCTTAAACTTATCGCAGGCGAAATTCAGCCTTTGAATGGGAATGTCAGTATTCAGGGCGATTTGTATTACGTTCCGCAAATGTTTGGAAATTTCAACCATTTAACAGTTGCGGAATGTTTAAAAGCTGACAAGAAAATCAATGCACTTCAGAACATTACGAACGGGGAAGTTGACGAAGAATATTTTGAAATTTTAAATGACGACTGGAACATCGAAGAACGTTGTCAGAGCGCTTTAGAATACTGGAATCTTGAGATTTCAGATATGAATCAGCAGCTGGAAAGTTTAAGTGGTGGCCAGAAAACCAAAGTCTTCCTTGCCGGAATCCAGATTAATCAGCCGGATATTATCGTATTGGACGAACCTACCAATCATCTTGATCTGGAAGGAAGAAAACTGCTATACGATCTTATTGAAAAGACGAATTCAACGGTGATGATTGTCAGCCATGACAGAAATTTGCTGAACCTTGTTGACACCATATTTGAGCTGAGTAACCAGGGAATTTCAACTTACGGCGGGAATTATGATTTCTATGCTGAACAAAAGGAAATCGAGACTGAAGCTTTAAACAACGATATTCATGCTAAAGAACGTGCCTTGAAAAAAGCAAAAGAAAAAGAACGCGAAACGATTGAAAGAAAACAGAAACTCGATGCAAGAGGAAAAGGTAAGCAGGAGAAATCCGGTGTGGCGAGGATTATGATGAACACCCTCCGGAACAATGCTGAGAAAAACACTTCTAAACTGAAAGACATTCATGCTGAAAAGATCAGTAATATTTCGGGAGACCTGCGTAACCTGCGTTCATCATTGAAAAATTCGGATCAGATGAAAGTGAATTTTAATGATTCCAGTTTACATTCCGGGAAGATTCTGGTTTCGGCAGAAGAGATCAATTTTAAATATGGCGAAGACAATCTCTGGAAAGACAACCTCAATCTTGAAATCCGAAGTGGAGACAGAATTTCGGTCAAAGGCTCAAACGGTTCCGGGAAAACAACATTGGTCAGGCTGTTGCTGGGAGATTTGGAACCTTCGTCTGGAAGTATTGCAAAATCTGATTTTAATTTTATTTACATCGACCAGGAATATTCTCTGATTGATAAAAATTCAAAGGTCTATGATTTTGCCCAAAGGTTTAACGACAATGCCCTTCAGGAATCTGAAGTGAAAACTTTATTGTCGAGATTTTTATTCGGAAAAGAAACATGGGATAAAAAATGTGATGTGCTGAGTGGGGGAGAGCGTCTTCGGCTTCTTCTCTGTGGGCTTTCGATCAGTAATAAGGCTCCGGATATGATTATCCTTGATGAGCCGACTAATAATTTAGATCTTCAGAATGTGGAAATTCTCACAGATTCTATTAAAGATTATCATGGGACGCTGGTGGTGATTTCACATGATGAAGTTTTTTTGGAGGAAGTGGATGCTGAGAAGGAGATTGTTTTAGGTTAGTCATAAAGGCGTAGGTTTATTTTCTTTGTGCTTTTTTAAGACGCAAGAATTTTAATTTTGACAATAAAATTTGTTCTCTTTGTCATTCCGTAGGAATCTCGACGGTTTAATTGTAAAAAATTTGTTTAGATTCCTACGGTACTATATGGAGTGTTTTTAAATATTTAATTTACAATTAATTATATTTTTATTTAAAATTAAAGTGTCAATATTTGTGTCAACTAAGAGAAAAACCGTAAATCTATAATTCAAATATAAAACAAAAAGTAGGTAATAAATTGCCACTCTTGATTTCGGCTTTTTGGAATTGTTATTTGCAATATCTCAATTTCATAACTGAAAGATAAAAAAATAACCTTGACCAAAACGGTCAAGGCTACTATATAAATTTATATTAATGATATTTTATTTATTGTTTTGTAAATATTAAATTTTCTGTTTCTGGAAGATAGATTGTAGTATTTAATGTATCAGGACAAGTATCCGATGTTACAGCAGTAGTTTCTGCAAAATACCGCCAAGATATTTGTGTACTATTCAGGAGTTTTAAATAAATTCTCCCATGCCCTATACGACAATTTGTACCGTTATAACTTAATACAACCATACCCATTCTTGTACCATGGCTATGGATCAAATTCTTGTCTATCATAGTAGGGAAGCTCATATTTTGGGTACTTTGAAGAATAGTTCCAGAAGAGTTTTTTACAGTGTATCTTACAATAAGAACATCCTGATAATATTTGTAATTATATAGATCAAAGTATTTATGATCTTCTTTGGTAACATATAATGTAATTTGATTACCATCAAAATTTGCTGTATATGTTCCTACATAAGGAGTTAGTTCATTGTTTAAGTCCTTTAAATAAGAGTTTTGGGGAGTATCTTCTAAATCAGTATTTAAAGGAAGGGTTTGCGCCTTGCAGGATAAGATTGTAATAAAAACTATAGATAATGTTAAAAATTGTTTGAATATTGTTTTCATAATAATTATTTTTATGTTTATAAGCATGGATTTGCTGTTGTTGAACCATCAGCATTTAAAGTTATTATTTTTATTCCATCATCATCTACCCTTTGTAAAATTACATTATTTTCTAATCCCATTAGTTTTGCAGTGGCAAAGAAAAGTTTTTCCAGACCATCCCCATTAAGAGTAAAGCCATTATCATCTGAATTCAAAGGGTCTTTTAGTAATTTATTAGATATTTTGTCATATTCTTTTTCTAATTTTTCTATATCGTCATTCATATAACTATGGTCAATAGCATCCTGATAAGTTCCATTAAAACGGATAATATAATTTAAGTAATTGAATCCACTGCTTCCATTTTCTTCGGCAGCAATCATTCCATGAAAAGCATTCCCCGGTCCAGTGGTTGAATTTTGGGTGGCAAGTCTCAAAAGAATATCTATGTCATTGGGAGCAAGCATATGTATCCCTCGTAAAGTATGATTATGATAAGCACCATAAACACCGGATAAACTACCATAGTTTACCTTATGTTTTGCATTTTGCCCTGCATCTACACACTACCATCAGTCTTAACCTTAAATCCTATTTCCCCTCCACTTGGGTTTGTAGCAGGTAATTGAGCCTTTTCCTTTAATGCTCCAATTTTCGTTTGAACTTCAGGTCTTTCTAGTACTTTTGCAGTTTTTTCACAAGGATCATCTAAACCGGGAATAGTTCCACCACCTCCACAACTAGGGGCTAATCTATAAAAAACTGCACCTACATTTAAACCACAAGGATTTGTAGGCACATTAGGACCGGGTGTGGTACTTCCACCGCCACCAGATCCGCCGCCACTCCCACCGCTAGGCATTGGGGGATAAGGGTCATCCTCTGCGGTTACAGTAACCTCGTAAGAACAAACTGTTGTCCCACATTGAGTACAGCCATCTTCAGCATCACAGCTTCCCACACCATGATGGGTACAATGAACTACGATGAAACAGATTTCCATAATAATTATTTTCCCTTCCTGTTGAGCTGTAGCTAATGAATAGGGACTAAAATCCCTAACCCGTATTGTCGCATATTCATCATCGGATTTTTTACCAACAAATAAGTCTTTAGGGATTCCTACAAATTCCTCATTTCCAAATACTAAATTATCCATATGCATAAATGTAAGAAACAGCCGTTCACGGTTCTCAACGCTGATCTTTTGATCATAGACAATATTTTCAAGCAAAGCATTATCAAAATCTCTGACCCCGGTAACTTGATTCCGGTCATCTAATGTTGCAAAGAGAATGGAACTCATTGTTTCATTGTCATAGGTAAGAGGAATTATAAGCCCTGTAGCTGTTTCAGTATCTACAACCTGCATTTTGTCCCAGATTGGCATTCCCCTTTGGTCTGGCATTTGAGCAAGGAAATTGGTTTCGTTGTTGTAGGCTTCAAGAATGCTAATGTAATCTATTCCGGCTCTGGCAAGTGTACCAGTTGTTTTGGTGTGTTTAAAGAAATCGGCATTATTCCGACGTGAATTGGTTTTGTCTTTTGTAAAATCTTCATTTTGGCATGAGTATAAAATTGTACCCGCGGTTATCAATAGGGATAACCATAGAAAAAACCTGTTTTTCATTGATTTTTTAGTTTTTAAGTTGTTAAATATAAGTTATTATCATATTTAGGGGAAATCTTTTGTAAAATTTCTAAAATCTCCCTTAGACTAGTACTGTAAATGTAGTTATAGGGAGCGACAGAACATGTCGTATTTACTAAGAATCAAAAATAATTTTATCATTTTGTGATTGTAGATTCTTGGTTAATAACAATAGAAAAAGGCACGGAGCAAAACCAATCGGTTAAGAGGTACTGCGAAGAATCCAAAAGACCAGAAATGCCCTGCCCGTGCCCAGTATAGGACATGGGCATAAGCCTATCAATTAAATGGCCTTCTTAGAAAATTCGCGGTTTTCTTAACCCCAAAATAGATAACTTATGCTTTTTTTATTTTGTTAAAATGACTAAAATAAGATATTGTATACTTGTAGTACCTACGGAATGACAAAAATTATATTTATTTTGCCAAATATTTTTCATGAAATTTTTTAAGAAAAACTTTACGATCGAAATCTTTGATAAAACCAGGTTGCTCCCCTTTTTTTTATTGGTTAATTAATTCAAAGTGATCTTTTTTTAGTTTTGATTTCTTTTTATCCATTATTATAATTCTTTTAAAGAGGTAACAATATCATCGATTGTATGAATTGAAGTATTTAACGCCATTTTATCAGCCAAAGTAGGACTAAATTTAAGAACTTTATCTTTGGTAATTTTTAATTTCAAACTGTTTTTAGAATCAATCAAATATACAAATAACATAACTTAATTTGTTATTAAAATTATATACATAATAAGATTCTTTATTCTTTCAACCACGTGATTTCCACCCCATCCAAAAATAAAATTCCTCTCAAATTTGCGCACCCAATTTTTTAAAAGTAATTTTGCATGAATCTAAAATAAAAGTAAAATATGTCAACTTACGTAGTTGTAGGTCTTCAGTACGGAGATGAAGGTAAAGGAAAAATCACAGATGTTTTATCGGCAAAATCAGATTACGTTGTACGTTTTCAGGGCGGTGATAACGCAGGTCACACCGTATATGTGGGTGATGAGAAATTTGTTCTACACCTTCTTCCTTCAGGAGTTCTACAGTGCAAAGGGAAATGTATCATTGCGAACGGAGTAGTGGTAAACCCTAAATCTTTCATTAAGGAGGTTGGCCAGATTGAGAGCAAAGGCTTAAGAACTGACCACATTTTTATCAGCAGAAGAGCGCATGTGATCATGCCTTACCACATTCTTTTGGATACCTACCGTGAAGAAGATCACGGCGGAACTCAGATCGGAACTACCAAAAAAGGAATCGGACCTTGCTACGAAGATAAAATTGCAAGGGTGGGAATCAGAATGGTAGATCTTTTGAATCCGGAAATTTTAAGAGATAAAATTGAGAAAAACCTAAAAGTTAAAAATTCTCTTTTTGAAAAATATTATGGAAAACCGACTTTAGATGTTGAAGAAATTTATAACGAATTTTTAGAGATCGGAAAACAGCTTCAGGACAGAATCGTAGATACTGAGCTTGAACTGAACGAAGCCATCCATGAAGGAAAAAATGTATTGTTTGAAGGAGCACAGGCTTTAATGCTTGATATCGACTTCGGAACATATCCATACGTAACTTCATCTTCTCCGTCTACAGGAGGGGTTTGTTCAGGAGCAGGAGTTCCACCGACTTCACTTCAGAACCTGATCGGGGTTGCAAAAGCATACTGTACAAGAGTAGGAAACGGACCTTTCCCTTCCGAACTGGATAACGAATTAGGTGAAAAGATCAGACAGGTTGGACATGAATTCGGGGCTACAACAGGAAGACCGAGAAGAACAGGTTGGTTAGACCTTGTTTCTTTAAAGCATGCTTGTATGATTAATGGGATCAATAATCTTGTAATCACTAAACTTGACGTTCTTACAGGAATTGAAAACCTAAAGATCGTTACCCATTACAAAACCGAAGACGGAAAAATCATCGATTACTTCACTTCTTCAACAGAGAAATTATACAACTACGAGCCAATCTATCATGATTTACCGGGCTGGAACGAAGACCTTACCAAAGTAAGAAGCTATGACGAGCTTCCTGCCAATGCTCAGAAATACATCGAATTCATCGAGCAGTACTTGGGAATCAACGTCTATTTGGTATCTGTAGGCCCTGAAAGAAGCCAGAACATTATCAGAAAAGAATTATTCTAAGAAGTTAGATAATCAGATAAAATAAAAAGACCGTCAATTTTTTTGATGGTCTTTTTTTATAATGTTTAACTTTCATTTTGTCATTGCGAGGAGCGAAGTGACAAAGCAATCTCTTGTAAAATTGAAAGTCAGTTAAACAGAAATAAATAACGTCAAATATCTGCGCAAATCCAATGTAAAGGGGACTTTAATATCAATACATTGAAAATGAAAAATCAATTCATGGAATATTTTACATAAGCCTTTGCCAGCTTTTCGTCATATTTATTAAGCTTATAACCTCCGCCATTATAGCCTTTCGCAAAATTAGCCCAGTTTTTATTCCTCAAGTGAATCAAAAGTCCGTTTTTTTCCAGGAATTTCCCGAATGCTTTCAAATGTTCTCCTTCATTGATCTCCATTTTGGAAACAAAATCATTCACATCGGTATAATCCAGACTTTTAGCATGAAAGCCCATGATCTGGAAACTTCCCCAGGAAGCAGAAGACAATGCAGCATCTTTGAATGTTGGATTATTTCCCAGGCCGATAGCTTCATTTAACCGGTCATATTCTTTCACACCACCCTGATAATAAATCTTGGTCCATTTAGGGTATAAAATGTCCTTGCTTGAAGCGTTGTAGTATGTGTTCGGATCAATACCCCTTTTTCTGAGTTCGTTCCAGAAAATGTGTCCTTCAAACAGGATTTTAGGTTTGTTGTTGATCAGGAAGCCTTTTCCGCTGCTTTCAATTTCGTTGACGGCTTTTACGGCTGCCAGTTCCAATCTGTATTGATCTGCAAAAGTGATCAGATCACTTTCTTTTAAGAATTTATCGGTGGTATTCACAGGAGCTGAATTTTTCTGTAGCAGTACGGTCCATGTTTTTATTCCTACAATGCCGTCTACAACCAGAGAATTTTTTCTCTGAAAATCTTTTACAGCTGCATCAACTTCCAGATTGAATGAATCCGAAATTTTAATGTTGTAGCCTAATTTATAAAGTATCTCACAAAGTGTAAGAACTTCCGGTGCTTTGGTGTAGTATTTTAAAAGTTTCATGATAATTAGTTTTTAGTTATAAGTTAAGAGTTATGAATTATGAATTATGAATTATGAATTATGAATTATGAGTCGATAAGAGGAGTTTAAAATATTTTTTCATATTAATTTCTTACTTCTTAATCGTTAATACATCGTACTTTTTACATTGTACAAAAATTATTGATTCATGGGTATTTTAGGCATTCTCTCGCAGATCATCCCAATTAAAAAGAATGATTTGAATTTCACTTCCTCCCTTTGAAGTTTATATTCCAGAGTCAGAGGATTGCTATTGGTGATGCTGAAATTTTGATTTAAAACAGCATAATCATCAATTCTCAGTTCGATGTTGTATTCTCCGTTCGGAATGATCTGGTTGATTATTCCGATCTCATTGGTTTCGATCTCATAAATCCGGCTGTTGTTTGTTCCTTTGATGGAAATGGCACATTTGTAAATAGGATCATTATTGATTTTGTCAAAAACTTTGAACTGTACATTTGCCCCGGCAGACGGGGTGGGAGCAGGATATTTAATCGGAATAAAAATCCCCGGAAACTTTATAGGTCCGGTGACTACAGGAGTAACAGGCTTTACGGGTTGTACTGGTGGCTGTACAGGTTGAGGCGGAATAACTGGATTGTAGGGCCTTAAATTTCTTATGCTGTTTAAAATACTCATATTCATTTTGTTATTAAAAACAGGGGTTGCATTTACTTTTGCAGCCTCGGCTACCGGTTCTGCAGCCGGCTTGGCTATAAAATCGGGGGCAGGAATTTTTACAGCTTCAGCAGTAATTGTTTTCTTCGTTAAAGTGTTTAATTGGTCAGATTTTATAGTCTTAACATTGGTAATCGCCTTAAGGAATTTCTGGTTATTGCTTTTATTTACAAAAAGCTGCTGCTTCATAATTAATGGTCCGAAATAGATCAGCTGGTCAGGATTGTTAACCGTATCATTCGTAATCGACGGATCCAGAATTATTTTGAGGTTTTTGATCAGGATCATCGTTTTAGGAAATGCTGGAAGCTTAAAATCATTCGAAATTGTTTGTCCGTCAGAGATCTTTTTAGCCTCCTTCCATTCAAAAAGTTCAGACATCATAAAGTTTTTATTAAACCAGCTTCTCTTAAGATGTACAAAAGAATAATCGAGTTCCACAGCCTGTATAATGCTTTCGTCATAATCTATGGAAAGAATCTCTGAAGGCAGGTTTTCATTGGAGCTTTTGGCCTCCTGAAACAAGCTTTCGAGCTCGGATTTCTCAATTCTCATATTGTTCCATCCCGATTCATTTTCCATAAAATCATAAGGAATAAAATTAATATCATGAATAGATGCATTGCTGATCACATCCGTTTTTTCCGCAGCATCAAAAGTGTTTTTTGCATTTTGGGCCATGGCTAAATACAGGTCTGCATCAGATGCTTTGTTGATTTTTGCCAGCTCGCTGTCAATAAGGTCTTTGTTCCCCTTTACTTTCCATTCGGAGAAAGCTAGCTCCTTCAGATTGTTGAGGCTGACTAATTGATCATTCCAATTATTTTTCTCGTCATCCGTATCCAGACCGTCAAATATTTCAAGGTGGGTAGTAATTTTATTAACGGCTTCTTCATAGATTTTTCTGTATTTTTTATACGCTTTAAATTCCTTGGTATCACTGTTTTTAGCATCAAAAAGAATGGTACTTTTCATCGCTAAAACTTTATCTAAATTTTCTTCAAGGTTCTTTAAATTATTTTTTTCAAGGATATCCCTGTAAATATCAAACAGGGAATTGTTGGGATTCAGATCCCAGAAATCAGAAGAAATGGGAACGGAGTTCAGTTCATAAGCCATGTTTTGCTTTTTAATGATGGAAAGTGCTTTCTTCTGGTCATCATTAAGCTGGCTTTGGGGTTTTAACAGCTCCAGGTCTTCATTTTCATATATTCTGAGAGAAGGGCAAATCATCGGTAAATCATTTTCCATCGAGCTTTGGGACATATACTTATTCCTGAGCTTCTGGTAAACGGCAATAAAGTATTTCATGGCGGTAGTTATTGTTTTTATGAATAATGGTTAAAGTTTAAATAACCGGCAGAAAAGAGACTTCCGCCGGTTACTCTTATTGAGATTGAGAAGGATATTATGATTTTCCGTCAGTCCATTTCTTGATTTCAGGATTTGGATTCGGAGATTTCGGAACAACATGGCATTTGTAGCCGATAATGTAAACCCCGTCTGAAGTCAGTTTTTTACCGTTCCATTTCGAGTTGGACTGTACATCCTGGTTATCATAGCTGTAATTTCCTCCGAAAACGAAAGGCCCTATTCCTACTGCTGCTCCGGAAGTCACTGAATTTTTAACATCAGTATAAGCTGAGCTGTTGTTGGAGAAATCAAGAGAAACATCTTTTGCAATAATCAGTTCCGTAATGATCGAAGGCATTAATCCTTTACCGTTACCATCGCTGATCATATCTCCGTTTAATGTCTGAGGAGACTGCTCATGTAATTTCCAGTATTTGGATTCTACGAACTGCTGATTAAACCAGCCTCTTTCCACTCTTACTTTTCCTAATTTGAAAGAGATTTTCATATTCGTATAATCCGTATTGATTTTGGTTTTTTCGTGTTTTCCGCCACCTTTTGCACCGATAGAGAAAATTCCCATGCTGAATCCTCCGGCAGCACCCCAGTTATGAACAGATTTTGAATAATCATAATTAGATTCACCTTCAACAATAGTTACCGTTGGCCATCCTTTAGATTCTTTCAATGCATTGGCAGCAACCGGGATGGAAGGGGAGTAGTTGGTATAATCCAAAATTCTTGTCCTCTGGCTGTTTCTGAACTCAGATTCCATTCTTTTCTTAATGACAAGCATATTTTTCTGTTCAACTTCACTCAGGTAATTCTGGATTTTTTCTACCGCTTCTTTATAACCTAAAGACTGCCATGCCTTTAAAGCTGCATCCTCACGTTTTTTCATATTCTTCCCGTCAATGGAAAGTTTGGCCATAGCTTCAGCATCTCCGTTATCGGCTGCAGTTCTGATTTCGTTGTTGGCATCTACAATATCAAAATATTTCATCTGATACTCAATGTATTTTGAATAAGTTGGCGAAACGAAAGTGTGGAAAATTTCAGGCTTGTTCATGTCGTCAATCGGTGAATTCGGATCAAAATCGCCATTTTTTACTTTTTTGATTTTGAACAGCTTGTCTCTTAAAGTATTAAGCTTCTTTTCTACCTTTTCATCAAATTGAGTATCGACAACTACAGACCACTGTAAAAGATCCTCATATACTTTGGAAACTCTTTTCTGAGAATCATTCATAACGCTCATGATGGTCATTGATCTTCCGTTTCCGCTTTCTGTAAGCGGCGGTAATTGAGATGGGATCACATCTACCATTGCGGCAAACTGCTCCATTTGAAGATATTTTTTGAATTTACTGTTGGTTAATGCATTCTGATAGGCGTCCATATCGATTTTCGGATTTCCGTTGGCATCAAGAATAGGATTTCCTTTTCCGTCCAGCATTGGTTTTGGAGAAGGTGCATCTCCGAACAGCCCGTTTAAAGCATAATCAAAAGTATCTTCAGAAAGCGTAACTCCTACCGGGTCAAAAGCGATAAAGTCGTTTGGTCCCAGAGAATCAGGATTTCCTCCGTTGGTTACAGTGTCATAAACCTGCTTTAAAAGCATACTCATTAAAGAATTCGATTTTGCTTCTTGAGTTAATGTTGGCATAATTATAAGTTTTTAATATTTTTTTCCTGCTTACTCTTTCCGGTTTTCAGCATCCCCGTTTTTGTATGGTACAAATGTATTAAGGGGTATGAAAGAAAATCTCAGTATTTTTCCGATTTATAGATGTGGTTTTTACTGTTTTTCATTTTTTGTTAAATTTTTGTAATTAAAATGAAATTATTGTTGAATAATAAAAAGTGTAACTGCTTTATATGTAATGGATTATTATTTTCCGCATAGTTAATTTTGTAGATTGTTATAAAAATTTTTAAAATACTGTATTTTTAATAAAATTTTGGCAGATGTTTTGATATTGAATCAATAATTATCGATAATAACTCATAAAACTAATAATCGCTATATTATTAACAGTTTAAATTTTTACTAGTGATGAAACACCTGAACACAAACCAGGAATTTCGGTTTAACGAAGTTCTTTTTGAGCACCGGAACAAAGAATATGGCGCTTATGTTTTAAGAAACGAATCAGACAGAATACTTACCAAAGCTCTTTTTGTAGGCGTAAGTTTGTTGGCTGCAGTTTCAATTACCCCTTTTGTAATTTCTGCCTTCAAAACGGAAGTACCTACAGAAAAACCTCCGATTATCTTTGATCTTAAGGATACAGATATTCCTGATAGAGAAGTTGCTCCTCCGGTAATTGTTGTACCTCCAAAAGCTACCCCGGCTCAAAATGTTAAAACGGTAGATCATAGATTGCCGGAGCCTAAAGCTAAAGTTACTAATGAAAAGATTGTTGAAAAAATTGAAGGAGCCATTTCAGGAACCAAAAATATTTCAGAAGGAGAAATTGCAAAAACCAATTATAACCCAACAGCCTCTGAAGTAGGAAAAGGACCTGTAGTACCTTATATACCACCAACACTTCCTCCCGCAAAAAAAATTGAAGATAATACTCCAAGGGTAAAGGTGGATGTAGAAGCTTCTTTTGAAGGTGGAATCAACTCTTTCAGAGAAAAAGTAATGAATAAGTTTGATACTTCAGGATTTGAAGAAGGAACAATGAAAACAACAGTTACCTTTATTGTAGAAAAAGATGGAACAATTTCCGGAATTAAAGCTGATGGAGGAGATGCATCCTTCAATAGTGAGGCTCTTAGAACAATTAAGGCTATTAAAGGAAAATGGATTCCGGCTAAAGTTAATGGACAAAACGTAAGAAGTTATTTCAAATTTCCGATTTCTATGAAGTTTGAATAATCAATAGCAAAGAAATCTTGACACTTATCCACAAAGACCCCGTTTTTTGTGGATAATTTTTTTAAGCCTTAAAAACCTTATTAACAATATTTTAACTCAATTTTCGTTTTCTGCATTCATTCAGAGCAAAGAAAAAAGTGTATTTTTGATGCTTAAAGTTCTAATAATGGCAAAAATCATAGGTATCGCTAATCAGAAAGGAGGAGTTGGAAAAACGACAACAGCTGTAAATTTAGCCGCGGCATTAGGGGTATTGGAAAAGAAAATATTAATCATTGATGCTGATCCTCAGGCTAATGCAACATCCGGCTTAGGAGTTGACGATGTTCAGTATTCTACTTATAATCTCCTGGAGCACAGTGTTGATACAAAAAGCTGTATCAAGCAAACGGCTACTCCCAATTTGGATATTGTACCATCCCATATCGATCTGGTAGCAGCGGAAATCGAATTGGTAGACAAGGAAGACCGTGAGTACATGCTTAAAAAAGCATTACAGAGTGTAAGAGATGACTACGATTATATTATTATCGATTGTGCGCCGAGTTTAGGTCTGATTACTGTGAATGCGCTTACCGCTGCAGATTCTGTGATTATCCCGATTCAATGTGAGTATTTTGCATTGGAAGGACTGGGAAAACTTTTAAATACTATTAAAAACGTTCAGAAAATCCACAATAAAGATCTGGATATCGAAGGTTTGCTTCTTACCATGTACGACAGCAGATTGAGACTGTCGAACCAGGTGGTGGAAGAAGTGAATGCTCACTTCCCTGAAATGGTTTTTGAAACTATCATCAGCAGAAACGTAAGATTGAGCGAGGCCCCGAGTTTCGGTGAAAGTATCCTGAATTACGATGCTGAAAGTAAAGGAGCGATCCAGTATATCCAGCTGGCGGAAGAAGTTTTATTGAAAAACGAAAATTTAGTAAAGAATTAAAGTAAATAGTGAATGGTCTGATACATCAAGAAAATAGTTAATAAATAGTATTTATCAATTATCATCTATTGGTTATCTATCAGTCATCATTGAGCAATTATATTTATGAAGGACAAAAAAAGAGCTATGGGACGTGGTTTGGGAGCTATTTTAAGTGCTGAATCCAAAGCGACGATCAATTCTGCTACCGATGAAGGAGCAGATAAATTTGTTGGAAATATTGTAGAAGTAGCCATTGAAGATATTTATCCTAATCCGACCCAACCGAGAACTTATTTTGACGAAAAAGCATTAAACGAACTTGCACAGTCAATTAAAAACTTAGGTGTAATCCAACCGGTTACCCTGAGAAAAGACGGTGAAAAGTTTGAGATCATATCCGGGGAAAGACGTTTCAGAGCGAGTAAAATTGCAGGTTTAACATCTATTCCTGCCTATATTCGTTTAGTAAACGACCAGGAGCTGTTGGAAATGGCCCTTGTTGAAAATATTCAGAGGGAAGATCTTGATTCAATTGAAATTGCTTTGACCTATCAAAGACTTTTGGATGAGATCGGGATGACACAGGAAAACCTGAGCCAGAGAGTTGGAAAAGACAGAAGTACCATTACCAATTCTATCAGGTTATTGAGATTGAATCCCGATATTCAGAATGCAATCCGAAGCGGGGAAATTTCTGCAGGACACGGGAGAGCTATCATCAGTATGGAAAATGAGGAACTTCAGCAGATCTTATTTGAGCTGATTATTAAAGAGCAATTGAATGTTCGCCAGGCTGAACAGGCAGCTGCAGCTCTGAAAGCTCCGAAATCACCTGCCGCTAAAAGGGCAAAGGTTGAACTTTCAAATAATTATAAAAGAGCTCAGAAAACGATTTCTGATATTTTAGAGGTAAAAGTGGAGATTAAAACCTCCGGAAATGGTAAAAAAGGTAAAATTGTTCTTGACTTTAAAAATGAAGACGAGCTGGAATATATTTTATCCCATATTAAATAAATGAAGAAAATACTTTTCACTTTTTTCTTGTGTCTGTTTGCAATTACTTATTCACAAGTAAATCCTAATGATACTATTCGGGTAGAGCACCACCCGAAAGACAGTATCTCTGCAGAAAAACCGACAAAATCTGAAGCGAAAATCGTAGCAGATCTTGAAAAAGCCAACGGACCTACTGTAAAAACATTAAAACTGAATCCCACCAAAGCAGGTTTGTATTCTGCCGTATTACCGGGATTAGGGCAATACTATAATAAAAAATATTGGAAGATCCCTATCGTATGGGGAGCTGTAGGTGCCGGTGTCGGAATTGCCATGTGGAATGACAAACAGTATAAAAAATACAGAGAATACTATATTGCCAAGTTAAACGGTACTCCCAATGAATTTATAGACAGCCGTCCATGGCTTGATAAAGTAGCTTTGGGGAATGTACAGGACAGGGCAAAAAGACAACGAGACTACGCGATCGCCATTACAGGATTGATCTATATCCTCAATATTGTAGATGCCGTAGTAGATGCTCACCTTTATGAAAGCCGGCATGACCCGGATTTAACTTTCAGTCCTGCAGTGATCCAGGATGAATTTGGAACAGCACCTCCTAAAACGGGATTGAGCTTAAGTTACCGGTTTTAAAATAAAATAAATAGAATAATATCACATGAAACTTTAACAGTACATGTGGCAAATGCAAGACATAAAAAATATCGCATGAAAATAGCATTAGTTGGATACGGAAAAATGGGCAAGATCATTGATGAAATTGCAACGAAAAGAGGCCATGAAGTAGTAGCCCGCCTGAAAGAAACTCCAACTGCTGAAAACCTGAATAATCCTGATGTTGTTATCGAATTTTCATTACCTGAAGTAGCATTTGATAACATAAAAGCCTGTCTTGAAAATAAGATTCCCGTAATCTGCGGAACAACAGGCTGGCTGGAGAAAAAAGAGGAAGTGGAAAAAATGGCTGCTGACCATGGAACAGCATTCTTATATGGCTCAAACTTCAGCTTAGGGGTTAATTTATTTTTTGCGCTTAATGAAAAGTTAGCCGATCTGATGAAAAGTGTGGTAGAATATTCATGTCAGCTGGAAGAAATTCACCACATCCATAAAAAAGATGCACCAAGCGGTACTGCGATCTCTTTGGCAGAGGGCATCTTTAAACATAACCCTAAATTTGACGCATGGAAATTAGAAGAAACCCGGGAAAACCAGTTGGGTATTTTTGCGATCCGCGAAGATGAGGTTCCGGGAACCCATAGTGTGTTCTACAGAAGTGAAGTGGATGAAATTGAGATCAAGCACACTGCATTCAGCAGAAATGGATTTGCATTGGGCGCTGTATTCGCTGCAGAGTGGATTAAAGATAAAAAAGGGAATTTTACGATGAAAGACGTTTTAGGGCTTTAGTTGTTGTAACAAAACCCTTAAATTGTAAACAAATAGTAGAGATGAATAGCCACTTATTCAAAGCAGAATAACAATCATCAATCATCACTAATCATTTATATTATTTAGAATAGGCACAAAAAAACTATGAATTATTTTTTAACTTATACAGTATACGTTCTCATTTTATCAGTATTAATGGGGATTTCAACTTGGAAGCTGTTCAAAAAGTTGGGTTATAGCCCTTTATTTGCGTTCATTCCTTTCTACAATTATTTCATTATTTTAAAAGAAACAAAACATCCGAAATGGTGGGCGGTTTTATCATATTTACCAATTGTAGGACCAATCATGATGTCTGTTTTTCATCTCTATCTGATGAAAAAATTCGGAAAGAATCTTTTCAAGCATCAGTTGCTTACCGTGATTCTACCATTTATCTATATGGCAAGTGTTAACTATTCAAAAGATGTAGAGTTAGAAGATGAAAACGAATTATTCTTAACAGACGAAGAGAAAAGTGCAAAAAAGAAAGATACTTTTGCAGGCTCAATCACCTTCGCTGTAGTTTTTGCGACGATTATCCATGTTTTTGTAACACAGCCTTTCGGAATTCCTACAGGTTCAATGGAAAGAACATTACTCGTAGGAGACTTCCTTTTTGTAAATAAATGGAGCTACGGATACAGGTTACCGATGCGTCCTTTGGCAATACCTTTCTTACAGGGAACTATTTTTGATTCCGGAGAAAAAGGAAACCCAAAAGATGATCCGAAATCTTATGTAGACGGCGTGAAGTTGCCCTATTCAAGAATTTTACAGTTCAATAAGCCTCAGAAAAATGATGTGGTTGTTTTCAACTACCCTCAGGATTCCGTACATACGGCAATCGACAGAAAAGACCCTTACGTAAAAAGATGTGTTGCTGTTGCCGGTGATACCTTTGAAATGAGAGGCGGAAGGCTTTTTGTGAACGGAAAACCGGAAACTATTTTAGGAGACCAGGAAGTTCAGCATGCTTATACTGTAAATACAGGAGCACAATTAGATATTCAGGGATTGTATAACACTTATGGCTTTTTACCGGTCAGAGAAATGCAGTCGGATAAAGGTTTTGTTTATATGTTCCAGGGATTAACAGATAAAACTGCTGCGGAAATTAAAGCATTGCCCAATGTAATTGATATGCAGGAAAACATCTTTCCAAAAGATTCGGCAACCATTTCTTATAAACTGAATGCAGATAAAACGGCTTATACAAAAAGTGTTGATACCACCCAATCTATCTTCCCGATCAACAAGCCTTGGAACCAGGATTGGTACGG
This sequence comes from Chryseobacterium populi, assembly GCF_000282115.1. Classification (GTDB taxonomy): domain Bacteria; phylum Bacteroidota; class Bacteroidia; order Flavobacteriales; family Weeksellaceae; genus Chryseobacterium; species Chryseobacterium populi. Next base: position 166,188 of record NZ_AKJY01000014.1, read on the forward strand.
CCCGCTTAAAATTCCTAAAAAAGGAGATGTAGTAGCCATCAACCAGGAAACTTTACCGGAATATCAGTGGATTATTTCCAGGTATGAGCACAACAAGCTTGAAAATAAAAACGGGAAAATATTCATCAACGGAAAAGAAACCAGTCAGTATACCATTCAGCAGGATTATTATATGATGGTAGGGGACAACAGGGATGCTTCTCTGGATGCAAGGTTCTTTGGTTTTGTTCCTGAAGAGAATATCGTAGGAAAACCGATGTTTACCTGGATGAGTTTACAGGGAGCGTTCTCAGATGCCAGCTCATCTTATCAGGCTCCGTTCAAAGTCCGTTGGGACAGGATGTTTAAAGCAACCAATACCGGAGAAGCCAATAAAACATCGTACTGGTGGATTGCAGCAATGATTCTTATCTTATTCTTCGGATGGGAATATTTCATGAAACTATTCAGAAAGAAAAAAACAGAAGAAGATTTATAAATAAAATAAATTTGAAATAGAATGAAGTATTTGAAAAAATACTTCATTTTTGTATTATGAATATGAAGAATGTATTATTACCGGTATTTTATTTGCCGCCGGTTTCATGGTTTTCAGTTTTTTTAGACGCTGAAAATGAAATTGTATTTGAGCAGTCTGAACATTTTCCGAAGCAGACCTATAGAAACAGAGCTAATATTTATGGCGCGAATGGAAAGCTTTCCTTGATTATTCCTATTAATCATAACGGAAAAAGGGAGTTAAAAGATATTGAAATTTCTTACAGGGAAGACTGGAGGAACCTTCATTGGAAATCAATAAAAACTGCTTATCAGAGTTCTCCGTATTTTGAGTTTTATGAAGATAAATTCAGAAAAATATTTGATCTGAAAGAAAAATACCTGTTGGATTTTAATATCAAAAGCCTGGAAATTCTTCAGCAGATTCTTAAAACGGAAAAGGCATACTCTTTGAATGAAGAATATATCAAAAATCCTGAGGAAATCAATTTCAGAGAAAAATTTTCAGCGAAATTACCTTCCGAATTTGATATGGAAGAATATTATCAGACTTTCACAGATAAGCTGGGATTTTTTAAAGATTTATCGATTCTGGACTTAATTTGTAACAAAGGTCCGGAATCTTTGACCTATATAAAAAATATTAAACAATCATAATAGCATGAAAAAGGTATTGTTAGCTGCTGTTTTTTTAGCAGGCTTTAATTCTGTTTTTGCACAGGAGGCACAAGCAAAAAGCGTTGATCCTAAAGAGGATAAAGATCTGATGACTTGGTATCATAAAGATTTTGGTACGACGAAAGTATACGGTATAAATACGGAAAATGCATATAAATTTTTAGAGTCCAAAGGTCTTAAGCCGGCTACAGTGGTAGTGGGAGTTTTAGATAGCGGTGTTCAGGTTGATCACCCGGGATTAGTTAAAAATGTATGGAGTAACCCTAACGAAGTTCCGGATAATGGTAAAGATGATGACGGAAACGGATACATCGATGATATCCACGGATGGAATTTCATCGGAGGTAAAAACGGAGATATTGATATCGACAATATGGAAGTAACCAGGGTGGTTGTCAAATACAAGCCGATGTTTGAAGGTGATGATTCTGCTAAAAACAAAGCAAATCAGACTAAAATGCCGGAAGAATTTGCAATGTATATGAAAGCTAAAGAGATTTTTACAAAGAAAAGTGTTGAATCAAGACAAAGCTTCCAGATGTACACGATGATCAACGATGCCATTCCCACTATGGTAAAATTGCTTAATGGAAAACCTGTTACCCCTGAAAATGTAGCGGCAATAAAGCCGGCTGAACAAAAAGAGGCAATGGCTGCCCAGGTTTTAACACAGGTTTCTCAAAGTCCTGAATTTAAAGGGAAATCATCTGCAGAATTTGAAAAAGCAATGAAAGACCAGATGAAAGAAGCTCTTGATTATTTCGGTCCTCAGGCTAAGCAATATGACTTGACTTACGATCCGAGAAAAGAAATCGTAGGAGATAACTATGATGATTATTCTGAGAAAAAATACGGAAACAATCACTATGAAGGGCCTGATGCTGAACACGGAACTCACGTGGCAGGTATTATTGCCGGATCACCGCAAGGAAAAGAAATACAATATGGGGTAGCTTCAAAAGTAGCTAAAATCATGTCAGTAAGAACCGTGCCTAACGGTGATGAAAGAGATAAAGATGTAGCCAATGCCATCAGGTATGCTGTAGACAATGGAGCCAAAATTTTGAACATGAGCTTTGGAAAACCGGTGTCTCCGGGTAAAACTGTAGTTTGGGATGCTTTCAAATATGCTCAGGATAAAGGAGTTCTTCTGGTAAAAGCAGCAGGAAATGAGAATGAAGATGTTGCAGAACACCTTGCATATCCTACCAACTTCAAAAACGTTACAGATGAAAAACCTTTTGTAAATAATGTGATTGTAGTAGGAGCAAGTACCAATAAAAATAATGCATTAAGGGCTGATTTTTCCAACTTCAACAAGAAAATGGTAAATGTTTTCGCACCAGGTGAGGAAATCTACTCTACAGTTCCGAAAAATGAATATAAATATTTGCAGGGAACTTCAATGGCTTCTCCGGTTGTAGCAGGAGCAGCAGCTGTTTTACTGGCTTATATGCCAGGTTTAAAGCCTGATCAGATCATTGAAGCACTGGTTAAATCCAGCAATCCTAATACTGAAAATCAATTTGCAGACTTTTCACAGGCGGGAGGAGTCATAGATCTTGAAAAAGCAGCAGAATATGCATATACCAATTTCTATAATGGTAAATCTTCAGCAGTGAAAAAGGCTACGAAATCTGTAAAAAAGGCAGCTAAAAAATAGTATATCTTTCTGTCTTTTAATATAAAACATGTAAAGTCCGAAAAATTCGGACTTTTTTTATTTTTATTTTTCAATTTTGGCACGGTTTTTTGTAACTTTATTACTAATTTTAATAATAAACATCAAAATGAAAAAGTTACTACTTGCAGGATTGTTGGGAACATCACTTTTTGCAGTGTCTTGTTCCTCCGTGAATAAAGCGGCAACGTCACAAAACCAGAGATCTGAGTTTTTGAAATTAAAAGGAGATTGGGAAATCGTAAGCATTGATTACGATAAGCAATACAAAATCAAACCTTTTGATGAAGGAGCAGATGCACAGTGTTTTGTAGGAAGTCATTGGAGACTGATTCCAAATAATTATACAGGTGCATACACCTTAAACGGAGGCGGATCTTGTCCGAGTGTGTCTCAGCCGATCAAATTTGAAATAAAAGACGGAAGCAGCTTTATGTTCAAAAAAATTGCTGCAGGTACAAAAGCAAAACAGAATACAGTAGGGTATTCACTGAATATCATTAACCAGACTACTGACCAGTTTTCACTGGAACAAAATGTTCCTTTCGACGGAAGTACAGTAAGAGTTGTTTACAACTTCGAAAGATCCGGAATGAAATAATTTACTAACTATTAAAGAATAAAAAAGATGAAATTTAATAAAACATATATCGGGGCTCTTTTCTTATCATCAGCATTGCTATTGACAAGTTGTGAAGCCGTTCAGAATTCAAATCACCAGCAAAGAGGTACTGCCGTAGGGGTAGCGTCAGGAGCTGTAATCGGAGGTATTTTAGGAAACAATGTTGGTAAAGGTAAAAATGCAGCTTTAGGAGCCGTATTAGGTGGTATTATTGGTGGTGTTGCCGGTAACGTTATCGGTAATAAAATGGATAAGCAGGCCAAAGAGATCAAAGAAACATTACCGGGTGCAGAAGTAGAAAGAGTGGGAGACGGTATCAAAATCACGATGAACGAAAGCATTGTAAACTTTGCGTTTGACTCTTCAGATTTAACATCTCCTGCTAAAACAAACTTAGATAAACTAGCTCAGGTTCTTGCCAATAATCCGGATACCAATATCAATATCTACGGTCACACAGATAGTAAAGGGGCAGATGATTACAATATGAGACTTTCCGAAAGAAGAGCTAACTCTGTGAAATCTTACTTATTATCTAAAGGTATCGCATCAAGCAGAATGTTTGCTTTAGGAGAAGGAGAAAGCCAGCCGGTTGCTACCAACGATACCGATGAAGGCAGAGCGAAAAACAGAAGAGTAGAGTTTGCTATTACCGCAAATGAAAAAATGATTAATGATGCTCAGAAAGGGCAGTAATTAATTTAACATATAAATATTTTCTTAAAAACCGCTCCGGCGGTTTTTTTTTGTATTTTTATGAAATGATATTTAAATTGAAAATCATTATTTTTGTATTGAAATAACATAAATGAAGAAATATTTAAAGCTACTACGCGTAGAACAATGGGTGAAGAACCTTTTTGTATTTGTCCCCCTCTTTTTTTCAGGCAACATTAAAAATGTAGATTTACTGACCAAAAGTATCTTTGCCTTCATTATTTTCTCTCTGGCTGCAAGTGTGGTGTATATCTTAAATGATTATAACGATATCGAAGCCGACAGACAACATCCTGAAAAGCGGAGAAGGCCTCTGGCAAGTGGAGTTATCTCCAAATCAAAAGCCATAGGAATTCTTATCGGATTAGTGATCATAGATATTGCTCTTATTCTTTTTGCCCGGTATTATTTCCATCAGGGCCTTTGGAAGTTTGCAACCATCATCGGCTTTTATTTTGTCATGAACCTTGCTTATACATTCAGGTTAAAACATGTTCCCATCATTGATATTTTCATTATAGCCATAGGTTTTGTCTTAAGAGTGCAGGCCGGAGGATATATCACAGGGATTCTTATTTCACAATGGGCAACCCTGCTTACTTTTGTTCTGGCATTGGTACTGGCTATCGGGAAAAGGAGAGGAGAGCTCATCAATGCCCAGGTTTCAGGAAAAACCAGACGGGCTTTGGATGGTTACAATGTACAGTTTGCAGATATTGCGCTTTCCATTTCAGTAACACTGGCTATCATCTGCTATCTGATGTTTACCTTATCACCTGAAGTACAGGCCAAATTTCACGCACGGGTTTTTTATACTGTAATATTTGTGGTATTTGCATTTTTAAGATACTTACAGCAGACCCTGGTTTACAACAGAACGGAGTCTCCCACTAAAATTGTGTATAGAGACCGATATATCCAGGTGACTCTGATATTATGGGTTGCTGCATTTTTAATTCAAATTTATTTTAAAAAATGAAGCCTAATTTTATACAGAAAGTGACCAACTGGGGAAATTTCCCCGTGGTGGAAAAAGAAATGAGATCAGAAGACAGCTTCAGTAAAATAAGGGAATTTATCCTTAATCATAATGAAGTTATTGCAAGGGGAAACGGAAGATGCTACGGAGATGCCTCATTAGGTGAAAATATATTTTCCACAAAAAAATTAAATAAGTTTATTAGTTTCGACCGTTTAAATGGGATTATAGAATGTGAATCCGGAGTATTGCTTTCTGAAGTTCTGGACATTTCTGTTCCGCAGGGATATTTTTTATATGTAACGCCCGGAACCAAATTTATTTCCATAGGTGGAGCCATTGCATCCGATGTTCATGGTAAAAATCATCATGCAGAAGGCTGTTTTTCAGAATATGTAATTGAGTTTACTCTGATGAATGAAAACGGGGAGATTATTAAATGTTCCCGTGAAGAAAATCCGGATAAATTCTGGGCTACTATCGGTGGTATGGGATTGACAGGAATCATCCTGACAGCGAAGTTCAAGCTTAAAAATATAGAAACCGCTTACATTCGCCAGGAAAGCATAAAAGCAGAGAATCTGGATGAAATTTTCAGGTTGTTTGAAGAAAGTGAAAGCTGGACCTATACTGTAGCGTGGATCGATTGTCTGCAAAAGGGAAAAAATATCGGAAGAAGTATTATGATGAGAGGAGAACATGCCTTTCAGCATGAGCTTCCGCAAAACCTGACAAAGAACCCGCTCAGGTTAAAGAAAAAGCTGCAGCCTACCGTTCCTTTTTATTTTCCGAATTTTATTCTGAATACTTTGACAGTAAAGGTTTTCAACCTGCTGTACTATAAAAAGCAGACTAAAAAAGAAGTGAAGAATTTTATTGATTATGAAACTTTCTTTTATCCGTTAGATGCCATTAATGAATGGAATAAAATCTACGGGAAATCCGGTTTTATCCAGTATCAGATGGTGATTCCGAAAGAAACCGGAAAAGAAGGAATGAAAAAAATCCTTGAAACCATTGCCAACAGTGGAAATGGTTCATTTCTTGCGGTCTTAAAGCTTTTTGGAAAGAATAATCCGTCTGCTTACAATTCATTCCCGTTGGAAGGCTACACATTGGCATTAGATTTTAAAGTCAATGCAAAGCTGAAAAAACTGGTAGAAGACTTAGATGCGATTGTTCAGGAATTCGGTGGAAGGATTTACCTTACCAAAGACAGTATGAGCAGATCATCCCTGACCAATTACCTTAAAAATATTCAAAATCCTAAATTTGTGTCTTTACAGCACAAAAGAATCCTAAATAATAATTCATAAATGATAGTTCTGGGAAGTACATCTGAAGTAGCGCAGGCCTTCGTTGAAAAAGCTCTGGAAGAAGGGGAAAAGTATGAAAAAATCTACCTTTTTACCTCCAGTAAAGAAACTACCGAAAGATTTGCAAGGCATATTGATGTGAAGTTTTTTCAACAATCCGAGGTGATCGAGCTGGATCTGATGAAAGAAATAGATTACAATACATTTGATACTGTCAGTTCAAATGTATTATTTTGTGCAACGGGATATTTGGGTGAAGGTACGGAAGAAGGTTTGTATGATCATAAGAATACAGAAAAGATCATTGATATTAATTATTCAAAGCTGGTTCCTGTAATGAATTATTTTGCCCTCAAATTTGAAAGCAGAAGATCGGGAACCATTATTGGCCTGTCATCGGTAGCCGGAGACAGAGGAAGGCAGAGCAATTTTATTTATGGAAGTGCAAAAGCAGCTTTCACGGCCTATTTAAGTGGCTTAAGAAATTATCTTTTCGACAAAAAAGTTCATGTGCTTACCGTAAAGCCTGGATTTATGGCAACAAAAATGACGGAAGGTTTACCGTTAAACCCAAAATTGACCGCAACTCCGAAACAGGCTGCTGCCTGCATTTACAAAGCCTACAAAAACGGGAAAAATGTGGCTTATGTATTACCTGTATGGGGAATTATTATGATGGTTATCAGGAATATTCCTGAATTTATATTTAAAAAATTAAAGCTTTAATAAAATGAAAAAATTGTATTGTTTTGATTTTGATGGTACAATCACCTATAAAGATACCATGTTTATGTATCTTAAATTTTACGATCCCATTAAATTCAGGATACAATTTTTAAAACATGTTCCTCTTTTTATTTTACTGAAACTGAAATTGGCTGAAACTGAAAAAGTAAAGAAAAGCTTTATAGGATCTATACTCAAAGGGCAGTCACAGGAAAAAATAGAAAAAAAGGCGCAACAGTTTTTTGATCACCATTACCCGAAAATTGTAAGAGAAAATGCTTTAGACTTTATCAATAATATAGATAGAAACAATACACAGAGCCTGCTGGTGACCGCTTCACTGGATATCTGGGTAAAACCTTTCGCCGAAGAACTGCAAATGCAGCTTGTTTCCACACGGGCAGAGTTTAAAAACGGGATTTTTACAGGAAATTTCATTGGTAAAAACTGTAACGGAAAAGAGAAACTGGAACGGATAAAAAAGGAAATTACCAACTCCAAATACGATAAAATAATAGCTTTTGGGGATACTTCCGGAGATAAGTATATGCTGAAATGGGCAAATGAAGGTCATTACCAATTTTTTCACTAATTTTGGGTGATAAAAATGTAAAAATGAATAAGCTGTTTGTTTTGCTTTTTGCAATCATCATGAGTTGTACATCCACACCCTCACAATCCTCCCGAAATGCCGGAAGTAGCGGTGATATTCTTGCGTCTGAACCTCAGGGAGGAACAGAGACAGCCGGATTTACCATAATAAAAGATGAAGCAGAGCTTCAAAAAATAATCAAAGGAAACTCCGGACTGATAGATTTGGGTAAAGATACACCACCTGTTAACTATCCTCCATTTCCAGAAAATAAAAAAGTAATTTTATATAATCTCGGAACGTTCAGATCCGGAAATCATGCAATCACTCAAATTAAAAGTCTTTCAGTAAAAGACAATGTGCTGTATGTAGAAGTTCCCCTGAAGGAATCCGGAGGAATGGAAATACAGGTAATATCACAGCCATGGCTGATCTTTACAGCTCCTTCAGACTATCAGTTCAATTCAGTAGAATTAAAATATTCAAAATAAAATGGATAAAGTATATTTAGATAATGCGGCAACAACACCTCTTTCAGAAGAAGTAATTGATGCAATGGTAGGTACCATGAAAATGAATTTCGGGAATCCTTCTTCCACACACAGCTTCGGGCAGGAAGCTAAAATTCTTATTGAAAATGTAAGAAGACAGGTTGCTGATTATCTTCACGTTACTCCTGCTGAAATTATTTTTACTTCTTGCGGAACAGAATCTAATAACATGATTATTAAATCCAGTGTAGAGCATCTTGGAGTAGAAAGAATCATCAGTTCTCCCCTGGAGCACAAATGTGTTTCCGAAAGTATCCTGGATATGAAAGCCAGAAAAGGAGTGGAAGTGGTTTATATACGTCCCAATGAAAAAGGGGATATTGACCTTAATAAACTTGAAGAGCTTTTAAAAGCTTCAGATAAAAAAACTTTGGTGAGCCTAATGCATGCCAATAATGAAATCGGAAATATTGTAGACATTAAGAAGATTGCAGAATTATGCAAAGCCCACAATGCTCTTTTCCATTCGGATACAGTGCAGACCATGGCCCATATGAATCTTGACTTTTCTGATATCCGTGTAGATTTCGCTTCCTGTAGTGCCCATAAATTCCATGGTCCGAAAGGAGTAGGTTTTGCTTTCATCAGAAAGTCTACAGGTCTGAAAGGGATTATTACCGGCGGACCTCAGGAAAGAAGCCTTAGAGCAGGAACCGAAAATGTGGCCGGGATTGTTGGTTTGGGGAAAGCATTGGAACTTTCTCTTGATCATATGGCAGATTATGCCCGTCATATACAGGAAATTAAAGACTATGCAATCGAAAGATTATCCGCAGAAATTTCTGGGATTAAGTTCAATGGAAGAAGTGCTGAGAAAGAAAGCCTTTATACGGTGTTAAGTGCTTTATTACCCTATAAAAACCCTTTGATAGGGTTGCAGCTTGATATGAAAGGAATTGCCATTTCTCAGGGAAGTGCATGCTCTTCGGGAGCTTCAAAACCTTCTATGGTCATGATGATGGTTTTATCTGAAGATGAAATGGATCACTGTACCCCATTACGTATTTCGTTCAGCCACATGACTGCTAAAGCAGATATTGATGCTTTAGTCAATGCGTTGAAGGAGATTTCGGCAGATTTCGTTATAGAAAAAACAAATGTTGAGCATAGATAGGCTTATTACTGAAAAGTAGTAATTTTGAACATTCAATTAAGGGTTGAAAATAAAAAGAATATTAATTAATAAAAAAAATAGAAAATGGCTTTAGAAATTACGGATAGCTCATTTCAGGACACGGTTTTAAAATCTGATAAACCTGTATTGGTAGACTTTTGGGCAGTATGGTGCGGACCTTGTAGAACATTAGGACCAATCATCGAAGAGGTTGCTTCAGATTTTGAAGGAAAAGCTTTGGTAGGAAAAGTTGACGTAGACAACAACCAGGAGATTTCTATGCAGTATGGAATCAGAAATATCCCTACTGTTCTTATTTTCAAGAATGGGGAAGTGGTTGACAAATTAGTTGGTGTAGCTCCAAAAGAAGTGATTGCTGAGAAATTAAGCGCTCACTTATAAAAAAATAAGTTTGATAATGAATGCCTTCCAGCTTTGGGAGGCATTTTTTTAGAAAATAATTTGCAGGGAATTAAAAAAGGTGTAATTTTGCAAACACAAAAAAGAAACGAGTTCTTTAACAAATTTGATCCGGTAGTTCAGTTGGTTAGAATGCCGCCCTGTCACGGCGGAGGTCGCGGGTTCGAGTCCCGTCCGGATCGCAAACAAGCATTAGACTAACTCTATTACATGCTTTAAAAGCTTTAAAGTCTGCAATTTTTTAAAATTGCAGACTTTTTCTTTTTACGGCAGATTGCTATTTTTTACAATAATGCTCATAATCTTCTGGCAATTTCGTGGCAATTAAAAAAAACTAAAAAAAAATGCCATAGAATTGATTTAAGTATCTGATTTTCAACATGTAAAACGCCTATACGACTTGCGTCGGGATGACTTTAGTTCGACATTTATTAATTAAAAATCTAAAACAATGTTAGAACAAAGTTATGGACTTACTTTTTTTTTAAAGAGTCCACAAAAGAAATCAATTCGAAACAGGTATGTTTATATGAGAGTAACCGTTGATGGTATTCCAAGAGAAACATCAACAAAACGAAAATGGGATGTCCACAGATGGGATCAGAATTTTGAAAGGGCAACAGGTACGAAAGAAGATGCGAGAGCCCTTAATTATTTTTTAGACTCATTAGTCAACAGAATCAATATTTATAAGACTGAACTAATCAATTTAGACCGGACCATTACGGCTTCCAATATTATAGGTTTTATAAAGGGAGAAACTTTATCTAAAAATAAAGTAATTGAGGAGTTTCAAAAGCATAACGAAGAGATGTATGCATTGATTCCCGATGAATATGCGATTGGAACGTACAAACGTTTTGTGATTGCGCTGTCTCATGTGCGGGAGTTTATTCATTACAAGTTTAATAAAGATGATCTTGAATTTCGTGAACTCAACTACGAGTTTGTTAAGGACTATGAATTCTTCCTAAAGACCGTTAAGAAATGTGCAAATAATACGGCACTAAAATATATCACACAATTCAAAAAAATTGTTCTTGGTGCGGTAGCAAAAGAAATTATTCCTAAAGACCCCTTTGCGCTGTTCAAGGGTAAAAAAACAAAGCAAAAAAAACAGCCGTTATCCCGAGGTGAACTTGATCGTTTAGAAAATAAGCAATTCTCAACCGATCGGCTTTCTGTGGTACGAGATATATTTGTGTTTCAATGTTACACAGGTCTGGCTTACATTGATGTATACCAATTGAAAAAGGAAGATATAAAAGATGGCTTAGATGGTAAGCCCTGGATTATGAGCAGTAGGCAAAAAACTCAAAAATCTGGATCGAATATAGACGTACCACTATTACCTAAAGCACTGGAAATTATTGATAAATATAAGGATAGCCCTATCTGCGCTTCAAGGGGCAGTGTTTTGCCCGTGAAATCCAACCAGAAAATGAACGAGTACCTTAAAGAGATTGGAGTCTTGTGTGGCATCACCAGCTCTCTTAATACACATAAGGCCAGACGTACGTTTGCCAGTACTGTAACCTTAAGTAATGGAGTTTCCATTAACGTAGTAAAAGAAATGTTGGGACACCACTCTATAAAACAAACTGAGGAATACGCGATTACAGAGTTGGAAACTGTGAGTAAGGAAATGAAAGAATTACGTCAAAAGTTGACTGGTGATACCAAAACGGAAAACCCTGAGAGTATCGAAAGACAATTGCAGAATCTTGAGAATGACTTGAACGAATTGAAAAGCAAAAAGCTATATGTAGGTCCAGATGGCGTTTTATCTAAAATCGCTAAACTGCAAGAATCAATCAATGAATTGAAAGAGCAAATGGGTGGATGATTGTAAGTAACTGAATTGAAATGAAAGGTGGCTTTGATCGGATATCAAAGCCACCTTTTTTTGCTATAAAAATGTAAGTGTTAGAAATTCAACCGTGCTGCGGTAACCGGGATGATAGGAAGGTGTATATTTTACATAACCCATATCCTGTATCTGCTTAAAATATTTATGATAAGTCATGAGGTTATTAATATGTGATACCGCCATCAGCCTACTCCTGCTTACGTGTATTACTTTGGTTTCGTTCTGGATGTACGCAATTTGTGCTAACCCCGCGAGCAGTGCCAGATGCCACACATTCAATCTATGATCGGAAGAAACCTCCTTCAAAAAATTGAGCCAAAGGTTTTCATTATTTCTTGTCATCGCCAAAAAGTTTCATTATATCAGTTCTGTTGTAGTAGTATGATCCCATTACTTTTCTGTAACGGACTTTTCCCGAAATCCTCAGATTTTGTACCGATGCTGGTGAAATGTTTAAAAGGGCACGGATCGATTTGCTTCTCAGCCATTCGGCTTCTTTTTCCAGTTGATTATTCTGCCCACCTTTAGCTGAATGTTGATCTAATAGCACTCCAATATCATTTAGCAATTGCATTCTAAATTGTCGTAAATCGTCTTTTGTAATTTGTTCCATTTCTTTTTGTATTTAATGAAATAAAAGTAGAAGTAAGAAAGGAACGAAATTGTATTTGTCCTTCTTTGTCCGGGAAAGGACGTGCTTGACGCTGGATTAAATCTAGGCTACTATAGAACTGTACAAAACCATTAGTTTTTTACGAAGATTGTTTTTTACCTTAGGCTTCCATGTGGAATTTTTTTATTATTTCTCATGCCAATGCATCTCGGGCGTATTATTCTTTGTATGATTGGCGTACAGGGAAATAAATACTGTCACTGTTTTTAGGAATAGTATGTTATATAATTAAGAGTGTAGTATTGATTGTCAGTTAATTTATTAGTATTTTTGAAATATGGCTTAGATTATATATTCCGAGCCCAGTGTGTTCTTCGCTAAAGAAATAATTTAAAGAGTCATATAGATAATGATTAGCGAAATTGGCGTTTTTGATATAGTCATTATTGTGGGGGCCATCCAGGGAGCAGTGGGGGCGGGTATTGTTGGAACTTATCCTTCCAACTCTCCTGATAAGAAATTATTGTCTGCTATATTAATTGCCCTGTCATTGTTAAATTTCAAAATCATAATACCTATTATTGGTTTCAAAGAACATCCTGCATTGCAATATTTTCCGTTGGCAATAGATACACTGATTCAACCTCTGATTTATTTATACACCTGTTCATTGACTGAAAAGAATTTTGCATTTAACGAAAGGAAACTATGGTATTTTTTGCCCGTGGTTTTATTCCAGTTCCATGCTATTGTAGTATATGTAATGACTGTTATGGAGATTGATTTTCATATAAAGTATGTCATTGCAGAGCGGTACTTGTTCTATAATACCGTTAAATTGATTGAAGATATTGCGGCGCTTTTTTCTGCAGCAATTTATTGGTATCTGAGTTTCAAAAAAACAGCCAGTTATCGTGAATGGCTGTTTATGAGCCAATCTTCCACCCAATATTCCGAACTGACCTGGCTCAGAAACCTTCTTATTGGTACAGGTATATTGGGCGCCGTATTGTTTTTATCTTCAGTGCCAGTAACTTTACTGGGGCTTGCTGACTCTTTTGCTTATGTCAAAGTTTTTTATAGCTATCTTACTATTCTTATATACTTTCTCACCTTTCGGGGGTATCAGATGCTATTGATTTCTGATGTACAGGTGTTACCACTATCTGGAGGAACTTCTTCGAACCATATAGCGGTCATTGATTACTCTGATGCCGCTGAAGAAATATCCGGTTTCGACGAGGATTTTTCGCTGATTCAATCTGCACTAATGGAGATCATGGAAAAGCAGCAACTCTTTATGGAACCGGAACTAAGCTTAAAGGAAATATCAAAAATAATTGGTTTCCCGGCTGGGCAGGTTTCTGCGGCTATCAATGCCGGATTTGGTAAAAATTTTCGCACCTGGGTGAACAGTTACCGGGTAGAAGAGGTAAAAAAGAGACTCGATGATCCCCGGTACAAGCATCTCAATCTTACTGGTATTGCTTTTGATTGCGGGTTTAATTCGGAAGCTAGTTTTTACCGGATCTTTAGACAATATACAGGCTATTCTCCTAAATCTTTTATGCAGTCAATACAACAAGGGGATTAAAAGTTCGCTCAAAACATGTTTTGAGTGGGTTGACCTTTCGAGGTATTGTTTATTTGCACCAAACATTTACCATGACATCAACATCAAAATTATTCATGCCTTACCATGCTGGTCATTTTCATGTGAGTGTAAACAAAATTCTCGCAGAAAAACCCGAAAATGCACTTCAAAATTTATGCAGGGGAAAATACTATTTCTATATCTACTTCATAGGGGATCATGTCACTGCTATTATCAATATTTTTAACTAACCATTGCATAGCAGTGAATTTGGGTATGGACCTTCTGTTAGCCTATGTAAACCTTTCGAAATCCGAATCCAAAGAAAGCTTTCTCTGATGGCTCAGTGAGTTCCTTTTTTCATTGTGGAAAACAATAGATCTACTCTTGATGATGCTTACCATAAGATATTTTTAAAGAGAATTAATGGGACATAGACAGAAATTGACTGGTGCCATATAAATTACCCAGAAGAAGGAGATTTGAAGCGAAACCTGCCTGATCCTTTTGTGCTGACCCGAAGGAACATAAAAAATAATAAGGCATCCATACCAGATGCTGGAGCTTTGAGGCAGATCAAGGTTATTAAAAGCTGTGACAATGCCACTGTGGCAACCGATGTTTTTTGGAAACCCGGCAAATATTGATTTACTATTAGCGAATATCGAGTCACTATTTGTAAAACAAGTTATTGATCTGACATTAGCTTATGCCACAGCAAGATAGTGGAGCTATATGCATAACCCTCAAAAGCCATAAAATAACAATAATTTGATATGTATTATTGATGTTCAAGTTCACGATTGGAAAAATGACCCCAATCGTTTGTCTAACCCAGTAAACTATCCGCGATGAAAACTTTTTTTAGAAACATATATCTTAGAATCAAAAAAGAAGAAGATAAAATTTCCCTCACACCCGAGCAGGTGGTGGTCGAATCTCGCAGAATGACCCTGCTTTTGAATGAATTGCTTCAAAAATTAAAGGAGCATGTTATCAAGTATGGTTTCGAAGATCCAGAGGATGAGATTGAATTTTTCCGAACGCTAAAGCCAATGGTTACCGGGAAACTTCTGTATTACAATAAGCTGTTCCGTATTGAGACGGGGCGGCCTATTGAAATGGGAAATGTCGGAAAGAAATATTTTAAAAGTCGACTTTCAAAATTAGAAAGCTATTATACAAAGAATATATCGGTTTCTGATTTTTACCGATATTATCGATCCGGTCGATCAGATAAAGACCGGAGCTATTTTGTGAGAGGGCAGATTGACCTACATGAAGGCTTACGAAGCCGGGTCTTTGAGACAGATATACGTTTTTCGACGTATTATGATTACGAAGTAGCCCGAATTATTGAGCGTGATCTTCTTTACGAATATCTTCATTTTCGCATTGAGGGTTTCCGGGAGCGGTCTGAAATGCCAGATTTGCGAAGTTTCGGCAAAGAGAAGATGCTATGGACGGAATCCAAGAATGCCTTAATAGAGCTTATTTACGCTCTCCATGTATCCGAATCCATAGGTTATGGTAAATTGGGTATCCGCCAGATTACCTCGTTGTTTCAGATTTTATTTGATATTCAGTTAGGAGATGTACATCATGCATTCCACCGCATGAAGTACCGTCGTAATGAAAGTCCTTACCTGGACCGGCTGAAATCAAGTCTTGAATCTTATATGGCGCAGAATCCATAACCTGTGTCACTTTATCAAAATCGATATTTTATGATGATAGATATTTACCCATGTCCACCCATTGGCATTTGTCTGTTGTTATTCTGGCAATATACACCTCTAAACCTTTTAGCTTCTTAGATTCCCTGCCCTCCCTGGACTTTTTTTTTGCCTTCATAGTTTCTCGAAAGTCAATGGGTAGGAAATGGAGTAATAGTTATTGAGCTTTGTTACAATAACCTATAAACTCACGACCATGAATATAGAAAGTATGGACAGAATAGAATTTGTAAACTGGATGAAGCGCATAATGGACAGGCTGGATATTTTGGGAGAAAGAATGAAAGCATCTGAAAATCACTATAACGTTGTCGATGGGGATGAATTGTTAGATAATCAGGACGTGCTACAATTGCTCAAAATAAGCTCCCGCTCTCTTCAACGCTATCGGTCCAGTGGTAAACTTCCATACTATAGTATCCGTGGTAAACTCTATTATAAGTTATCGGATGTCCAGCAACTTATCCGGGAGAGCTATAATAATCCGAAGAAGTGATAAGTGTATGCTTCGGAAGCCACTGACAGACAAAAAGTTCCCATCGAGGACAACGTTATAGATTCTTCCTCTTATCCTGTTACATTCGGTACAAAAAGGATATGAATGAAGAAAACCCTAAACAAGAAGGAGCATCTACCCAGGAGCAACTCTCAGAAATCCTGCTGGTACTGGATAAAGATGAGAAGAAAATCCAGGCTGTAAAAAGCATCAGTGAAAACGGAGAACTTAAAACCGTAGACCCTACAAAGAAGAATCAAAGCCAGTTTATGCGTGTGGATCTAAATGGTGATCTGCTTACAAATTTCTTTTCAAACTTCATCCGGCAACTGAAAGATCCTACACGGTTCTCGTTTTTTAAGGTGCCTGCCCCGATCGCTATAGATACTGCGGCAAAAATGCAGCAACAAATTGATAATCCGACTGAGCAAGGAAAGAAAATTTTTAGTACTCATGCAATTACTAACAAACAACAAAAAAATCAAAATGCAATGGAAACAGCATCAACTACAGACACAAAACCCATTGAGCCTGAAACCGGTACTTATCGCTATCAACCGGAACAGATAGACTGGGAAACAATGGCTAACCTCGGGCTAGGTAGAGAAAAATTAGAAAATCTAAATCTACTTGATCCCTTATTAAAAGGATATAAAATAAATGAATTAGTGCCTATAAGCTTAAACCTGGGTACTGCTATTATCCGTTTGGATGCAAGGCTCTCCCTACAGGAGAATGCAGAGGGAAAAGTGGTAGCGGCTATTCATGGTATCCGAAAAGAAGCTAACTTAAGTTATCCCTTTTTAGGACACGAGTTTACACCTGAAGATAAAGAGAACCTTTTGAAGACAGGAAATATGGGACGCATTGTTGACCTGGCCAACCCTAAAACAAAAGAAGTTATTCCATCGGTTATCAGTGTCGACCGGTTAACGAATGAGCTGGTAGCTTTTCGCGCCGAGTGGATCAAGATTCCAGATGAGATCAAGGGGATAAAACTGAATGACGAGCAGAAGCAAATTTTAATGGAAGGGAAACCCCTTTACCTTAAAGGGATGCTATCTAAAAAAGGAGAACCATTTGATGCTCCGGTACAATTTAATGCTGACAAACGATATATAGAGTTTTTATTTGATAGGACCAAATCCAACCAACAGGCACAAGCCGGAGATCGAAGCCAGACAAAGGAAGCCCCACGATTTTTCAGAGAAAAAGAGCTTGATAAGGAACAATACGAAAAATTTAAAGAGGGGCAAACTATCTATGTAGATGGCCTTACCAATAAAAAAGGAAAGCCTTACCACGGGTATATCACGTATAATAAAGAGACTGGGGAAACAGGGTTCAATTTCAATAATCCGGAAAGAATCAAAGAACAGATAAAATCTGCTGATGCAAATAAAACACAGTTTGCTGTTAATTCAGACGGTAAAACCAATGAGTCGACAAAAAAAATAACGGAACCTCTGAAATCGGGCCAAAATGAGCCGGACAATAATAAACAGAAAGAACACCAAGAAGAAGATAATACTCCAGGTAAAGGGCGAGGCAGGAAAAGATGACGGAAAAGGAAATAAAAATGGGAATGCCGCAAGGTATTCCCTTTGACAATGTAAAAAAAGAGAGAGTTATGAAGGCAGTAATTGCAGAAAAGCCCAGTGTAGGAAGAGAAATTGCAGCCCTCTTAGGTGCTTCTGAGAGGCATGAGGGATATTTTGAAGGTAATGGTTACCTGGTAACGTGGGCTTTGGGACATTTGGTGGGATTGGGAATGCCTGAAGATTATGGACTTTTGGGCTTTAAAAGAGAGGTGCTCCCGATCCTTCCCGATCCTTTTAAATTGACAGTACGGAAAATAAAAAAGAACAAGGGGTATGACGTAGATCCGGGAGCTGAAAGACAGCTGAAAATTATTGAAAAAGTATTCAGCCGGAGTGATAGTATCATTGTGGCAACCGATGCGGGAAGGGAAGGAGAGCTGATCTTCCGTTATATTTATCAATTTTTAAAATGTAAAAAGCCTTTTGAGCGGTTATGGATCAGTTCCCTGACAGAAAAAGCAATAAGAAAAGGATTTGAAAATCTAAAACCGGGAAGCGATTTTGATAGATTGTATGAGGCCGCCGAAACTAGAAGCCGGGCAGACTGGTTGGTTGGGATTAATAGCTCACAGGCTCTCTCTGTTGCCGTAGGTAATGGTATTTATTCTCTCGGTAGGGTGCAGACCCCTGTACTGGCATTGATCTGTAAAAGATACCAGGATCATAAAAATTTTAAAATAGAGCCATACTGGCAAATCAGATTGGAACACCGTCAGGATTTCATGGATTTTAAAAGCTTGTCTGTTATTAAGTGGGAAAATAGACGGCAGGCAGAAGATGTTCATCGAGCAGTTATACACGAGGGAAAAGCTATAATATCTTCTATAGAAAAGAAGCCTATTACAGAGCAGCCACCATTGTTATTCGACCTTACGGGGCTTCAGAAAGAAGCCAACCGCAAACTGTCTCTGTCTGCGGAAGAAACTCTTGATACAGCGCAAAGGCTTTACGAAAAGAAACTTATTACTTATCCGAGAACAGGAAGCAGGTATATTCCGGAGGATTTGTGGAGTGAGATCCCTGATCTTGTCAGGTCTATAAATGACCGGGAGTCGCTCAAAGAAGCTGCAAGCAAAATGAAATGGGGTAGCTTTAACAAACGCATTGTGAATGACATGAAGGTAACAGACCATCATGGACTGCTTATCACAGGTAAATTTCCATCAGTTTTGACCGCTAAGGAAAATGCTATCTATGATATGATTGCCTGTAGGTTACTTGAAGCTCTTTCCCAGGCTTGCCAAAAGGAGCTGACGGATATTACGGCGGAGGTACTGCATTATGACTTTGTACTGAAAGGTAGTAAAGTTATCGAACCTGGTTGGCGTGCTATCAGAGGCTATTATTCGGAGGAAGATAATGAATTGACACAAGAACTTCCACAGCTTCAGAAAGGTCAAGAAATAAAAATTAAGAGTGCTGAAGTATTGCAAAAGAAAACATCACCACCGGTTCTTTATACAGAAGCCGGTCTTTTGTCTGCAATGGAGACCGCTGGAAAGAAGATCGAAAATGAAGAAAAGCGACGGATATTGCAAAACATTGGCATCGGTACTCCTGCTACCAGGGCTTCTATTATTGAAACTCTTTTTAGTAGAAATTATATCGTAAGAGAAAAGAAATCTCTGATCCCTACCGAAAAAGGTCAAAAAGTTTATGAGCTTATCAAAGATATGAAGATTGCCGAGGTAGAGATGACTGCTAATTGGGAACTGGCCTTACACGAGATTGAGAATAGTGATAAGAGTAGCATTAATTTTCATAAGGAAATGGAAGAATTTGCGTCTTTAATCACCAGCGAACTGCTTGCTCTACCAAGGCAGAATGTAGAACATAAAGATCTTACCTGTCCCAAATGTAAAGCGCATCAGCTGATCATTGAGGACCGCTTTGTAAAATGTCCTTGTGAAGAGTGTGCATGGATACAATTCCGCAACATATGCGGGATAAATTTAGGCTTTTCAGATTTGGAGACCCTTATTGTCGGAGGTAAAACAAGCCTGTTGAGAGGTATGAAAAGTAAGTCAGGAAAAATATTTGATGCCTATATTGTTCTCAACGAAAAGGCTGAATCTTCTTTTGAATTTGAGAATGGAAAAAGTAAGAAACGATGAATGTTGCCACGGTTAAGACCGGGTTTTATTGAAGGATGAATAGATGAGCTTGTGAAAAATTATGAAAACACCAATTACTTTATACGGGGGGAAAGGACAACTGTTATCCGTGATTCACCCATTAGTACCCGAACATCTAACCTATAATGAGCCTTTTATCGGTGGTGGAGCACTCTTTTGGTCCAAAGAACCTTCTGCTGTAGAAGTGATTAATGATGTCAACTGTGAACTCATTAATTTTTATGAGATGGTACAAAATGAATTTATTGAGCTTGAAAAGTACATCCGTAAAAGCCTTCACAGCCGATCTATTTATAATGATGCGTTAATTATTTATAGCAACCCCCATTTGTTTAACAAAGTTCAGCGGGCCTGGGCAGTTTGGGTCCTTGCCAGCCAGTCATTTGCTTACAAATTAGGGAGTGGTTGGGGGTATGAGAAAAGAGTGAAAAAGATCACGGGTGTTATTGCCAACAAAAGAAATTCATTTACGTTTGATTATGCGCTTAGGCTTGAAAAGGTACAGATAGAATGCACAGATGCACTCAAAGTAATCAGAAGCAGAGATAACCCCCAGGCATTCCATTACTGTGATCCGCCGTATTTTAATGCAAGTTGTGGGCACTACAAAGGGTATACGATATACGAATTTGAGGAATTATTAAAAACGCTGGAACTCATTGAAGGAAAATTTTTACTCAGCAGTTATTCGAGTGAATTGCTTACCTGTTATACAAAAAGAAATGGGTGGTATAACAAAATGATAGATTTTCCACTAGCAGTTTGTTCGGGTGTGGGAGCAAAAGGAAAGAGGAAGATGGAAATTCTCACTGCAAACTATCCGTTAACAGATTAAGAATTTGTCTTTCCTAACGTATTTTAAAATTAGAAAACATAAAGGGAATTTCTTGAACAAGGAAGTTCCTTTTTTTATTATGAAATTATTGTATGTGAAACTTTTGAGCAAATTTTTCTATTTTAGATTGGGGCTAGTGATGAGGAAAGTTTAAAATTTCTATACATAGGGAAGAACATTGTCTTAATTTAGATATGGCTTATAAGCAAGAGTAAAATGAATGGGTAAGAAAATGCCTTGCTGCTGACGGCCTGCCCAAAAAAAATTAAAACCAAATAATGAACAAGCGATATAAACTTCTTTTTAATTTTGCCGTTACATTTTTGTTTATCAGTTGTACTGCGCAGGAAAATCCCAATTACATCGGAAAACAATTTGTAAGTTTTGATTTGAATAAAGTTACATTTCAGGAAAACCTGGACACCTTGTTTTCTAAAATAAATAAATTTGATTTAATTGTGATACCCGATACAAATTCCCGCTTCGATACACTTCAAAATAAAATTTCAAATGATCCGGTGGCGTTTATTTACAGAGTTAAGCACAAAAATACTGATGGCTTGTATAGCTTTCAAAATTTAAAAGTTAAAGAGGTTGTTTCGTTTTATACTGACAATCAAAACCGGTTTAGACGAGTAGATTTCGCCATGTACCTGAGTGAGCCTGAATACCAAAACTTATTGTCAACCAACAAAGATTATAAAGATATTACCACAGATGAAGTAAGAAAGTTTAACAATAATAAGTATCAAATTTTACAAAAGGTGGAAAAGAAAAAAGCAACAACATTTTATTGTTTGGAAACCAGGGATAATTTGGGAGATTATTTTGTACGAATTAGAATTAGCGACCTTAATATTATCGCCGACGAGTTTGACAAGAAATGGAATTCGAAACGGGGATATTGAAATAATTGGAAAAATGATATATTAGAATAATTGCTTCAGGATCTTGATTTTCAAAAGTCGATTCATAGAATACTAACGGATAGGGATAACTCTTGAAAAAACCATTAAAATTTCAACTTACACAAAAATGGATTCACCATGCTACGTAATTAAAACATACTAATAAAGGGTTTCCCGGTGCTATCTACTGTTTCAAAAGCACTATAGTCTATAAACTCCGCTACCATAACCTTCATCTCTTGGCACTTTGCCGATGCCTCACGAAGCTGTTCAATCACTTTCTTTTGTTCGAGGGTAAATTCCTTCTGGTGCATAAATTGAATGAATTCTGAGATCTAAAAGATTGGTTTAAATCAAATTAATGAAACTTGGATTAGTGGGCGTTTTTGAAATTAATCAATTTATATTTATCAATCATGTGTAAGATCATCTTCTAACTTAATTGTGACAAATGTCAGGTCGAGTAGTGACTATTACAGCTCATGATCTATTGCAAAGCGCCAACCCTAGAGCTATGACAAGAGCCTGGCACAAAAAAGAAACAGCCAGGAAAACACCCGGCTGCTTTCTTTACCTCTCAGCTTACTTTGATAGACGTTGGACCACCACAAATGTCTATTTAATGCGTCTGGAAATTTTTGATAAGTTGTTTTGCAAAACAGCTACCTTTGAATGGAAAGTTTTTGCTGCCGAACATTTTTGCCATCAAAAATTTCTAACAGATAAACACCAGGGAGCAATCCATTTACATCAATATTAGCTTTGTCAATACCTCCGGTCGGGTACTGGAAGACTTTTTTAATCTTGCCAGTCATGTCAATAACCTTAATGCTATGGATTTTTCCCTGCACTGTTTTCCCAATCCCGCCTGATTTTTTGAAGTTGGAACTGGCTTCTTTTGGAGCAATGCCAGAAATTGGTGTAATAGTAACATTTGAAGCAGCTGGGTTAGGGAAAACCGTAAAACTATTTCCGCTTAATCCTGTGGGGCAGATACTGTATACCGTCATGCCATTGCTGCCGGTGGTACCGCAGACATCTGTATAAGTTACTTTCACCGTACCACCACCTTTGACTTCTGCATAGGTCGCAGGACCAATCGAACTGGATAGATTGATGGAACTTCCTGGTGAAAGATAATCCACACTCCAGCTCCAATTAGTTGCATTAGCTGAAGGACCTGCCGTCAGCGTCCACGTTTGAAACCCATTGTTACAGCCACCTTGTGCGCTGGTTAAATTTACAGGCGCAGAACCTACATATATTAACTTTGAGACAGCTGTGGATTTACAGGCTTTGGAAATTGTAGCTGTGAGGGTTACCGGTGCCGTACCAGTTTTTGTTAAAGTTGTCTGATTGCAATTGGTGCAGCTTAAGGAAGCGGACGATCCTGCCACGGACCAAGTAACTGTTTGATTCGTTAGATTAGGAACACTAAAGACAGATGATCCAGTACAAAAATAATCTGCTCCAGCTATTTTGATGCTCCCCAATGCGTTATTTACTGCTTGTAAAGCATTAATTCTACCATATCCCATTTCATTATTCCACGAACCATTCGCCAACCAGGTAGAATAACTATAGCCCCCAACTTTATCACAACTCGACTCTAAAATTGTTCTTGCTGCTGTATAATGCAAACCGGGATTTATCGAAAGTATTAATGCCATTACCCCAGCGGCATGAGGAGCAGCAGCGGAGGTTCCATCAAAATTTAGCAAATAATCAACATTTGGAGTTTTCCATCCGGCAAGTACAGATATGGCACTGAATCCTGCATTACCTTTAATATCAGTAGTAGGGATATTTATACATGGAGCTACCACAGAAAGCTCGGTGCCATAATTGCTCCCCCAAGAAATAGGGTCTAGGTCTGCACGGTTGTCGTAGTTACAACTATTGGGGGGTGTTGACTCATAAACAGAGAGGCGCTGATCACACATATTTGAGCCTCCGACAGCAATCACTCCCGCTAAGCTAGCTGGATAATTAATGGAACCATTGTTATCATTTCCGGCAGCAAATAAAACAATACATCCCTTAGTATTTCTTCCCGTATTAAGGGCATTATTGATAGCATTCTGTAAGTATTGTGAGGAGCTTCCTAGTTGCCAGGAGCAACTGATTATTTCTGCACCACTTGCAGCGGCATGAGTGAAACCTGCTGAGGCGGCAGAAATATCTACCATTCCGTCATAACCAATTCTAACTGGCATTATTTTAGCATTGGGAGCAATTCCCGTGACGCCAATGTTGTTATCTGCGTTAGCGGCTATAATACCAGCGCATGCAGTACCATGCGCGTCATTACCGGAGGGAGCCCCATTGCTACCTTGCCCAGTTTCATCGAATCCAGTGACCAGTCGACCTTGAAGGTCTGGCTGAGTTAGATCAACTCCTTCGTCTAAAACGGCAACGATTATATTTTCACCCTTTGTGATACACCAGGTTTGTGAGGCTTTAATATCTGCGCCTGCTGTACTGCCAGGTATTTGGCCGGTATTTTGAAGATTCCATTGTTTACTATAGTAGGGGTCTACGGTATTGATTGCATTTAGGACCAGAAAGTTGGGTTCACAAAATTCAAATGCCCCAGTTTCATATAATTGGTTTGCTACATCAAGGGCGTCATACTTATTTCTTGGATTTATTGTAAGTACAAATTCCCTTTCAATATATTCATCTTTCTTAACCGTCTGGATGTCCAACCGCTTGAATGTATCGGACAGGTTTTTTATTTCCATACCTTTTTTTAAGCGTACCAGCACCTGATCAGTCATGCCTTGAAAGATTTTACCCTTATAAATCAGGCAGGGTGCAACATTTAAGAGGGATGAATCTTGCTTAAGATTATTCAATACCGCTGCTAATGAATCTCTGTTTCTCAGTGTTTTTTGTAGTGTGACGATATTCCATATTCCGGTCCGAACTTGATTGAAGGAGGAATCATCTACAAATTTTAGTAATCGCTGGTTCGCTGCAACCGAGCTTTTATAGCGGATTACAATCTTCTCAGTGGAAGTTTCGAATTCTGTTTTGCCCTCAGGTAAGTAGGCATATCGTTTTTGGGCATTGGTAGTCCAGGCGACCAAGACAAGGACCGCTACGAGTAAAAATGACCTCATATAGTATTGTTTTATTGTGAAATAGAGCTAAGTCGTATATATGTTGGGAAATCAATATATCCTACTGTATCTACTGTACAAAATTTAGCTTGCTCCCCCGAAAATTTTACAGGTACAGATAGAACACCGCCGGTGTATATTGTATATAGTTTTCCGACCGTAGAATCACATATGTAGTTCTTCTGGACGCCACCGGGATAAGGAGTATATATCACATACCGATGCTGAGTAGAATCAAAATTAAGCAGGCCACCGGAGTTCGTAAATGTTTTGACAGTTGGAGAATTACAACCACAATCTGGTTTATCTTTTTTGCAATTCGTTAAACCAATTAAAATGAATAAGGCTAAGAAATTTAATTGCACTATTTTCATAGGAAATAAGTTTTATGTGGATTTATCTCTGTTCTTTTGAAGAACGAACGGGCTCACAATAAGGTTACAATCAATCTTCTTAAAGATAACAGATAATCCTTTGTATATGTTAGTTATCTTGCACATGATAAAATAGATTCATTAATTGTTGATAATAACCATATAACATATTCATAAATAATTTATACTATAGGTTTAAAGTATCGATTTCGATATTCTTTTATACCAATAGCTCGCGAATTGCGAATGTACGTGGAAACGCACTTTTCAATAGTATAGGGTTAAATGTGAGGCATAAAAGATTAGTTTAGTTTTTCATAGTGCTCATATTTTTTTGAGAATTTAAAATTTTGGTGCTCTCCATTGGTAAAGCTTATCGTAAGATTATTTCCATTTAAAACAATTTCCCGAATATTCGGATAAATCATGAACCCATCTGTATTATCATCGCATTCCCAGTGGGTTGCTTTGCCATCTATATGAATATAAACCTCTCCATCTTGTAATTCCAGTAAGTCGAACAGCAGATATTTAAAACCATCATCAGTTTCACTCCACTGATCAAAATTTTTCCCCGACTTCAGGTATAATCTATACCTGGATAATAATTCCTTTTTCAGTTTAACAATGGCCACTGTATCAAAAATCTCTATCCTGTTGGAGTGCTTAATTTTCATATTAGTTATTTTATTGGCTGCTTAATATTTGCCATTAAAGATTTTAAGGTGCAAAGACAATCTGCTTTATTTCTGTTATTTTATAAACAGATTTTGCCTGTTGCAGGGTAATCTAACCCGCTACTTTAATGGAAATGACGGCCTACAAAAGAGATTTCCATTTGTGCAATATTTTGCAGAACAAATTGATGTTTCGGCAAGCTATTTAAGCGATGTGCTCCGCTCATTAACAGGATTGAACACGCAGCAGCGCATCCACGACAAACTCATTGAATATACAAAGGAAATATTGTCAACGAGCAAACTTTCTGTTTCCGAGATTGCCTGGATTTGAACATCCATAGTCGTTCAGCAGATTATTTAAAATTAAAACCAATTTAAGCCGGGCATAGTTTAGGCGATCTTTTAACTGATTGTTTTAAGACATAATGGTAAACAATTCAGATCTTATGACACAATAAGTGAAAGGCCATTGTCAGTACAAGGATAAACCAGCAGCATCAAGCCTGGGGATAAATTAGCTATGACCTTCATTAATAAAGTCAAAGCCGCTGGTTCCTCCAATAAGAGAGAGCCGAAATAAGTAATATTTCTTGTCATCACGTTAAACTTTGACTATAAAATCCTGGAAACAAAAAACGGCGGTCGAAAAATAACACCGCTGTTTTTGTTCTATTAAACTTCTATCTGTAAGGATTTATTTATTTTGTTTAGTTCCTGATTATAAGGATAACTATTACAACATCATTTTTGTAATGATCTAGTAAAGCTGAAAACGTCAAAATCTCTTTGATCTGCTCACACTTGAAGAGCAATACAGCCTCCTCCTCCTTAATTAAGAGAGTACAGGAAAAAGAGCCTCCACAGAGCTGCAAAAAGAAAGTCTTTAGGCAACTAACTATAAATTTTCTTCAAAAACTGACTTATTGCGGTTGGAGCTCTACCCAAAAATTTGGATAATGTATTATCTTCTTTGTCCATGGTATGTTGCGCCAGGGCGGCCCCCCACATTACGAGCATTCCAATATACAGTTCAGGTACACCGGCTTTGCTTAAAGCAGTTTTATATTCATTCATGTCAATTGGTGTGTAATTGATTTCTTTACCCAATACTTCAGAAAGCGCTGTTGCTATGTCTTTAAAACCCACAGAATTGTTATTGGTCAGTGTATAGGTCCTGTTCTCATGACCCGTTGTTAATAGGACGTGGGCGGCAGCTTCTGCCAGCTCTTCACGGAGTACCCAGCTGGCCTTGCCTTCTCCAGCAGGAAACAGGATAGTCCCAGTTTCCATAAAATCGCCCCCAATAAAAGCTGGGATCATTTCGGCATAAATGCTATTTTGGAGTATGGTATAGTCGACACCGCTCTGCTTGAGATACTGCTCTGATGCAAGGTGTGAATTTTGAAAATCTGCAATGGATGTATCTTCAAATCCTGGTTTCCTCACAAAAGATGTATACACAATATGCTTTACACCCGCCTCTTTAGCTGCCTGAATAGCATTTTTATGATGATTAGTACGGTATTCAACAGCGGCTCTATCATTACTGGAAACCAATAGCAGTTTGTCTACACCATTAAAGGCTTTTACCATCGAACTATTATCTTCATAATTGCCTTCCTTTATATGGACACCTTGCCCTTTTAAATGGTCTGCTTTAGCGACATCTCTAACTAAAACTGAAATCTCATTAGGATCAATTCCCATTTTTAGCACATGGTCAACCGCTTTTGAACCAAACTGACCAGTAGCACCTGTTATTAAAATCATACAATTTTCTTTAATGGTTTACATTTATTGATTTACTTTTTGCTGTCTGAACTTGGAGTTTGTAACATAAGACACTACTAAAATTGAAAGAAAAATAATTCCAGTAATAACTTTGTTTGGAGGATCATTTACTGCAAAATGCGCTAATGAAGCCGAAGCAAACATTATTGCGAAGCCAATGTATGCTGCCTCTCTCAATAGACGGACTGGTAGCCATATTAAAATAGCCCCTATTAGTTTAGCAATTCCCAATTCAATTCTAAAATAATCCGGAAATCCTAAATGCTCCATCGACACTTTAACCTCAGGTTTGGTAAGCGTTTCAATAGCAATGAAAACCATCATTGCGGAGATAATTCCTGTTGTAACATAGTACGTGATTTTTGTTGTTCTGTTCATTTCTTGTTCTTAAAGTTTTTATTGTTTAATTGACAGAACAAAATTACACAGGCGAATATATTTTTTATACTTTGTTACTTAAAAATATAGGTATACTTTTGTATAGTGAAATTATAATAGCTATGGATAAATTTAAAGAAATTGTAGTAAGGGAAGAGGAGGCAAAGCAATGCCCGAACAGTTATGTTCTGGCTTTAACGGATACAATGAACGTTGTTAGTGGGAAATGGAAACTGCCGATAATAGCCTCTTTACTGAAAGGAAAGACTCGATTTAAGGAATTATTAGAAAATATAGACAGGATTACGCCAAGAATGTTATCAAAAGAACTTAAAGAACTGGAAATGAATAGTATTATAATCCGCCATGTTTATGATAATACCCCCGTTCTAATTAAGTACGAACTAACGGAATCAGGAAAAAGTTTGGTTGATCTAATTGACGTGATGATAAATTGGGGACTGACACATCGCAGCAATGTTTTATAAATAAAGCTATACAAACTAAGCAATATTATTTTCGCTTACCGCATCCGGTGGAGGAGAATTGTTAAACTTTATAATGGAGAAGACACGTATTTCGATTAGCTGCCCGGAGTAATTTAAGGCTTTCTTAGCGAAAGATATTATTAATTTAAGTCCTGGAATTGATACCTGGTGGTTTCCCGCTCAGACCAGTCCACATTTCCCCTGATAATATGCTTAAGGCCGTCGATGTAACTGATCAATGCACCGGAATAGGCAACCCTTGTTAGTTTGTTGGCTTTTATATCAAAGCGTGTCATATCGTTATTATGAATGGCAACTGCTTTCCTATATGCCTCTTGTAGCTCTATCTGGTATTGGTTTTGAATAATCAGCACGAGGTTATACAGGTCGCCGTGTTTGATTTCTTTATCCAGGCTATACAAATCGTTGGCCCAGCAGACGATAATTTCTGCCAGTCTTGTAAGTTCTTCTACTTGTGGCGAAAGCTTCTCCCAGTTTCCGGATATTCCCAAAACAGCTGGAATGGATTGTGTTGCAATATTGGCTGCACCTAAATAAGGGCGGTGCATTCTGTATTGCTGTAAAGTCGGAGTATAGCTATTTTTGATATTATCCAGCTGCCATAGGGCGGATTGAAAGGTTTGGCATAAAGCTGTAGCAAACTGCCACTGCCATAAATCAGAGGTCATTGCCTGTATGCGGTTCCATACATTATCCAGGGCAGAGAGGAAAGGATGAGAATATTTTTTTACATCACCGGTGAAAAGCACGGACATAAAATCTGAAATGAAATGACGTAGTTCTCCCTTATCTTTAGGATCGCCTACTACAGGGTCGATCTGGTCATCGATTAAAAATAGCAGGCTGTTAAGATCTGTAAGGGCAAATAATAAATCCCTTTTAGCCGTGGGAAACATCCGTGATACCATGTAAGCAAAGCCCTGACTGCTATAGGTTTCATATGCTTTAAGATCAGGAAGGAGATTGAATTGCTGCAACCAGGCATCAGTATGCCGGGCGGCCAATTGGACAAGAGGATTAAGTGCTTCATTGTAAGGACAATAAAGCCGGGAGACTGTTACGGGCATTTTCTTTCGTTGTGAATATCATAAGCAGGCTTAATCCTGCATTATCCTTTTAAAGATAGTAAAAAGGACTGCGATTTGCCGGCAGCATTTAGATACTCACAACTCTGGTCTATTGCCTGTAGGAAGCGATCTGGTTAAAACTAAGCAATTTCTTTAAGTCTTTAAATATGATGGGTTTTAAGAGGTAATCATATGCGCCTGCATTTAAGCTTTCCTCCCGGGTCACAGCGTTATCAGCGGTGACCAGCACCGTGGGAATGAGAACATAGAATGGATTTCTACCTAGTTCCTCCAAGACCTCCAGACCAGACATATCCGGTAGGGTATTGTCTAAAAGAATGAGGTCTGCTGTCTGTTCCTTTAACATTTTAAATCCTTCCCTTGCTGTTTCAGCAATTCGGACAGACGCGCCAATGCTTTGGAGATATTTGGAAATGTAGGTGGTCTGCATTACATCGTCATCGATAATCAAAATTTCTTTACCACCCATATTAATTTCATCAGAGGGAACTTCTGTGGATGGATTAGAGGCTTCTAATTTACCGATAGCCAATGGAAAAGAAGCGGTAAAATTAGTCCCTCTACCTTTGAGGCTGAAAACACTAATTTCCCCTTTAAGAAGGTCAATTGTATTTTTGACAAAATATAGTCCAAGCCCCGCTCCTGTTGAGCTATCTTTGCTACTGCTCCGGTAGATTTTAAAAGCATCATCCAGCTCGATCTGGCTCATGCCGGGTCCCTGGTCTGCAATACTGATGGTCCATTTAGAATTTGTACTGTCAATGCTAATGGTAACCGTACTGCCTTTACGGGTAAATTTGATCGCATTGTAGATCAGGTTATTGGCAATGCGAGTTAGCTTTTCACTATCTCCTTCCACAATAGATGGTATTACGCCTACTTTGAGGTGTAATGTTACCTGTTTATGAGAGGCAATGTAACTAAAGATGGATACGATTTCCTGTATCCATGAGCGTAGATTTATGCTGCTGATTTCTACTGGAAAAATACTGGTTTCTAATTTAGAAACATCTAAAGCGCTATTGATAATGCTTAGGGTTTGATAACAACCGGCATTAAGGGTTTCAATATCCCCCTTAACCTCTTTAAGTGTGCTACTTTTTGATGTGCTATTGAGCAGTAGCTGTGCTATTGAAAAAATGGCATTGAATGGCCCGCGGATCTCATGGGTGATCTCACGAACATAAGCCGCTTTGGCATTTACCGACTCCTGTAGCTTTTCGGTGAGGTGTTCAAGCATTGCATTGGCCTTTTGTAAAGCCTGATTAGCTTTCTTCTTATCCTGTTCTGTTATCCAGACTACAGTTACAACCAAAAATAAAATAACTACCAAACTAAGCCATCGTGTAAAACGCTCATGTTCCAGGCTCATGGTCATAGAAGGAAATAAATGATACTGGTAATTGTATTCCAGGATAAATAAGGTCAGCGCCGTAATGAGTAGGGAAGTAAGGATTACCGGTTTGTCTTTAAATATGAGTAAAGGGATGATGCCTAAAAAGACGATCATTAATTTTACATCCACATGGGCCCCAAAAAGCAGCCCGAAATAAAGGACAGAAGCATTTTGGAAGATATGGGTGGCTATAGTCGCTATGCCATATTTTTTTAAATAATTGAGCGCTATAACTGTGGTAAAGAGCAATACTTCGCAATAGGCGCCCCATAAAATAGCAAGGTTTCCCGTATAAATCGAAAGAAATGGACCTATACAAAAAGCCAATAATCCTGTAATTAGTGAAATGGTGTTAACGGTAACTATTACTTTTTTCAGGCTATCACTGGTACCATGAGTACCAATATAACGAATTGAATTGAGGGAATAACTCATGAGCAGAAGGGTTTGGAGCAAAGTAAATGTTAACTATACTAAAAAGTGTAAATACTTTGCAAATGAATTTGTATTAACAAATTAGAAAATTCCGCATTGATCGGGAAAAACGAACCTGTGCTATACATTAGCTTCCAATCTTTTAGGGCTGAGATCTATTTTTTTGCCTTTCCTAACCTGCGTAGAAAATATCAGAAAAGCTGGTCATTAGTTCCTGTTTATCTTTAATATATTTTTTGTTTATTTCCTCGCACCTGTGCAGAAACCTACCATCGGGAACAAATAATAGTACGATTAAGTAATCATGTGTGGCAGGAGTGCCAGTAGTGACCAACCGCTCAAATGCGGCGAGGCAACTGCCAGCTGCGTAACGAATATTTAAAATGCCAACGGTATCTACATGGGATTCTATCTGGATTATAAAGAAAGAAACTGTTTTCATATCTGAGATGATTGCATGGTTAAGGTAAAGATCACTAATAGCAGATCGGGTATACTTTAATTATATTAGGTTTTATAGTACCATAAAGTCTGAATAGGCATTTAACTGAAAGAGATTGGGTTGAAGGTCGTCGAATTTCATGCTGTAATACACCAGCATAATCGACAATAAAATGGAAAGCATGGTTACTAAACCTAAAATAATAATAAGAGTTTGTGACAAATAGCGGTAATAACGAAGCTCATCAGCTGATTGATCATTCATTTTAATGACGGGTTTAGGGCAGGGGGGATTCCCTGGGGTTAGATAAAAAAATGATTGGTGTATAAAAGCACTATCAAGCCGGAACATCTTAACTCAGGTAAGAACCCAGATAAGTACTGTTGTGAAAGTTGAATTTTATCTTATCTTGTGCAATGGTTTAAGGTTTTAATAATTGATTATTAATTGATTATGGTGATCATTTTTAATATTCGCTTAAAAAATTCTTTTAATAATCCAAAATATATAAAAGTTTTGAATCTGCCAAATATGGCAGATTGTATGCCAAAAATTGCCATGATTTTGCGTCAATGGATAAAGGGAATGATAAAATAGTACTATTGGAGTTGGGCGCAAAGATCAGGCAGGCACGTAAAAGCAAGGGCCTCACGCAGGAAGAACTGGCTTTACTTATCGAGGCCGAGCCTTCGAGGATATCTGAACTTGAACGCGGTATGCGTGATATACAGTTTACAACACTGATAAGGATTATCTGGGAACTTGATATTGAACCCAATGACCTAATACCATATAGTAGGAAATAAAACTAATAAAAAACCGGGGTGAGCCCCGGTTCTATTAAATAAACTCTATACCTTTTTAAAAAAGCCACATGCAAGTGGTTTGCAATACTAATTTTTTTTACTCAGCGGCAATGTTATAGGCTGGTTAATCTCAAATTTTTAGAAAGCAATTAAGCACCGAGGCTGCTCATGATAATGATCGTTTATCCTAACCAGGTAACTGAGTAAAAAAATACTTTCCTTCAATGGGGAGATCTGCACTACTTAGCTTTGCTTTCTTCAAGCGATGCCTTTCGGAAATCCTTCATTAGCTTTTCCAATGAAAGGGAAGATTTGCGCGCTCGCATCCCCGCTGATTTATTACCTTTTTCCCCTTGCAAATTTGCATCAGTTTTAAACGCTTCATACTCCACACTGATTTTCTCGACTAATTCTTTCATGTAAATAAATATTTTTAATTGCTGGGCTAATTTAAGCTTTTCACAACGGCCTTACAATAGTGTAGAGCCAATTACAGCACCAGGAGCGCCAATCACTTCCACGGTTCGCGGTTCTAAGTATACAGTTGATACTTTGGATTTTTATAACAATTCAAAGTTCAATATATGAATACACCAGAGAAAGACCTGTCATACTTCAGGTTAAAATTACAAGAGTTACTGTATACGAGCTTTCCTGAACTGGCGGCGGATACCTTATTTATTAATCAGCGCTCAACGGATGCGGCCTATGTTTATCAGGAGGCGTTCCGTAGTGGAAATCCTATTGATCAGTGCAGTGCGATTGCCGATCAGATTTTGTTTGAGGGACTTTACTTTTCAAAGTTTGATACGGTATTCCAGGTGGTATGCCAGGAATTTGACAGCCTTCTGCCAGATGAAGAGCTCCGTCCTTTTGCAATGAAGATGTTTCCCATTTGTATTCCTGTTTTCGCAAATTACGAATTGACTGATGATTTTGCTTACACAACGGTGTTTGACAGACTTTATACAGAATTGACGGGGACCATTCAAATCTGGATAGACGAAAATGGGCTTTAGTAAGCGTGAGCACCTCCAATGGAATATTGATGCTTTGCGAATTGCTTTTAAATTGGATGATGAGAAACGAAAGGCGAGTGAAGGAGAAAGACTACTACTGAAGCAATACAGTGGATTTGGTGGGCTAAAATTTGTGCTCAACCCGGCAGAAAAACCAACCGATATCAAACAATGGATGGAATATGACCGGGGATTATTTGAAATGACAAGGGAGCTGCATCAGGTGCTGAGAGATAATGCAGACAGCGAAAAGCAATATAAACGATACGTGGAGAGTATACGAAGCTCAGTGCTGACAGCTTTCTATACACCACCTGAAATGATTGGTTCACTTTACGAAGTATTCCGTGAAAATGGTATCATCATCCGGAATTTTCTCGAACCTTCTGCCGGTGTCGGAGCATTCATTGATCCACTTGCCGGTGAAGGAGCACTACAGATTACCGCTTATGAAAAAGAGCCTTTAGCCGGTAAGATCCTGGAACACCTCTATCCAGAAGAGAAAATCCGTATTAAGGGCTTTGAAGAACTACCTGAAAAAGAAGAGAATAGTTTTGACGTCGTAGCTGGAAATATTCCCTTTGGCACCAGTTCGGTATTTGACCTCTCTTATTCGAGGAGCAAAGATCCGGCAAGGGTGCAGGCTGCCCGCAGTATTCACAATTATTTTTTTCTGAAAGGAACCGATGCTATTCGTAATGGTGGTATCCTGGCTTTTATTACCTCACAGGGAGTACTCAATAGTCTTGCTAATCAGGCTATACGAGAAGCATTAATGAGAGAGCATAATCTTATTTCCGTAGTGCGGCTTCCCAATAACCTTTTTTCAGACCATGCCGGAACCGACGTAGGGAGTGATCTTATCGTACTTCAGAAGAACCGGGAAAAACAGAGCTCTTCTCAAAGGGAAAAGGACTTTTGCCGGACTTTTGAAACTAAAAACAATACCAACACTAACGCGTTGGTATTTGAGGACCGGGTTGTTTTTAATGAAATCATCGAATCAACGGATTTGTATGGTAAACCCTACACGCTGTTCCTGCATAATGGAGGTGTAAGTGGTATTGCAAAAGATGCGAAGGAGATATTGAGCGATGATTTCAAGAAATATCTTAACCTCGACTTATACCAGGGATTTTCAGTAGAGACGGTTGTGCAGCCAAAGACCGGTCTATCCCGACAACCTGCCTCCAAGCTATCACCTGGTTATAATGTGCGTGAAAAAAGTAGAACACCTCCACTAACGGATGTTACCAACCTAGCGGCTGACCTGCTACCCAATCATAAACAGGACGGCACCCTTTCTAAAACAGGGCATCCACAAGAAACAAGACCAGCATCAGGGTTGACAGGACAATCTGCCTTAAAAGAGGTGCAGCTGAGTCTTTTTGATCTCTTTGAAAATTTTGTACAACCTCTACCAGACCTTCCTGCTGTGATAACAACAAAGCCCGCTAAACGGCAGATTGAAAAGAAAAAAGAAAAGCGGGGACTGCAGGAAGACCTGTTTAGTGGAAAGACGGAACATCTCACCTCCTTTATTCCACCTTCGCAAGGTAGCGGTGTCACACCGGGGAATACCAATAAAAAAGAAGTTATCGGTGACCTGTTTTTTGATCCTGGTAATAACAGTGACGATCAAATACAAGGGCAAAGTAAAATTGTGTCAGTGCCAGCTCGTTATGAAGGCATTATTCAACCATTCCACAGGGATGAATGTCTTGTATCAGATCGGAAATTGGTTGGCTATCTGAGAAACCTTGACCATCAAGAGAAGCAGGCGGTATTTCATCCCCTTGATCTAACCTCTTCTCAAAGGGCGAGGGCTGAAGCCTATATCGGGGTGCGTGACCTCTACCTTGACTTGTATCAGAAAGAAGCGGAAACTCTGGCAGAGCATCAGGGGGAAAGAGAGATGCTCAACCAACATTATGATGCCTATGTGAAAAGGTATGGGTATTTCAACAGTTCCGAGAATATCAAGCTGATTAAAACTGATAGCGCCGGCAGGGAAATTCCTTATTTGGAGCGTATCGTAGGTGGAGTTGTACATAAATCTGATATCTTTTATCATCCCGTGAGCTTTTCAACAGCAGTCCTTTCCACTGATGATCCCGACGAAGCTCTGGCGGCCTCACTGAATAAGTACGGCACTATTAACCTGGACTATATGTCTGAGGTCAGCGGGATTTCTGCTGATGATCTGAGAAACGCACTGCAGGGCCGTATTTTTTACAATCCCTTAGAAAAGCAATATGAAATTTCAGAGCGTTGGATATCGGGGAATGTGGTTGAAAAAGCGGAAGAAATAAGAAAGCATCTGGCAAGCTATCGGGATGATAAGCAGGTGGAGGAGAGCCTGCGTGTATTGGAGGAAGCCAGACCGCGCCATATTGAGTTTGAAGAACTGGATTTTAACTTAGGGGAACGCTGGATACCGACAGGGATCTATGCCCGCTTTGCTTCCGCGTTATTCAAAACCGAAGTAGCCATTCATTATACAGAAAATACGGATGATTTTTCTGTGAGCTGCTCCCAGAAAAATATACACATATCCGAAAAGTATGCTGTAAAAGCTGACAGCAGGACTTTCGACGGAATCTCACTTTTAAAACATGCCCTGGTCAATACAACCCCGGATATCACTAAAAAGGTGACCATTGATGGACAGGAAGTTAAAGTGAGGGATATAGAAGCCATACAGATGGCTAATACTAAGATTGACGAAATCCGTACCGCTTTTACCGACTGGTTATATGGGCAGAATGATGAATTTAAAAAAAGGCTGACAGATCAGTACAATGATACTTTCAATTGTTTTGTCCGACCGCAGTATAACGGGGGCCACCAGGAGTTTCCAGGTCTGGATCTAAAAGGCTTGGGAATAAAGGATCTTTATTCAAGCCAGAAAGATGCTGTTTGGATGATTAAGCTGGGCGGAGGGGCGATCTGTGATCACGAGGTGGGAGCGGGAAAAACGCTTATCATGTGTACCGCAGCGCAAGAAATGAAGCGCCTGGGGCTGGTCCATAAGCCAATGATTATGGCATTGAAAGCCAATGTGCATGAAATTGCCGAAACCTACCGTAGGGCTTATCCCCATGCTAAGATCCTTTATCCGGGGAAAGAAGATTTTACCCCCCAGAAAAGGCAGCGGATTTTTGGCGATATCAAGAATAATGATTGGGATTGTGTCATCCTTACCCATGAACAGTTTGGGATGATCCCGCAATCGGCTGAACTCCAAAAAGAGATCCTTCAGGCTGAACTCGATAGTGTAGAGGAAAATCTTGCGGTTCTGCAGGAACAGGGAAACGAGATTTCAAGGGGAATGCTTAAGGGAGTGATCGTGCGAAAACAGAATCTTGAAGTTAAACTTAAAACGCTGGAACATGATATCGAAACCCGTAAAGATGATGTGGTCGATTTTAAAATGATGGGAGTAGATCATCTCCTTGTAGATGAAAGCCATCGATTTAAAAATTTAATGTTTAATCCCCGCCATGAGCGTGTGGCGGGTTTAGGTAATATGCAGGGTAGCCAGAAAGCATTGAATCTGCTATTTGCTATTCGTACCATCCAGGAGAGGACAGGAAAGGATATGGGAGCTACGTTTCTTTCCGGTACCACTATCAGTAATTCTCTGACTGAATTATACCTGCTGTTTAAATATCTGCGTCCTAAAGCATTGGAAAAGCAGGGTATTAATTGTTTTGATGCGTGGGCGGCCATATTCGCAAGAAAAACGACAGATTATGAATTTTCAGTAGCCAATACCATTGTTCAGAAAGAACGTTTCAGGTATTTTATCAAGGTGCCTGAGCTGGCACAGTTCTATTCGGAGATTACAGATTACCGTACCGCAAAAGATATAGGGATAGACCGACCGGAAAAAAATGAGATTCTTTACAATATACCGCCTACACCGCAACAAGAAGAGTTCATAAAAAAGCTAATGGCGTTTGCCAAAACAGGTGATGCGACCTTATTAGGGCGGGCCAAGCTATCAGAAAGTGAACAGAAAGCCAAGATGCTCATTGCTACGGACTATGCCCGTAAAATGTCGCTTGATATGCGGTTGATCAGTAGCCAGTACGACGACCATCCCGATAATAAGGCTTCCCGTTGTGCCGCCAATATTGCAAAATACTATAGGAAGTTTAATGCGCAGAAAGGAACACAGTTTGTTTTTTCAGACCTGGGAACCTATAAACCAGGTGAATGGAATATCTATTCAGAGATTAAGCGAAAGCTTGTCGAAGATCACGGCATTCCTGCTCACGAAATCAGGTTTATGCAGGAGGCAAAAAATGAAAAGCAACGAAAAGAATTAATCAAAGCGGTTAATGAAGGGAAAATACGGGTTCTGTTTGGTTCAACTGATATG
The DNA here is from genome assembly GCF_000282115.1 of Chryseobacterium populi. Classification (GTDB taxonomy): domain Bacteria; phylum Bacteroidota; class Bacteroidia; order Flavobacteriales; family Weeksellaceae; genus Chryseobacterium; species Chryseobacterium populi. Next base: position 204,300 of record NZ_AKJY01000014.1, read on the forward strand.
TTGGGTACCGGTGTTAATGCACAGAAACGCGCAGTAGCGGTGCACCATTTAGATACCCCGTGGCGGCCGAGTGATCTTGCCCAGCGCGATGGCAGGGCTATCCGAACAGGTAATGAAATTGCGAAATTCTTTGCAGATAACAAGGTCGATGTGTTCATCTACGCGGTGGAGAAATCATTGGATAGCTATAAATTCAACAGCTTGTATAACAAGCAGTTTTTCATCGACCAGTTAAAGAGCAACAACCTCGGAAAACGGACTATTGACGAGGGTAGCATGGATGAAAAAACAGGGATGAATTACTCGGAATATGTGGCGATCCTCTCTGGCAATACTGATCTATTGGAAAAGGCAAAGCTGGAAAAACGGATTGCCGGATTGGAAAGCGAGAGACTGGCATTCAACCGTTCCAGATCCAGTTCCAAATACAGGTTGGAAGATCTTGAAACTGAACTGAAGTCCATTGAGTCCCGCATGGAGAGAATGACTCTTGACTGGAAGAATTTACAGCAGCGTATCGAGAAAAAGCAAGATGGAACGAGCGCTAACCCGGTTTATTTGATAGGGCTACACCGTGATGCCGATGTTAAACTAATTGGGGCAAAGCTTAATGAAATCGCTGATCAGGCTCGTACTGGAGGACAGTATGAGGAAATCGGAACCTTGTATGGATTTTCGCTATTGGTTAAGACAGAGGTGTTGGAAAAAGATGCAGTGGATACTAAAGTTAACCGCTTTATGGTACAAGGGGAAGGTAATATCAAATATACATACAACAACGGCCTTATAGCTTCTGATGCAAAACTGGCTTCTATGAATTTCCTCAATGCCTTAGAGAAGCTTCCCGGATATATAGCGGAGGATCAAAAGAAAATTGCAGCAATCGAAAAAGATCTCCCGGTACTCCAGGAAGTTGTTGGTGGTGTATGGACAAAAGAGCACCAGCTGAGTGATCTTAAAACAGAGCTGGCTGCAATCGACCGGAAAATCCTCTTATCAATAACACCGGTAGAGCAGAATCACCATCCGGAAGGAAATGTTACATCCGAGATAGGTGATAATGAGAAAGGTAAGAGCATTAAACTTTAGAACCCGGCATTGGAATAATTTGTAATAGCTAGTCCTTGATCTGACAGTACAAGAATCTTTGTAGGGTTAAGTAGTAGCTAAAGATGACATAATGGTAGGTGAAGTGTTGTTACCGTATTTTAGCAATGAAAACAAATTGTTACTCCCCTTTAATTTTTAGCTTGTGTTTTTTGCCCCACCTTTCCAATGGTTTTGCAATTTCATCAAGTCCCAAACCATAAGAAGTTACAGTATATTCTATCCGAACAGGATAATCGCTAACTATGCTTCTTGTAATCAAAAAATTTTCTTCTAAATGTTTTAATTCTTTTGACAAAACACGATTTGTAATTTTCGGAATTGAATTTGAAATATCATTAAACCGCTTGTTTCCGCTGTAAATAGAAAGAATTATTGGTATTTTCCATTTACCACCAATTACAAACATGGTATCTTGAATCGCATTTATTTTCTCCTGAAATCGTTTTTCTTCCGTTGTCATTATAATTAAGTATCCTTTTGGATACAAGTATCAAAGGTATACTATTTTCATTTTACCTTTGTTGTGTAAACAATAAAAATAACGTAAAATGCAAACAATCTTCATCACAGGGGCTTCATCAGGAATTGGAAAAGCAACCGCAAAATTGTTTCAATCAAAAGGTTGGAATGTGATCGCAACAATGCGAAATACCGAAAAAGAAACTGAACTAACGCAATTAAAAAATATAACTATTTTGCCCCTAGACGTTACGAATCTTGAACAAATAAAGTCAACAGTATCCAAAGCCATTTCATTAGCGGAAATAGATGTAGTGTTGAATAATGCAGGTTATGGTTTGATGAGTTCCCTGGAATCATTTACTGACGAGAATATTGTAAAACAAATAGACACCAATTTTTTAGGGACAGTTCGCGTTACACAAGCCTTTATACCTCATTTCAGAGAGAAGAAAAACGGTTTATTTATTAATGTAACTTCTATTGGAGGACATACAGGCTTTCCATTCACAAGTGTTTACAACGGAACAAAATGGGCGGTAGAAGGTTGGAGTGAATGTTTGTCAATCGAATTGTCAATGTTTGGCGTTGGTGTTAAAACTGTTGCACCGAGCGCTACGAAAACGGATCTGTTTAGCCACAATTCGGACGTGAAACCTCTCCCATTTTATGAAGCAGCTGAGGGGAAAATGTTGAGTAAGATTAAGCCTGTCTCAACTCCTGAAGAAATAGCTGAAGTTATCTATCAGGCGGCAACAGACAACAAAGACCAGCTTCGTTATTTTGCAGGCAAAGGATCGCAGGCCATTTACGACAGACGTATGGAAATCGGTGCGGAAGCCTCAAGAAAAGAAATTAAAAAAAATTACTTTGACTCTGAGTGATGCTGCGGTGTACTGAGGTACGATTTGAGCAACAGATGTGATATCTCTTAGGATAATAAATAAAGAATCTAGGTCGTCATGTAGTTTGGTTAGGTAGTCAAATATTCCAAAATACAATAAATAAGTGATGCTATATATACCAAATTTTACTTTGCAGTCTTCTTTTATTTAGATAATTGATAAATTAATATTATTCCAGAAGAAGCCCCTTTATGGCTTCTTTTTTGGATCTGGATTTGGTATCAAATGCTGTAGCGCCGGATCATTTTTAATCCTGTCCATTTCGCTTTCGATGATCTGATTAACCTGCGCCTTTACATTCCGGTAATTGGCATCTATTTTCTGTTTCATTACATCTTCTCCGTTATCATCACAAAATGAAAGAATCTGCGGGATTTTCTTGTATGCTTTTGTTTCCGCTGCTACTTTCTCGTTATCCACGACAATTTCAGAATGAAAGATTTTCTGCTCAATACGCTCATCGAAATTATCAGATACTGAACCTACAAAGATCCCTTGTGTTAGTGTGGAAATTTTTGAAGATGGAATAAGGCTATCGAGCTGGGTCGATATAGAGGTAGATGTATCATTTCTATTGATCGAAATACTCTGTCGTTTCTGTAGCACTTTTCCGAACCTTTCTGAGAGATTTTTTGCAGTTTCTCCAACTACCTGTCCTGAGAATATATTACCCACAGTATTCTGGATCACTTTACTTTCTTTGTCGCCATAATCCCTTGTTAGCTGACTGAAATCCTGAAATCCTAAGCAGACTGCCACCTTATTACTACGTGCAGTCGCGATAAGTGTATCCAATCCCCTGAAATAAATTGTGGGCAGCTCATCAATGATGACAGAACTCTTTAGTTGCCCTTTCTTGTTGATGAGCTTTACAATACGGGAATTATACAAGCCCAATGCGGCGGAATAGATATTCTGTCGGTCAGGGTTGTTGCCTACACACAAAATCTTTGGTTCAGCCGGGTTATTGATGTCCAACGAAAAATCATCGCCGGTCATTACCCAATAGAGTTGGGGCGAGATCATCCGGGATAGCGGGATCTTTGCTGAAGCTATTTGCCCTTGCAACTGGTCTTGCGCACCGCCTTTCCAGGCATCCATGAAGGGCGATAAATAATTCTCCAGCTCAGGATATGAAGTAAGTATGGTAAATACATCAGCGTATTTTTTATTTAGCAATTCTATGGCATGAGGAAAAGTACAATATTTACCATCTTCGTAGATTCTCAAATACCAAATGATGGCTGCCAGAAGGATAATTGGGCTATCGACAAAAAATTCGCCTTGTTTGGTTATCCACGTTTTATTAAGGTTAAGCATGATTGTATAAGCCGCCTCGTAAGCATCGGATATGTCTGTCATAAAGTTAGGATTGATGGGGTTGCATCTATGGCTCCGGCGTGGATCGTCAAAATTGATGACGTAGAATTTCGGTTGTATTTTATACTTGTCGGTGTGCTTTAGTAAATGATTATACGCAATGGTGGAAAGGTCATCGAACTTAAAATCATAGATATACATACTAAATCCTTTCTCAATATGCTGCTTGATGTAGTTGTTTACGATAGCATAGCTTTTACCTGAGCCTGGCGTTCCTAAAACAATCGTGGCACGAAAGGGGTTGACCACGTTAATCCATCCCGGGTTCCATTTTCCTTTGTAATAAAACTGAGTTGGAAGGTTGACTGAATATTCATTTTTTATAAGTCTGGTTTCCTGCTGGAAGCTTTCATTTTCATTGTTGAAAACATCATCCATCAGATTATTCTTCAGTAATCGGCTCATCCATACCCCGGTCATTAGCAAAAGGATATATCCTAAGCTGGTACTAAGTATATAAAAGAATGTAGCTGTTTCAAAAGGAAGTTTTAATAACGGGGTATTTAGAAAGAATAGGACAGTGCCGGTACCTGATGCGGTATTGATTTTAGGCCAGGTGATCTTTTCATTTTTAACTCCTTTTGTACCGAGGCAGCTTAAACCAAGAAGGATCACAGCGAAAATTTTTGTATACAGGGTGTGAGAGAAAAGTCCTGCCGTCCGTTGGAAATTCTGTAATATTTTATTGATAATATCAAGGGTCCACCCCCTTTCATGAAATGCCCCATAACAGAACCAATACAGGTGCATCAGTATTAAAAGAATGCTTACTGCGCGCATAAAAGCCATAATTTTGGCCAGCCCTCTTAAATCGTCCTCCCCTTGCATAATTGTAGAAAATTTGTTGAAGGTCAATGTAGAAGTTCCCTCTACGCGCTATAAGGGAAGGGGAGAGAATGGCTTTAAGAGGGACTATTTGGCTTTATCATTAAGAGGCACTTTTTGGTGTAGCCTTTTTTCTAAGTTTGTCTACCGGGTTTACGCTTCTTCTTTTTCTTCATTTGGCCCAGGAAAGATAACTCCTGGTAATCATCACCCGGAGCCTCCGGGAACAGTTCTCCGGTGACCTCTATGAAGGGAGAGCCTTCGTTGGTAGTGTTAGTTGCGCTTCTTTCCAGAAACTGGAATATGTCACGGGGAGGTAAGGAGGGAGGAATGGCTTCAGCCCACTTCTCATTTGAAGCAATATTATTTTCTTCTTGATTTTTGATCTCAGGCTTCCTGCCATTTTCCCACCAATTATTAAAAATATTGGCAGAATATTCTTTTTCCAGCCGTGAGCCGTTCCATACTGTTTTGGAATTATGGTCTATGAATGTAACTCCATAGATTCTACCGGAATCATTCCGGCGGACAACGATATTTATATTTTGCATTGCGAGGAGATTTTTAAATTCTTTTTCATTTCGGGCTGCCTTCATGACTTCAGCAATAATCATCTTTACCTTGTTTCTTGTATCATTGCTTTTAGCATTTTCTTTACACTCTGCAAAATGAAGTTCTAACTGAGCAAATCCGGCATTCTTGCCGAAGAGGGAGGCTTTGAACGGGTTACTGCATTTCTCACCTTGATCATTAAGGGCAAAGTAAACAAGTCCATGTTTGAGCTTTCCATGAAGCTCACCCTCGACTTTTTCAGCTGTAATGTTAAATAAGGATAACAAAGCATTATATTCACCTAATGTCTGAAACTTGTAATAGGAAGGAAGATACCGCACTATAGAAGCAATCTGGCTTTTAATATTTCCCTTTGTGTAATCCACCGGGTGGAACACCATGCCTTCGCTCTGTTTCTCTTCTTTATTATCTACTGGTAACAATCCGAATGTTTTCTCCATGTTACGGCATACGGCCATAGAGCGCCTTTTTTCAAACTTATCTGAAATTTTTCTACCCTCTTCATTTACGCAGACTGATACAATATGAATATGAGTACGCTCTATGTCGGTATGCTTGTATACCACATAGGGCTGTTCACCGTAGCCCATTTCCAGCATGTACTGCGCAGCCATAGCCCTGAACTTTTCATCGCTGACCTGATCCTTCGGACCTGGATTAAGGGAGATATGCAGAACGGGTTTTTCTGTATTCCGGTTCGCAGCCAGGTAGGATTCAAAAGAACGGCATAAAGTGGCAATGGAATATGTGCCATCAGGTGTTTCCATCATCTTATGGGTATGGATAATCTGACCGTTTTCCTTCTCAATTTTTTGATGGTTATATGAGAGTGCACCGAACAGGCTTTTTCCCCTGCCAATTTTTGCTATCATTTTACGTCTCTTTTTTCAGATATTTTGTTTCAAATTCCTCTGTTAGCCGTATTATTTTCTTACATAAAACCGCCATTTCGATCGTCTGTTTTTCCAGTTTAAAGAGATATGCCGCTGCTTTTTTTTCCGAAAAGTGGCGGAATAGTATCTTAACTACCTGGTTGTAATTCACGCCAACCGACCTGAACTGACTATATAGGTTGGTAAGCTTTATATAGTAGTCAACAGCCGCTTTGTCTATTTTGACGGTCTTGATCGTCTTTTGAAAAATGCAGGCGGTAATAAAGTGGGCTTTAACCTGCATACCTGACTGCTCGAAAAGCGAAAGAAACTGCGCATGTTCCTGCGCGTTGAGAGATATCGAGTAGCGGAATACCGCTGGGTCGTCTTTAGGATTACGGCCCGCTTTGCGTATTGATTTATTGTTGTCCTTATCCATCACTAATCCATTTAAATTTTAGAAAACCCCGACTTCGGAGGGTGTTTTTCAGCTCCCGGCAGGGCAAGTTGTTTTGAGCAGCGGAAAGCATTTGGAGCTGCTCAAAACACAACTTGCTGTTATCTGGTGATAACAAAATCCGCCCTTTGGGGGCGGATTCGATAGAGCCGGGAGGGTGGCCCGTTGGGCCGTCAATTACCTCCCGTGATTTAGAAACATGTATTATTTAAGTCACTTACAAAGTACGGACTTTAAAACCGAAGCATTGCTTAGTGGCACACTGCCATATACTGCCTCCCAGCGCCAAACGACGACAGGTTTATTAAGACTTCATTGTATGTGCATTCCTTTGTACCTGAATCTGGTTCTATATCTGTTCATAGGTTTGTACACAGCTACATACAAACAGGTATACACAGTTACATACGTACAATTAAATGTATGCGGGAAAATACCCGCGTAAGTGCTTTTGTCCATACCGCTGTACATAATCAGGTAAAAACAAATGTGCAGGTGCATCGGCATACGGATATAGTTACCTGTTTAAAGATGCAGTACCGTACGAAAGTATTTAGGTAAAGAAATATAATCATAAGCAGGTGTTTATTTCTGTGCGGTCCTGCATACTTAAATCCTTTGGTAGCTGGGATGTTAAGTACATGGATGCAGAAGTAACTAAAAACATAAGTAAGTGAATAAAAATAATTATACAAATGGAAACAAAAAAGAAAACAGTATTTATTGCCTTTTCTTCCCAGAAGGGTGGTGTAGGAAAAAGCGCATTCACGGCACTTGCTGCCAGCACACTCCATTACAGGCTCGGCTACAATGTGGCGGTCTACGACTGTGACTTCCCCCAACATAGCCTTATAAAAATGCGGGAACGGGATATGAAGTCAATTATGGAGAATGAATTATTTAAAAGAATGGCCTACAAGCAATTTACGACCATCAATAAAAAAGCTTACCCCATTTTACAGCATGGAGCCGAAGGGGTACTGGAAGCAGCGCATGACTTTATGGATTCATTACCGGTACCGTTGGATTTTCTTTTTTTTGATCTGCCTGGAACGGTGAACACCCCTGGGATACTAAGTGCTTTAGCGGGGATGAACCATATTTTCACACCGATCATAGCGGACCGTGTTGTAATGGAAAGTACGCTTGTTTTCTCGCAGTTGATGAAGGATGTTATAATGAAGCGTGGTGAAAACTGTATTGAAACCATCAATCTGTTTTGGAACCAGGTAGATGGGCGGGAGCGCTCTCCCTTATATGATATTTATAACAGGCTCATTGATGAACTGGGGTTAAGCGTGATGAACAGCCAGGTCACCGGCAGCCTGCGTTTCCGAAAAGATAGCGAAGCTCATGCGAAAACCGTATTCCGGTCCACTTTACTGCCGCCTGATGAGAAGTTAATGAAAGCCTGCCGGTTGGATGAGTTTATGACTGAATTTATTAGAACTGTTCAATTGTAGTATTATGGAGAAAGATGATAAGAAAAAAGTGACTCCTGAAATTGACGAGGCGCTGATGATGTCTCTAATGGCCGGTGGTGTACAAAAAGAAGGCTTGCAGAATCCCACGGAAATACCAGCCAAGCCGTTGGTAGAAAAGCCTGTGAATAAGGAACGAGGCAAGGCTAGAAAAGGAGGGGATGTAGATTATGAGCCTATTTTTTTTAAGAAGGTTGAAACTAATGCCCGTGATGGAAAGTCTGTATATATCCGCCCCGATTTTCATGAACGCTTATCCCGTATTGTACAGATCATCGGGGAAGATAAGATAAGTATTTACGCCTACCTGGACAATGTGCTGGAATATCATTTTCAGGAATTTGGTGACCAGATCACCGATAGTTTTAATAATAAATACAAACCTATTTTATAAGTATTATGATGGAGCTGTTAATCTTAATTTGCCTTTTGGTAGTAATCTTTCTCCTTGTAGAAGAAAGGATAGCACATGGTAAGAGGCCGGCAAAGAATAACCTTAAGAAAGATCCTTTGCCGGATCTGCCTGATATTATGGGACGCCCCAGGCCCGTTCAAAGCCACGTACTGCCAAATATTGCCCCACAGAGTCAACATGAGGAAGATAAAGCAGAAGCTGATAATTTTGAAATTGAAATCGACGAGGAAGATGTTGCCATAGAAATTCCGCAGGAAGACCTGGATGAAGTTTTTAGTAGTGGCCCTGACCTGTGGGAAGAGGAAGAAGAATGGAACAGGTACGGGATGCAGGCAGGCGACAACGGTTTTGCTACAGGGGTTACCTTTGAAGAACTAAGCACCGTGGGGATGCTGCTCAGCCAGGAAGTGCTTGAGCCATCCCAACAAAACATAGCGATCGGGCTGGTTCAAAAGATACAGGGGACCGAATTGTTAAGCCTACTGGAAAATTCTATTGAAGGGGCCTCACGAAAGATTGCTGATTTATTGGACAGGAGTCTTTCCGGTGAAGCGGGTTCCAGTTCTTCTTTTATGCGGAAGAATGACCTTGAAGATTTTGATATTGGGGAGTTTGTGTGAGATTGAATCTTACGCAGGCTCCCTTTTATATTGACCATAAAACAAAAATATCGTGAAAAGAGAATTGCCTGTAATAACCATTGAAGGAACCGAATTTATGGTAGATGTAAACGCATTTAAATTACATGAGAAAGACAATCCGGAAAATGTTATTTCGTTTGAGGATATGCGGGATGTTGATGACGGTTATGTTTTTTCCTATAGTCCGGGTAGAAGGAATATTCCGCCGTTATTTGGAAGGGATAGCAACCGTAGTATTACTGTAAAAATTCCGGAATGGGTTGCGCTTGACCCGGTGGGTATGGCTGAGAAATACGGGCTTACCCCAGAGAAGCTTCAAGGGAAAACTGATTTTGACGTGATGGTTGACCAGGAGGCACTTAACAGGCGGATAAACGAAGGAATGCTTCCAACGGTGAGAATCGCAGATCATATTTTTTATGTAGATCTCCGGATGAATATGCTTCGCCCCAAAGACGATTTTGCGTCCAATGGAATTGTGTTTTCAGAGATAGAGTCCTATAATTTAGAAATAACAGATGAATACCTCATTCCCTACAATCCTCTGACCCATGAATTCCAGGATATTGACTGTGAACGGATTACCGAGTATCCAAAAGACCTTATTGCTGTTCGGTTTCCTTGCGAATGGGTACTTGACCCTATAGGTTGGAACAGGTGCAGTGGTATGGACGAGCTTTGCGACTTAAAGTATATAGGGCCTCAGAGTCATTTTAATGCCGAGACCATCCCGTGGGAGAAAACCTTTCTTTGCGACATTATAAAAGAAAACCGGTTACAACAGGGAAAACAAGTGGAAGATAAAGGTATACAGCCAGATTCGGACGAAGAACAACAGTTAAAAAAGGGTTGTAAGAGATAACATCTTAATTATTGGCATGAAATATTCCTGGTATTTTATATGGAAATTGCTGAAGCAATGATAAAAAATTACCCCAAGATTCTTTTGATCAATTTTTTATGTTCTTCTATTTGTACGTGCCGTTTTCTGGCAGCTTTCTCCAATTCATTCTTCAGCTCAGTAACAGGATTCCAGTTATTGTAAACCTTCTTTTTGATTCCATATTTTTCTGCAAGATCATTTGACAGCCTATAAGCTGTTAAGCCAAATATGCTATACTGGTATTTGCGTTCATTGAACCATTCTTCATAGTCTGGTGGACCTGCAATTTCCCATGTTGCTTTAATCATTCTGTTCCCGTCTTCAATTTCTGAAGGGAAGGAAAGTAACCTGAACATCAGCTCATGATCGATGCTTTTCCAGTCAACATCATCGGGATAAACCGGGGGAGGAGGTGTTGCTACCTGCGCCTGAAGGCATCCATCCGGTGTACGTTGCCCGTAGGATAGTCCATCATCTTTGACTACATCCGTACAATGATCAAGGTATTGATCCAGTATGCAAACAATCCGTATTGCAAGGTATTTTGCACTTTTATTGATTTCTTTTTGATTTGACCAATAGGACTGGAACCAGGAAATTCCAGATCCAAGTAAAACCCCGATTAGTCCAAATATTGCTTCTGTCATTTAATTCTTCTTTTAGTCTTTCCAATATAAGAAATTGGTTTGAGGTTTCCTGTATACATCAGTGCTTATACCTATTTTAAATTTCTTTTTTGACACCTTGTATCGATGTCCTTCGGTTCACCGTTTTTCTCCTTCTCATTTTTCAGTAGTTATCCTGATGATACGTGTTGCCCCAATGGGATAGTTATAGAATGGTACTGCTTGTAAAGTAATGCCAAAGCGCATTTTTATGCGCTGTTAAAGCCATGTAACGCCAAACAATGCCCCTGCCAGACGCTTTGGTGTAGCGGGTTTTAGAGGCTGATACATTTGTTCCATGATGTAACAATTAAAATTTTTTGATCATGGAAAAAAGAAAGAAAAAGATTCTCATGACGGCAGTTATGCTGTTATCCGGCTCCTGGGTGATGGCACAGGGAAATGGGTCTGCAGGAATTAATGAAGCGACCCAGATGGTGACCTCCTACTTTGACCCGGCGACAAAGTTAATTTATGCGATCGGTGCTGTGGTTGGGTTAATAGGGGGCGTAAAAGTGTATAACAAATTCAGCAGCGGTGATCCCGATACCTCGAAAACTGCGGCAAGCTGGTTTGGGGCCTGCATCTTTTTGATTGTTGCGGCTACCATTTTAAGATCCTTTTTCCTTTAAGCTATGGGAACCTTTCACATCAACAAAGGAATAGGACGCAGCGTAGAGTTTCAAGGTCTGAAAGCCCAATACCTGTTCATTTTTGCCGGCGGCCTGCTAGGAACTCTGATCCTGGTTATGGTCCTCTATATGGCAGGTGTACCGCCTTACGCCTGTATAGGAACGGGAGCTGTAGGGGCTTCTGTTATCATCTGGCAGACTTTCCACCTGAATAAAAAGTATGGGCAGTACGGCCTAATGAAAGCTGCCGCGCGCAAAAGGCATCCCCGCTACATCGTGTCCCGTAAAGCGGTCTACCGGTATTTCCATTCCACATCAAATAAGCAGAAATCATGAGGAACATTTCAAAAATGACGACCCTTGAAAGCAGGTTTCCGCTTCTGGCTGTGGAAGATGATTTTGTGATCTCAAAAGAGGCCGATATTACCGCGTGTTTCAAAGTATCGCTTCCGGAAGTCTTTACGGTATCTTCTGCTGAATACGAAAGTATTCATGCTACCTGGCATAAAGCGGTAGTAACGCTGCCGGACTATTGTATTGTCCATAAGCAGGATTGGTTTATTAAGGAAAATTATTTGCCGGAACTCGACAAAGAGCAGCAGAGTTTTTTGAGCAGAAGTTATGAGCGCCATTTTAATGAACGCCCCTTTCTTAATCACTATTGCTACCTGTTTCTTACGCAAAGTTCAAAGGACCGGATGCGCAAGCAGAGTAATTTTTCTTCGCTTTGTAAAGGGGCATTGATCCCAAAGGAGAAGATGAGCGGAGAAACCGCTTACCGCTTTAAAGAAGCTGTGGCTCAATTTGAGAGGATCATCAACGATAGCGGTCTTATTTCCATGAAGAGAATGAGTGAGGCGGAACTTGTAGGGACGGAAAAAAGGCAGGGACTGTTTTCTCAGTATCTCAGTTTGTCGGTGGATACTACAGGAGTATTGGATGACCTATATCTCGGGGCGGAGGAAATGCGGATTGGAAATAAGCGGCTATGCCTGCACACCCTTTCTGATACGGATGATCTTCCTGGAAAGGTTGGTGCTGAATCCAGGTATGAAAAACTTTCCACAGACAGGAGCGATTGCTTACTGTCTTTTGCAGCGCCTGCCGGGCTGTTACTGAGTTGCGACCATATTTATAACCAGTACCTGTTCATTGATAACAGTGAAGAGAATCTTAGAAAGTTTGAACGGACGGCCAAAAATATGCACTCGCTGGGTAGGTATAGCCGGAGCAACCAGATTAACAGGGAATGGATAGAACGTTATCTCAATGAGGCTCATTCCTATGGACTGCCTTCTATCCGTGCCCATTTTAACGTTATGGCCTGGACAGATGCTGCGGCGGAGCTAAAGCAGATCAAGAATGATACAGGGAGCGCTCTTGCGCTGATGGAGTGTAAGCCCAGGCACAACACCTCGGATGCAGCTACGCTGTTTTGGGCGGGGATTCCCGGCAATGCAGGGGATTTTCCCAGTGAGGAGAGCTTTTACACTTTCATAGAACCTGCTCTATGTTTTTTTACCGAGGAAACGAACTACCAGAATTCGCCTTCTCCATTTGGGATCAAGATGTCGGACAGGCTCACGGGAAAACCTATTCATCTGGATATTTCCGACATGCCGATGAAAAAGGGGATCATCACAAACCGTAACAAGTTTGTCCTGGGTCCCTCCGGCAGTGGGAAATCCTTTTTCACCAACCATATGGTGAGGCAGTATTATGAGCAGGGTACCCATGTTCTATTGGTAGATACAGGGAACTCCTACCAGGGGTTATGTGAACTTATAAAAAACAAGACCAATGGAAAGGACGGCGTATACGTTACCTATACGGAAGACAACCCCATTTCATTTAATCCATTTTACACGGATGACGGGATATTTGATATTGAAAAAAGGGAAAGCATCAAAACCCTGATCCTTACCCTATGGAAACGGGATGATGAACCACCTACACGCTCTGAGGAAGTTGCCCTGTCTAACGCGGTTAACCTCTATATCGAATCCTTAAAAAAGGACTCAGGCCATCGTCCATGTTTTGACGCTTTCTATGAATTTGTAAAGAATGACTATAGTAAAATTCTCGAAGAGAAGAAAGTGCGGGAGAAAGACTTCGACCTATCCAATTTTCTCAATGTCTTGGAACCTTATTACAAGGGTGGTGAGTACGATTATCTGCTGAACTCAGATAAGCAGCTGGACCTGCTTTCCAAGCGATTCATTGTTTTTGAAATTGATGCGATTTCCGGGCACAGGATTTTGTTCCCCGTTGTAACCATAATCATTATGGAAGTTTTCATCAACAAAATGCGCCGTCTCAAGGGTATAAGAAAGATGATCCTTATTGAAGAAGCCTGGAAGGCTATTGCTAAAGAAGGTATGGCGGAGTATATCAAGTACCTCTTTAAAACGGTCAGAAAATTTTTTGGCGAGGCTATCATCGTGACCCAGGAGGTGGATGACATCATTAATTCTCCAATCGTTAAGGAATCCATTATTAACAATTCGGATTGTAAGATTCTTCTGGACCAGCGCAAGTACATGAACAAGTTTGATGATATACAGGCCATGCTTGGCCTTACCGACAAGGAGAAGTCGCAGATTCTCTCCATTAACCAGAACAATGATCCATCGAGATTATATAAAGAAGTGTGGATTGGGCTTGGAGGCAACCATTCTGCCGTGTACGCGACTGAAGTAAGTACAGAAGAATATTTAGCATTTACCACAGAAGAATCTGAGAAACATGAGTTAATGCAGAGGGCATCACAGCTGGACGGAAATATCGAGGAAGCGATCCGGCGGATTGCTGCTGAGAAGAAAGGTTTGGAATAGCTGCAAGGGTTATTACCGAACGTCAGATACACTTAAACAAACGAATAAAAATAAAATTATAAAGCAATGAAAAATATGATCAAAATGCTATGTGCAGCAATGCTGCTCTGCATTTCAAACGTTAATGCGCAGTTTGTGGTAACAGATCCGGGTAACCTGATCTCGGGAATCCTCAACTCTGCCAATGAAATTGTTCAGACCTCATCCACTGTATCCAATGTGGTTAAGAATTTCAAGGAGGTGGAGAAGGTCTACTCGCAGGGGAAAGAGTATTACGACAAACTTAAGGCCGTAAACAATTTGGTAAAGGATGCCCGTAAGGTACAGGAGACCGTGCTTCTGGTTGGTGATATCTCTGAGATGTACGTAGTGAATTTTAAAAAAATGATCGGTGATAAAAATTTTTCACCACAGGAAGTTGCTGCCATTGCTTATGGTTACTCACAGCTTCTGAAAGAAAGCTCGGGGCTTCTGAAAGACCTGAAACAGATTGTGAACAGTTCCTCACTCTCACTAAACGACAAAGAAAGGATGGATATCATTGACCAGGTATACAAAGAGGTACGTGAATATTATAACCTGGTGCGATACTACACGAACAAAAATATTTCGGTTAGTTATATAAGAGCCAAAAAGGAGAATGATGCAGCGAGGGTTCTTAAGCTCTATGGTTCGGATCAATTAAAATACTGGTAAAAATTAAGTGTATGTTATTAGCAATAGAATTTCAGAGCCTGCATGAAGTGCTTCGCACACTGTATGATGAAATGATGCCATTGTGTGCACAGATGGCCGGGGTTGCCCGTGGAATTGCCGGTTTGGGCGCACTCTTTTATGTGGCCTACAGGGTATGGCAGGCATTGTCCCGCGCTGAGCCCATTGATGTGTACCCACTTCTCCGGCCCTTTGCTGTCGGGCTTTGTGTAATGTTCTTCCCCATTATCGTTTTGGGCACGATCAATAGCGTTTTAAGTCCTGTAGTTTCAGGAACACACCAGATACTTGAAGGGCAGACCCTTGATCTCCACAAGCTGCAAATGCAGAAGGACCAGCTGGAAAAAGAGGCGCTATTACGCAATCATGAAACTGCATTTTTGGCGTCAAATGAAGAATTTGATAAAAAGCTGGATGAATTGGGATGGTCACCCTCGGATATCGCAACAATGGCCGGAATGTATGTAGAACGGGCTTCGTACAATTTTGAAAAGCAGATCCGTGATTGGTTCCGGGAACTCCTGGAGATTATGTTCCAGGCAGCTGCGCTGGTTATCGATACGATACGGACGTTCTTTTTGATTGTTCTCAGCATCCTGGGACCTGTAGCTTTTGCCATTTCGGTGTGGGATGGTTTTCATTCTACCCTTACCCAATGGATATCAAGGTATGTAAGCGTTTATTTATGGCTTCCGGTTGCAGATCTTTTCAGCAGCATGCTGGCTAAGATACAGGTGCTGATGGTGCAGAATGATATAGACCAGCTCTCAGACCCCAACTTTATTCCTGATGGCTCAAATACGACGTATATCATCTTTATGCTTATCGGTATCGTTGGATATTTTACGATTCCCACAGTGACCGGTTGGGTAATACAATCCGGAGGCGGAGGCAATTTCAGCCGCAATATTAATCAGTCTGCCCGTAAAGCAGGAAGTATAGCGGGAGCCGGAGCTGGAGCTGCGGCAGGTAATGCTGCGGGGATCATAAAAGGCGAACTGATGGACAAGCGGTAGTTCCCCATGTGATATTAACGGGTTGGAAGGGCTGCCGGAGGCAGTGCGGTTTGTTAACGCGCCCTATTGGCAGTCTCCTGGGCGGCCCGACTAACCTTTTTATTCATTCTCTCTAACACTACGATATTATGGAATTTAAAGTATTAAGAAATATAGAAAACAGTTTTAAGCAGATCAGGCTATATGCCCTTCTGTATTCAGTCTTCTGCCTGGCACTCGTATTATTCATCGTGTGGAAATCATACCGGTTTGCTGAAGCTCAGCGCCAGAAGATTTATGTTCTGGATAACGGTAAATCATTAATGCTGGCATTATCCCAGGATGCAAAGATCAACAGGCCCGTGGAAGCCCGGGAGCACATCAGGCGGTTCCATGAACTTTTTTTTACACTTGCCCCTGACAAAGACGCCATTGAGAGTAACATTAAAAGGGCTTTGCTTCTTTCCGATAAAACCGCTTTTACCTATTATAAAGATCTTTCTGAAAAAGGATATTATAACAGGATCATTTCAGGCAACGTTCAACAACGGATCGAAATAGACAGCATCCATTGCCAGTTCGATCGTTATCCTTACTCGGTGCTCACTTATGCCAAGCAGTACATTACCCGAAGCAGCAATATTACAGAACGGAGTCTTGTTACCTCCTGCATACTGATCAACTCTGTACGATCAGATACTAATCCGCAGGGATTTACCATCGAGAAATTTACTGTAGTTGAAAATAAGGATCTGCAAACGGTAGACCGCTAACAGCATAAAATAAGGCTATGAAATATATTAAAAACCCTACCGGCAATTGGCAATTAAGACTGAATTCCTGGTGCAATAACCTGAGTCATAAACAAAGGCTCCGTTTGGTGCTGATCATCTCCATCATTTACTTTCTAATGTCCCTCGGTGTTTTCTTGTGGATATACCTAGATGAAACCAGGAACAAGGGAATAGAGATCAGGCATATCCAAAGCCCCGTTCCCATCATACAGCAAAGCCCAGAGACTTTTATAGTACCTGATGGTGACAGTAGTATAACTGATAAAACGAATCAAAATTATGGAAAAGAAAGAAAGTAATAAAAACACAGGGATCTTTCTCCATGAAGTGACTGAGGAGAAAATGACAGGTGAAAGATCTCCACTACTCGGTAAGGGCAGGATGAGAAAGATGCTCGTTTACATACTGATGGCTGTTGCCTTTGCCGGATGCCTGTATCTTATTTTCCGCCCGGATGAAAGTGAAGAAAAGGGAGTGGATGAGGGACTGAATAATGCTGTTCCCCAGGCCGGCAATGCGGAACTCGTGGGAGATAAGGAAAAAGCTTATGAACGGGAACTGCTTGAAAAAAAGGAGAACGAACGCCGTAAATCTATGCTGTCCTTATCCGATTACTGGAATGACGAAACAGATTCCACTAAATCTTTACCGGCTGTTGGCGGAGAACCTGAACCCGGTGATCCTGCCTCTGAAGGGGTAAAAAATTACCGGGAAATACAGAATACCCTGGGAAGCTTTTACCAGCCCGATGCGGAGAATCAATCGCTGAGAAGGGAAATAAGGGAACTAAAAGAAAAAGCAAAGGCGGAATCTTCCGAAAAAAACGAAACGCCTGATCCCATAGAGCTGATGGAGAAATCCTACCAGATGGCTGCAAAGTATCTGCCACAGGTAATGCCTCAAAAACAGGTGGTCGATTCTGTAAAAAAAGTGGTAACCCCGGAGCGTTATGTTGAACCCGTGTATACGGCAAAGAGAAACGTGGTGTCTTCCCTGTACAGGGATAAAGAGCAGAGTGATCGGGAGTTTATGGAATCTGTATTAAACGGAAGCTCCGACCGGCTATTTAACGGGCAATCTTCGGCCTCGCCAAATCCCCAGTTGGAAATAAGAAACAGTATCCGCGCCTGTATCCACAGGACACAGGTTGTGACTTTGGGCAGCAGTATTTCGCTGCGCCTATTGGAAGGGGCACGCATAGCCAGGATGAATATTCCTGCAGGTACACTGCTGACAGCAATAGTGGTTAATAGCGATGCAAGGTTGAAACTACAGGTAAGTTCGGTTGAATACAAGGGAAATATCGTACCGGTTGATTTGTCTGCGTATGGTTTGGATGGACAGCCTGGACTTAACCTGCCTTATTCCCCGGATGTGAATGCCTTTAAGGAGATCGCTTCAGGAATGAGCAGCTCGGCGGGTACCAACATTGTCCTGAGTTCCTCCACCGGACAGCAATTAACCTCAGATCTGACCAAAGGCGTGGTACAGGGAGTTTCAGGCTACGTGGCCAAGAGAATTGGCAGCCCGAAAATTACGGTTAAGTCCGGGGACCCCCTTTTCCTGGTACCTAAAAAGCAATGAACAATTAACGTGTCAAACTAATACTATAACAATGTAATAATGAAAAATATTTTAAAAATAATCACAC
This sequence comes from Chryseobacterium populi, assembly GCF_000282115.1. GTDB lineage: Bacteria > Bacteroidota > Bacteroidia > Flavobacteriales > Weeksellaceae > Chryseobacterium > Chryseobacterium populi. The sequence goes on from NZ_AKJY01000014.1 coordinate 222,586, forward strand.
CGGTAATGGTATTCCTGTTCATGGCAATGCCACTGAGAGGACATGCCCAAACAAGCGACTCTATCCGGTTGCCGATCGATTCGACGGAGGTGTGCAGGGATACTTCTTACGGCATCATTTCTCCGCATGAACTCCTGGTAACCTTTGATAAGACTACACATCTGATTTTTCCTTCTGCCATCCGCTATGTTGATTTGGGAAGTGAAAATATTACTGCAGGAAAGGCGGAAGATGCGGAGAATGTCCTCCGAGTGAAAGCGGCTGTAAAAGATTTTACAGAGGGAACTAATTTTTCCGTCATTACTGAAGATGGTAGATTTTACAATTTCAATGTATGGTATAGCGAATATCCTGATGTTCTCACTTTTAATTTTGCATCAGGCACCGGTTTAAAGGCGAGTTATCCTGATCAGGATACAGATGGAAGTATTCTTTTTAATGAACTGGGTACACAAAGGGCATCAGTTCCGGAATTGGTAATGAAAACAGTTTACAAGAAAAATAAGCGGGTATTCCGCCATATCGGGTCTCAAAGTTTCGGAATACAGGTGCTTCTCAAAGGCATTTATACGCTTGATGGGAAACTCTATTTCCATCTTTCGTTTCGCAATGTAACCTACATTCCCTTCACAATCGATTTTATCAGTTTCAAGGTCGTGGATAAGAAGATTGCTAAGCGTACTGTTATCCAGGAGCGGACTATTGTGCCTCTGCGTGAATATTTATCATTGAATCAGGTAGATGGCAGCTCTTTAGAACGAAACATTTACCTGCTGGAACAGATGACAATACCGGATGATAAGCTGCTTATCATTGAAATATTTGAGAAGAACGGTGGCAGGCACCAGGTACTAAAGATAGAAAATTCAGATTTGGTGAAGGCCCGGCCGGTTAAGGAAATGTATCTGGATTTTAATTCAAAGTAAGCCCTACTAATTTTTAATGAAATGAAAAAAATATTCAGTATACTATTTGTGTTTGCTTTGGGTTTTGTGACCTGTAATGCCCAGCGCCAGCTTCAGGGACAGAAGGGCCTGGAACTCGGAGCGGGAATTGTTTCAGGAGAAAAAGCCCTGCATGACTTCTTCTACACGAGGCTTGGAATTACCCTTAACAGGGCAAAAGGGAATTATAACTTCGGGGCCTTTGAGTATATGCGGAAGCAGCACACCTTTGAAGGAATAAGCATTCCTGTTCAAAGCTATATGGCTGAAGTAGGACACAGCTTGTACCTTCTTGGGGACTGGCGAAGAACGATTTCACTTAATATGGGGCTAAGCGCCGTCGGTGGCTATGAAGTTATTAACAACAGTGAAAATGTGTTGCCCAGTGGTGCCATTATAAAGAATGAAGACTCTTTTATCTATGGTGGTGGATTGAACGTTTCTTTAGAAACATATCTTGGGGATAAGCTGGTAGTGCTCTTGCGGGGCCATACCAAATACCTATTGGGAACTTCCCTTGAACGATTCAGGCCGGGTGGCGGGATTGGTGTTCGTTATATATTCTGATAAAAAATTGAGCTATGAAATATTCTATTAATCCTCTTGTAAGGAAACCAGGTATACAACAAAAATTGGTAACCATACTTTTTATCGCGCTGATCATTTTTATCGCGCTGATCAGTATATTCTTAACCTCTTGTCAAAAAGAGCTGGAGATCCAGACTAATTTTCCGTTTGAACTGGAGTTTATGCCGGTACCCAAAAACATTGTTGCAGACCAGACCGTGGAAATACTCTGTCAAATCAAGAAGGAAGGGCAGTACAGCGGAACCAGGTACTTCATCCGTTACTTTCAGTATGAAGGGCAGGGAGCATTGATGTTCCCGGATTATAAACCTTTTAAAATGAATGTGCTGTACCCTGTGGAAGGAGAGAAATTCAAATTATTATACAAACCGAAATCAAAAGAGTCCCACGAATTTGAGATTTGGATTTCGGATAACTTTGGCAATGAAAGGATGGCTGAATTTTCCTTTAATTAAGTAACACAAACACTTTTGCCGGGTATTCGGGCTGGTGTGATCTGTAATAAACACTTAAAGCTAACCTAACAGGTTGGCTTTAAGTGTTCTATAAAATAAAATATCGTACATTTGATTTTTATTTATTCTCTTTTACGTGAACTATTAACCCTCAAAAACATGAACAACCTATGGAATCCTACACAACCAAAATTAAATTAAAGAGATAATTTACCATTATCATTCGCAACTTTAAGTGCATTATTTTTATAACCCTTATAAAAGTAATGTCCGATCGAAATACAACTGGAAATATTTGGATATCCGTTCAAAGGCCAGGTTTCGTGCCCATTTAGAGGAGTATTCCTGCCTTTTTCGGCAACGGCGATTTCCTTATAAAGATGGACTCTACTTTTTCCTACCCGTTTCCAAAAGAGCAGTTATGAATAAGCCTTACGATTTACACTTTGATGAGCCGGTGAAAATAACAAAAGTGGCCTCCCGGCATAAATATAAGTTATGCAGTTACCCATTGGATTTCTGTGAGGAAGTTTATATCTATGAATTTGCAACTTCTGCCCTTGTGAGTCAGCGGTATAATCACCGGCCTTTTTATTTTGATTTGATAGAGATACATACCGAAAGAGAGATGTTTGAAATTAGGTTTGATGTGTCGGAAAAACAGTTGTTTCTGATTTTCCTGCTGGAAGGATATGTATGTTTTGCCACTGAGGATGGAACCCCCATAACCGGCGCAAAGCCGGAAGAATTTTTTATGTCTTATTTTGATAAAGGCAGCTATCTTGCCCAGGTGGAAAAGGGGAATATGATAGGACTGGCATTAAGTATATCACCGCTGTGGGTTGAGGAGATCAGCGATGATTTTCAGCATATCAAATGTCTTTTATATGAGTATGAAAACAATTTCAAATCCTACGGTTCTTATCATCATGGAAAATTAGACAACCGGGTTTTTCGTTTACTTCAAAATGTGCTTTCCTTTGGAAAATTTTCAAAAGGTATTATGGATGGGCATATTCGTAAGTACATTTCATATATTTTGCAGCATTACAATGAGATGATAGACACTAAGACCAGAGAACTTCCCCATCGCTTAATGCAGTATCTTGATATCCATTACCAGGATAAAGACCTTTCTAACAAACAGCTGGCGGAGATTTTTTCTGCGACGGAAAAAACATTAATCCGGCAATTTAAAGAAGAACTACAGATGACTCCGCACCAGTATTATACCCGACTCAGGATGGATCACGCCAGGCAACTCATTGAAGTAGATCATAGGAGTATTGAAGAGGTCTATGAACTGGTGGGGTATCGAAACGAGAAAGCATTTCGAATTGCCTACAATAAACATTGGGAAGGTTTGAGGTAATTATGAAAGTCCTTCTACAAGGGGAAATCTATAGGTTATGGAAAAAAATGGACAGAAAATGGACAAAAGTTTTTGAATTTTGTCCATTTTTTGGTTTCGTACTTAAAAATGAGCTGCTAACTTTACTTCACTGAAAAGAGAATACGGACATTGTATTACAAGATACCTTCTGCAGGCTTTATTTATAATCCACTATCCGGAACCCTCGACATATTGCCTGCAAAAAAATGAAAGATGTTTTCAATGCAGCCCGCTTCTTGTGCAAACAGGTGTGTTATTAGGTGCTGAATTTTATGCACGGCATATCCTGTTCCTAGATGTTGCTGCCTTCGAATCAATGGACTGTAAGGGCGGTGATATTTTAATTCCTGGATATTCCTGCCTGTTATGATTGGGGTCATTGATGAGGACAGATTGGGGACACAAGGTATGCCGTTAAGAATAGAAAATAACTATAGAGTATAATGCATTATATCATTGGGAGGTTGTCGAAAATCCTTTAAAAGAGTAGGCATAATAAAACTAAAGTTTTATGCTTTTTGATTGAGAAAAGCAATGATCACTATGAAAAACCTAAAAGCAACATTAGGAGCCGCCGCCGTTACCTTAGTAATCGGAGCTGCAGCAATGTCATTTACCATGAATGACAGCAAAGTAAATGCTAACGATGACCATAAAAAAGTACTCAATACTTATTATCCTGTAAGAACCGGCCCTTCTACTTTTTCGTGGCAGCAGATTAACCTTAACGATTATGAATGTGTAGCCGGAGCAGCTGGATGTGCTGGATTTAATGCAGACACACCGCCAGCACCCAATACCATTCCGGCGGGCTACACGCAAACCAACATGGTCCTTCAGCCGAAATAATATGTTAAATTTTTTAAATAAAAAAGGCAAGACTGGCAGCAGGAAGTTGCCAGTCTTGTTATATTATTACTCAGCGAGTCCCTGTTTTACGATAGAAATCAAGCTCTTTCCTTCATCTTTGCCCGGATCAACCGGATTATTCATGATTTTTCCTTGTTTATCAATCAATATCAGGGTTGGGAATCCAGTTACCGAATAGTCCTTTAAGACCGGATGGTTATATCTTAGTCCCTCAGCCAATAAATTAGTATTACTTTTGTCTGTATATATGCCTTGTTTAATACTTTTGAGCCATATTTCTTTTGATTTATCCGCGCTGATAGACACAAAAATTACGTCTTTATTAGAAAGCTGCTTTTTGATTTTGACAAGCTTTGGAGCAAGGCCGGCGCATCCTCCACAGCCTGTGTACCAAAAATCCATTACAAGGACCTTTCCTCTTAGATCGGAAAGCTTTACTATTTTCCCTTTGGGATCGGGTAATTCAAAATTTTTAGCTGATGCCCCTTTTAGCCGGGTTTGTTGAAGGTTTGATAAAATGCGTTTAAAATTCTCATCCTTCGTCCATGATAGTGCCTCCGGTATAATTTCAGATATATCTGAGCTTCTGTTTCTGTTATCATATAAGAGACCGGTAATTGCCTTTTCAGCAACCTGAAAACTGAAGTTTTCCCTTATGTAGTTGTAGCAATTTTGTATTTCAAAGGTTTGTTTTTTAGAAAAGCACAGGATTTTAAAAGATCCTAATATAGCACTGTAGTAATCATGAGAATATAACATTTCCTTGTTTCTGCTCAATGAGCTGAGCAGGGAATCAGTAATCCCGGAATCATGAAAATCCTCGACAGCATTTTTATTATAGGCATTCATGTAGGATAAGCTAGTGAGCTTAGCAGCAATTGTACTGGCTACGGCATCTGCTTTCAGGAGGTCATAAGTCTGCCTGGACAATGTATTTTTATACAGTTCGATCAGTGCCAGTTGGCGTAAAAGCAGAGTATCCATTATGGATGCTGAAAAAGTGCTTTTTATACTATGTCCCTCAAATTGGCTCGCTTTTGAGGCGTAGAAGATGTATATTTTTTCAAGTTGATTCCGGATTCTCCATTTCTCAGCCCTTTTTCCTGCAAAGTGATCTTTTATCCGATCAGAATAGTGTATCGAATCCCCGTCCGTCAATAAATAGGAGTAGAGAGTCAAATTCCTTGTAGAGTCCTCGGTGCCGTTAGGGAGAATCAGATCTACGTATTGAGGAACACCTTTCTGCGGAATGTGAAAGATAAATGAGTTTCCTTTTACTTTAGCCTGATATATTTTTTCTGCATTTAGGTTGTACGATGTATGGTAATAGTCATATACTCTAAGGGTAACGGAGTCCCGATCCGTGAGATATCTAAAGTATCCGGATATGGTAATAGAATCCTTACCTGCTGCTGCGCTCAGACCACCCACGATAAGCAGGGCCACTAATAATAGCTGTTTCATCATGTAGTTGTTAATTATCTGGTTATTGTCGTGGATTTTGTGTTAATCCACCTAGCTGAATTTCCGGATCAGGTATAAGCATGGCATAATTCATACTTTGGGGTTTAAGCAGGTAGGATATTCCCCTTACTATATGGATGACATCTTTTTTGAACCTTGCTTCTTTGTTTAACCTCCTCAAATCCGTCCAGCGTAGCCCCCGGAATAGAAGTTCTTTTTTTCTTTCTTCCAATATAAGATACAGGGCTTCGTCACTGGTAGTAGCGGTTAAAGGTGTAAAGGTGCCTGTTTTGTACCTGTGTGCTAACAGTAAATTGAGGTCTTTCATAGCGTCCTCTTTGTTTCCTTCCCGTGCATAGCATTCAGCCCTGTTAAGATAGATCTCATCAGTGGCTACACCACAATACTTATTGCTTTGCCTCGCATCGTAAGACCCGCGAAACCGCAGACTCCCATCACCCGCCACCCTGAAGAAGTAACTTTTTCTGAGATCATTGTTTTCATACGATCTATAGATATTGGAATCAGGTATCGCAGGAGACATGATACTGTAGTTAATTAAAGAAGTATGGAAAATATCCTCAGCCAGAAAATCAGAATTGATAGAATATTTGGTCGGAGTAATCAGATTATAGTCGGTGATTGGGCCATACTGAGCTAAACAAAGCTTTGCGTATTTCAATGATTCACTATAAGCCCCCATTCCCAGATATATTCTACTTAGCATTGCATTAACAGCAACCTTTGACGGTTTTGTAATGGTTTTTGCTTTAAGGGGTAAAAGATCATAAGCCGTGGTAAGATCGCGGATGATTTGGTCATAAGATTCCTTTACAGATGCCCTCTTAATTTTTTCGGTAAGGTCAGAGTTGAGTCGAAGGGGCACGCCCATATCGGTGGAGGATGTCATAGAATCATACGGCAGGGAAAAAGTCTGAACGAGATTATAGAATGCAAAAGCCCTGAAGAAAAGAGAAGTTCCTTTGATTTCGTTATAATGATTAGCCTCGTCCTCACTGTACCTAATACTTTTGAGTACTTCCAGCACTGTATTGGCAACAAATACCTGGTTGTAGGATTTGTTCCAATCTGCACCCGGGATGGTTCCGCCCTTATAAATATCGCTTCCAAAAATATACACCTTTTGACCCATCTCATCCCATGAATTATCATAATTTTCTGTGGTCAGGTAATATTCATCGGAAGATATAAACCCCATTGAAGGACATGAATAGGCGTTGAAAACTTCCTCATTATTAAGAATCAAATCCAGGTCTGCTAAGGTTTTAGGGATGGTCAGCGCCTGGTCCGGCTTGGCCTGAAGAAACTCGTTTTGCTTGTCGCAACCCGATAGCAGCAGCACACAGCAGAGTACGGCCGGGAAGTAACTCAATTTATGGATTAAGAATTTCATGATCGAATGTGTGAAAGTGGTTAAAAATTGATGCGTAAACCTGCGGCGAAACTTCGGGGAAGCGGCAACCCGCTTCCATTGAGGTCAGGATCTAATCCGTGGTTATTGGCTCGCCAGAGAATCCCAATATTATTTACATAGCAATATAATTGCAGGTGATTAAAGGGCGAGGCTTTCCATGAGCTTTTATCAATATCGTAACTTAATGTTATGTCCTGTAAGCGCACATGATCACCTTTGTTCACCAAAGCCTGGGAGTTCAGATAGAAGGTTTCACGGGCAGAGTTTGCCGGTGGATATTGAAGAGAAGGCACACCGGTAAATGCTTCATCACCTGGCTTTTGCCATCTTTTGGTGAAATCTTCATGTCCGTTCCATGAAGTAAACAACTGGGAATAAAATATTGAATTTCTTCTGAAATAGTAATTGAGTTTATAGGCAATATTGAAGGAGACTGAAAACTGTTTAAATGAAAAAGTATTTCTTAACGACCCAAAGATAGTGGGCCGGGAAGGACCCATATAGACCATACTATCAATCGTGGTGGCATTGAGAATAGCGCTGTAATCAGTGCTTAGTTTACCGTTCAGGTAACCCTGTGGATCTCCTGTATCATGGGTAAGGCCGGCACTTTTATAGGCATAGATTGCAAATAGAGGCTTACCCGCCAGTGGATATATTAACCCATTATTTCCATTGCTGAATAACAGATAGTTGCCAACATCACCTTTAACATCGTACCGGGTTACAATATCCTGTGCTTTACTGAATATGAGTTGGGTATGCCATGAAAAGCTGTTCTTTTGGATGTTTTGGGCGCCTAGCACTACGTCCCAACCACTTCCTTTTGTCGTCGCATAATTTCCTTTAAATGTCGGCCAACCGGAGTATCCCGGTAAGGGCATATTTCCGAACAGGTCAATTCCATTTTTCCGGTAATATTCAATACTGCCTGAAAACCGGTTGTTACTTGTGCTAAAATCAGCTCCCCAATTTATAGTTCTTATTTTCTCCCATCTCAGGTCCGGATTGCCAGGGTTGGCAATAACGGCATAGGGCATACCTGAAATGTAGGAGCCATTTGTTTGCCTGATGGTTGTTACTGCGGTAACGGATTTATCAACATTCCCGTTGTAACCGTAAGTCATTCTTAACTTCGCAAACGGAAGCCAATTGATATTGTAAAATGCTTCATTGCTTATATTCCAGCTTCCTCCCACTGAATACAGGGGAACAGATTTGTTATTGGTATTGACCCCAAAGAGGTTGGATTTATCAATCCTGCCGCTGGCTGAAAATGTATATCGATTCTTGAAAGTGTAGGCAGCATTACTAAAGTAGGAGATAAACCTGTCGGTCAGCTTATTGAAATTTTGATAGTTCGGAATTCTGGCACCACTGTTAGGATTTATGGAAAAGTAATCCACAAAGTTGACGCTTGTAAAAGCCCCTGTGCCTATATCATAACCGTAGGTTGTATTGGCGTTACTTTGCGTAATGGACTGATTGAGTTCAGCGCCGGCAATAGCGGTCAATTCATGCTCTCCCCAAAACTTATGGTAATTGACCTGTGCCCGTGCATTTTGAGACACCAGCTGGTTATTGGTCAGGTAGAGAATACCACCTTTCGGAACAGGATAATTCACATCTCCCGTTGCACTGATTTGAGTAAATTTATTAATTAATGTTCTTACTGCATAGGTCTGTTCACTGGAATAATCATTTTGAACTGATATTGATTTCCCGTACTGGTATTTCATCTCTAAGCTCAGGTCTTTGGAGGGGGTATATTGCAGACCTAAATTTAACAGGTTGTCTGTGGATGATTGCCGGTTGTAAGCATAGTTCAATTCATCCAGCGGGCGATAATTCCAATCGAGGAGCTTCCCATTTCCTACGGTATCCGTATAGGCGGTGTTAAATTCCTTTACAATAGATAAATGATTACCGTTGGGACTGGAAAACTGTGCATATGGATACAGGTTTTTTGTATTCGGCTGTGAAGCACTGAGGGTATTATTCTGCTTGGTATCCGTTTGTACCCATAGAAAACCAACCGAAGCACGCAGCTTTGGGGTAAGGTCGATATTAATTTTAGAATTTATGGTATTTCTGGTCGTGTTGTTGCCGGTAAGATTAGCCTTGTTTTTATCAAGACCTAATGACAGGAAATAATCAATAGCATTCCCCCCGCCTTTAACGTTTAACGCATATTGCTGGTTTACGGATTGCTGGTAAAAGTACTTTTCAATCTCATTGCGCACATCTACGTTACGTAAGGCATTTATCTGAGTTTCTGCCTCTGCATTGGAAATTGATCCATGCTTTTCCTTGTCCAGGATATTTACCACTGGGGATACTACCGGCATACTCAAACTCGTGAGATCATTGTTATAAAACCCCCTTTTGAATAATTCTGTTTCTACATTGATGAAATCATTCGAGTTCAGGAAATTTTTATCATAAAATACATCGGGCTTTGATCCAATGGTAATGTTGGAATTGAGTTCCACTGCCGGTTTAGAGTTTTTAATGCCCTTTTTTGTGGTAATGACGATAACCCCGTTACCCGACTTTGCACCCCATATAGAGCTTGCAGCGGCATCCTTTAGGATAGTGATATTCTCCACATCATTGGGATTGATACTGCTTAAATCACCATTGTAAGGGAAATTGTCCAAAATGATAAGCGGCTGATCGTTGGCAAATAGCGTGCTATGCCCGCGAATATTGAGATCAGATCCTGTGGAGGATTTATAGGTGTTGTGATTAAACAGTAGCCCCGGCACAATATTTTCCAGCCTTGAAATAATATCGGTGCTTACCCGCCGGTTAATAAGTGTATTATTAACCTGAACGAAAGATCCCGTTGCCCGTTCTTTAGGAAGTTTCTGATAACCGGTGGAGACTACAATTTCCTGCTCCTTTATCTGCATTTCCTGGATGTGCATGATAACATCCGGTACCATGCCAGCGATACCTGTTACCTCTTCAGTCCTATGCCCTACAAAACTGAAAATAAGTACAGGATTTTGTGTACTGGTATTTTGTAGCATATACCTCCCATCCTTATCAGTAGAGATACCCTGGCTGCTACCTTTGAGCCTCACTGATACTCCTTCCATAGGTTTTCCCAGGGTATCAGTAACAATGCCCTGCATTGTACTCACCGTTGAAGTGTCATTATGCCCGTTTTTATTTGAAACCGGAGCTTTTGGAGATACTTTGGCTACAAAGATGGTTTTACTCATGATGGAATAAGTAAATCCATAAGGTTTTAAGGCTTTATCCAGTACAGCAGGAACCGGATAGGTTCCAGGGGGGAGCTTCAGAGCGGGCAGCCCTTTAACATCCGCAAGGTCAAAAGTTGTAACGATCCCGGTTTGCTGTTTAATCTTTTTAAAAAGCTCCGGAACCGAAATTGTTTCTCCACTAAGCTTAAGGCTTTGCCCGTGCAGCGTACCTATGGCTGTAAAGAAGGCAAAAAAAGCTAAAAGCCAGGCTTTTTGCGGCTTAAGATGGAATGCGGAGCGCAATGGTTGATAAAATGCACACCATTTCATAGATTTGTCCATTGTTAGGAATTTGCGTGACGAAATATGCATTAAAGCAGGTCCCTGACTCTGCCGGAGGTGTCGTAAGCACTTCCGGCTTTGTTTTTATGGGCTGCGATAGTACTGCCGGTTCATTATGATCAGGCGCAGAGGCGGCAAGCCGCCTGCTGTCCTGACGGTTTATAAGCGGGTGGAGTAGGGAGGGTAATGCCCATCTAATCAGGAATTGATAATCAGTTTTTTTCCTTCCATCTTAATGTCCAGTCCCATTGTGCGGAGTCCTTGAACAAGCTCAGAGAGCTTCAGTTCCCTGTCCATCTGTCCACTTAATATTTTGGTTGGTATTTGATTTTGATAAATTATTTCCACATCATACCATCTGGCTATTTTACGCATAACTTCCTCTAAGCTTTGGCCGTTCATATCCAGTATCCCGTCTTTCCATGCTACTGCCTGCTCTATATCCGCTGTGTGGGATGAAACCTTTCCATTTTCAAATACAGCTGCCTGTCCCGGTGAAAGCATTATGCCATCCTTTTGGGTATTTACCATTACACGTCCCTGTAATAGGGTGGTTGTAATGTTTTTTTCTTCCGCGTAGGCCGATACATTAAAATGAGTACCAAGAACTTTGATCACCTGCGAGCCACTGGAAACAAAAAACGGCCTTTGTGGATCAGGTGCGATCTCAAAATAAGCTTCTCCAATGACTTCCACTCTGCGTTCCTTACGGGAAAAAGCCACCGGAAAACGGAGGGAAGTGGCCGCATTAAGCCATACTTTTGTGCCGTCCGGAAGGCAGATCATATATTTTCCTCCCCGTGGTGTTGCCAGTATATTATATGCCAGCGTTTCCGTGCTACTACCATTATCATTATAGATGAGTGAACCGTTTCCTGTTTTTATGGCCTGCTGGTTTCCCATCAGGGCAATATTGCCATTTTTTATGCTGTCCAGTTGCATCGTTTTTCCATCGGGTAGGGTGAGGGTGGCGTGATCCCCTCCCGGTCCAATATCTGCCAGTACCGTTTCAGGCTTCTGTATACCCTGATTCCTGAAAAGTAGGAAGAGTAGTGATCCTCCTATAATAAGAACCAATACAGCAGCGGCTTTCAGTATAGGGAGAATTCGGCTGGTTGGACGATCTTTTTTGATGCGAGCTTCAAAATACTGGTATTGATTGTGTAGATACGCTTCATTTTCCGATGGATCAGAACTCATGGGGGCTTTGAGGGAGGAATCTCCCAATTGTGTATACCACTGCTCAATTTCCTTTAGCTCTTCAGCAGTACACCCACCTTTGTGGTAGCGATCCAGTAAATCATTGAGACGCCTAACATCCATAAGTCCCTTTTTATCTCCATTAACGGAAAATAAGAGGGTAGCCCCCAATTGTTTTTCATTATTTTTGAATTAATTTTGAAAGACATGGACAGTGCCTATACTACATATGGGGATGAGCAGCTACTAGCTTTATGGAAAAGTGGCGATGCGACGGCATTTGAATGCTTCTTCAAAGCTAATTTCCTACGGCTGGCGGAAACTGCTTTCCGGAAAACAGGAGACTGGCACCTGTCGGAAGAGCTTGCGCAAGATGCGTTATATTTATTGTATAAAAATAGTGAGAAAATAGAAAGCCGTCCAATAGCCTACTGCCACGAAATCCTGAAAAATAAGATAATCGACCTTTACCGAAAACGGAAGCTGCATACCACGCCGCAAACTGAGAAGGATGCCATTTTGGTGGAAACTAATCCCTATAAAGGTTCTATAGAATATAAAGAGCTAGAGGCCCAGGTAAGGTATCATGTGGGTACACTTCCGGAGCAATGCCGCCAGGTATTCCTTCTGCGGCGTGAAGCTGGCCTTACCAACCGGGAGACAGCTTTAAAGTTGGGGCTATCTGAAAAAACAGTCGAAAATCATATGACCAGGGCGTTGACTATACTTCGGAAAAAACTAGATTATTACCTGTGCTGGGGACTAATGGTTGTAGAGTTGTTTCAATAGCCTAAATCATAATTTTAATCCTTGACTGATTTCATAAACACCCCTTAAAATATAAAAACCTCCCAATTTGAGAGGCAAGTGACTAAAAAATTCGTATAAACTACGAGCAGCAAATATAATAAATTTAATTGAATCAGAAACTTACTGCATCGTTGGGGTCTATATATTCGTGTTTGTATATTTCCTTGTATCTCTTGATATGTTCCTCGATATCGGCTAAAAATCCATCAGAAACCGATTGACACAAAGATGTTCTGCGGGTAAGATATAAGGCAACCTGAAGCCTGATAATTTTCTCGATTAAATCCATTCTGGGATCATCATAAAAATCCGTGTTGTTTTTCTCATAGGGATAAACAGCAGCGATATAATCACTGAGGGTACAAACAGGCAGTATATCTTCAATACGTCCGAAAATTTGGATAGATTCCTGCTCGGGCTGCGGCAATAGACCGTTTGCATCAATTGTAAAAAAGCCGTCGTATTTCATAACACTACTTTTTAAATAAAGGTAAAATATTATTTTTTACTGTACAACCCACAAGAATGCTCTCCTTGATTTGTACTACAATTTTTATATGGTTATGATATGCTTAAACAAAAGCAAATCAAACCAGTTTTCTATATTTATGAAGTCAGCCCGTGATATATTTAATTCACGGGCTAATACTTCTGATTTATTGTTCTCTCCGTATTGAAACACTAAATAAGATTTATCCATAGTTTTTACGACTTAACAAATTACTCAAAGTTGCTCATCAAAAATTACCCCTTTATCCGTAATTTTGTATGGATAAATTTGCTGGTATTTGTCTTCATCCTTATCTGAAAGGATAAATTCAATAACCAATACATCTTTCCCTTGATATTTGCCGTCTAAACCGATTGCATAAACTCGAACATCATTATCTTTTAGATCGTCGTAAGCACCTAACAAAAGTAAATTGTACATTTCCTCTGAATCAGATGATTCCGAGTATGCTGAAATGTATGTAAGGTCTCCGTTTGCTCTAATATAAGTGGCAAAAGGTGCAAACACTCCATTTTCAATTAAAAATAATTCTGCCTGTTCCTTTATAGCTTCAAGTAGTTTTTCAACAGTATTCATTTAATCTTCGACCAGATTTAAAACTTTCCAATCTCCTTCTTTAGATCGCCATACCCATAATTTGTTGAATGTGAAATTTCCGTTCTGATAGATAACTTTTTCTTCAATTAGTCGCTGATCCTGTTTTTCTTCTACAAGGTTAAAACACCTTTCTATATTTTCAAAATTTGGAAATTCGTTTGATTGAAAAGTTTCAATCAAAGATGATTTTAATGCTTCTGTTATTTTATTTTTTATCTCTGCGGTAATAATTGCGCCTCTTTCCTTCAGTAAATTTTCCGCTTCCATTTCAAAATCTTTACAAGAAAATACACCTTTTAAATCGTTATTTGAATAATATTTTTCAATTTTAATTATAGCTCCTTCGGGGGTTGTCAAATCTGGCTTAAAGAAATCATTTCCGTCGTCAATTTTTACTCCAAAATCAATATCAAAGTTCATTTTCGATTCTTCGTCAAGAGTATCTCTATAATGTCGTATGGTATAACCTCCTATTAGTCTTCCCTTTTCAATAATCATCCAATCTACTACATCATGAATTCGAACTTTTTGCAAAATTTCATGCTCAGCTAGATTACCTAAATAATGCTCTTCATCAATTTTAAGATTTTCCAACCACACATAAAGACCTTCACAGTTTTTAAATTTAACAGAATTATATCCTTTAAATCCGCTATTAATTAGATTATTAAAATACCAAAGAGTACTTTTTGCTTTATATAGATTGTACTGATAAATATTGTTTTCCTCAATTTTTGCGCTATTGTTCATTTTCTGTTATATTTAGTCTTTATGATTGAATAAATATATCAAATAAAGGCTAGTGATTAGTTAGCCCTTATATGAATATCTTTTATTTATCCTTACAATAACTATCTATATAAGACTGCGCATTTAATCCTAATTCTTCTGCTTTATGGAAATCTGTACAGGCGGCATCTGACATTTTATTTTGAAATTCAAAGGTACCTTTGTATACATAAGCTATCGCATTTTTAGGATTTAGTTCTATGGATTTGGTTATACTACTTATTGCGTTTTTGTAGTCACCTTGAGTTCCTTCACTAATTCCTTTACTTAAGTATGCGGTAGCATTTTTAGGGTCACGTTTAAGAACTTCCTCAAAGTTAGAAATCGCCTCCTGGTAATTTGAATTCTGTATTTCTATCTGTCCTAAATAAAGATAAGGAACCACTAGATCTGGAGCAAGAGTAACTACTTTGTTAAAATCCTTTTTAGCTTGTCTAAAATCTCCACTATTTAGATAAAGTGTTCCTCTTTCTGCGTAAGCAAGTGTAAAGTCACTATTTAGTTCAATACTTTTGGTAAAATAATCAATAGCCTTGCTATTATCTCCTGCAACAGAATAGGTTAATGCAAGACCGTAATATGCATTTGCATTATTTGGATCTTTTTGTATTGAACTTTCAAATTCTTTTTGTGCATTTCTAAAATCAGATTCAAGAAGGAAATTGTTCCCTCTAACATATGAATCATCGCATGGTTGGGTATTTCTCTGTTTGCAACTTGATAAAAGAATTAAAAGGAGGAATGCGAAATTTCTCATTGTGAACTTATATTATTTTTTTGATTTGTCATAGGTATAAGATCTTTTTCAATTTTTACTAATGTGGAGTAGAAAATTGTTCCATTTTATAGTTATAATGCCTACTATTTGTAAATGCTACATACTTTATTCCCAAGCAATATCTTATATCTCCATCGATGACTTTCGTATGTAAGAAAGAAATATGGCTTACCTTTTTCAAGTTTTTTAACCACGATAATGATTGCATTTCGCCACATCTCGTTAAGATAATTTTTTCCAAATTTTTGCAATGTTCCAGCTCTTGATAATTTACTAGGCTCCCGCAGGAGCTTAATGTTAATGACTGTAGGTGATCTGCGCTTTCTTTTAGGCCAGATAATGATGTTAATTTGGTACAATAATGACCTTCAAAATGTTTTAGATTTGCAAGTTCTAATCCTTCAAGATTATGAATGTTTGATTCGGTAACCTCAAGGCTTTCAATAGATTGCGGAAGCTTGATGTAAGAAAATGATTTATTTTTCGGCTTGAATTTCCAGATTATTAATTTTTTAAGATTCTTATTTTCTGATAAATCTATTTCTTTGTTATACCAATCAATTGAAAGATCCTCCAACTTCTCGAATCTTGAATAGTCGATCGTAGGTGTTACTTTTTGATAAATAACTGATAGAGCTTTAAGATTTTTGAGTTTATAAATACCACTGAAATCCATATCGTATTTACTAATGTATATCTCTTCTATAAAATCCATGTCTCCTAAGAAGTCAAGATTATCAACTTTCTCTAATAACTTTTCACTTAGTGAAATATATTTTACTTTGTTCTTCTTTATATACTCTATAGACCTTTGTATATCTGCACGATTATCTGGCGCGAAGCTGAAGATTGCTTCTTTTTTAAATCTATCGTAAAAGGTGAATCCATCTTTAATTATTTCAGCCATTCTCAGTTTATTTTATTTTATAGTCTGTTCTATCCTGTTCTATATATTTTGTACCAGGGGAATTTATCGAAATTATTTATAAAATGTTTTTTTGATTTAAAGTAACTCCCCATCAAACCATACATCCTCGTAGCCTTTATTATCTATCAAAAACCTATTTTCAGCAGACAATTTTCCGTTATTATTTGCTGATCCTTTAAATCAACAGAATTGTTATAAAGCTTGAAAGAGCTTCTTAAATTTAATGTTATTTGTTTTTAGTTTTACGTGAATCTATTAGTCCGCGTAATTCTATTAACCGATGTAGTTTTTTCTTTTCATCCAATTTTTTCCACTCAATCCAATCTATATTTTTTACTACATCGTATTCACCTAAAAGACCGTCAAGTAAGATGTAGATTGCATTCTGCATATCTCCAGTGCCATCATAATTCCTAATGTTCAGCTCTATACCCAATTCATTATTTGAAATTGAATAGTTGAAATAGACATCGTCGTATGCAATAGAATATTTTCCATACCGGATGCTATGATAATTGTCTGGAGTTCTTTGACGGAAAGCGTTGAATTTCCATTTTGATAGTTTCGGATTTACTTTGATTAAATCTTCAACACTATGAAATGATTCTTCAACACCATCTGCAGAGATTGAGAACTCTCGGATTCCATTTTTAGCTACCGGGCTAAATTCAAAAACTAAATTTTCATCAATGCTCAATAAACGATCACTAATATCATCAAAGATTTTTTCTCGAAGTTTAGGGTTGTCAATTCCCGTATAGATTGTTTCCTGGTTCTTACTGAACCATAGCTAAAATCTTTCTTGTTCACTCTTGGGGTTTGGGGTACATGAGATCACGATGTAGAAAAGTATTGCGAATAACAGTCTTACTTGTTTATAATGTTTAGGAAATGCTTGATTGGGTTCATCCGTTAGTTTTGGGAAAATTTGGCAGCATAAATATTTGGTGGAGTACTGGAGCATAAATAACTTATTTAATCTGATTAAACTCCTTCAGTTCAAAGTAACAGTCTTCACAAATAAGTTGGATTTGGGCAAATTTCTCAGATTCTTCGTTCCAGCCATCATGTTCAAGTCTTATTTTTTCACATTCATTGCACCAAGCTTGAAAGTCATCCTCCTCTTCCAGTTCCATTCCTTTATAAGTATCAAATGCCTCTTCAAAACCTTTTGGGGTTTCAAGATCTAAATGATCACAAACAAATGCTGGTCTTGAATGGCCATGTTTACCGCATTCAACAACCTTCTGTTTTAATTTTCTTACTTTTGGAGAATCATGGTTTTCAATACCCATTATTAGCATATATTTCTCTAAGTTATCTGTGTCAACTTTATAAACTCCAATTCCATTCAGAAAATCAAGACAGATTGATGCCAATTCCCAACCATCATATTCGTCGCTTGCAAATGTCCCCTCTTTTAATTTTTCATAATTATTTTCATTTCCAAATTCCTTAACAACCAAAAGTTCTGTTTTGCTCTTTTCAATTGAAGATTCATTAAACCAGCTCCACATCCATGTTCTTGATTTTAATGAAAACGTGCCTACTGGAATGTATCTAAAGAAGATTTCGTCCTCATCGTCATTGTACAATCTCAAAAGCTCAGTTTCACTATCATAAAACCAGTTTGCATAAGAATCAATTTTAAAATTCTCTCTAAATATATTTTGAACTTTTAAAAGTTCTTCACATTTTAATTTTCCAAATTCTTCGTAATTCATTTCTGAAATTCTTATACTTAATTATCACTTATCTCATCTTTGATAATTTCTACTCCATCATTTTCCAATAGAAATCTATATCCAAAAGCTAATGCCAAATATTTATTAATATCAGGACGTTTGAACATAACATGATAATATTATCGAAATTATTTATAAAATGTTTTTTGATTTAAAGTAACTCCTCATCAAACCATACATCCTCGTAGCCTTTACTATCTATCAAAAATCTATTTCCAGCAGGTAAACCCAGATATTGAATGATAAAGGGAGCCTGATCTAACAAGTGGCAAGCATGCGACGGTTCAAAAAAATCGAACTCTTCTTGATTAAAATCTTCCCCTGACCATATATACCATCCACATAAACTTTCTGTACGTGGATGTCTCAAACCATTTATCTGTAGAGATGGATTAAAATTTTTCCCCAAAGCAATTAAGCAATCAGGACTTACCAAATCTCTTTTTTGTGAGTATTTTTCACAGATTTCCTCTTGTAATTTGATGTATTTATTGTCGTTCATTTTTTACTCTTTATCATCTTTTATTATTTCTACCTCATTTTTTTGCAGTAAAAATCTATATCCAAAAGGTAATGCTAAATATTTAATAATATTCAGGATATCCTTCTGGTGAAATTGTCAAAAACTTCTTACTTACTCTTTGATCAAAGCCGATTTCCCAACTAAAATCACCGAGTTTTCCAATTTTTTCGTCCAAAAAATCTATAAATTCATTGGTCATGGCTTGGGGAGCCAAATGATCAATATTATTTTTAACCCATTCCCAAAATTCACTAATTTCTTTAGTTTCCATATTTTTTCTTTGCTTCGTTATAACACTCAGGGTTCATTTCATTTCCTTAATTGTTTAAAATTTCCGCTGCAATTTCTACCGATTCTAAAGTTTTCTGGTATAAAATCTTATCATAATCTTCAGCAATCCATTCATGCAAATTAAAATGTGCTTTAAGTGCATTTTCAAAGCGAATTGGACCTACTTCTGTTTGAAAATGAAGTTTGTCAAAAGTTTTTTTATCAATATTAGCTAAGACATTACCTTTGAAATCTACTAATCTTGCTCCATCAGGATAATCAGCAGAAGGTAGTCCTAATTTAAAACATGGTAAAAGGATTCTAGAAATGTTGTTTAAAAGATTTCCAACTATTTTCCAATCTTTATGATATAATTTCGCGTCGTTTGTATAACCTAAAAAAAGAATTTCACTATCAACGGCTTTTTCTATATCATACTTTTCGGCTTGGAAAGTCTTATAGTTATAAACAACTATAATTAAGGTGTATTTATCTGGCATTTGTACAATTTGTCCAAAGCCAACTTCTTTCTCACTTAGTGGTATTGTAAAAATATCACCAATATTTAATTTTAATCTTTTAGCCATTTTTAAAGTTCATTTGGTTGCTTTATTTTTGGTTCTTGTTTTGGTTTAATTTGATTTCGCTTATTTTGTAATCCTCCATTTGGATTTGATTTATTAGTGGGACCACCACCTTCATCAATATGTTTTTGTTCTTTTTTGTCAAGATCTTTCCCTTTTTTACCTCTATCTAAGATTTCAAATTCATAGTCTGCGTCTTTGTTTGCTCTATTGTGCTCTTTTTGGCGCTTTTTGTAACGTTCTTCACTCTTTGCCTGTCCAACATAATCTTTTTCTTTCCCTGCTTTTTCCTTCCTTTTATAAACAATACCATCTTCGCCGGATTTTTTATCTTTTCCCTTACTATCGTCGTCACTATTTAAAACACTGTTTGTAAGGCTTACACCAACAGTTATTTGTGCAATAAGTGGTTCACTCGCTTTAGATGCTAATCCACCCCAAAAATTAACTGATTTTTCAACTGCTTGTTTAAAACCTTCAGTTACTGACATCTGATAGTTACCCTGAGTTCCAACTGGATGTAAGCCTGTTTTAGGATTTCCATAATTTGGTGATGGAACAAGTATAGGGAGTCCTCCAGCTCCAATTGGTATTGCTTCTAAGCCTTCAAGCTCTAGATGATTAACAACTGCATTTTCAGAAAAGTTATATGGTGATTGATATCTATAATCTTCTGCAAGTACATCTGTTGTAAAGAACCTGCCCAGATCAGGCATATAGTTTCTCCATTTGAAACTAATAAAACCTGTATCCTGAAGCTCCTGTTTCTGGAACCCGTATTTATAACTTGGATTTCCTGGATAATTGCTATAACCTTGGTGCTTTAATCCAAAAGGATAATAGTTGTTTATTTCAATGATCGTTGGTAAAGAGCTCTTGGAGTAATAGCTTACCCTTACATTTTGCAGCTGGTCTTTGTACTGGTAAATATAACGATTTTTTGCAAAGTCGTAATACCCTTCAGCAGTAGGTACAAATTGTAGTATTCCTTCCTTATATTGGAAACCATCCAGGTAATCTGTATTGGTAGTTTGGCCTGCTACAAGGGAGGTAGAAAGCACTTTTGTTCCATCAGCACGATAGTTATAAGAAAAGACATCTGCGTTTCTTTTGATCTTCTTTAAAAGGTTCAGATGGTTATACTCTGCGCCAGTCATCGAGTGAGCAGCATCGGTTAACATCCTTCCATCGTTATCATACGTGATCGCACCACCACCATTAAGACCTGAAGGGTTTGGCGTAGCATCGGTAGCAGAAGTTAGCCGGTTGCCATCATAGATATAGCCGATATCATCAATGTTGATGGCAGTATTGGCATCAGCATCGCCATTTCTGACCATACGTTTAATGTTACCGTTAATATCATATTCAGCACTTTCTCCATAAGCATTGCTTGCTGGTACGGTGACATCCGGTTTGCTGTAGGTAGCACTTAAAAGCCTGTCGAAGCTATCGTAATTATAAGTATATCTTCTAAGGGATGTATCACCTCCCGTTTTCCAGTTGACCTCAGCTATATTCCCATTGTATTTTGGAATAGCGTTAGTATCCGGTGTGGGGTTATTATACTTAATATCATAGGCAAAGAGTTTAGTTCCCAGATTTGCCGGATCATTGATCTTGCTTAGCCATCCCCTGATATTGTATTTATAATCGATACTTTGGAGATTATCACCCACTTTTTTATTGGCAACCTGTGATAGCTCATTATAAGTATTAATGGCAAGTACAACAGCAGCGTTAGAATCAACCTGGTGGGTATGTTTTAACAATCGATTTTGATAATCATATTCAAAATCTTCCAAGATCTTTTTTTCAATATCAGCAGTAGTTCTTTTATGATAGGTTTCTGTTCTAAGCGGGGTACCAGTAAAATCGAGTTGGCTAAGGGTTTTTATATAACCTCCTAAATGATTAATAGAATGAACCAGGATAACTCTTTCTTTCTTGTCATAGAATGTATAGGTCTTAGTCCAGTTGTTATCTTCAATATTTTTAATATAGGACGCAACCTGTAATCCTCTCGTGCTTACTGTTGATCCTGTCGGGGCAGTCTGTGGCGCAACGTCTTGCCCCAAAACCTGGGTTGGAATCGTAGGCGTTCCGGTTGGATAGGTATCATAGTAATTAACACTTAAAAGGTCGGCAAGTGAGCTGGTGAGGTTTGTATTGGTATAATAGGCTGTAATCCCGTTCTTAACAAATCCTGTTGTATCACGGGACTCCGTAAAGACCATACTTCCGATTTGGTTTTGTAAAGTTGCCCTGCTACCACCGGTGAAAGTCCCGGTATAAACAACCCTTCCTATTTTGTCATATTTGGTCAAAAGCCATTTGCCACTACTTCTAAGACCAAAATCCTGGGTAAGAACCAACCTGTCTGATTTGTCATACACCATATATTCCCAGTCTTTTCCGGGAAGCTTTTTTTCTACCTGTCTTCCTTTACCATCGTAACGATATTGGTAACAGAATTTATTTAATGCTGTCGTATCTGGTGTTGCCGGTGAAGCAGGTGGCACCACAAAAGCCAACTGGTTATACTCATCATAGACATAATAGGTATCTGCATTTTCAGTAGCATTCAAAACTTTTCTGACAAGAACGGTCTGTCCCTGTCCGTTTTTAAACTCTATCGTTTTATTGCCATCTTCATCAGTTACGGTATTTTTATATAAGGAGCTTGGCAAGAAATACTGAGATAGCCCAATGGTGCTTACTGTCATTTTACCCGTAGGGTCCCATGTTGTAGTGGTTTCATATTTTCGTACATAATCTGCCTGAATATTGGCGTCATACTGAAACTTGATCGGTTTTGTACTCCACGCTGTTCCCACCTGGGTCTGTTGCAGTACTCTATCTAACGGAGATTGTTCATAGGTTTTCTCTGCATAGATCTTCTCTGTGCCATATATATCTGCCTGGGTAGCATTGGTCAGAGGTGAGCTGTAAAAGCCTCCATTCTGTGTGCCTGCCTGTGGTACAGGAAGGTAATCATTAGCCTGTCTTCCTGCATTATCATAGACAATATGAGTGACCACATCACGGCCTAATGGAGAAGCTTTTACCTGTAGCTCTTGCTTAGGTCTTCCAAGTCCATCATAATAGTTGACGGATTCCGAGGTTCTTACATTGGCTGCCGTTGGGTCACTTAGATAGGTCTTGCTATAGACATAGTTCTGGTTCTGGCTGGGAGCAGTTTGCGCGTGCATAAGGGCCGCGACAAACAGTATAGGGGTTAGGATATTTTTTTTCATAGGATAATTTTTCGTGATTTATTACTGCGCATAGTTATAGCCGAATTCTTTCAGGGTTTTTCCATTTACATCCACAATTTTCTGTAGCCGTCCCTGGGTGTCATACTTATACAGTTCGCGTACACCGGACGGCGGAGTTATACTGGTAATGCCAACTAACGGATCATGGGTATAGGTTGTGATCTGGACGTCAAGGGTAAACTGCCTTGACTGGAATGTTCTGAGCAGGTCGAGAAACTGGTTTTCCGTGGTTTCATCAACATCATTGTTTGACGCATTACGAAGCGCTGTGATATCCGTATCAAACATGGTCATAAAATAAGCAGTATCCTTTCCTTCGATTTTAGCGATGGGAAGTGTCCCGTTATATCCCCAGACAATCCCTGTGGTCTGTCCGTCCTTTGTGGTATATTGGAGGATATTACCCTTACTATCATATTTATCATAGGTTACATCGGTATAGCTGGCAATTGCCTGCGCGTCATACAATCGGGTAGATTCCGGGAGAATGGGTGAGCCTGTTGGTGTCGTTGTAGGATAAACATCTTTGCTATAGGCCACTACCTTACCGGCAGGGTCACTCGCATTTTGCAATTTTAAAACCTTATTTTCAAAGGGCTGGGCAAGCATATTTTTACTTAACAACAGGGTATTATTTTCCTGGGCAGCATAAGATCTAACATCACGGGTAATTGTTCCGTCAGGGAATGTTGTATCAGTTCCTGTAAGCTGGAAGTCCGGAGAAAAGCTATAACTATAGTCTTCTTTTGTAGTGGTTTCCTGAGCCTGCCCAGTGCCATAAGAATAATCCGTTGTCTCTTTTTTCAAGAGATTATGGGGATAGGAATAGATTTTATTGGCCTGAGCCGCTGGTCCCGAAGTGTGAACAACAGAAGTATAATCATTAAACCTTTCGTTATCCTGTCTATATGTGTAAGAAGTTTTTCTAAGTATTTTCCCAAGATTATCATAAGCCAGTTCCGCCAGGACTTTACCACGTTCCTGGCTCATATCATTATAATACAGTCCAATACAGTTCAAGGCAAGCTGATAATCAGTTGAACCCGAAAGCGGGTTCGCTGAATTGACGATGGTGTTGGTGTCGTTCCTGTCCGGATGGGTCAGGTAGTTGGAAAATTGTGTTATTGTACTTCCGCTTCCCGTTACGTTTTCTGTAACCTGGCCATAATTAATAATGGAAGATTCCAGTATATTCATATTCATTGATGATGAACGGAAGTATATAAACGATTGCTGGTTATTATTAAGTATCATTGAATACCTCGGCCACTGCATCAACACTCCATCCTGGTAAGTGTACTGCTTTTCAGTGGCAATATTTCCATCAGTTTTATCAATTATTTTTTTGATCCTTACGCCGCCTGCTGTCCCTCCAACATTGTAAGCAAGTGGCATATAGCCATTGACCTTTTTTCTCAGAATTTTGTAGGTATAGGTTGGGGCTTCAAACTCGAAGTCCGTTGTTCCTTTGGTTGGGTAAGTAACACTTTTCAATATCCCTTTTGAGGAATACGTAAAGTCCGGGTCCCTGGTGTCGTTGGTAAAATAATAGTCGCCGTTACTGTCTGTGGCTTCCGTAGGAACCGGATAGACCATGCTTTCATTAGCGGTACGGCCGTTATAATACCCCCAATGGTCAATCTGCTTAGATGTGCCTTTTGGAAGGTTTTCGGTTCCAATATTATAGGTAAACAGATAAGGGTTTTTGCCTTGCTCCGTTACACTCTTCAAAAACATCCGGGGATAAGAATCTATTGCGGTGGTTCCACCCTTCAGTTCATAATCCATCGCAAAACTATTGATCAGCTTATCACCACTGGTATAAAGACTGATTGAGTCCAGCTTAACATTTTTGAACATTTGGAAGAATGACGGCCAGTAGGATTCGTAATTGAAAATATAGGGTTGTAGGGAGTAACTGAACTTAATGGAATAATTAGCGGTGGTTATGTCTTGCAGAATGGCTTTTTTGGTTAAGGAAAATACCCGGTCGTTTCCTCCGCAGGCAAATTCATTATTATTACCCATTGTAGACACACATGAAACATCCTGGTTGTAGGTGCGGTTGTAGATGACAAATTTCTTACGCTCTTCTACATTAGCATTGTTTATACCATGCCAATCCGTTACGGTTCCTGGTGTTCCATGACAAAACCTGTCGGTTAGAAGGGAATCATCCCTGTAATTAAAGTTGACTGTTTCTGTATTGCTATAGATGATTTTTCTAAGATACCAGGCACTGATCACAGATACTCCCGCACGTACTTCATCTACATTGACGCCACCTGTTATGGGAACTGTGTATTCAAGGTTTCTTGATTCACCCCCAAAATAATATTCATTTCCTTTGTTATCGGTGATTTTGATTTCAGAGTTTTGGGGTTTACATCCGTTGGTGATTGGTTGATTGGCAACACCGGTTACATCAATCTTGAAGCCTTTAACGCCTTCACCAATTATTTTAGGTTGTCCATCATTGCCGATGACAAATTTTCCATTAACGCCATCAAAATTGAAGGTGAATATATCTGCGTCACCATCATAATCGGAGTAAAGGTCGCAACCTTTCATTCTATAGTCCAAATCTAAAGAATTAAAATATCCTGTGTTGGACGCCATTGAGAAAATTCCTACGGTCGAATAGAGGGGTGGGCAGCCAGATTTGCTTCTAAGCCCAACGAGTAACCCGTCCTTATTTATTCCCCAAAGCCCATTATTAGTTTCAGGCATTCCTTCATGATCGTCAGGAATCTGTCTAACTTCACGTGTTATCACTCCTCCGGCATTCAAAAACCAGTTAAGGCCAAGCATATCCGGTCTTTTGTTCGGAATAAAGCCTGAGAAATTATAGCCCAGAGAAACCGAAATATCATCTCCAAGCTGGCTGCTTTTTATATTAAATAGGGGAATCCCGAAATTAGGTTCCCCCACAAATTGATTCACCGGGATATTACCGTATTTGGCAAAATCTGATGTCTGTGGGGATTTAAGGCTCGAGAGCTGCTGAAATGTATATTGCCCCATATTACTGGTGCTACCATTGGATTGTCCAATGCCGTTTTGAGATTTAAGGGTCCCCATAGCAAGGACTGCCATGAGCACAGGTAAGGAATATCGCTTCATTTTTTAATTTTTTATGAGTTTAATACTTGCCGATTTACCAGAATCGGTTGTAATACTGATAAGGTAAGCACCTTGAATAAAGGTTTGCGTGTTTAGCTTAGTAACTTTGTTCTTGGTTTGGATTTGTTGCAGAAGCTTGCCTGCCATATCATATATCAGGATATCTGCTTCTTTAAAATCAAAGCCGATTTCAACATAGCTGTAATCATGAGCGGGGTTAGGGTAAAGTTTGATATCCTGTTTTTCAATGAGTTCATTAATCTGCTTATCACCCAATTTCACAATCTTCCAGCTTTCTTTTCCTGGTTTTTCAGCACTGGTTCCTGCTAAGAGGATAGAGCCATCCTTGTTTAATTTAAGGTCAGAAAGACGCTCCAGTTTTTTAGAAGATTCTCCTTTAATGTGTTTTCTCCATTCTTCTTTACCGTCTCCATTCAAATAGAGCATCCAGAAAGTTTCATCATCTGTCGCAATTCTTCCCTCTGCCTGGGTATAACCTCCAAGTAAAATTCCTTTTGAAGATTTATCATCAGAACTGTGTAAAACACTCATTCCCATGAGAACATCCCTGTTTTTAAAGTTGTAAGACTTCTGCCAGAGCTCTTCACCTCTTTCATTCAGGGAAATCAGCCAAAGATCTGTTCCTTCTTCTATCCCTGTGGTTTTGTTTCCCGATCTTTCCGATCTTGATTCACCACCAATTAAGTATCCTGTGGATGTTAAAGCAAGGGTTCTTAAATGATCATCTCCCTTTCCACCGAAATTCTTTTCCCACTCAACTTTTCCGTTTTTATCCAATTTAACAACCCAATAATCGCCTTCGCCATAGTTTTCGATAGTTTTAGGGGTAAAGGTAGCAGACGATGGTACCGGAGCATTGGAATCTACCCTCCGATTTGAACTTCTGGAGTAAATGCCTATTAGTGCTCCACCATCCATCGTAGGGATGAGTTTTTCTGTCTCATCCAAACTAAAACCACCAAGTATTGTCTCTGATATTTTATTCCCGTCCTTATCCAGGCGGATAATCCATGCATCTTTAGAACCAAAACCATCATCAGCATTGTTAATAGTGCCAGCAATGAAGTATCCTAAATCTGTGGTTTGGATCACTGCTTTCGCCTCGTCATCCGCCGGCGTTCCCAGAGTTTTCTGCCACAATTGATCTCCTGCTTCATTCAGCCTTACTATCCAAATGTCCGATCCGCCATTAGTATCATTCTTTTTGTCCTGTCCTTTTCCGGAGTTGGATGTTCCCGAAAGAAGGAAGCCTCCCTCCTGGGTAGCAACAGCGGCTGATAGATAATCATGACCACTTCCGGCAAAAAAATTTTCCCATATTTGATTCCCTTGCTGGTCAAGTTTTACCACATGGAAATCATATCCGTTTCTTTGTTTATCCTGAATAGAGCTTCCTGTTATAAGGTATTGCCCATCTATTGTAGGAACAATCTGGTTGAGTAGGGCTTGTGATGAAGATTTGAGGTCTTTTTGCCAGAGAATTTCCTGACCACTAAGACCCATCGTGCATAGTAATAATGCAGTGCCATAGAGTATTTTCATTATTTTAAGTTTGAGATTATTTTTTTTGATTCTATTTTTAAGTTATGTGGAGTATCTGTCTTCCCATTGGGGTGCTTATCTATATTAATTAAGGTTAACGGACCGTGATTTTATCGATGGGACAAATGTAGAACCAGCAAGCGACAGAACTTGTCGTATTATAATCTATAACTTAAAAATATCAGATAGGATTTATTTGCTTCTGGATGGGATAAAAGGGAGCTTATTGGGAAGGCTGAATAGAGGTACCGGGAAAATGATGTAAAAATATATTGGTATGAAGTAGATGTGTTTTGGGATTGGTTATTTTCACGATTTTGTTTTTTAGCTGCACAGCGAATTTAGCGATAACTACGAGCCGGGAACATAGGGGTTTTCACGGTATTTCATATCCGGGTTTTTACGGATACCCAAATATTAGAAGCCTTATAATCAAATAGATAACAATTGTTCTGTTTTAATGGCATACTAGAGTGAAAATTTTATCTCCCTATATGATGATAAATTTGCATGGCACAAGGAATTTTTTATATATTCGCAGCCGATATGGTTTTCATCATGTCGGTCTTATAATTGATTATGACCTCTCTCTGTTGAGAGGTTTTTTTATTTTACCACTTTTCTACGTATTAGATTCCATCAGGAAACAAAATTGTAGTTGATTTTTAATCCATTGTTTTTTGACAACAGTTTTCTGTAATCAGAAAATTTTTCTAGTGAAATATTTGAGGTCTATTATAATAGCGGAACTGTGAAAGTTCCGTCCGATATGCCGCAGCCTTTTGGGGCAAAATGGGGAAGTAGCGACAGCTTTTCTGCCCCCAAAGGGCTGTACCGATTTAATGCAAAAAAACATTCCCGACCCTTTGGGGGAGGGGTTGTCTTTTTGCCGCCCGTGGCTTTAAGCAACGGGGATAGGTTGTGAGCGAAAATCTTGGAGGTTAAGAAAAAATCCCCTATACTCCGTCATTCCATTGCGGAACAGACTCCATAAAAGGGATGATCCCATTTGTGCTAATGTGGGGTTAATATATAGATCCTGTTTTTTAAGAGCATCCGCCAGTGAACAGCTTGGCGTGTTATCTTCCTGTTCTGACTTTTTAAGAAGCCCGGTAAACTCATCAGTGATAAAAGGCAGGTTTGCGACCGTATGGTATTTATCGGAATTGGGTTGATAAATATCTCCTATGGTGGATAGGATTACCTGTCCTGTCTTGGTACTATTGCCATAATCCACCCAATATTTTGGCTTATCCCTTCCATAATAGTAGTATCTTTTCCCGGATACTTCATTCAAAATTTTAGCAACTTCAAACCGTGCCTGTACCGTATCCGTGCAGGTTATATAGATGGTAGCGTCCGGATGTTCGGGAAGGTTTCCCAAAGAATCCCTTTGAAATTTTTGGGTTTCAGCCTTCCAGTGAGTACCTGCCCACCGGTTGGCGCGATTGATTAAAGCTACTGATTTATACAAGCCTACCTCACACTCTGCAAAACGCTGTCTGCCTAAATTGGCTTCACTTACCCTGTCATCATCCCAAAGACGGACGGAAAGCCCTGCATGACCCAACTCAATAAGGCTGTGGTTCATTTCCATAAGGGCTGTAAGCACCTTTGAGCCTGTACCCCCTGCACCAATCAAATTGACGGTGATAGGGTTGGTTGGGTTAATGAGGTAGTGGTCTGTAAAATGGACTTTTATTTTTTCGGAGGTATTCATATCAGGTTTTTTAAGGTTATTTTACTTTTTTTCAAGGCTTCGATAGGGAATATTTTATCTGTATTCACAAGGCTTTCCCAAAGGGTTACGCAATTTCCATTGACAGGATTGTGACCGCCCATCAGATGACTGAAATAAGAGTTGAAGAAATAATCTTCCCATGCTGAGGTAAATGCTTCCAATGATACGCTTCGTTTTATCCTTACATCTACCGTTCCCATACATACTTTGCCATTTTGATGCACATTGAAAAACGGGGCGTTATACAATGTTGTTTTTTCGGTAGGTCTACGATTCGATTTGAGAGCAAAAATTGAAAGGTGGTTTCTGTCTGCTATCCATAACAAAGCGGGGATCGTTGCTTTACCTTTTGGTATACCCAAACTATGGGTAAAATAGAGTTCCCTCTGTTGAATTTTGGTAAACCATATGACTTTACCTTTCAAAGTATCGAGATGAAGGATGTGATTGCCTATAATCCGTTCCGGTTTTAAGCAGCTTTCTTTTTCCTCCTTTGTTTTGAGTGCCTTCGCAAGACGGTTGGCTTCCCTTATGGTCAATGGATGTGCGTTAATGGGGTTTCCGTGTTTATCCATATCAAAGCACTCTACGTAAGTATCGGATTGCATTCCTTTGGTTTGGTAGAATACCAATGCCGATTGCGGATGGTAAAGCGCCGTAAAATTTTCCGTAATATCATTCATGATTGTGGGTTTAATGGTAATTCAGTATTTCTGCCAGTTCTTCAATGAGGGCAAATAGTTTTTTCTCAAAATCAAGGCTGCCTTCAGGAATGGGAGTTTGATCAAAACGTTTAATGATGGTGGGTTCTTCCATCGTGCTGTACTCTTGTAAGTGATTATTGACCGATTCTTCGAGTTGCGTGGATAGCCATCCTTTACCATCAGCCCAGAAAGAAATATAGGTTTCCATTCCGACGGTTTCCTCCCTTTCTTCCTCCTCTGCTTCGCGTAGATTTGCATTTCTGAATATGCTCTGATTTGGATACTGTTTGCATAAGGCAAAGGCTTTTTCTGCTACTTGCAAACACGCAGTATCAAAGAGGTCATTGGCTTTAAAGCGGGTCAGACGTTGTTTAAATAGATCTAAATTTTTTGCATTGTAAATTTTCTGTTCCATGTATGCCCCAATCCAATTCGCTTTTTCAAATTCTCTGAGGTTGCTGGTTTCTTCTGAATAGTCATCTTCGATGATCCAGTCTTTCAGCATCTCATACTGCCAGTGTAGAAAACTGTGTTCTTGTCTATAGTAGGGTATGGATGCAATATGATACAGGTAACTGCATACCGACAGTAGAAGCTGTGCTGATCGTTTCCTTTCACGATTTTTAAGCATACGATATAGCGGTACAACGGGTATGTAGTAGAGTATTCCCCTTGTATTGTAGCGCTCTTCCGTGGTGAGAAAGGTTTTATCTTCAACTTGCAATACCCTGATTTCTTCAAATTCACTGATCTTGCTTTGTAACTTTATTTGAGCATCCGATAAAGAGAGTGCGATATTATAGGGATATTTAAATTGCGTTACCTGCATCACTTCAATGCCGTAGTATTCCGATAGTTGGGAAAGGGATTTATAAAAATCCCTTTCCGTTTTTACATGATTTTTACCAACTTTCCAATTTTT
The DNA here is from genome assembly GCF_000282115.1 of Chryseobacterium populi. GTDB lineage: Bacteria > Bacteroidota > Bacteroidia > Flavobacteriales > Weeksellaceae > Chryseobacterium > Chryseobacterium populi. Next base: position 253,355 of record NZ_AKJY01000014.1, read on the forward strand.
AGGACTTTTCAGCTTTGGCAAAAATGAAGCCTTTATAAAACCATTGGTAACATTACAATCGGTACGGACTTTAGCTTGTCTTTTCTGATCTCTGCTGTATCTTTGGGATTTTGCATCCACTGCGCAAATTCGCTTAACTGCTGATGCAGTTTTTTTTGCTTTGATTCTTGGGGCAATTGTATGATCCCCGGTATGTTGGATTGTGACATATTTCATTGTTGTATTGTTTTAGATTAGCCTTTTGTTCCCATCACGCTCTCGAATCGGTACTGTATTTTATCATCTTTAATAACCGGAGCGGATATTTTAGCGGTCGTAAGGATGGGGTAAGTACCGGAATAGAAATTGAGTACCGCCTGAAGGTTCCATGTTGGTTCGGGGTCTGATAATATGATTTCCTGATCTTTATCGTGGAAGATAAATATCCTGTCTAATGGTGTTGTTAGTAGCATAATTTTGGTTTTTAGATTTATAATATTTTTCAGTTACTCCTGATCAAAAAATTCCGGTTGAAACTTCATTGCAAAATCTGTCTGACGTTTGCGAATAGTTTCTGCATGTTCGGGGTGATCAGCCGCTTTGGGGAGAGCCGTCCATGCTTCACGGTATTTGCTCTCTTTTTCAAGCCCATCAGCTTTTAACATAGCTGCCTTATATTTTTTGTCCTTTTCTTCGCACTCTTTTTTCTCGTTGTCGGTTTTTTCCTTTTCCATTGCCGATTGCTTTTGCGCTTCTTCCAATTGCTTCATAAAAGATTCCATGTTTGAAATCAGTCCCGAAGCTGCCTGTATGGGTTTTTTGATATGTCCAAAGAACTCTGCATCCAGTTCATGGGGCGTTCCTTTCAGATTAAACGGAGGAATAATGTTCTTTGCTTTATCTCCGCATCCGTCATTTTGGATAAAGACAGAAACAATTATAATACTGTCCGTTGCTTTGGATATGGTGAGCATCATCCTGCTGTCAATATCCATTTGCGCGATCTGTTTGAAAAAATTTGCTTCCATAGTATTTCGTGATTTAAGATTTACCTTGTATAATTGTGATTAGCTTTGTGACCATCATCATTTTTCAAAAGTGGTCTATTGCCCTTTTGTTCATAATTAACTTTGTATCCGTTTGCCTGAATAATATCCTCCAATAGATTCCTTGCCGCTGTTGCATCCCAATCGTCCGTAGCTGTCATGTCAAGACAGTGTAAACGTTCAAAGTCCTTAACCATTCGGGCTATTATGGATAATACCCTATATTCTGTTTTATCCGCGAGGTTGCTCATTGGGTTTAATTTCTTTTGATTTTAATTTGATAAGTTTCTCATACATATCCTGCCAGTATTCCTGTCTTTCCTTATCTGTGGGATGTGGCGGGGTATGATGGCAGTCTTTGAAAAATTCCGCCATTTCTATTGCTTTTTGTAAATCGGTTATTTCTATAGAATAACCGTATATATCTGTTATTTTCATGTGTATGGATTTTAGTTCTGATGTGAAATGAGAATTTTATACTCTCATTATAATGAAGGCTTTAAAAGGCAACCGCCAGAAGGCGATTGCCTTGTGTTAAGAATTAATTTAGCCTGAAAAGTTCTGCGCCATCTTTGGCAAACGCTCCACAGAGTTCAAATGCCTTCTGTGTTTTTTGCTGTGCAGTCCCACCCATGACAATGGACTGAAGTTTTGCTTCATCATCTTTGTAAGAGCGTACATTCTGATAGTATCCTGTAACCGCGTTGTATGCTCCGAAAAGAGTCCCTTTGGTGGTTTCCATCTGTTGGGAATCACTGATCATTGCATAGGCAAAAGCATCTTCGACCGTATTTTTGAACACGGTGGAAACTTCGTCTATCGCTCCTTTATTGATCAGATCAAGGGTTTCTTTGTTGGGGCAGAGTGCCAACTGAATCAGTTTTTTTACTTCATGATCAGTGACCTTAACCTTTGCCCAATCATTGAAAATGTCCTGTAATTGATTACTGAGGGAATTGGCTAATCCCATTACCTTGTGCGCATTTTCCAAACGCCCTTTAGCCCCTGCGGTGTGTTTGATCCGCACCACGTTGGTCATGTTTCTGAGTGATGCATTAAGGGTATTCTGGCAGACAATCCTTATGGGTGTGAAGGCAGCGGTAATGCTTCCACTGCCATCGTGCGAGGTTGTCAGGAAGATATATTTTTCGGTGATGTCGTCACCATTGCCTACACGGATATAATCCGGCAGTTTTGCCGTTATAAAGATTCGTTCCCCTTTACCTAATGCCCCTGCGGTTTCATACAGGATTCCCTCGCCACCACCTACAATAGCATCGAAGAACGAAAAGGCTTCACAGTTTTGTACAATCTGATAATCTTTTCCCACCACTCCCAATACGGCATTGTTATCGGTGCGTATATTGGCGAAGTAGTTGGGAACATGGAGTTCATTTGAGCCGATTTCGATGCCGTCTGCTGTTTCAATAATGCCTGAACCTTTAGTATATAGTGGGGTTTTTGCCACTTCGTAGTTAAGCCCTGCGTAGTTTATGGCTTGTTCACTTGTAGGATAGTCGGAGATAATCTGCCCCAATCCGTGCCACGCTTTTTCTTTTACGCTGAAGAATGAATAACGTCCTGTAGTTTCGTTGAAGTTAATGTTATGTGCCATGATAAAATGATTTTAGGTTTAATGTGATTGAGTTAAAAAGGAAGATCGTCTGTGATTTCAGGGGTTACTACCTTGTTGTTTTCAGGCTGCGAGCTGTCCTGTCGGGTGGTGGGTTTCGTACCTGCGCCATAGAATTTGATTTGTGAGGTATGGAAATTCAGTCCTGCCACTGGCTCACCGTCCTGTCCGATCCACGCCCTTGCGCTTACCCTTCCTGAAAGTTCTACCAGAGATCCTTTTGTGAGGTGCTTGGCAACTCCTGTGCTTAGCCAGTATGCGCAATCAAAGTAGGCGGTCTGTTCTATGCGCTCTCCCTGTTTGTTGCGGTAATTATCATTCACCGCGAGTGTGAAGTTTACCACCTGTTTGTCTTGTGGCGTTGTGCGAACCTGCGCATCTCTTACCACTCTTCCAATGATGTTCATTGCTTTTGTTTTTTAGTTAGAAAATCGTTTTGTTTCCTTTCTCCGAATTGGCTCGCTTTGCTTCGCTTAACATTTTTCAAAAGAAAAACAGGAAAAAAGAAAGCAGATATGGAATACGGGCAATGGGAAAAGCCAAAAGGAAACGGAATAAAGGATAGCCTGTGCTATGGCCCCGTGTTTATGCCGTAGTCTTTTGGCGGGGATGTGCGCGGGCTGCACGTATTACCTTAGCTGCCTTTTTACCGGTTGCTTTGGAAAATTTTTATTATCTAATCTTAAATCTGGATACAATGATTTTATGAGGAGAATGTATTGGAAGTCTTGTTGCAGGGAATTTAGAACCTATGATGTAGGTAGGATGGTATACAGATATATTTCTTTTTTCTTACGAGCTAAGAGACGAGAGGTCTGGAAATAGTGAGGATTATAAAAGTGGCTGTAAGACTCTGGTATTTTTGAATGCCTGTAATAGGAACTGTAATAGTATATGTACGTTTATTATAATACGTAGTTTTACGTATTCCTTTCTGTACGTATTTTAGAAGCAAAAATTAAATATATTCGATGTGTCGTTACACATGAACGGTTGACCCGGAGCACACCAGATACTATGAGGACCTAAATCACTATTGGCGAGCTCGCCGTTTTGTTAATCAATAAATCCCTTCAAATGCAAATCAGAACAGGCCAATGGGCCATGCTACTTCTTTTTTTGATCTTTTTTCAGTATTGCTCGAAAAGTGATCATGCTGTTGTTTCAGAGCCGGTTCAGAAGAGTTCCATAATCTCCTTAGCAAAAGCTAAAGAATGGACATTGGGTAATATTAATTCTGTGACCACTGCCCGCAGTAACACCACCGGTTTTATAGGTACGCCGTCATGGAGCAGGATTGATCAGATTTATGTACCCGGTGGGCAGGGGATCTTAAAAATTGCCCTGGAGAAGTACAGGATTCCTTTTGGCTACCGGGATCTGCTCTTTCAGCAGCAGGATGATGGAATTGTTCGCAGTATCGTCCAGCAGGTCTGCGCGGATTCCGCCTACCTGTCTGGAAAAATCTTAGCAGAGCCGTTCTCTGGTCATGGAATCAGGCACTATATCCAAAATGCAGATTTTACCGGGGATATCATTTACTTTGACCCATTAGATAATCATTTTTTATATGGCTGGCGGTATAAAGAGGGCAAGCCTAAATTTCGATTAAAGCAGGCAGCATCTGCTCTGGCCCGTTCCGGAGGTGGCCCTATAGACAATGATGACACCGGTGATGATGATGGAGGAAGCAGCGATCCGGGATGGACTGGCACCGGTAATAATACCGACGGTTACACAATCGATGGCCCGGAAATTACAGCACCCGCGCCGCCCACACATAACCCCCCGCCTTATATTCCGCCCACCACAGATCCCGGTCCGGTTAATCCGCCGACAATTCCTGTTGGTGGGAGTGGAAATCAAGCCGGAGGTAACGGCGGTCCAAAAGAAGATCCCAAAGAAGGTGAGAGTTATGAAGATTCCGATGTTCAACCTGGCGCTATTCCATGTCCGACATCCTATAACTATATAAAACAAGGAAACTGGCAAACGGCGGTAATCATTGATTATTATTTCCAGTTCTTTGAAAGCAGTACAGGAGTAATGTATGATATTCAAATTGGGACTATGGAAACAGGTATGCCGGCTATTACCTATAATGGATCACTCATCCAGGCGAGTCAGGCACAGGCGATGTCAACCCAGGCCGCGCGGCTCGCAGAGTGGCAAGTAGCTACGGTAATTAATGCTTATGTTTTGCTCAATCCCGGTACAACACCTGCGCAAATCAGAAATAATCCGACATATGCCGCCATGTTTAAATCAGTCTATGCCGAGGAACTGAATAAATTTTTACGAGCAGACTACGATTATCGTCCTGATTCACATCCGGTGACTGTTTCGACTTCGCAGATGAACTTTGTTAACAAAAACATGGCACAATGGATAAAACTGAAATTTGTAGGACGGGACTGCTAGAATGAATTTTATAAGTTAAGTGATAACTGTTAACTTACAGTTCAGAATAGAATATTGTTAAAGTGAACTCTATTAAAATGACTTTAAACTCTTTGGGTGTTGGAGGAATCCAATTGGGGGCATCTATTGATACCGTTACGCCAATGGCACCATTTAACTCGGATGACCGAAAACTGTATTTGCCTGACCCAGGGCCGGAAGTTTGGTTCAGATATCTGGGAGATATAACGGAGATCAAGGGGGCTGAGGGTGGTATTTTCAGTGCCAGGTCTGTTTATTTTTCAATGGGTAATGATCGTATGATTAACAGGATCGTGATCCATCCGGATACTACTCATGATAAGCCGATAGAAGATATTCTAAAAGCCACCTATGGCCCAGGTTGGGTATCTTCCGGGGGAATGGGTAATCTGGGTGGTGTAAATACATATACCATGTATTTGTATAATTCAAGAGATAAGCGCAGCCAGATTTGTTATACTAAAACCACCAGTTCAGATTTTGGAATTGACGAGATTATTTTCAATTTGGTTGCTGATGCCCAAAATGTACTGAATTATAAATTGGTATTTCGTTCCTGGGCGCAGACGGAATAGTTTTAATAGAATTGTTTTAAGGCTGGATGATACAACGAAATTTGTATCATCCAGCCTTTTTTGCGGTTTTGCTATCAGAGATTGCTTGTAAAGAGCATATCAGTAAGTTTTGTAGACTTTAATTTCTATGTCTCTAAAAGTAGCAGCCGGCTATTTGAAATAGTACATACACATTAAGGCCGGAGTTTTAATGATTTTATATCAATGTAAGTGGCTTATATATTGTAAAATACATATATTTGTTGTAATCTTACTCTTAATTTAAGAGGCAATATTATCGTTTAAACTATATTGTCTTTAAGAACCTCTTTTGTATTAGAAACAGGAAGTTTATTATTCAGATTGCGTGCGTGTAGCAATGTTAACCATTGTAAAGATATAATTAATCCCGGTCATTCATTTCAATGAATTAGCCGTAGCAATATTCTTCTTAAGATGTTTGGTCTAAATCAACAGTATGAGGACTTCTATAAAGAAGTTTTTGAAAAGTACAGTCAATTTATTTTTTCTCACATTATCAGTAAGGTGGGGAAGAGGGTTGATGCACTGGACATTGCTCAGAATGTTTTTGTTCATTTATGGCAATATAGAAAAGACCTGAAGTTTAAAAATGTTGAAGCCATCCTTTTAAAATCTTGCCGGCAAGAGATTTTTAAGTTTTATAAAGATCAGATAGGTAAGGGAATATCAGTCTCTATTGATGGGTTGGGAATTGAGATAGAGGATCATTCAGAACTGGATCTGGAGGAAAAACTGGAAAAAGAACGTAAACTGAATGCCATTTATGAAGCTCTTAACTTGATCCCAATTGAAAGAAAGAAAATATTCCTACTGAATAAAATAGAAGGAAAAACAAGGAAGGAAATTGCAATGGAGTTGAATATGTCAAAATCGGCCATTGGAAACCAGATTGACAAAACGATGCAATTCCTGATCGGTAAATTACGAAGATAGCTGTAGGATTAAGGATAGATTCAATAGTAAGTCTTGAAGTGATATTCCTTTTTGATATGGAGCATAGATGACAGATAAATACGATACTATTTTAGAGATCCTGCATGATTATATATGCAATCGTTTTGGATATAGAAGACCTGATATAGATTTTGGTCTGAACAGGAACATCATTTGGATGGACCGTAAGAAAGTAGATTTTTATCTTCGTTTTTTTGAAGGTTTACCGCATCGAAAAATACCTACTATTGTCATTGCCAGATTATTTTTTCATGATACAAGAGCTGGACACGGATCTGATTTCTTAATGCTCATTACCCGTATAGCGGTTCAATTTGGATATGAATTTATTGAGCTGGAATGCTGTAATGAAAATGCAAAGGCGTTTGGAGAAAAATTGGGTTTTGACTTTGATAGCACAGGTCAAAATTGCTGCATTTCGGTCAGTGCGCTGGCTCAGAATTTTAAAGAAAAGGGAATTGTTGCTTCATAAGGAAAAAAATCTTTCATTCTTGCGCATGTGCTTTTTGTATTGTGCCATTGATTTTTATTTGAGTTTTGTATTCAACTGCTTAATATCCTTCTTTAGTTCCAGGTACATATCTTTAATGCTCATCGTATCAACGGAGCTTTGTTTTTTATATCCTTCTGGTAATGTTCCTAAAGAATACTTCCATATTTCGACAACCGAAGTGAAGGGTATTTCATAGGAATCATACAGAGAATTATCGGCGCTTACGGTTAATGAGTTTTCTTTAAATCCCGGATAGTTTGAAAGCATATCCATTTCAGGGAGGCGGCTGTTATTTACTGTTGGGAACCGTTGAAGTAGATTTTCATTTCCCTACCAGTACGATTTTGAAAATGACAAAAATGCCGATGTTCCCCGATCCCCGATATGCCTATGATAAAGACAAACAGTATGATGTTCACCGGCAGATTAAAGAAGATGTGAGCATGACCCATCGCCAGCCTTATCCACAGCAGCACGAAATAGGAATACCGAGGAATAAAATGAAGTAATGTTGAGAAAATTGTAGCGCACTAATGAATCATAGTTTTGTTAAATATTCATAAAATTGGTTAAAAAATATTAAAATCACCTCTTGGGGGGTGTTTTTTTTTGCTTTTTGAACTATACCATAATAGAGATCTAATTCTCTCTACTTATGAAAGAAAAAGAAACAAAAGACCAGGAAAAAAATAATGAGTTAACCCCTGAAGAGTTCAAAGAGATGTGGAACAAAGTTTCCTCACAGATCCAGGTCAAAGAACGAAAGAAAAAGGTAAAGCTGATAAGCGCTCTAGCTGTGGTAGTTTTACTTGGTCTATTAAGTATAGTAGGCTATAACCGGGTAATTCGCCCGGATGTATATATGGCGGAGCGAACCCCAATTGATCTGGAACTTAAAGACGGTACAAAGGTGAGGCTTCTTGAAGGTGGAAAGCTTTCGGTGGAAAAATCCTTCCCAGCAGAAGTACGGGAGGTTCGTTTAGATGGTAACGCCATATTTAACGTTACAAAATCCATGAATCATCCATTTATAGTGCACGCCAATAGGTACCAAACAAAAGTGCTCGGAACTGTTTTTAAAATCACACAGGCAAATAAAGACTTCAAGGTTGACCTCTATGAAGGGGAGGTGGCCATTGCAAAAAACGGTGATACAGATGGGGTCTATTTACTCCATCCGCAGGAAACATTTAACAATTATGGTAATGTAAAAGTGGTTGCAATAAGTTCTATGGTAAAAGACCCTGCAAATAAGGTGGAACAAAGGAAAGAAAAATCAGGAGGCTCAATCCGTCTTCAATTTAACGGCTGCCGGTTAAAGGATGCCCTTTTGGTCGTTGAAAACACCTATGATGTGCAAATCAATTTTCCTGGCAGTTATGGAGAAAAAATGATTTCAATTGATTTAACCGGAATGCCTGTAGAGGCAGTACTTCAAAATATGGCACTGTCACTGGGCTTACAATTAAAATTTAATGCAAATGATCAAATATATCAACTGGAAAAGTAGGATCTGGCAGATGCTTTCTCTTACGATCATTGCGGGAACCTGAAAGTGTGAAAATATAAAGACCGGCAGTGGAGTGCCGGTCCGGAAAAACTAATAACATTAACGGAGTCATTAATTTTTAACAATGCAAAAATATGAAAAATGTTTTTGGCTGCCTGGCGGCATTATACCTTATGGTTTTTTCAGCCCTTAATGCTCAGCAGCAAAAGGTTTCCGGTATAAGGGTTACCTATCAGGCCGGAAAAACAACTGCCGGGGAGGCAGTGCGCAGGTTCTTTAAAAAGAATCGGATACAACATGTGTACCAGGAAGATTCCCTGAACAAATACAATATAGAAGGGATAAAATGTACTGATGAAGTGGCGGTGAGCTGTCTTCAGAAAATCCTTAAGGGACTTCCTTTTGAAGTTTTTACCAGTGATGATAAGGTCATTATCATTAGGTATAAGGAATCTAAAAACTCAATTGGGTTTTCGCAATCATTAGAGAATGGAACCGAAAGGGATACGATAAAAAGCACTTTACCCTTTCCTGAAAAAGAAGGAAAGATAGATGAGGTCATTTTGAATGGCGGGTATTACTCAGTTCAGGATAACGAAAGGACAGGGAGCATTGCGAAAGTCGCAGCTAAGGAGATCGGAAATCAACCGGTGAATAATGTGCTTTCCGCTATACAGGGAAGAGTGTCCGGGGTAAACATTATCCAGAGTTCGGGGCTTCCTGGTGGTGGATACGATATCCAGATCAGGGGAAGAAACAGCCTGCGTAGTATCACCAATAGTGAAATAGATGGGAATCAGCCTTTGTATGTAGTGGACGGAGTACCTATCGGTGGGAAAATGGCTTCCCCTTACTCCGGGGTGGTATTGCCGGGAGGAAGTATTAATCCACTCAACAGCATTAATCCTAATGATATAGAAAGTATAGAGATACTGAAAGATGCTGATGCCACTGCTATTTACGGTTCCCGGGGGGCTAACGGAGTTGTGCTTATTACTACAAAAAAAGGTAGATCAGGCAAGCTGGGGCTTAATTTCACGAGTTCTTATGCGTTAAGTAATTCCCTGTCGAACTTAAAGTTAATGAATACTGAGCAGTATTTGGCAGTGCGTAGGCAAGCTTTTGCCAATGACGGGATCAGTAATTATCCTGCAACGGCATATGATGTTAATGGCGTTTGGGATCAGCAGCACTATACCGACTGGCCTAAAAAGCTAATCGGGAATACGGCAACTTCCTCGAACAGCCAACTTTCATTAAGTGGAGGCAGTAACACTACTACATTCTTATTAAGTGTAGGGCATAATGAACAGACTACCGTATTCATGGAGGATTTTAAATACCTGAGTAACACTATTTCCAGTAGTGTATCCCATCGTTCTGAAGATAAACGTTTCCAGATGACTTTATCCAATATGTTCTCAGTACAGAAAAATAATGTTCTGAGAACCGATATGACCAGGCAGGCTCATTTGCTTTCCCCTAATGCCCCGAAATTGTATTTGGAAGATGGAAACCTGAACTGGGAGAATAATACATTTAGTAATCCGGCAGCATTGTTTAACAGTACCTATTCCAATGAGGGAAAACAACTGCTCATTAACCTTAATACCGGGTATGAGATTATGCCGCGACTACATATTAAGCTCAATGGAGGAATCAACTACCAGGATTTTGAAGAAATGGCGCTTCAACCTAATACGATGTACAATCCGGCCCTTGCATTAGGGCAGTCCAGCGCTACCTCCAGGGCTTCCAGAAGTAATCAGGATCGGTTTTCGTTTATTGTGGAGCCACAGCTTAACTGGACCTATAAAAAAAATAGCCACGAGCTGGATGTGCTTTTAGGAGGGACTTTCCAAAGCGAGGTAAATAATCAGGGAACAATGACCGGAATAGGATTTGAAAGCAACCTATTTATAGAGAATATTGGTGCGGCCCAGACTAAAATCATATCCGACCAGCTTCGTTCCGAGTATCGGTATGCAGCTATATTCGGAAGATTAAATTACCAATATAAGGGCCGGTATATTATTAATTTTACCGGCAGAAGGGATGGCAGCAGCCGTTTCGGGCCTAATAACCGGTTTGCGAATTTCGGAGCAGTAGGTGCTGCCTGGTTGTTTTCCAAAGAAGGTTTCTTTGCTTCTGAGGAGTGGCTGAACTTTGGAAAACTTCGTGGAAGTTATGGTACGGCAGGGAGTGATAATATCGGAGACTACCAGTACCTTGATACCTATATTGTTTCTTCTTCTATTTACAATGGTGTCACGGGCCTGTTACCTTCTCGCCTTTATAATCCTGATTACAGTTGGGAGAAAACCCGGAAACTTGAAATGGCTTTAGAACTGGGGCTATTAAAAAACAGGGTTAATATAAGTGCGGCATGGTACAGGAACCGTTCCTCGAATCAATTGGTGGGTTACCAATTGCCTGCGGTAACAGGTTTTCCAACGGTGCTTGCGAACCTGGATGCTATGGTTCAGAATACAGGCTGGGAGTTTGAAGCTAATGCCCGTCCTTTCACCGGAGGTACCTTTAAATGGGAAACAGGGTTTAACATCAGTTTTCCCAGAAATAAGCTGATTTCTTTTCCCGGGCTTGAAGGCTCTACCTATGCCAACCAATATGAGATTGGGCAGCCTACCTCTATGATCAAAGTCTATCATCTGGAAGGTATCAATCCTTTGACCGGACAGTACCAGTTTACCGACTACAATGGGGATGGCAAGATCTCTTCTCCGGATGATAATAAGGTGGTAGAAAATATCGGAGTACGATATTTTGGAGGCTGGAATAATACGTTTCGTTATAAAAACTGGGATTTTTCCTTTCTTATCCAGTTTGTGAAACAGCGAAGCAGGAATTACAATAACATCATGCCAAGCCCCGGCAGTATGAATAACCTGCCTGTAGAAGCATTAAATGTATGGTCGCCTGAAAACCCCGGAGGTTTTTACATGCCATACCACGCCGGTGTCAACACCTCACATAACTTATTTCAAAACAGTGATGCTGCTATTTCTGATGCCTCATTCATCCGCCTTAAAAATGTACAGCTGGGATACCGCATCCCTTTGAAAAATAGCCTTTTTAAAGAAGTAAAGCTTTATTTCCAGGGCCAGAACCTTGTGACCTGGACCAGGTATTTTGGTCTTGACCCGGAGTTTTTATTTATGGGCTTTCTGCCTCCGCTAAGAACCTTTGCCTTTGGTGCAGAGTTTAACCTTTAATATTACAAGCTATGAAATCTATAAAAATAGTATCAATAATAAAATTCATGATTTTTCTAATGATTTGTGCTTCTTGTGAGAAGCTGATCGAAGTGGATATTCCTGCTAACCAGATTCCTTCAGAGCAGGTTTTTGAAAATGTCCAGACCGCCGATGCCGCGCTTTCTGGCCTATATGCCGGTTTACGGGACAAGTCACCTGTTGCCGGTGATAAGGCAGGTGAACTGCTGGGGAGTTATACGGATGATTTAGATTGTTATGCTACAACAGCAATAAACGGAGTGTATGATATTTACCGGAACCAGCAGATTGATACCAATATGGTCATTTATTCTTATTGGTCAGATGCGTACCAGCAGATCTACGTGGCTAACAGTATTATTGAAGGTGTGGAAAATTCCTCTTCATTATCTACCGCTGATAAAAACAGGATACGGGGAGAAGCCTTGTTGGTAAGGTCGGTGATGTTCTTTTATCTCCAGCAGGTATTTGGGGATACTCCTTATCCAGTATCCACCGACTACCAGATTAACCAGTCTATACAGAAAACATCCTCACCGCAGGTCATCCTGCAACTGGAGACTGATTTGAAGGGGTCTGTAGAGCTACTTACCGATAACTACAGGAATGGAGAACGGATTTTTCCCAACCGTAAAGTAGCTGAGCTAATGCTGGCAAAAATCTATATGGAGCAGCATAAATGGGGTGAGGCGGAAACTATTTTAAAGAACATTATACAAAGTCCGTTGTACCAGTTTCAGCAGGATGTTACTAAGGTTTTTAATAAATTAGGTTCCCATGTCCTTTGGCAGCTGAAACCTAAGAATCCCGGAGACCCTACTAAGGAAGCCCAGAATTATTATTTTAACGGTGCCGCGCCGAGTACCTATGCACTGACACAGAACCTGGTGAATAGTTTTTCTACAGGCGATCTAAGGAAACAAAACTGGATGGTTCCCGTTAGTTTCAATCAGAATATGTGGTACAGGGCAGATAAATATAAAAACCGTATCAATAATGCCACCGAGTATTCAATTGTTTTCCGTTTGGAGGAGGTCTATTTACTGCTTGCGGAAGCTCTTTCCCACCAAAATAAATTGTTGGAGGCGCTACCTTATGTCAATGCTACCAGACAGAGGGCGGGCCTTGCACCCCTATCCGGTCCGATGACAAAAGATGCGCTACTTGGCGAAATACTTCTCGAAAACCGGAAAGAGTTTTTTACCGAAATGGGGCACCGTTTTCTGGACTTAAAACGAATGGATCATCTTGGTGAGCTTCTGACGGTAAAGCCCAATTGGAAGACGTACCATAAATTATGGCCCCTGCCGCAGCAGGAGCTGCTTTTGAATGCCTACCTTAATCCACAAAATACAGGATACTAGCTATGAAAAGATCAGTTTGTATATTCATTCTATTTTTTATAGGAGTTCTTTATCCTGCGCAGAGTAAGAATGACACCCTTGAAATCTGGATGTCAAAATTTTATAAGCTTGTCAATCCTGTCCTTTCTGAAGATGGAAAATGGGCAGCGGTGAGAAAGAGGTATAATGCCAACCAGGATACATTGATTGTGATAAATACCCATAAGCCTAATGTTCCCATAGCAACTATAGCTGTAAACGGGGAATCTTCATTTTTGAAAGGTGAGGGGATATTGGTCTTTGGTGGCGGGACAGCGGAACTTATCGGTCTGAAGTCCGGTACCAGAAAACATTATGATAATGCTAGGACGGCATATCCCTTTTCCAAAAAGGGGCAATACGGGATCCTGAGAAAGGATTCTGTGTTGAGCGTTTATACAATGGAGGGAATAAGAATACATGAGATCAAGGGTATACAGGGATTACCTGTAATGGACGGCAATAAAAGCCTGTATTTTTGTAGGAAGACCGGTACACAATATGAGATAATTAACATTTCAGGGAATGAAACCCGACATGTAGGAATTATAGAGAATAAGGTTAAGAAGATTGAATTAAGTCCGTCAGGAAAACAGCTTATTATTACGACAAGTGAAAAGCTAACTGGAAGTCTGCAAGTAATGTTCATGAATACCAGAACCGGCAAATCTGTATCATTTCCTAATGTTTCCTCCGGGAAAGATGATTATTATAAGGTGACTGAGATCCAGGAGGGAAAGGCATATTGGGTTGCTCTTTACTGCCCACAGAATCGGGAGGAAGGACTGGTCGACATCTGGTATGGGAATGATGATAACCTGGGAGCAAAAAAAACAGGGACCGTAAAGAGTAGGTACTGGCTTTGGAAACCAGAATCTGAACAGGTTCAGGAGCTTCCCAATACCAGGTACCCGGTGATAGCACCACTGAATAGTGAGCGTTACTTTTTGGCCTTCCATCCGACCAGGGGACATAACTTTTTGACCTATCGGCCTCAGTTTAACGAAACATCCATTTATGATGCAGAACAACAGACCTATCGCCCACTTGGTACATTAAAAGGTGTTTTTTATGGTTCACCGGAATTAATCTGTTCCATGAATAGTAAAATGGTATTAGGAAGTGAAGATGGGAAGAGATGGACATTGTTTGGATTGGAAAGCGCAAAAAAAAGTACGATAGAAAAAGACGGCCTACGGAACCCTGTTTTTTCAGATGATAACCAATCTATACTTTTTGAGAGCGAAGATGGCTTATGGAAGTATAATATTAAAAATAAAGTCTTAACCCACACAAATGTGTGGCGGGGTAAAACTGTAAAAATTATGAATCCAAAACAATATGATTTATCACCTCCTTACCAATTTGCTGTCACTAGCTTTGAAAGAAAAAAGCCGATACTGGTAGAAATAACAGATAGGTCCAACAATCTTACTTCTTATAGTATATGGAGAGGGGATACGGTAAAAGAAATAGTATCTCCTACAAGGAATAGAGTTCGAGATATTGTATTTGGTGATAGGCTAGAAAATTTTTGTACTCTGGAAGAGAATTACAATTTACCACCTCAATTGTTTTTAAGAGACAGTAAGCAGGATACGCAACAACTGATATATGGAGCAGATTTTGTCGATCAAAGTGCAAATTTGTTAAGGCAGGATATTATCCATTATACTACGGCAGATGGCTTACCCCTTAAAGGTATTTTATATTATCCATCAAGCTATTCTCCGAATAAAAAGTACCCAATGGTGGTATATATTTATCAGATTCAAAGTTCAAAGTCCAACGAATACTTAACTCCGGGGTATAATAACTCCGACGGCTTCGATATTCGAACCCTTTTGGAAAAGGGGTATTTTGTATTGCTTCCAGATACTTTTATTGGTAGTGCAGGAGCAGGAGTGTCGGCGTTGGATTGTGTCAATAAGGCATTGGATATTGTAAGTAAAACTCGCGGTATTGACATGAAGAAAGTTGGCCTTATCGGACATTCTTTTGGTGGGTATGAAGTAAATTTTATAGCCACACAATCAGATCGATTTACGACCTTTATTTCTGGTTCTGGACACAGCGATATTGTAAATTCTTATTTTTCATATAACTATCACTTCACTGGTCCTCATTATTGGCAGTACGAAAATGGGCAGTATGATATGAAAGTAGCATTCTCAGAAAACAAAGATTTGTATTTTAGAAATAACCCTATTTATAATGTAGAAAGAGTAAATACACCTATGCTACTATGGACTGGACAGAAAGATGAGAATGTTCCCTGGAACCAGACAATGACTTTTTTTATTGGATTAAAAAGAAATAAAAAACCCGTGATAGCATTATTTTATCCCAATGGAGGGCATGCATTTCATGCAGGCACAGCTGAAAAAAAAGATCTATATAATAAAGTCTTTGAGTGGTGGGATTATTATCTAAAAGACAGGAAGAATGTCTCTTGGATTAACAGGAAAATGGAAAAGGGTGCACGATAGCACCCTTTTCATGTTTTAAGGTTTAAACAGTTCATCACCGCACATAGTGGGGCTGATTGGCGCAGCATGTAATGGTGTTACGTTATCTTCTGACCATGTACACGCATCACTAAAGATGGTACTGCACTTTTGTTTCGCATCAACGCATTGTCCTGAAGTCGCGTCAATACGATAGGCGTCTACAATAATTCTTTTGCTGCTGTTCATTTTAGTTGCAAAAGCGGCACCTGTACCCATCAGTACAATGGTAACAGGAAGGATTAACTTTCTCATAAGAAAACATTTAATAGTTACTGCCTACTCTATAAGGTTTTCGGCTTCCCCTGCTTTAAAGTATTTGGCAATCGGTTCTCTGAACCGGTATCGAACAAGTTCATTTCCTGAGAGAACATATAAGTATTGGTCTGTAGCCAGCATCTGTGATAATGATTCTCCGTTGCGGTTGTCAACATAGAAGCTTCCAGTGTATTGTTGCCTGTCTGTTCTGTATATATCTATTACGGAGGCCCTTTTCCATGCTTTTGTTGATTCATACTTTCCTTTCAGGCGGGAATGGTTGAACAGAAGTTGTCGGTTTACTGTGACAAATCCGTTGACCTTAAGAGGCGGAGCACTCATTTTATGCGTTCCGTCAGAGAACATGTGGGTTTGGATTTTTGCCGTAGTGGTAGTATCAATGGTATTTAGCTTCTGTTGTACATTAAGATTTCTGTCCATTACTATGAACTGATTTCTGTAGGTGTAGGTATAGATGATTGTAAGACTGTTGTGCTCTGCTACGAGTTTTCCATCCGAGTCAAACACACCATCAACCTGCTTTTCAAGTATTAAGGGATGCATTTGCAATTTGGGATTCCGATGGAGATTGATATCGGCCAACATATACTGCCGGTTCTGGCTGCTTTGCGTCCTTATGGCAAAGCTGGAAGAGTCTACTATGGCCAGCTGAGTAAAGAAGGCATCCATATAGCTGATGGTATGAGCCAGAGTGTCATCCAGGATTCCCCTGTAAATAACCGGAATACTACCATCATATAAGTAATAAAATGACCCCTTCACCTGCATTTGAAGGTTGCGGAAAGGATAATTTGAGCTGTCGAGGTGTATTCGTCTTACATGGGTATTATTTAATGCAGTATCAACTGCTGTGAGGAGCAAAGGAGTTGTTACATTTCCCAAATAGATATTTCCACCACTAGTTCCGGCAAAATAGTACGAATTGAGAGCTAGATCCAATGATTTGTCCTCTAACACTGGATGGAGAAGAAAACGCCTTGTAAAATTGTTCTCTTTTTTTATGATGTACTCGGAACTATTGAATAACGCAATGACAATAATACAGCTTATTATTACAACTATACTGGAATAAATTATTGGCCGTTTTAAAGGCTTATTCCTTCGTTTTTTGTAAAGGAGAACACCAATAACAGCAAACGCAATACAGATCAAATTAAATATGAGATGCTCAGTCCATCCAAGTTTTTCGAGGATGCCTCCACACGAGCAGGGTATAAACTCACTATAATTAAGGATCAAATAGATGTAGATTGTAAAGCTGGTCATTAGACCGAGAGACGCATACAATCCGGTTAATCGTGTCTTGGGAATACAGAGCAGAATAGATAGAATGAACTCAACAATTATAACTGAATAAGAAATAAAACCAGCGTAGGCACTTAATAGCGGAGATTGCGCTAGTTGCACCTGGAAGTTTTCAAAGTCTAACAGTTTACTCACACCGGCATAACTAAACAGTAAGACAAAGAAGAAGTTGATAATAACGGGAATTTGAGGGTTTATCTTTTTCAAAGCGTTGTGTTTTGGAATCTGATGTAAAATTCGTCATCGTTATCGAAAACAAAAATATCAGAAAGAGACTTTTTTATAGTAAATATCAGCTCAAACATGGTAAAAAGAGCCTTAAATAGAGCAAATCATTCTATAGCCTCAAATTAGGTGCAAGAATCTCGGAATTTGCTGTAACGGGAAATTATAGAGTTTATTAAAAAGCCTGTACATGCTACTATAGTCAGTAAAATTATTCTGAAATGCAATTTCTTTTAAAGTAAGGTCTGTAAACATAAGATCGTCAATAGCATCCAGCATTTTGAGCTTTAGGATAAAGTCATAAAGAGTCGTTCCAAAATATAATTTTGAATCCATTTGGACCTGCTTATAACTTTTGCCATACTGTGTTGCCAATCTTTTAGGGGACAAGTTGATGTTTTTCTTGTATGTTTCGAGAAGGTGAGTTAAATAAACTGGCCTATAAGTGCTAAACTCTACCATTGAAACCGGCATTCCGAGCTGATGCAGTAAACTAACTGCTGTTGCTGTTTCATTATCGATGATGCTTATGCCGGTAAGCAGCATAAATTCAGAAGGGCTGTTGTAATGCTGATAAATTGGAATAACAGTGTTTTCCTCTGTATTGATTCGGGCCATATTGGAAGCAACGGTTTTCTGGATGGTTTTAAAGACAGCCCCATCGATTAATTTATCTTGCCCGGACTGAAAAGTATCAGCCCCATGACTTATAAACACCTCTTGCTTATAATAGTTGTATAACGGGGCCAAGTCTAATGCAATCAGAAATTTTAAGCGCTCCTTCAGCATAACTGCATTATGGTTTAGCACCTGATCATAGAGATTTAAATTATAAACGTTTGTCTGAAATGGTAAACGAGCGAATCTAGCAACCGCATCTTGGAGCTTGCTGTCAAGAATATTCATTAATTGTATATGCATGTGATAATGGATAATGGGTTAAGAAAAAATTGGTACAATTGAGGGGACTGGGTTAATTATGTGTCTTTGTATCTCCAGGAAAACTTTCTTTCTTTCAGTCGGGCGAGTCGATAGGAATACTTTTTTGTAAATATATCACCATTTGGTGATAAAATTAAACAAATTTCTTTTTGTACGGTTTTTATTATATTACTATAAAAATCATGGGAAGGAAAACTGTAGAAGGAGCGATAAGAAATAAGGAGAAGAGCAAGCAAAAATTACTAGATGCTGTAGGAAAAATACTGAAGACGAAGGGCTTTTCAGCGCTAAAGGTAAATTATATTGCTGAAACTGCCGGATTGGACAAAAAATTGATTTACAATTATTTCGGTGGTATAGATCAGCTGATTGACCAGTACTTGCAATCGGAGGATTTTTGGAGCATTTTAACTAAAAAGGTGTCTCATTTAGATGTTAATGATGGAGGCCAGGCTCTTTCAAAAGCATTGCTACTGTCACAATTCGATTATGTTTACGAAAATACCGAGTGTCAAAAGATCATTTTATGGGGCCTTAGTGAAAATCGAAAATCTTTGAAAAAGTTGGCTAAAAATAGGGAGATAGAAGGGGAATTAGTCTTTAAGAATATTTTTGATCAACATTTTGGTAGCAATGCCTGTCTTTATCGGGCGATTGCAGCTCTCTTGATTTCAGGAATTTACTACCTGGATATTTTTGCCACGACCAAAAGTAGTACGTTTTGTGGCTTAGATCTTAATAGTAAAACTGGAAGAGCAGAAATTCAGGAAGCTATTTCCTTTATTGTCAGTCAGGCATATTTGAATTTATAATTATTGCTATATTAATGATTACTTAATAATTAAAACTAATTATCCATATGAAAGATCTTGATAGTTCATTTTCATCTTTATTAGAAAATGTTTTCGGTGACACTCTTAATCAAGTCATAATGGACTTATATATTAATTTTCAGGATAGTCTGGATGAAGATCTTGAAGGAAGGACGCAAATTTTTGAGACTTTACAAAATTGTTTCACAGTTATGGAATCTCATTGCTATAGGCTAGAAGTACGTCAAGTCATTGATTATATTTTTGAAAACGGCCCTAAAGTGCCAATTCCAGACGTGTGGAAGAACAGGATTAGAGATGCTGGCAGATATCTTAGCGAAGAACAATTTTACCGCTATTCTAAACCTGCTATTTCACAAGAAGCAGAGAGATACAATAAAGGACCAAAAAGGTAAATAACTGATTGAAGAATATTTAAGATTAATTTGTAGGTACTAGACAAAATAGTAAATAGTTGATCTTTAATTGGTGTAACACAGGTGGTCTAATGATGCGGCTGTTGCAGAATGATTCCAGATTTGAATTTTAAAGATTTGAGTAATAGCAAACTAAGATAATAAATTAAGTAAATTGTATATATTTATTGTTATTATAGACTAAAAGTTATATATTTGCACTCGAAATCGAAACTAAAGAGTTCTTTGATTCCTTGTTGTAGAGGAGTTTTGCAGACAAAATATTATTTCGGAAGGTTTTTTAACATTTGCTAATGATGATCGTGGCATTTTCATGGCAAAATTAGCTTAATAAGTTGAAAGATCCCCGTGGTAAAGCATTTAAAGGATAGGTTCTAATCCCAAGGGGATCACCAGATATCCAAAAGCAAAATAGAGAGATCTAAAAAATGATTTTTGGAAAATGAGAAAAAAAACGTGGCAAGATCGTGGCACTTTTGATTCTCAAATTTAAAAAGTCAATAAGAATACGGTTGTGAAGAAATGGGTTCAAATCCCGTCCGGATCGCATATCAAATTTGATTGAAACTTCAGAACTACTGATCCGGTAGTTCAGCTGGTTAGAATGCCGCCCTGTCACGGCGGAGGTCGCGGGTTCGAGTCCCGTCCGGATCGCAATCAAACGTTAAACCCTTCAATCGTATTGGAGGGTTTTTTGTTGCCATCAGAGGAGTTTCGGTTAAATTTCCGTTCAATCTATTTTTTAAAATCTAACAATTTTATTTTACTAATAAATTGATAATACTGTTTATAATTTCTTAGAATATGGTTATATTACCATAAATAATTAATGCCACCGTATTTTTACGGTATTTTTCTTAAACACTTTTATTATTCGTTTTTAGGTCTGATATTTGTACTGTCAAACCAAACGAAATGACCTTATTTATTTATGAATAACATACTTGTGAGAAAAATTTTTTTATTTACTCTTATTATCGCATTATTTTTAGTTTCATGTAAGAAGGAGATTGAAAAAATAAATGATACTTTAAACAATGATACCACTCAGACTGAAACTCAAGCTTCCAAAACGGATTCTATAAAAAAAGATTCTGTTGTGAAAAAAGAATCCGTGCCTCCCGCTATGCAGGAAAATGGTTTTTATAACGCTTTTGTCCTTCCGAAAGATAAAAAGCTCAGGGATTCATTATATGGGGTTTTCAGCAAAAAATATTCTGAAAAAGAACGTTATGCAATCTTAGCTTTAAACAGGCTGGATTCAAAAAATAAATGGAATTCGGATACCTTGGTAGTTCCCGCCAAAATAGATACTACACTGATGTCTTATTCACCTTTTCCGATGCAGCTGGATGTACTGAGCGGGGTGAAGAAGTTTGTGATTTTTTCATATCCTATTCAGGCTTACGGGGTATATTCGAACGGAAGCCTTGTAAAATGGGGCCCAACAAGTATGGGAAAAAAAGCAGCACAGACTACCCGTGGTTTAACGTTTGCCAACTGGAAAAAGAAGTTATCTATTTCTACAGTGAGCAGTGAATGGAAATTGCCCTATAATTTCAATATTTTTAATAGTGGAGGCATCGGCTGGCATCAGTATGACCTTCCGGGTTACCCCGCATCACATTCATGTTTAAGATTATTGATGAAGGATGCCCAATGGCTGTATTCTTACGCCGATACTTGGATTTTAAATCCGGGTGGAGCGACCACAAAAGCAAAAGGAACACCGGTAATGGTTTTCGGGGATTATAAATGGGGAGGAAGAAAACCCTGGAGAAAGCTTCTGGATGACCCGAATGCGAATAACATTTCCGTAGAAGAAATGACGAGGCTTATTGAACCGAATATTGAAAAAATTCTAAAAGAACAGGATAACAGAGACAAAGTGGCAGATTCCATTAAAGCTGCAAAAGCAGTTGAAATTCAGGAACCGGCTATTATACCGGAAGTTCCGGCTCCTTAATTTTTCTTTTCAAACTGCAGGGTAGACTCTTCGGCAAATCTTCTCAATTTTTGCATTTCATCTTTGGCTTTGCTTTGCCCGAATCTTGCGGCAATATAAGTTGCGGCTATGCACGCCAGCATGATAAATGAAGCGCTTAAAGCCCATGGGAAATCGTTGCTTTTTATTTGCTTTTCCACATAAAACATCGTGAAAAAGGTCATCCATAAAATAGAAAAAGAGAAATACAGAAACATAAAGAAAGTCCATACTGCTGAGCTGGGCCCGAATACACCTCTTATGACAATCTGATCATCTTCCTCTTCGGTGCGTAAAGATAACCTGGGCTTCCAGTAGGTATCATACTTTGTTTCTACACAAATGGTAGCAACCTCCTTATTGATATTCCCGGAAAACTCATCTTTATGCTCCCTAAGATAGTTTTTTAGGTTTTCAGCATATTCTTCCTTGGTGAGATGGGTAAACATCTTGAATCGTGGCCGTGTTCTTATTTTATCTAATGTGGTTTCTTCCGTTTGCATACTATTCCTGATAGGGTATTGGATCTTCTAATGTAAAGCTTAATGTCAATTCCTGGGTTTTTCTGTGAACAACCATTGTAATGGTTCTGCCTTCAGACGATTTCATTAATTCAAGGATGCGCTCCAGGGTCATATCGGAGGTCCTTCGTCCGTTAATAGTAATAATCTGATCATCTTTTTTCAAACCTGCTTTATCGGCTGGTGAATCTTTTCTCACTCCTGCGATGGAAAATATGGGTTTCAGAACAAATTTATACTGTAGGTTATTATTAAGAACCTCTACTTCACCTGATGCTTTATTTGTACTTTTAGCTGTTGCTATGCTGAATACATCTTTTTCCCACTGTAAACCATCCTGCTTAAAATCAAGGCCGCTCATATTAAAATGGAAAGGATCATCATAATTTTTATTTTTTCTTAAATATAGTTTCTGATTCTTATAATCAAATGCTACCGTGAACCGGCGCATAATTTCACCACCTACAGAGCCTTTTCTGCCATCAACAATAGTAACATGCTGAATGGAAAATTCATCAGGCATTGCCGTAAGAGGTTTTTCAAATTTAAAATCCCCGATATAAAAATTATGAATTCTGCTCCTTTTACCATAAACATCACCATTAAAGCCTCTTCCTAAAAAATCATCGATATTGGGGCGGTTATATACAAAATTTTTGATAAGGTTTGGAAAGAGCCAGATAGGATCACTGTTTCCAAGATCTATCAGCAGCTTTGAGCTTTTCTTTTCATTCGTCATTTCCACATGAGCATGCATATAGGGCTTATTTCTTTCAATGGATATGGGAAACTCTTCAAATTTTTTTATTTTTTTTCTGAATAATTCAATATCATTATAGATGGTAATCCGTTTTGAGAGATAATCGATAATTACCGGATGCTTTTTAAAAAAATGGTAGCCGATAATCCCGTTAACAGGAATTCCAACGTGGGAAGAAATATTAAATTCCTGATTGACAATAATAAAAATACTGAATGAAGTGTTTGTGAAATCTTTTCCGATCTTTCCTACATTGTTGTCTGAACGGAAGCCATCAATACTGGTATTTCCACCTAATCCCGAAAATTTTATCTTTTCAAGGTTGCTTAGCTTTACTTCCTTATCCTCTAAACTGAAAATTGAGGTTTCTGCGACCCCCGTATCCAGCAAAAAGGTTAATTCTGCACCATTTACATTAACAGGAATAAAAATAAGATTGTTGATAAACTTAAAGGGAATCACTGTTTTTTTAGCATTCTTTATTTCAAAGGAATTTTGGGCATTAAAAAAAATGCTTAAAAATAAAAACCAAATAAAATGCCTGAATTTCATTTACTGAATTTAGTGAAATTATTGTTACAAAAAATAAAAAACATTCTCTGATTTGAGAATGTTTAAGTATTTTGTAAAGAATTTGCCTGAATGTTTTGTTTTTTGTAATTTAATTATTTCGAAAAAAAATCCATCAGATCAATATAATTTTTTTGATTCACCCCGTGTCCGCTCATATACTCCCTGAAAGTAAAATAACAACTCAGGTCATACAGTAAATCAGCAGCTTTTCTACCCCATTCTAAAGGAATGACAGCATCATCTGTTCCGTGGGATACAAAAAAACGAAGTTTTTCCAGTTTCTTTTTATCTTTCACAATATCACCTAAAATCTTTTGTTCAGGGTAACTGCTTAAACAGGCCACATAACTGAATAATTCAGGATGCTTCAATGCCAGTGCATAGCATAGAATTCCTCCCTGGCTGAATCCGCACAGATGGGTCTTACTTTCCGTTAAACCATAATGATTGATGATTTTCAGTATATTTTCCAGGATGGCATTCAAAGATGCATTCGCCTGATCAACATCAATAAACTTTTCAGGATTATTGAAATCAATATTAAACCAGGAATAACCCTCAAATTGAGTGTCTCCCGGGGCTCTGAAGCTTACAAGAATCCAGTCGGCAGGAAGTGTTTCTCTGAAACTGAAAAGGTCCTGTTCGTTACTTCCGTATCCGTGAAGCATAAAAAGTATAGGAGTATTGGGTGTAATATTTTCGGGTTCCCTGACTAAATAATCTAAATTCATAGAACAAAGATAAATAATAATCAGATGGTAAAATCTCAAAAATCTGAATTTTTTTTTGTGTTAAAAAATTGTGAAGGATATTTTTAATTTCCCCTAAATAAGCCGGTTAATCAAAATATTATTTTCGTAAAAACCTGGATATATAGGTTTTATTGATTTGATATTATTTGGAAATTTTTGTTGGAAATTTTTCATAAAAGTTATTTTTATATTGATAAAAAACCTATATTTGAAACATTAAAAATCTATTTGGAGAAATGAAGCAATTTTACAAATCTAAAAGTTTACTAAGACTTTCTTTTTTATTCATCGTATTATTTTCAGTAGTTTCTGTAGCTAATTCTTGTAAGGATGACGATGATGAAGAATTTACAGATCATATGGTACAATTTGAGGTGAAAGGTTCTCAGAATGTAGTTCCTAAAACCATCGTAACTCAGGTTGGAACCAGCCAGAATACAATGTATAACACGGTTCAGACACCTATAACCTATCCTTGGACAAGTGGAGAGTTTTTTGTTAACTCAAGTCAGTCCCAGTTGAATCTTGCAGCTAATGCAGAACTTCCGAATGCTGATTCTGAACTGATCGTTACGATTTGGATCGATGGTGAAGTTGCCAAAACAGATACGGTTACCGGAGCTGGAGTAAAAAGTGCTGCAGTAGCCCACAGTTTCCTGGAATTATAAAAAGCAAAATTAAATACACAAAAAAACCGCTGGAAAGCGGTTTTTTTGTGTATTTAATTTCAGTCAACAGAGATCAAATTTTTCTTAATTTTTGTAAATATCAGCAATAATTTCTTTATTTTTTTATTTGAAGTTATTTTTATCCGTTGACTTTGATTAAGTTTATACATAATGGTGTTAAATTATCTTTTTATTTAAAATTCAGGAATAAAATTAAGTATATTAGAATGTTAATTTTAGTTTGAAAAATAGATGTGGAAAAGAATAACGGTATTGATATTTTTAATTGCATTTTCTTCTGTATTTCCGCAGAACCAACAAGATATACAAGCTTACAAAGATAAATTCTTTATCTATCAGAAAATAGGAACAGACAGTGCTTTAGTGTATGTAAATAAAATTTTTGCTTCTAAAAATAATGCTGATCTGGCATTTGCCTATGCTGCAAAAAGATACTTATTGACGATTACCGGAAAAGAAAATGCCACTCAAGGTTATCTTGCAAAAATTAATGCGTATTTAAAAAAAGTTCCGGAAACAGAAGAAAATTATGTGAGTTTATCCCATATACACAATATTCTCGGGAATACTGATATGGCAAACGGATCTCCTAATGAGGCATTAAAAAAATTTATAAAGGCTGACTCTTTTGCACAAAAAAATAATGATATCCGGCAGCATATAAAAATCAAAGGAAATATTGCCTATGTAAAACTTAATATAAAACAAACGGATGATGCTATTTCAGAAACTAAGGAAGTACTTGAGCTTTTGGGAAAGAATAAGCATTTATATGAAAAAGAAAATTTTGAAATAATTTATAACAACCTGTTTTCCAATTTAGGCCACCTTTATTCCGATAAATATATCTCAGATCCGGATAAGAATAAAAAATATGCAGACAGTGCCCTGCAGAATTTTTACCAACTGCTTCGTTCTACAAAAGATAAGAAACTGTTGGCTGGGACTTATTTAAAACTGGGGACATTAAACAATAAGAAGAAAAATTACCCGGAAGCATCCGGATATTATCTGAAAAGCTTAGATCTCTATACTTCTCTGCAACTTAAAGATGAGATTCTTAATCTTAAGTATAATTTGGGAGTGAATTACTATGAGTTGGATGAATATATGAAATCAAAGCAGAGTTTCCTGGAAATGTCCCATGCAATGGAGAAAGATTCATTGATAAATATAGATTATATTTTTACCCAGGATTATTTATCCAAAATTTATTTAAAGGAAGGAAAGGCAGATTCTGTAGAATTTTATAATAACAAATTCATTGACCTGTACCAGAAGAATTCTGAATTGGAAAAGAAAAATATAGCCAATATTTACAGGGAAATCAATTCCAAGAATTTGAATGAGGAGATCAATAAAAGCTCTTCTATACTTAGAAACCGTTTGTTTCTTATTATCGTATTGATTGTATTGATAGGCTGTATCTCAGGATATTTATTGCTTCAGATCCGGAAAAAGAAAAAAATAGAAACCAGGCTGGATGAAATATTACTTCAGGTAAAGAACAGCAGTTTAAATAACCATCAGAGTAAAAGCAGTTTTACAATAAGTAATGAAAAAGAAGCGGAGATTATGGAGAAGCTGCTTGAGCTGGAAGACAAAAAGATCTATCTTAAAAATGAGTTTAACCAGGCCTATGCTGCAAAAAAACTGGGAACCAATACCACTTACCTTTCACAGACTATCAATAAATACATGAAGAAATCTTTCAGTGAATATACGAACGAATTAAGAATCAACTATATTCTAAAGGAATTGTCTGAAAATAAAAAACTGCGAAATTATACTACCCAGGCGTTAGCGGATCTTGTAGGCTATAAAAGTGGAATTTCTTTTGCAAGAACGTTTAAAGAAAAAACGGGTGTTACCCCGTTTCAGTATATTGAGAAATTAAATGCAGAGAATTTATCCTGATTAAAATGGCCTTTATACGGAGGCGGAGCATGTCTGTGCACATTGGTCTGTGCAAATATTTGAAGAACAACATTCATCTATCGGCATCTCCCAACAATGATCTACTGTTCCTGAACCATTACCATTATTGGTTCCGCCTCCACCAGGCCCATCACCCCCATCAAGAGAAAGCTGTCCGGCAATGATTGCTGACTGTTCTTTTCTGGTTAATTTTTTTAAGCTGTTTTTAAATTGTGTTTTCATATTGATTCTTTTTAATTTTTATTTGAAAAGTTTAGCTGGCAGATTTCTTCATTGCTTCAGGCATATTCATCTATTTAGACTTCTGAATTCTGGACGGGTAAACAATCTGGTTCTGTTGTAGGGTAGAAACAGCGTAAAGTGACATTTCCAGAGCCACTGCCATTATTGGTACCTCCGCCTCCGTTACCGTAAACAGGATCGTTAATTGCTGTTGTGTTTCCGGCAGTAATTTTAAGCTGTTCTTTTCTCGGTAATTTTTTTAAACCGGAGTTAAATTTTGTGTTCATTATAAGTGTTTTAATATAATGCTGTGATATTTTTATGAATACAACAGCAGATGGCGTAAAATTAAAAATTAATATGCTTTCAAAACACATCTTGTACAGAAGGATACTTCAGAATATATGATTTTTATTTAATTATCTGTTTGTTAGGGGTTTAATTTGTTTTTGAAGATATACTTTTTATAAAAAGTTCTATTGTTTTTTATAAAATATTGATTCATACCGTTTTTTTTCAGCTTAGATTAAGCAACATTTGTACTTGAAATTTCTTGAAGGAAACAAATATGAAACCTTAAAAAATGATAATACAAAAAATTTAAAGTATGAAAACAAAATATCTACTCATTATTATTTTATGTACACTTTTTAACGTACAGATAAAAGCACAACCTACTATTACCAGTGCAGATATAATTACCGGAACTTTTCCATATACAGATGTTTCTTTTGCACCGGGAGCCTATTCTCCCGGTAGTGGAGGAGCGAATATAACCTGGGACTTTTCCAATATCCAGGGAACAGGGAACGGGGCTACATTGTTCTGGGGGGTATGCCCCGGTATTCCGGAATGTTCAGCTTTTCCCACAGCAAACCGGTATATAGCGGTAATTGATCCGAGTACCGGAACTCAATTCCCTGATAAAAATCTGTTCCGGCTTACAGATACTCAGTTTGAACACTTAGGTGCCCGTAATGAGACGATGAATTTTACTTATGCTTATACGGATACTCCGATTGAACTTACATTTCCAATTACTTACGGACAGTCTTTTACAGATACTTCCTCAGTAACATATAATAGCATTACCACCACTACTAATGATGTGATTACAGCAGATGGGTATGGTACCCTTGTAACTCCTGCAGGTACTTTTACCAATGTGTTGAGAGTGAAAAAAGTAAGTACTATAACATCATCCGGTGCAGGTGTAACTACAATAACGGAAACTATCACGTATGTATGGTATAAAAACAACAGGGAGACAATTGCGACCTTTGCAATAGTGAACTTTATATCACCTGCATTACCACCTCAGTCTTCAAACTTTCAATACACTACCAATGCTAATCTGGCTGCGGAAGATATACAGGCAGGAAAAAAGATAATGGTATATCCCAATCCTGTTAAAGACGGAAAACTGTGGATCAATATCCCTTCAAATGTTAAAATGAAATCTATCAGAATATATGATATGACCGGGAAACAGATTTTTACAGAACTACAGCATCAGATCATTCAGATAGGAGGTAAACATATGATCAGTCTGCAGAATTATCCCGAAGGAACTTATATCGTTAAGATAGAAACAGATAAGAATACTTCTTCTAGTACCATACAGATCGGAAAAAGCAATTAATACTCATCGTGCATGCGGATTATGGAAATGACACTTTAGTTTAAACAGAATCTCTATTACAACTGAATCACCCTATCAATAATAATGTTTTTTTTCATAAAATTTATAATTATCAGCTGTTATTCTTATTCCAACATGCACAATGAGCTTAATTTATAATTTTTAATAAACTAAATAATAAACAATTTAATAATGAAAAAAAAGATTTTTTTACTGGGCCTGATTTCGTTTTTTGGAGTAATGAAAGCACAAAGAGTGCAGAAAGGAGAAGCCCAGATCAATGCAGGAGTTGGATTTTCAAACGGATGGGGAATGCCTGTGTATGCTGGTGTTGATTACGGTATACATAATGACATTACCATAGGAATTGAAGGAAGCTATAGTACTGAAAAATATACCGGGGATATTAAAGGAAGCTGGTTCGGGATCGGAATTAACGGAAATTATCACTTTAACAGCCTTTTTAAAATTCCTAATAAATGGGATATATATGCAGGAGTAACATTAGCTTACAACTCATTCTCTTATAAGTATAACGGTTCTGATTATGATTATTTCGGAGGTGAATCTTCAGGAGTTGGTTTTGCAGGTCAGGCCGGAGCCAGATACTATTTTACGGATCATTTTGGAGTGAATGTAGAATTCGGAGGTGGAACGGTGGCTTCTGGAGGTAAAGGAGGAATTACCTATAAATTTTAATTAAAATATGAAGAAATGAATCTATACCGAATACCTGGAAATAGATTTTTATAGAAAAATAAGTGTTAAAATTGGATTTGGATGAGGAATAAAAGAAATTTATCTTTAGATTTCATATAAATGTGGTAGCGAAATCGGGCGGGCTCTTTGAGCCCGCCCGGTTGATTAGATTACTTTTAGAATAAAGTAGCTTTTCTTTCCCTTCTGAAGCAGTAAAAACTGACCGTCAATAAGGTCGCTTTCATTTGCTGTAAAAGTATCATTTACTTTTTGTTTGTTTACAGAAATTGCATTTCCCTTAATTTCTCTCTGAGCCTCACTTTTAGATTTCAGGAAACCCGATTTTTCAGAAAGTAAGTCAATGATATTTACTCCCAGAATATCAGATTTTACCACTTCTTTTTGAGGAACTCCGTCAAAAATATCTAAAAATGTTTGTTCATCTAAATTAACTAAATCTTCGGCGGTAGATTTTCCGAAAAGAATTTCCGAGGCTTTCAGGGCTTTTTCATATTCTTCTCTTCCATGAACCCAAACTGTAACCTCTTCAGCTAACCTCCTTTGAAGCTTTCTTTCATGCTCATTTGTTGTATGTTCTGCAATTAAACCTTCAATTTCTTCTTTACTTAAAAATGTATAAAATTTGATGAATCTCTCTGCATCTTCATCGCTGGAATTGAACCAGAACTGATAAAATTTATAAGGAGAGGTCTTCTTTTTATCTAACCAATAGTTTTCGCCACTTTCGGATTTTCCGAATTTGGTACCATCTGCTTTAGTGATCAAAGGAACTGTCAATGCAAATGCTTCACCCTGGGCTTTTCTGCGGATCAGTTCAGTTCCGGTAGTGATATTTCCCCATTGATCAGAACCTCCCATTTGCAGTTTTACATTATTGTTCTGATATAAATGAAGGAAATCATAACCCTGGATAAGCTGATAGGTAAATTCAGTGAAACTCATTCCGTCTGCACCGCTTTCTCCCGAAAATCTTTTCTTCACAGAATCTTTTGCCATCATGTAGTTTACTGTGATGTTTTTTCCGACATTCTTAGCGAAATCAAGGAAAGAGATGTTTTTCATCCAGTCATAGTTATTCACTAATTCTGCTTTATTAGCTCCTTCTCCGTCAAAGTCTAAAAATTTTGAAAGTTGATTTTTTAAACAATCTACATAATGTAAAAGCGTTGCTTCATCCAAAAGGTTTCTCTCTGCAGATTTTCCGGACGGGTCTCCGATCATCCCTGTAGCACCTCCCACCAAAGCAATAGGCTTATGGCCATGCTGTTGAAAATGCGCTAAAATTTTTATCTGAATAAGACTTCCGATATGCAAAGAATCAGCAGTTGGATCAAAACCAATATATGCAGTAGTTACCTCTTTATTCAGTTGTTCATCGGTTCCGGGCATCATATCGGCAAAAAGACCACGCCATTTTAGTTCTTCAATAAAGGAATTCATTATATTTTCTTTAAAATTTAATCGTGCAAAGATAAGAAATTCAATGTTAAGAAGATGAGTGAAGAGGTAAAATCGTTGATTTGTAAAATTGCTCAATTGTTCCTGTCTTTTTGCAAACTCGCAGCTTTACAATTCAACAAATTAACAATTTTGCTAACCTGTCTTTTAGCTTTTTTGCATAAAATAAATTATATTTGTTAGTAATGAACGATGAACAATTATTTTTGCTGATCCATAAAGCAAAAGAAAAAGACCAGAAGGCCCAGACTAAGCTCATTAATGTATTTTGGGTGGATGTTTTTTCTTTTGTGATGAAAAAAGTAAGAGATGAAAACGATGCAGATGAAATTACGGTGAATGTTTTTTCAAAAATTTTGTCAAAACTGGATATGTATGATCCTCATTTCCAGTTTAAAACCTGGATCCTTACCATCGCACAAAATACAGTCATCGATTTCTGGAGGAAAAAAAGCCGTGAAAACCAGGATCCTACTGAAAATCTCGAAGAAGTAAAAAATCAATACGCCAAATCTCCTGAAGAATTAATGATTTCTGATGAAGAACAAAAGAAAATTATTAAGACCATTGAATCTCTGGATGCCAATTATCAGGATATTATAAAGCTCAGGTTCTTTGAAGAGAAAAGCATTAAAGAAATTGCAGATGAGTTGGGAATTTCTATTGCGAATACTAAAGTGAGGGTGATGCGTGCTAAAAAAGTCTTAGCCGAATTATTAAAAAACAATGAGTTTGAAGATAATTAAAATTTTTTGGTTTTTAAATCTTAAAGGCCCGAATAATTGATTTTAATTTACAGCTCTGGTTATAAATAGATTTCTGCTTTAGTTTTCGGAAGGATAAATTTTCGTGGTTCCTTAAGATTTCTGCTTTGTAAATTTATTTTCAACCCTTTTTTGATGGAAGTTTCCTTTTCCGTTTTTCCATTAAGGGTATCAGTGGTATTTTCAACTTCTTTTTCGTAGATGATTTGGCCAGTAGATAAATTGAAGTCTATATCTTTCCAATATTCACCGGGCTTTCCGGAGCTTGAAGAATAACCAATCAATTCAAAATGTCCGTTCTGGAATCTGTATTTATCGGTATATCCCCATTTCCAGCTGCTACCGCCGGCTTGGGTAATACTTAAAATGCCTTTTTCAATAGCAGAACTTTGGTACGGATCTCCCATCATTCCACCTCCTTTGCTTTCGAGAATGGCATTTCTGGATTTTTCCAAAACAGTCCATTTTCCGTTTACTTTTTTTAGAATCTGAATTTCCCGGATATTCCCCAGCTCTCCTTCCTCCTGTGTATTATAAATGATTACTTGTTCCGGGATTTTATCGCCGTCTAAGTCACCATCTACAGTTTCAATAATTTCCGAACCTGCAGGCTGGAATTCTTTTTGGGCAAAACAAAGCGTAGTAAAAGCAATGGGTAAAATAAAAAATAGCTTCTTCATTGGTGAAATTAAGTGAGGTCAATTTACAATTATATTTTAATTATCAGTTCCATCAATTTTTCTGTTAGATGGTTTCCATTAAAAATTCCTTAACTTTGAACTTCAATTTTAGAAATGGAAAATTTAGTTCAAGACACTACCGTTCAAAAACCAAAATGGATTCGTGTAAAACTTCCGACAGGGAAGAACTACCGTGAATTGAGAACTTTGGTTGATAAATATAAATTAAATACGATTTGCCAGAGCGGAAGCTGCCCTAATATGGGGGAATGTTGGGGAGAAGGCACAGCAACTTTCATGATTTTAGGAAACATCTGTACAAGAAGCTGTGGTTTTTGTGGCGTTAAAACCGGAAAACCATTGGATGTAAACTGGGATGAGCCTGAAAAAGTGGCCCGTTCTATCAAATTAATGAAAATCAAACATGCCGTTCTTACTTCTGTAGACCGTGATGATTTAAAAGATATGGGATCTATCCTTTGGGGTGAAACTGTAAATGCCGTAAGAAGAATTTCTCCGGGAACGACCATGGAAACTCTGATTCCGGATTTCCAGGGCCTTACAAAACACCTTGACAGGCTAGTAGATGTAGCCCCGGAAGTGATTTCCCACAATATGGAAACCGTAAAACGCCTTACAAGAGAAGTAAGAATTCAGGCTAAATATGAAAGAAGCCTTGAAGTATTAAGGTATTTAAAAGAAGCAGGACAAAGAAGAACAAAAACCGGCGTAATGCTTGGTTTGGGGGAAACAAGAGACGAAGTTTTCCAGACGATTGAAGATATCAGAAATGCTGATGTAGATGTGATTACTTTAGGACAGTATTTACAGCCGACTAAAAAACATCTGCCTGTTAAAAAATTCATTACACCTGAAGAATTTGAAGAATTTGGGGATTTTGCAAGAAGCTTGGGATTCAGACATGTGGAAAGTTCACCTTTGGTAAGAAGCTCGTACCATGCAGAAAAACATATTCATTAAAAATACAATCGCTTCAAAACTGAAGCGATTTTTATTTATATTAATTAGTCACTGGCTCGGGCAATAAAATTTATTTTTACTAAACGCTAAGACGCTGTTTTTCTTTTCAAGCTGTTTTTAAGGCGCAAGGATTTTTATCGAAGATAAAATTGATGGTGGGAATTATTCCATTATGTTTGTCTTTCCGTAGGAATCTGGACTCATACAATTTAAAAGTTATTTAGTTTCATATGGAATGATAATGCATGTATAAACCTGATTACAGACGGCTTTTTCAATCAAATTATATTGGATTTATATGAATTGTTAAAAGCCAAAGTATGAAATAACCTGGAATCTTTGCGTCAACCTGTTCATCAGCCATTGATCTGAATTTTATTCAAATGTTTCTTTCTGAACTCAGAAGGCGTTTCTCCAACATGTTGTTTAAATAGTTTATTGAAATAAGAAAGGCTTTCAAAACCTACCTGGAAGCAAACTTCCGTAATTGAAGATTCTTTCAGCAAAAAAAGCTTAGCCTGGTTGATCCTGTAATTATTGACGAAATCAGTAAAGGTCATATTCGTTTGCTTTTTAAAATAGCGGCAAAAAGCAGGTGTGCTTAAACTGACTATTGCCGAAATTTTGTTGACATCAGGCTTTTTATCATAATTTTCATGGATGTAATCATAAATCGTTCCCATCCTGATTTTGTCATTCAGAAACCATTTTATCCGGGTATCATCATTGTTGAGCTCTTTAACTTCGGCAGAGCCAGCCAGGGTTTGTAAAATATCAATTAATATCATCAGAGAATCGAAAGGATTCATGTCTTTCATGATGTGAAGCTTTTCTACGACCTCCTTTTTTGTTTCTCCTGAAAAAGATAATCCCAGATAAGAACGTTCAAGAAGAAGCCTGATATTTTCAAATTCCGGAACCGGAAGAATAAGATTCTGAAGGAAATTTTCCCGCATCTGCAGAACCAGTTGTTTACATTCAGTCTGAATCCTGTAATCAAAATTGAGATGAGGAACATTGGACCCGATTAAAAGGAGATCACTTTCTGTAAACCCCGATATATCCTTCCCCACATGGCGGATTCCGTTTACCGCTTCTACATAGACCAGCTCTATTTCAGGATGATAATGCCAAAAGAAACAGTTTTTTAAAGAAGGGGCAAATAGCTTAAAAGATTTCCCTTTTTCAAATTCAATAATTTCTTTTTGGATTTTCATTTGGTTCTGTTTTGATTGTTTATAGGTTTAAAATTACATAAAAAGGTTAATATGGAGCAAATTTTTATCATTTGGGGAGAAGTAAAAGTGAATATTTCTATCGAATTTTGCACTTTCAAAACAGAGAATCAATAATCACTGCTGGTTTTCTGAAAATTTATTCAAATAAAAACAATGGGAATAGATAAAAGAATTATACCGCTTGCCATCGGTGGTTTAGGAATAGGAACGACGGAGTTTACCATTATGGGATTGTTGCCTGATATTGCAAAAACGTTACAGATTACGATTCCGGAAGCGGGGCATCTGATTTCAGCTTATGCACTGGGAGTAGTAATCGGAGCACCTATACTGATAGGGTATTCTGTAAAATTCCCGGCTAAGAAAGTATTGATCGTGCTCATGATGCTCTTCACATTGTTCAATGCATTATCGGCTGTAGCTCCTGATTATACTATGATGTTAATCATCAGATTTATGTCGGGCTTACCGCATGGTGCATTTTTCGGAGTAGGAACAGTGGTCGCTTCGAGGCTTGCCGGCAAGGGCAGGGAAGCACTGTATATATCATTAATGTTTACCGGGCTTACGGTAGCTAATCTTGCTATGGTACCTTTGGTTACTTATATCGGACATGCTTTTCACTGGCGTTGGTATTTTGCCATTGTAGGAGGGATTGGTTTGGTAGCTTTAATATTTTTAAAACTCTGGCTTCCGGAACTAAAAACCAATGGAGAGACTCATTTCCTTGAAGAGTTAAAGTTCCTTAAAAAGAAACAGGCCTGGCTGGTATTAATGATTACGGCAATTGGATTTGGAGGGCTTTTCACCTGGTTCAGTTATATTACCCCTTTAATGACAATTATTGCCGGAATTAAAAGCAGTCAGATGGCCTATGTAATGATCCTTGCAGGAAGTGGAATGGTGGTAGGAAATCTGGCAGGCGGGTTTCTGTCGGACAGGTTAGGCCCTGAAAAAACATGTTGCCTTTTACTTTTCCTGATGATGGCTTCCCTGACCGGAGTATTTTTTCTTTCGGAATATCAGAATGTAGCTTTAACATTGACGTTTATCTGCGGAGCTTTATCAATGTCTGTGGCAGCACCAATTAATATTATGATGATGAAAGCTGCTCCCAGAAGTGAGATGATGGCAGCAGCATTTATGCAGGCCGCTTTCAATATTGCCAATGCAATGGGAGCGTTTTTTGGAGGAATTCCTTTAGAAAAAGGGCTTCCATTCAATTATCCTTCTCTGGTAGGAGTGGGAATGACTCTGATAGGGCTTTTGATCAGCGTCAGGTATATGTACCTGTACCGGTCATCAAAAACTGAAGAAGAAGCTGATGTGGAATGTGTTCCATGTGATAAATAAACAAAAAGAGAAGCATTTGCTTCTCTTTTTTGATGACTAATTTTTAAAATGTTTTCAGAGTTTCCCTGCCATCTTTTCATGTTTCTGAAGGAAATTCAGGGGTGTTTTTAATACGTGTTTTAAACTTCTACTTCATTACCGTTTTTACACCAGTAAAGGGCATTGTAAAGGTTTTCTTTCGGAAAAGATTTGAATTCGCCAGGCATTAAAACACTGAAGATATCGGTAAAATTTTGCACCCCTTCTTTATCTGTTACAATGGCAGTTCTGTTCCACTTCGTTAAATTTTTCAAGCCTAAAAGTAGGTCCTGTAGCCAGGCCCCTGCCGTGAAATTACTCAGATCAGTATCGAGATATAATAAATAATTAAGCTCCTCAAATTCATCAACTTTCTTTTCTACGTAAGGAATAACAAGGTTTTCAAAATCTTCTTTCGTTACTTCTCCTGTGGCATTGAACGCTGCAACATTTTCAGGCGCTTCCGGAATAATTGTTATCATAATATAATATTTTAATGTGGTTGTTTAATTCACACTACAATAATTACACCGTAAGTGTGTTTAAAGTTGTTAAAATATTATAAATATTTCTATTTTAATGTGAAATAATTAATAATATTATGGATTGTTTTGATTTAAATGAATTTTGTTAAAATAGTATTCTTCGTTGATAGTATAACGGAAGTTATTAGTATTTTAGTTAAAATATTCATATGAATCTGAAATCTAATGAACCGTTTTGGCTTTTAAAGAATGGATTGATGTCCTCATATCCCTCTTTAAAATCTGATCAGGAATGTGATGTTCTGATTATAGGTGGTGGAATTACAGGCAGCTTAATAGCCCATCAAATGATACAGGATGGTTATGCTGCGATTCTTATTGATAAAAGGGAGATAGGCAATGGAAGTACATGTGCAACAACATCAATGCTTCAGTACGAAATAGATGTTCCGTTGTATGAACTTATCGGAAAAATTGGTGAAAAAGGTGCAGTTAAAAGCTATAAAACATGTTCTGAATCTATCGACATTCTTGAAAATTTAACAAAAAAAATAAATTCTAAAATTGGATTTAAAAGAAAAAAATCATTGTACTTTGCTTCAAAAAAGAAAGACGTTTTATGGTTGAAAAAAGAATTTGAAGCCAGGAAAAAAGCAGGATTTGGAGTGAAATGGCTGAAACCGGATCAGATCCTTAAGACATTTGGTTTTGAAAATACCTTTGGAGGTATTGTATCAGAACAGGGCGCAAGTATTGATGCTTTTAAATTTGTCCATGAGTTACTGGAATTTGACCATAAAAATGGATTGAAAATTTTTGACAAGACAGAAATGGGATCTGTGGAATATCATAAAGGCTATAACCTGGTGAAAACAACAAACGGTCCTGCTATTAAAGCAAAAAAAATAATCTATTGTATCGGCTATGAAAGTAAGGCATTGATCAAAGAAAATTTTGTTGACCTAAAAAGTACTTATGCTATCGTTTCTGAAATTGATGTTATCAAGTTTAAAAATATTACCAATACATTGGTCTGGAATACCGATGACCCCTATATGTATATGAGAACCACAGATGACGGCAGACTTCTGATAGGCGGGGGTGACGAAGATTTTTCAAACGCTGAAAAACGGGATGCACTCCTTAATAAAAAAGAAAAAGAGATTTTAAAAACCCTGAAAAAAATAAAACCCGATTATCATTTCTATACAGATTTTGTATGGGCCGGAACATTTGGAGAAACGAAAGACGGTCTGCCTTATATCGGGGAACATGAGAAGTTTAAAAATTCTTATTTCGTACTGGGATTTGGAGGAAACGGAATTACTTTTTCCGTGACAGGAATGGAAATGGCTTCCCAGTTTATGAAAAATAAAAAACATCCGTTATCAAGATATTTTAAATTCGAGAGGTAGATTATTGGTGGCTTCGAGTGCCTCAGCCACCAGTTTTAGAAAAAAAGATTCTAAATGATAATATGTCTTTAAAGGATTGCCCTGATATGGTGGCTGAGGCACTCGAAGCCACCATACATCTTAATAACTGTACCCGTTCTTTCTAGCCAATTCTAAAATTGATTTTTCAATTGCTTTTCCAAGGTCATCGGAATCCGAACTTCCCCTTTTTTTCATTTCTTCATCAATATAATCCTGGCGTTTTTTAGAAAGCTCTTCAATATCTTTCTGAATTTTCTCACGTTCTGCAGATTTTATGGCTATGGTTTTTTTTATCTGTTCTTTAGTTTTGCCTTTCAGTTCTGCAGGAAGTTCATCCTCTTTAACTGATGTGATAAAGTCTGCATCCTTTTCGGCTCTGTCTATCAGATCCCAATGTTCATTTTTGTAAGCATTTTTCCTGGATTTGGCTACCGTTCTTTCAACAGCATTGGAGACAGACTGTATTTCTGCATTTTTATCCTGCATGACCTGTTTGTTTTTATAGTCGGAACCTTTACTTCCATAATAAATGTAAGTGTCATTTAATCTGGTGTTATAATCCGAGATCTTCACATCATAAGGAGTTTCAATATAAATCACCTTTCTGTCACTGTTGATATTGAAGTATTTTCCGCTTCCGAGAGTTGCTCCGTTTTGCCATGAGGTTTGGATACCTTCATCTCTGTCACCACAGAAAATAGTATTGGTGTAGATATTTTTATTTCGGGCTTTTGTAATAACATCTTTATAATCGATTCTTCCCTGGTTGAAAGGTTCATTCCCTGCGATATAAATAAGTTTCATACTCTTTTCATTGGCATCCCAGTTCAGATTCATCGAAGCATCCCGGATTACGGCACCGCAATATTCGCTTCCGCCATTGGTTCGTAAGGCGAAAAGTTTTTCTGAAACCAAATCGAGGTCCTGAGTGAGTGGTGTTACCTGTCTGATATAGTTTTCATCGTTCAGGCCGTCGTTACCATATTCGTAAAGGGCAATTTCTATTTGTGGAGCCTGTCCGTTATACTTTAAAGTGGTCAGGGTATTTACAATATTCCAGAGTCTGGATTTTGCCTGGTCAATCAATCCGTCCATACTGTTGGAAGTATCGAGCAGAAGGGCTACCTGGATTTTATTTTCTTTAGCTTTCGGTTGGTTTACCGGAGCTGAAGAATCGTTTTCTATCGATGTTTCTACCGCTGAATTATTTTGATTGGTGCATCGGAAATCTGTCAGGCTTTTGGAATTTAAAAAAGCTACACCTGCGGCTAATGTTAAAATTTTAAAAGTTGTCATTATTTATATTTTTAATAAGGTTATCGGTTGTAATATTGAATCTGCATTTCTTTCGGATATGATATTTTGCTTCACAAGAAAGATTGATTTTCTCCGAGTTTCCGCTGTTGATTCTTATAAAATCTCATATCTTGTTTTGATGCTGTATTTCAATTTGATATTTTCAATATTGTCAAAAGAAAAATCGGGTGCGGCATCAGCTTCCATCTGTACATTACTCAATTTTCTGGCATAAGCCACCGGGATCACTGTATCACTTGTATAATCTTCTATTTCTATAACTTCCAGAGGATTTCCTGCTTTTTTACCCATGCTTTCCAGTAAATAATCAGCTTTTTCTTTTGCTGCTTTTAAGGCCTGTATTTTAACGGTCTTTTTAAACTCTGCAATTTTGGTATTCTTGATTTCAGCAATATTGATATTGCTTACCCATTTTTGGTTCAGATCTTCAAATAACTTGCTGACATTGGTTTTGGTATTGATTTTAAACTGAAAACTTTTGGTAAACCTGGTTGTTTTTACATAAAGATTCTGGTACATTGATTTAAATTTGATATCTTCATTCTTTACCCCGTTATTTTTTAAAGTTTCAAATAATTTTTTCTCATTATCGGCCAGCTCATTTTTGTTGTCTGCTTTGATTCCTATATTAAAGATGATTTCATCCGGTTCTACTTCCATTTCAGCAACTCCGGTTACTTCAATTGCATTTTTCTTTACTTCCTGGGCATTGATAAAACTTCCTGCGGTAAAGATTCCGATCAATAAAAAATGTCTCAATTTCATAATTTCTGGTTTTAAATTCTGATGTAAAATTAGCCGGATCCGCAACCTGAAATCCGGAGACTTGGTGAAATGAGGATTTGACTTGGTGAAGCACAATAAAAAAAGACAACCCGTAAGAGTTGCCTTTTAAACCTGTATTTTAAAGCTTTATTGGATAAAATAAACTTTTGATATTTTGTTATTCTTTATTTCATAGACAGCAGTAGCTTCCACTTTTCCAGACTTTTTCATCCCTGAAACGCTTTCTTTATCAATCACAAAATTACCATTAATGATCCTGTTGGTGATTTCACAGTGCAGATCAGGCATTCTTTCAAACATTCCGCTATAATCTTTTCTCATCGCCTCTTTTCCTTTACTTAATAATTTATTCGGGAAAATATAAAGTTCTATGTCCTCAGCATAAGGTTCAAGGAAGGCGTCAATATTTCTTGCGTTATATCCATTCACCTGCTGCTGCACAAGGTTTTCTGGAGTTGCTTTCACAATTTTATCCGATGCTAAAGGCTGCCCGTTTTTAAACACCATATCGATTTGGGTAAGGTTGTCTAAATTTTCGACAGGGTTTGAGTTTAATAAAACAAGATCTGCGATTTTCCCAGTGGTAATGCTTCCTGAAGTATTTTCTTTGTTAAAGATCTTAACAGGATTGATGGTTGCCGACTGTAAAACCTGCCAGTTGTTCATTCCGCTTTTCTTCATAGCATTAAGTTCCGCAATAAAAGAAGTTGCGTGCTGCGTCCCTATATTTCCGGCATCTGTTCCAACTGCAATCGTTACACCTCCGTCTGACAGCTTTTTCAGATTCATAGATCTGATGGAATCTTTTTTTCCGATCTGAGCATTGACTTGCGGAAGATTAAAACGTTTTTTGAGCTTATTGATCATCAAAGAATCGGCGGAATCAGATAAATGTTTTAGATCATACATCGACCCGATGGCCAGTGGATTTGCATTTTCCAGTTCATAGCTGTTGTAATTGTTTTTCTGTGCATACGTTTTATAATAATTGTCTGCTACCGTAAGAGTAGGGCTCAAAACTACTTTTTTATCCTTTAAAAGCTTTACAAAATTATCGGGAACAACTTCGTCTTCTATATCATGTACCAGAAAATCGGCGCCGTTTTGTACTGCAATCTGGGCGGTGATTCTTTCTGTAGCATGTACCGCTACTTTTAAATTGTTTTTATGAGCTTCTTCAATGACCATTTTTACAATGGGCTCATATTTCTTTGCTTCAGCTTCCATTTCTTTTGGATTTGCCATTACGATATACCATATTTTGATAAGATCAGGTTTGTAAGGAAGCTGTTCCTGTACATATTTTTTCGCCTCTTCGGCAGATGCAACCAGTTTTAGAGGTTCATCCTTATCAAGGTTTTTAAACGCTTCAGGCTCATAGGTAGTGATCAATGGCCCGGCCATATAAACAGTCGGTAAATTGGTTTTCTTTGAAAATGAATCCCTGAGGGCAAGAAAATTATAGGTTGATCCCACATCAATCATAGAAGTGATTCCGCTTTTAAGATAACGCAGTAGGAAATCTTCCATATTCTGATGTACCCAATTGATTTCTTTATCATAAGGCACATGTTTTCTCAGATCCAACGCATCCGGTCTTGCATAGAGACCTCCACTTTGAAAAAAATGAATATGGGTGTCTGTCATTCCCGGCATCAGAAATTTTCCGTTTCCGTTAATGATATCTGCATTCTGGGGAATTTTTATTTTTTTCGCAGGCTTAATATCTGAAATGATGTTTTGGCTGATCACTATTGTTTGATCCGGGATCAGTTTTTTATTGATGACATCAACCACTGTTACGTTCTGAATGTAGGTCTGCGCATCTACCTTATAGATCAAAAAGTAAATCAAAAATGACAGGTAAAATCTTTTCATGTGTTTTTATTTAATCTTATTTTTTCAAATATAATAAAATGGTACCTAAAATTTTTATAAGATTTCTATGAGAAGATTATAACCCAGCTATTTGTTTTTTGATATCATCCTTTACACTCAAATTCAATATATACAGAATTCCGGATTTTCATTATTAGTTTCTGTTTAAAATATTTTAATCAGGATAAAAATTTAACCCCGGAGTCGAGGGTCGGGAAGGTAAACTTGGTAAGACTCTGGCTTCACTTGGTGAATAGCTTTTGGACAAACTATATATATGTATATCTTTGTTTTATGAAAATGCTGCGACATTTGGTATTTCTTTTTTTGATCTGTTTTGGGAATATATTGTATTCTCAAAGCAATAATAATGTGGTTCAGGAGGTTCAGGTTCAGAGTAAAAAGCTTAGAAAGGCTGTTGATGACAAAGACCCGTCTGCCCAGGCCGATTCTTACTATAATATAGGAGAAACGTTTTTCAACAACGGGAATTTCTCAAAAAGCGAAGAATATTTCACTAAGGCTAAAACCATCTATGAGCAGCTGAACGATAAATCCAATATTGAGAAAGTGAGCCGGAAACTGGCTCAGTCGCAGGAAAAACAAAATAAAATAACACCTGCAATCAGCAATTACAGCAGAGCAGCAGAAGTAAATTACTCTTCAAGAGCCAAAGCTGTCAATTCTAATGATGCAGCAAGACTTTCCTCATCGTCGCCGGAATTAAAAGCCGAAGCAATACAAAGTAATATAGATCTCAGCCGGAAAGAGGATGAAAAAGAAGAACTTGCGACGAGCTATAGCCAGATGGCAGATGTCTACATACAGCAGAAAGATATTCCGAAAGCCGAAGAAAACCTTAATAATGCTTATAAATTATCTAAAGAACAGGCTCCACAGCAGGCTTTGGAGATCAATCAGAAGCTAACCGATTTTTATGTCGGAAATAAAAATTATGATAAAGCCATTGAGGCAAAAAAAAATGTACTGAAAGAAGATTTTGTAAAAAGTAATTCACAAGAAGAAGTTGAGCAGATTCAAGAGCTGGCTGATATTTATATTAAGAAAAATGATCCCGGAGAAGCTGTTGATCTTCTGAAAAAATCCTACAGTTTAGCGATAGAAAAAGGGCATACGATGGAAGCACAGAAAAGTGTGAAAAAACTGGACAGCCTCTATAATGTTTCTGATAATACCGATGCTTCCGTAAAGCTGTATCGCGATTTTCTGGGAAAGCTGCCGGATCTAGTTGCCAAAGACAGAAGTCTGGTTGATAATAAAATCCTTGAAGATACCGAACAGAGAATTGTACAGCTGGAAAAAGAAAGGGAGCTGAAAGATGAGCTTATCCGTAAAAAAAATGTGTTTAATTATGGCCTCATCGGAGCTTTGATTGTATTATCAGGATTAATCATATTTATTTTTCTGACGTTGAGAAAAGTTCAGATCAAGAATAAGAAAATTGCCCTGCAATCGCTTCGGAGAGAAATGAATCCGCATTTTATCTTTAACAGTTTAAATAGTGTCAATCATTTTATTGCCACGAATAACGAGCTTGAAGCCAATCAGTATTTAACCAAATTTTCAAAGCTGATGCGTGGTGTAATGGAAAATTCTACAGAAGATTTTATTCCGTTTCAGCAGGAGCTGGATTTATTACAGAATTATCTCGCTCTCGAAAAAACACGCTTTGCAGATAAATTTGATTATGAAATTAATGTCGATGAAAATCTGAGTATGCAAAGCCTGCAGGTTCCGGGAATGCTGATTCAGCCATTTTTGGAAAATGCAGTCTGGCACGGATTAAGATACAGGGAAGATAAAGGATTTCTGAAACTGAGTTTTGAAAAAAATGATCAGCGTTTAAAAATTACCATTGAAGATGACGGGATCGGAATTGAAGAAAGTAAAAAGCAAAAAACACAGCATCAAAAGGCAAGAGAAGGCCGTGGAATGAAAAATACACTGGAAAGGATCAAACTGCTGAATGACCTGTATCATCAGGATATTCAATGTAAAGTCACCGATAAAAAAGATGGCCCGGGAGTTCTGGTAGAGATCAATTATGAGTTAATGAGTTATAAATGATGAGTTATGAGTTATGAGTTATGAGTTATGAGTTATGAGT
This sequence comes from Chryseobacterium populi, assembly GCF_000282115.1. GTDB lineage: Bacteria > Bacteroidota > Bacteroidia > Flavobacteriales > Weeksellaceae > Chryseobacterium > Chryseobacterium populi. Next base: position 297,474 of record NZ_AKJY01000014.1, read on the forward strand.
TTCGGGCTATAAAATTACCGGTCATAATTTCTCTCAACTAGAAACTCTCAATTTTAATCAATAACCTATATAATATCTGAAAAAAATGAGAATAAAAGCTGTAATCGTAGATGATGAAATCATTGCAAGAGAAGTTCTGAGGAATTATCTTACCAAATACTGTCCGCAGATTGAGATCCTCGGGGAAGCTGAAAATATAAAAGAAGCAGTCCCGTTAATTGTGGAAAAGAAGCCTCAACTGGTTTTTCTGGATGTGGAAATGCCTTATGGAAATGCTTTTGATGTCTTGGAAGCTACCAAAGATTATTCTTATGAAACCATTTTTATTACTGCATTTTCCCAGTATTCTCTGCAGGCGCTTAATAAGTCGGCAAGTTATTATATTCTGAAACCAATCGATATCCAGGAGCTTATTCTGGCGGTGAATAAGGTTTCTGAGAGTATTGAAAAAAATGAAGAGCTCAACCGGAATAAAATCTTACTGGAGAATCTCAAATTAAAACCTGAAAAACAACAGCTTATTCTGCCAACTTTACAAGGGTTTGATGTGGTGAAAACTGAAGATATCCTGAGGCTTCAGGCAGATGGAAATTTCACACAGGTCTATCTTACGAATGGTACAAAGAAAATGGTCTGCCGGTTTTTAAAGCATTTTGATGACTTGCTGGAAGTACCTTTTGTGAGGGTGCACCGTTCTCATATTATCAATACCAATTATGTGAAGTCTTACCATAAAAGCGGCACGGTAATGCTTGCGGATGAGGTGGAGATTGAAGTTTCAGGGACATTTAAAGATGCCTTCCTGAAAGTTTTCTCTTAGAATAACAGCCTAAGGGCATTATTTTTGGACTTTTCATAGTAACCACAAACGAATTTTATTATGAAAAATTTTCAGAAAATTGCCATTCCCGTTTCGTTGGGTATTTTGGGGTTAGTGATCTTTAATTCCTTTTCGGTGAGAATTCCCAAAGGAGCAGTGGCTGTAGCCCATTTCAGACCGGAAAAATATTTAGGAAAATGGTACGAAATTGCCAGACTCGATTATAAATTCGAGAAAGACATGGATAATGTAACGGCTATCTATTCTCAGAATCCTAACGGAACAATCCGTGTTGATAATAAAGGATACAACTATATCAAAAAAGAATGGAAAGAATCGACAGGTGAGGCCCGGTTTGTAAAAGATAAAACAGAGGCCCGCCTGAAAGTATCTTTCTTTAAGCCTGTCTGGGCTGGTTATAACGTGATTGATATTGACGAAAATTACCAGTATGCTCTTGTAGCCGGGAACAGTTTAAAATACCTATGGATCTTATCCCGCACCACTACAATCCCTGAAAGCATAAGACAAAGATTTTTAGAAAAAGCAAAGAAAATAGGTTACAATACAAATGAACTGATCTGGGTAAGGCATTATCAATAATTTTGAATATTTCGAAGGAGAACCCATAATTTTCTTTCTGTGGGTAGCTACTACTATCGGAGCCGGGATAATTATGTTACTGAAAACCACCCCGGCAAAAATTCTGAAGAATTTTTGCCACCCCTCCGGAGGAGGGGAATTCCCATATACAATTTTTACGATTGATACTGATTTGCTATGTGGTTTAATTCGGGCTTTTATACTCTTTCCATTCTTCAAAACGGTGAGCAATAAGCTGTTTCATCAGATCATAGTTTTGATAAGTATCTTCAATATGATAAAAAGTTTCGTATTCGTAATCATTTTCTTCGGCTTTGGCGTCAAAAAGATTTACGTAATCATCGGCAAATGAACTGAATTTATTTCCGAAATCTGTATCATCGGCATAATAATCTTTTGCAAAGGCATTTCCTATATCACTTAAATCATATTCAGAAAATTTTCCGTCCATTGCATCCATTACATATTCTGCACCTGTGATTTCTCTTCGTTTTAATTTTTCAATCTCTTCTGCAGTATCTTCTTTCAGTTCTTCCGAAATTAAATCATTGTGAATGCACCAGTTCAGGAACATACCTGTGTGCGTTGCACTGTTTTTTTCAGGAAGTCCTTCAGGAAAATCGCCACCATAATGCCATGAAGCATCATCATATTTAGACATATTTTTAATTATAGTTTTAAAACAATTTCTGTCAAAAATAGAAAAAATCAATTTATATTGTCCGTCATGCAGATTTTCCCGTCATTTGTATAGAATTTTTTTCGAAGATTAATATATGGAAAATGCTGTTCTTATTACCATTGGTGATGAAATCCTTTCAGGGAACACGGTGGATACCAATTCTAATTTTATTGCTACCGAACTTAAAAACATAGGCATCAGAGTTTCTCAGATTTTTACGATCTCAGATGAAATTGAAACCATCAAAAATACATTACAGTCTGCTTTTGAAATGGGTGATCTGGTGATTACAACCGGTGGATTGGGCCCTACCCGGGATGATAAAACCAAAAAAGCCCTTGCAGAATTTTTCAATGATGAAATCACTTTGGATGAAGTTACCTTTGAACATCTTAGAGGGTATATGGAAAGACGGGGCCGTCTGGATATTCTTGAAAGAAACAGGGAACAGGCTTTTGTTCCTGCAAAATCTACAGTTTTTCAGAACCAGTACGGAACGGCACCGTGTATGATGATGAAGCTGGATGGTAAATTAAGCTTCAGCCTTCCGGGGGTTCCTTATGAAGTAAAGCCATTGGTTAAAGATCAGATTATTCCTTATTTAAAAGAGCATTTTAATCTGAATTATATTGTCACAAGAATAATTTCTGTGGTCGGAATCCCTGAAAGTATCCTGGCGGATATGATTGAAAACTGGGAACTTACCCTGCCTGAAAATTTAACACTGTCTTACTTGCCAATCGGTACCCGTGTTAAGCTGAGATTAACGGCAACCGGAGATAATGAAAGAGTTCTGCAACAGCAGCTTGAAGAAGAAATTGAAAAGTTATTTCCTTTAATCGGGGACAGTATTGTTGCTACTACAGAAGATAAAATTGAGAAAATTCTTGGAGAATTACTGAGTGAAAGAAAAATGACGATTTCAACGGCGGAAAGCTGTACGGGAGGAGAATTGGCGAGACTGATCACCTCAAATTCCGGGAGCTCACAATATTTTATGGGGGGAATTGTGCCTTACGCCACAGAAAAGAAAATTGAAATATTAAAAGTTTCTAAAAATACGGTAGACCAGTATACGGTAGTAAGCGAACAGGTCGCTCAGGAAATGGCAAAAGGCTGCCAGCAATTATTTGATACTGATATTTCCCTGTCTACAACAGGCGTTGCAGGCCCGGGAAAAGGAGAGGATGGAAAAGAGGTAGGAACTGTTTTTTACACGATCAGGGTTAAAGATCAGGAACGGACATTCAAATTGTATATGCCCCATTTGGAAAGAGCAGATTTTATTTATTTTGTTTCCCAGAAGATGATCCAGGATCTGGTAAGGATACTGGTAAATGGTTAAAAAATCAGTAGGTTTTTAATATTTTTTTTAATTAATTTCTATACGGTTTTTCACGCTTTCTGGAATTCAATTCAAGAAATAACAAGACGTGGACGACTCAAAACATATTTTCAAGCCAATAACAAAAACGCTGGGGAAATGTACAGTGGGGTCACGGTTTTTTTATCTTTATTGCAGTGCTTCTTTTTCTGGAACTGAACGTAAGGATGAGGCTGGATAAAAGTCCGAAAATTCCCCTAAACAGCAGTTTGAGAAAAGCACTGGAAAACGAAATGCAGTCCTGGGGATTCCTGAAAAGAACCGGTAATGTAAAGGAAGTAATAACGTCTTAAATATTTATTAATTTAATTTTAAAAAAAAGTAACGAATCTCAAAAAAAAGAGACATATTTACATAAATTGTTATTCTAATGAAAAAACTAACGCTTTCTTTGTTTTTATTAACGGGAATCTGCTCACAGAACATGGTGAGTGCACAGGCTAAAGCAACAACAAAAACAGTGAATACAACGGATAAAGGCTTAGACCTTAGTTTGATGGACAAATCTGTTCGTCCGCAGGATGATTTTTATAACTATGTGAGTGGAACCTGGATGAAAACGGCCAAGATCCCGTCTGATAAACCGACTTGGGGAAGCTTCAACAAATTGGCTGATGATACAGACAATAACTCAATGACGATTTTAAACTCGCTTCTGAAAGATAAATTTGCAGACGGAAGTGAAGGGAAAAAGATTCAGGATCTGTATGCAACGTACATGAATATGCAGAAAAGAAATGCAGACGGAATCAAACCTATTCAGGAAAACCTGTCTAAAATTGATGCCATCAAAAACCTTACTGACCTTCAGAATTACCTTACTTCCGTAACGAAAGAAGGTGAAAATACATTCTATGGCTGGGGTGTAGATGCAGATCTTAAAGATTCTAAAATGAACGCTGTTTACCTGGGGAATGCTTCTCTTGGATTAGGAAGAGATTATTACCAGAAAGTAAACGATAAAAATACGGAAGCACTTGCTGAATATCAGAAATATGTAGCTTCTATGCTGAAAGAATTAGGCTATAAAAATGCAGACGAAGCAGCAAAAGGAATTGTAGATTACGAAAAGAGTATTGCACAGACGTATCTTACCAATGAGCAGAGCCGTGATAATACACTTCAGTACAACCCGAAAACAATGGCAGAGCTTTCTGCTTTGGTAAAAAATGTTGACCTTCCTGCTTACCTGAAAAAAGTAGGAGTAAATTCAGATAAAGTAATCATTGGGGAATTAGGATATTACAAAAAATTTGATCAGTTGGTAAGTGCTCAAAACCTGCCTGTAATCAAAGATTATCTAAAATTCCATATGATCAACGGAAGTGCTTCTTACTTGAGTGAAAACCTTGGAAATATGAGATTTGCTTTCTATGGTAAATACCTTAGAGGGCAACAGGAGCAAAGAGCCCTTAACAAAAGAGGTTATGAGCTGATCAATGGTTCTCTTGGAGAAGCCTTCGGTAAATTGTATGTTGAAAAATACTTCCCTGCAGAGGCAAAAGCTCAGATGGTTGAATTAATTGATTATTTAAAGAAAAGCTTTGCCGTTCACATCAACAATTTAGCATGGATGTCTTCTACAACCAAAGAGAAAGCAATGCAGAAATTAAATAAATTTACTGTAAAAGTTGCTTATCCTGATAAATGGAAAGATTATTCCAAATTAAATATCGTTTCTGAAGCTAAAGGAGGAAATTTATATTCTAACCTTCAGAATATTACAGAATGGAAATACAATAAAGATTTGGCTAAAATCGGAAAGCCGGTTGATAAATCAGAGTGGGGAATGACCCCGCAAACAGTAAATGCCTATTACAACCCGGTAAACAACGAAATCGTATTCCCTGCTGCAATCCTTCAGCCACCTTTCTTCAATCCTAAAGCAGATGCTGCGGTAAACTTCGGTGGAATTGGTGCTGTTATCGGTCACGAAATGAGCCACGGATTCGATGATTCAGGAGCTCAGTTTGATGCAGACGGAAACCTGGTAGACTGGTGGACTCCGGAAGACAAAGCCAACTTCGAGAAAGCTACAAAAGCTCTTGCCGCTCAATACGATAAATATGAGCCGGTAAAAGGAACTTTTGTAAACGGTACCTTCACAAACGGTGAAAACATTGCTGACTTAGGTGGTGTAAATATTGCTTACGATGCATTACAAATGTATTTAAAAGATAAAGGAAATCCTGGTGTGATCAGTGGATTTACACAAGATCAGAGATTCTTCTTAAGCTGGGCAACAGTCTGGAGAACATTGTCAAGTGAGAAATACATGATCAATCAGGTAAAAACAGATCCGCATTCTCCTGGATACTTCAGAAGTTTCGGTCCGTTAACCAATGTTGATGCATTCTATAAAGCATTCGATGTAAAACAGGGAGACAAATTATACAAAGCTCCTCAGGACAGAATCAAAATCTGGTAAAAATAGAAGACCGCTCAGAAATGAGCGGTTTTTTGTTTAAAAAAGATTAGAAGCTAGAAATTTAGAAAAGAAAACAGTAAAGGGAGAATGATATCCCATAGCTTATAACTCATAACTTATAATTCATCACTCAATAAATTTTCCCATTTTCAAATTACACATAATAGTATTCTCTAAATTTGTATATTTGATAAGTTTGTGTCAAATCAAAAATTACCTTTAATGAAAAAGCTAAACATTGGAATACTTGCCTTATCAGGGATTGTATTTTTAAATTCGTGCGGTACAGCCAAAACTGCAGAGACAACTACTAAAACAGAAACTACTGTGGCTGTTACAGAACCCGTAAAAGAAGAAGTGAAGGAAGAAGGGATTAATTTGTCCTATATGGATAAAAGTGTTCGTCCACAGGATGATTTTTTTAATTACGTTAACGGAAATTGGGTTAAAACAACTCAGATCCCTTCTGATAAAGCAAGCTGGGGATCTTTCAATGCCTTGAGAGAAAATGTAGATGATGCCTCCCTGGATATTCTCAACAAGATTTTATCTGAAAAATATGAAGCAGGTTCTGAAGGACAGAAAATCCAGAATCTATATGCCTCTTTCATGGATCTTAGCAAAAGGAATGCTGATGGTCTTGCTCCGATCAAAGGAGATCTCGCCAAAATCGATGCCATTAAAAATAGTAATGATCTTCAGAAATACCTTCTGGAAGCAACGAGATTGGGTGATAATTCTTTCTACGGATGGAGAGTGGGTGCAGATATGAAGAATTCTAAAATGAATGCAGTATATCTTGGCGGTCCGGATCTTGGTCTGGGAAGAGATTATTATCAGAAAGTAAATGAAGCCAATACCAAAACTTTAGCTGAATATCAAAGCTATGTAGGTAAATTATTTGGAGTATTAGGGTATAAAAATTCAACACAGGCTGCCCAGAATGTAGTAGATTTTGAAAAACAGCTGGCTAATTATCTTTTAACATTAGAACAAAACAGAGATGCCAATTTAAGATACAACCCCAAAAACGTATCTGAGTTATCAGGACTGGTGAAAAATGTTGATTTAGCTAAATATCTGTCTGATGCAGGCGTTAAAACCGATAAAGTAATCATTGGTGAGCTGAAATATTATCAGAATATGGATCAGTTTTTGAATCAGAAAAACCTTCCGTTGCTGAAAGATTATTTAAAATATCATGTCATCAATGGAAATGCAAGCAATCTGGATGAAAACCTGGAGCAGATCCGTTTCGATTTCTATTCCAAATACCTTCAGGGGCAAAAAGAGCAGCGTCCGATGAATAAAAGAGGCTTATCTCTGGTAAACGGTGTTCTTGGAGAAGCTTTCGGAAAGTTGTATGTTGAAAAATATTTCACTCCCGAAGCTAAGCAGCAGATGGAGACGTATATCGACTACCTTTTAAAATCATTCAAGACCCATATTAATGAAATGGATTGGATGTCTGCAGAAACAAAAGTAAAAGCGCAGGAGAAATTATCTAAATTCACCGTGAAAATTGCTTACCCTGATCAATGGAAAGACTACACCAAATTGAAAGTGGAATCACCGGACCAGGGAGCAACCTTATATTCCAATTTACAGAATGTAGCGGCATGGCAATATCAGAGAAGCCTGGATAAAGTAGGAAAGCCGGTTGATAAAACAGAATGGGGGATGACCCCGCAAACTGTAAATGCTTACTATAACGGTTCAAATAACGAAATCGTTTTCCCGGCAGCTATTCTTCAGCCTCCTTTCTATAATCCGAAAGCAGATGCAGCCGTCAACTTCGGTGGCATCGGTGCGGTAATCGGTCACGAAATTTCTCATGGTTTTGATGACAGTGGCTCCCGTTTCGACGGTGACGGAAACCTTAATAACTGGTGGACGGATGCAGACCGTAAAAATTTTGATGCAAAAGTGGGGCAGCTGGCTTCACAATATAACGCTTATGAACCTGTAAAAGGAAGCTTTGTCAACGGTAAATTCACAAGTGGAGAAAATATCGGTGACTTAGGTGGAGTAGCGGTAGCTTATGATGCATTACAGATGTATCTTAAAGATCACGGAAACCCGGGATTGATCAGTGGATTTAATCAGGATCAGAGATTCTTTATGAGCTGGGCAACAGTCTGGAGAACAAAATCTACAGATCAGTATATGGTAAACCAGGTGAAAACAGACCCGCATTCTCCGGGATATTTCAGAGCTTTCGGTCCGTTGGTAAACCAGGATGCCTTTATTAAAGCATTTGATATCAAACCCGGAGACAAATTATATAAAGCTCCTCAGGATAGAATAAAAATTTGGTAATACAGCCAAAAATTGTTAGAAAAAAGAGCGCATCTGTTTTGATGCGTTTTTTTTATTATTTTTTTCATAGATTAGTGATATGAAAATAGCAATTTTGTATCGCATATAATTAACTGAATTAAATATTTCAAGAAAAATCTTAGCAAAATTTTGTATGTTACAGTTTTTTTTTAAATTTAAACATTGGATTGGTGACTTGTTTGATTCATCAGCAAAAAACAAATCCAGACTAAATCAAAAATCTCAAAATAATAATAATATGGCAATGTTTAATTATGGTGTTGGCGGAAACGAGGTAAAAGTAGACGCTAATGAAGCTATTCAGGAAATACAGGAAAATAAGTCATTGATTGTGAGCCAGCTTACAACTGAAGAGTCTTATACCCCTGAAATTGTAACAGGATTAAAGACTGTGGAGGATGTTTTCAAACATTTCCAGCCTTCAGTAAGTGTACAGCACGAAACCGAAGATGGTAATGTAGTGGAAGAAGAATTCCGTTTTCAGAATCTTGGGGACTTCACTCCTAAAAATCTTACCCAGAAATCAAATTATTTACAGCAACTTAGCATGGAACAGGAGCAATATAATAAAATTGTACGTCAGCTGAAGACAAATAAAATTCTGCGTAATATGCTGGAGAATGAGCAGACAAGAGCTGCTTTTATAGAAGTATTAAAGGACGTGGCACAAGAACTTGAAAAATAATTAAAGACTTTACACTAATCATGGATAGTAAATTACAACCGGCAGAAAACCAACAACAAGGTCAGCAGCAACAACATTCGGGACAGCCAAAAGGAAATCCCCTTGCCGAACTCAACAAAATGGGTGGGTTTGGATTTGTAGAATCCGTTGTAGATGGTATTGCCAATATGAACCCTACAAGGAAGGCAAGGAAAGAAATTTTCCTTAATGACAATAATAAATCAGAAGAAAGAAAAGAGTTACTTCAAAAGATCAACCTCTGGGTGAGTCTTTTAGAAGGAAACGAATCTGCTGATAAAATGGCTGAAACCTGTAAAAATAAAGCACAGCAGGCCGAACAGAACTTAAAGTCTAATCTGAAAAATGCACTGGATGCAGTTCGTCAGTTAGAAACAAACTATAGAACGGTTGCCCAGTTTTATAAAAATACAGAACTCGACAAAGTAGACAATGTAAACATCGTCAATGCAAGCCTAGAGCAGCTTTCAGACCTTGATAACCCACTGTTTATCGATGCCATTGCAGAAGAATTCAAAAGTTACTACGATCGTTTAGACCTTAGAGACAACTATTCTATCTTTGCGGTTCCCGGGTACCTTGGATCAAATAAAGTGATTGAGAAATGGGCGAAAATCTGTAACGAAAACAAAGTAATGATGGTTACCGATTTTGCTAATCTTGATAAACCGGATGATGTGGTAGATTTATTCCATTCTGCTAACCTTACAGGAGGTGAACTTCACAGAAGTAATGTAATCATGACCTGTAACTGGCTTGTAGGGCGTGGAAGAGCAGAGGAAGTAGGGGAAGAAGAAAATGTAGAGCTTCCGCCTTCAACTTCATTAGCCGGAAAAATCCATAAAACATTAATGTCTCAGGTAGCTGCAGGTAAAAAACATGGTAACATTAACGAAGTAGATGCCGTAAAATTCGAATTGAAGAAAAGTGAAATTTCTCAGTTGGAAAAAATGGGATTGGTACCTATGGTTAACGAATATGGTAAAATCATGGCATTCTCAGCCAAAACATTATTTACAGGAGACAATATCGGGCTTCAGACCTATTCCGTTGTTCGTGTATTTGACTATGTAACTAAAGTTTTATTAGACTTCCTGAACAGAAGAGCATTCGAAAACTGGAATGCGAAAAACGAAGATGATCTGAGAAGACAAATCGTAACGTTCCTGGATAATATCAAAGGAGCGGATAAACTTATTGAAAAATTCAAAATCGTTCGCTTCGAGCAGGATAAAGTAAATAAAGACAGAGTATGGCTGGATATCCGTTTGACTCCTTATTTCCCTACAAAAAGTTTCGTTATTAAATTAGACGGGCACAAAGGGGATGATGGTAACGAATGGGATGCAGAATACATTCAGGACTAATTCAACCCATTTTAACAATAAAAACCGATGTATTCAAACATCGGTTTTTTTCTACCAAATCATATGAAAATTAATCTGATTAATAACAAACTGAAGTATTATTGCTTCCTCCCCGTTTTACTGATGGCTTTTATAGTGAGCTGTGAAAAGCAGCCTATCTCTAAAGATCATAAAGTAGACCTGTTTGCAGACGAAAGACAGGAAGGGAAAGCTTATATCATGAATGCAGATGAATGCTATGACGGAAGTGACCTGGTGCTGACAAGCTCTGAAATGAAGCTTGTAGACAGCTCTTCAAGCCGTGGGAAGGCTATTTTTATTTATAAGGTAAGTTCAGGAACTCTCTTAAAAACCAAGACGGATTCTGTAATGAAATATCCGTTTGAATTTCTTTCCAATCAAAGGTTAAAACTGAAAAAAGATTCGATGTATGTCTTTCTCAAAAAATTGGATGGCTACCGTCTTATTGCCGAAGAAAAACATCTGAAATATAAATGGCTTAAAGCGGCTCCGGTATATTCGGTAAGTGAAGAAAAATAAATAGTTTTATCTTTGTGGAATAATAAGATGCTAAGCATAGTCGAAGCATTTCAATAAACAATGTCGGTAGAACTAAACACTAGGTTTTTGAAAAAGAATGACAGCAATTCAGACTTTCTCTATATTGGGGAAAAACTTCTGGATTGGTACAAGGAAAATGCAAGGGATTTACCTTTCAGACAAACAAAAGATCCTTATAAAATCTGGATCTGTGAAATTGTTTTTCAACAGACGAGAATCACCCAGGGGCTTAATCATTATAATAATTTCATAAAAAGGTTTCCGGATGTTCAAACTTTGGCCGAAGCTGAAGAAAATGAGGTTTTATTATACTGGAAAGGACTCGGATACTATTCCAGAGCGATCAATATCCACAAAGCTGCTCAGCAGATCATGAATGAGTATCATGGTGTTTTTCCATATGAATATGAGGAAATCCTACAACTCAAAGGCATTGGAAAATATACGGCAGCTGCAGTTTCAAGCATCTGTTTTGATGGTAAAATGCCTGCTGTAGACGGAAATTTCTATCGGGTACTGAGTCGCATTTTTGCTGATGACTTTGACATTTCAAATTCAAGAGCATTTACGTATTTTTCTGAACTGGCGAATCTGATAATGCCCGAAAATGCAGGTGATTTCAACCAGGCGATGATGGATCTCGGATCTGAGATCTGTAAACCGAAGAATCCACTTTGTGAAGAATGCCCTTTACATGAAAACTGTCTTGCATTTTCAATGAGCCGGATATCGGATTTTCCGGTTAAAACTAAAAAAATTAAGACGGAAGATCTGCACCTTAGATATTATTTCGTTTATCACCGGAACCGGTTTTTAATCCAACAAAGGAAAGATGATTTCATCTGGAAAAAGCTGTTTGAATTCCTGCCTTCGATTCCCGAAGAGATGGAGCCATTTATTAAGAAGACAAAAACAGTTACCCATAAACTGACACATAAGAATTTAACGATTGAAATTTCCGATGTTGAGATCACTTCAGAAGATATCTGGAATGATTTTACAACCCGGAATTCATACCTTATCACAGATGTTAAAGCCTCTCATGAAAAATCATTTCCCAAACCTTTGGAGAATTATATTCAAAACTCATTGAAAGACTGAAATTTGTCTTATAAAATCTGAAATCTAATTTGTACTTTTGCAAAATGATCAAAAAAGTCATTTTTATATTTGCTTCACTGCTTTTAATTTCATGTGGGAAAGACCCGATTCCCAAGCCTTACGGAGAATTACGTTTGGAATATCCCGCACCAAAATACCAGAAGTTTGAGCCTGACTGTGCTTACAGCTTTGAATACTCTGATTTTGCTAAAATCACGGATGCCAAAAGACCATGCTGGTATTATCTGAATTATCCGAAAATGAAAGCCAAAATTTTTGTGACCTATTATCCGGTTCAGAATGATTTTGCAGAGCACATCAAAGAAGCGGAAAAAATGGTCTATGAGCATACGATTAAAGCCAGTGCCATTGATACCAAATCTTTCGAATATCCTGAAAAAAAGGTATATGGCAATTTTTATGAGCTGAAAGGTCAGACGGCCTCCAACCTTCAGTTTTACATTACAGACAGCACACGCCATTTCGTAACGGCTTATTTATACTTTAATACAAGACCAAAGCCGGATTCTCTGGCCCCGGCGGTAGATTATATCAAAAAAGATATGAAACACCTGCTGGACACTTTTGAATGGAAAAAATAATTATTTAAAATAGATTGAAAAATATATGAAACTTTTAGTTGTAGGAAGTGTTGCATTTGATGCAATTGAAACGCCATTTGGTAAAACAGATAAAATTTTAGGAGGTGCCGCCACGTATATCGGAATTACTTCATCTATTCTGGGCGTACATTCAGGAATCGTTTCTGTTGTTGGAGGAGATTTCCCGCAAGAGCATCTTGATATGTTTACCGCAAGAAATATAAATATTGAAGGGCTTGAAATCGTAAAAGAAGGAAAAACATTTTTCTGGGCAGGAAAATATCACAATGATTTAAATACAAGAGATACTTTAGCTACAGAAGTAAACGTTTTAGAAAATTTTGATCCTAAAATACCTGATTCTATGCAGGATGCAGAGATTTTACTTTTAGGAAACCTTCACCCGGGTGTTCAGTTGTCTGTTCTTGAAAAAATGAATCAACGTCCTAAACTGGTTATTTTAGATACCATGAATTTCTGGATGGATTCAGCTTTGGATATTTTAATGGAAATGATTGCCAAAACAGATGTGATCACCATTAATGATGAAGAGGCGAGACAACTTTCAGGAGAATATTCTCTGGTAAAAGCAGCTAAAAAGATTCATACAATGGGGCCTAAATATGTTATCATTAAAAAAGGGGAGCACGGAGCTTTACTTTTCCATGATAACAAAGTATTTGCAATCCCTGCATTACCGTTAGAAGATGTTTTTGATCCTACCGGTGCTGGAGATACTTTTGCAGGTGGCTTTGCTGCTTATCTGGCTAAAAAAGGAAAGTTCGATTTTGAAACGATGAAGTCTGCATTAATCGTAGGTTCCGCAATGGCATCATTTACTGTTGAGAAATTCGGAACAGAAAGACTTCTGGAAGTAAAAGAAGCAGATATGTTCGGCAGACTGAGACAATTCAAAGAATTAACGACATTTGATGTCGAACTGCAATAAATACGTCTTTTTAAGAAATATTTATAATAAAAAATTTAGTGTAATTCATTAAGAATTCTAAATTTGCAACTTGTTTAAAATAGTAAAATGATAAATAAACTAAAAACCACTTTTCTCTTTGGAGTTTTTATAATGTTGTTTGCGACAAGCAGCATGAATGCTCAGCTAAAACAAGGAGACCTGGTGGATGGTATTGCTGCTGTAATCGGTGATGAAATTGTTCTGGAATCTGATGTGGAAGAACAAATGAACTATGGAAAGCAGCAAGGAGCTTCTAATGTAGATAAATGTGAGTTTTTGGAAAATCTTCTTAACAACAAACTTCTTGTTTACGAAGCTAAAAAAGATACCTTAATTGAAAACCGTTCTGCTGCGATTAAAGAGCAGGCAAATGCTAAATATACCCAGTTACTTTCTCAGTTTCCTGATGAAAAGGCAATGTTAGCCGCTTATAAATTCAGAAACGGATATGAGATGAAGAACGCTATTGAAAAAATAGATACAGACTCCTATTACGGGCAGGCAAAATACCAGAGGGTAACAGAAAAAGCAGACGTTACACCAAACGAGGTGACAGATTTCTATAACCTTTATAAAATGCAGTTACCGGAGATCAAAGACGAGGTTTCTTTAGCCCAGATCATGATGTATCCTAAATTGACAGAAGCTCATAAAAATGAACTGATCGACAAGCTTAAAAAAATCAAGCAGGATATCGCCGGCGGTGAAAGCTTTGAAAGCCAGGCAAGAATATACTCTGAAGATCCGGGATCAGCATCCAATGGAGGTCTGATGAAGAATATCTCTAAAGGACAGATGGTAAAACCGTTTGAAGCTGCAGCCCTGAACCTTCAGGAAGGTGAAATTTCAGAACCTATAGAATCCGAATTCGGATATCATATTATTCAGCTGATAAAAAGATCGGGGAAAATTTATGATGCAAGGCATATTCTTTTAATGGCAACCCCTACAGAAGAAGAGATTAAGACTGCTAAAAGCAAACTGGACAGTATCAGGACACTGATCACAGATGGAAAAATAACGTTTAAAGATGCTGCTTTTAAATTTTCGGATGATAAAAGAACCAAATTCAATAGCGGGGTAATTGCCGGATCTGACGGATCCAGTAAAATTGAAAAAGAAAGTATTCCGGGAACAATCAGCTATGAGCTTGCCGGGTTAAATAAAAATGATATCACAACTGCTTTTGATGATGAGGATGAAAGAAAAAGAAAAGTAGTGAAAATTGTGAAGATCGAAGATGTGATTCCTGCCCACCAGATTACCCTGGAAACTGATTATGACAGAATAAAACAGATGGCTCTGAATAAAAAGCGGAATGAAATGGTTGAAAAGTTTGTCAACACTAAACTTCCGACCACATTTATATCGATAGACGGCCGTTACGATTCTTGCCAGTTCAAGGCAACCTGGAAAAAAGAATCTATCAAAAAATAAATTTTAAACCTTCGGAATTTCCGAAGGTTTTTTTTATCTGATATTTCTTGGATTCCATGTTTTTAGTATTTTTACAGCATGAGCAATTTTATAGACTTCAATACAGCGAAAAAGCTTCAGGAAATGGAATCAGCACAAAATAGAATTACAGAACTTTTTAACATACAATATCCCGTTATCCAGGCCGGAATGATCTGGCATTCGGGCTGGAGATTGGCCTCGGCTGTTTCTAATTGCGGTGGATTGGGTTTAATAGGAGCCGGAAGCATGTATCCCGATATATTGAGGGAAAATATTCAGAAATGTAAAGCTGCAACAGATAAACCGTTTGGGGTGAATGTTCCGATGCTGTACCCGAATCTTGATGAAGTGATACAGATCATTCTGGAAGAAGGAGTGAAAATTGTTTTTACCTCTGCGGGAAATCCGAAAACTTATACCGAAACTTTACAGAAAGAAGGGCTGAAAGTAGCTCACGTAGTTTCCTCTACAAAATTTGCAGTAAAATGTGAAGATGCAGGAGTAGATGCTGTAGTTGCCGAAGGTTTTGAAGCAGGCGGACATAACGGAAGAGACGAAACCACCTCTTTCTGTTTAATTCCCAACGTAAAAAAACACATCTCAAAACCATTGATTGCCGCAGGTGGAATCGCTTTAGGCTCACAAATGAAGGCAGCAATGATTTTAGGAGCAGACGGAGTGCAGATAGGCTCACGTTTTGCGGCTACAACAGAAGCCAGTGCCCATGATAACTGGAAAAAGAAAATTGTAGAACTGAATGAAGGGGATACCCATCTTACCTTAAAAGAACTGGCCCCGGTAAGAATGGTTAAAAATAAGTTCTTTAATGAGCTTGAAGAAATTTACCAGACCGGAAGAAATACAGAAGCCTTAATCACTTCTTTAGGCAGGGCAAGGGCAAAGCGCGGGATGTTTGAAGGTGATATGGAAGAAGGTGAACTGGAAATAGGACAGGTTTCAGCTTTAATCGATGAAATTCTTCCTGTGGAAACTGTTTTCAATAATTTATTAAAAGAGTTTAAAGAAACCAAAATGCCTGTTTTTTAATGTACCTTGGATTGAATGCAGAATAAATTAATTGAAGTAAAAGGGAAAAAACTTTATATAGAATACCATAGCCTGTATGAAAGCAAACCCACAATTGTTTTTTTACACGATTCTTTAGGAAGTGTACAGCTTTGGAGAGATTTGCCTGTAAAGATAGCAGAAAAAGCCCAATGCAATGTTTTGGCTTACGATCGGATCGGCTATGGAAAATCTGATCCGATGCAGACTTATGGGAGACCAACAAATTATATGGAGCTTGAAGCTGATATATTAAATGATTTGCTGGTAAAACGAAACATCAGGGATGCCATACTTTTCGGGCATAGCGATGGCGGAACCATTGCTTTAATTACAGCAAGTAAATATCCGGAAAGGATAAAAAGCATTATCTGTGAAGCAGGGCATATTTTCGTGGAAGAAGTGACCTTAAAAGGAGTTTCTGATGCATGGGAAGCTTATAAAACCACTGATCTGCCTAAGCGTCTGCAGAAATACCATGGAGATAAGGTTGAAATGCTGTTCAAAGCATGGACGGAAACCTGGCTCCGTGACGACTACAGAAACTGGAATATTGAACACCTTTTGAAAAATATTACCTGTCCGTTATTGTTTATTCAGGGTGAAGCAGACGAATACGGAACATTGGATCAGGTTGAAAAAACCATTAGTCAGGTAAGTGGAAAAACGGAAAAATATATTATTCCGGATGTAGGACATACTCCACATAAAGAAGCCCCGGATCTGGTTTTAAATAAAATTTCAGAGTTTCTTCAACAATTTTGATTTTAAAATTAATTCTCGCAGATTTAGCAGATAACGTATCCATTAAAAAAATAAAATATTGGCTTTGGCAAAAATTTACATGACAAATTAAAAGCTATAATCATCCGTGTAAATCTGTGGTGGAAAAATAAGTATCATTAGGAGCAGTTTTTAGCCGTAACTTATAAACTGCGTAGTTCATATTCAATATTCAGTTTTGCCTGCACCTCATATCGCTCCTTGAAATAATCCGTTTTAAAAATATTATCCAGTTCTAAAAAATGCTGAAGAACTTTTTTTCTTCCGGGCTTATAAAGAAAATCGGGATAAATAGAATATTCCTTTCTGATCTTCCGGGTATAATCGAGATAAGTTTCCAGGTTCTTTCCTAAAATTGAAAGATCAGCATCCAGCAAATAATTAGTATCAGTATCGCTGGACTTTTGATGTGTTTTTGTTGCTACAATCTGCTTGCAAACCCGATTCACAGATTCATGATCCATAGGCAATTTTTGAAGCCTTGTTTGGGCAAATTCTGCACTTTTCTCTTCATTCGATTTCGAAGAAGAATCATAAATCACATCATGATAAAAAATAGCAAAAGAAATATTGCTGAAGTTGGAAATAAATTTTTTTACCGCTTCAATCTCTAAAAACATATTCCCGATATGTTCCAGATTATGATAATATCTTCCTTTTCCTGAATATTTCTGCTCGATTTCCAGCCATAGATCATTGATGAGATGCTGATCTGCAGTAAAAGGTAAGCAGCTTTTTTTGAAGGTCTCGTAAAGGTTTATCATGATTTAAAGGTATGAAAAAAGGGATTTATTTTAAATCCCTTTAACTATTTTCTTCCGGTAATCTGATCATAAATTACCATCGTCAGTTCTTAAAATGTTCCCTGGTTAGCTTCTATAGTTGCTTTCAGATCTGCCCAGCCACCGCCGTTATAACCCTCTGCCAAACCTTGGGAATTAAGATATTCCAGAGCTTTTCCACTTCTGTTTCCGCTTCTGCAGAAAATAATTACCGGCTTTTCGATAGACAGGATTTCTTCTTTTCTGTCCTCCACTTCACCTAAAGGAATGTTTTTTGCTCCTTCTATATTACCGTCCATTTCCAGCTCCATGGGCTCACGAACATCAATTAACTCATAATTTCCTGATTTTAATACATCTATTAATGACATAATCTTAAATATTTAATGTTAAAAGTTTAAAAAGGATGGATGAAGTATTTTCAGACATCCAAACTCTAACAAATTTATAAAATAATCTTAGTTTTGCAATGCGAAATTATGAATTCAACCGCTGAAAAATATTCTCAACTCATAAAATCCAGGGCTGAAAGTTTTGGATTCCAAAGCTGTGGTATTTCCAGAGCCGGATTTCTGGAAGAAGATGCACGGCCTCTGGAGAATTGGCTTAAGAATAATTTCAATGGTGAAATGAAATACATGGAAAATCATTTCGATAAACGTCTTGATCCCAGATTGCTGGTAGAAGGCTCGAAATCGGTGATTTCATTATCATATAATTATTTTCCGGAAGAGAAGATCAATACTATCGGGAATTATAAAATTTCGAAATATGCTTATGCGGAAGACTATCATGAAGTAATTAAAGATATTCTTCGTGAAATGGTTGCTGTGCTGCAGCAGGAGATCGGTGATTTTGGATTCAGGGTATTCGTAGATTCGGCGCCTGTTCTGGAAAGAAGCTGGGCAAGAAAATCAGGAATCGGCTGGGTAGGAAAAAATGCCAATCTTATCACCAGACAAAGCGGTTCTTTTTATTTTTTAGCAGAAATTATTTGCGATCTGGAATTAATTCCCGACAATGAAACCACCAGCCATTGCGGAACCTGCAGAAAATGTATTGATGCCTGTCCTACAGATGCTATTGTTTCCGATAAAATTATTGATGGGAGTAAATGTATTTCATACGCTACGATAGAATTAAAGAATGAGATCCCAGATTATTTTAAAAATAAAATGGAAGACTGGATGTTCGGATGTGATATCTGCCAGGATGTTTGCCCATGGAATAGGTTCTCAGCACCCAATCTGCAAAGCAGATTCACTCCCAACGAATCTCTTAAAAATTTCAAAAAAGGAGAGTGGAAAGAAATTACCCAGGAATTGTTCTCCGAAATATTCAGAAAATCACCCGTAAAAAGAACAAAGTTTGCCGGGTTAAAAAGAAATATTAAGTTCCTTGAAGATTAATCATCGGAATGTTTTAACCATTCATCAAGTGGTACAAGGATTTTTTTATAATCGTTTCCATCCCGCTGATAATGATGAACAAAAATGTTTCCTGTTTCATCAGCATAAAAATTAAATCCTACCGCATCATCATTATCCGTTGAAAAATTGGCATTCTCCTGAAATCGATAAAGCTTGATAAAATAATAAGGAATATTCTGATCAGGTCTTTTGATGATTTCGAATGTTAATTGATCTCCTTCCGAAATGTTGATTCTGTTTATTTTTTCACTGTTTTTCTTAAGTTTCTGCAATATTTTTTTTTCAAAATCATTATAAGAGAACTGGTAGGGTATGTATTTTCCATGCTCTTCTCTTGTATCCTTATTATTCTTTTTTTTATCTGTAACCGTAATTTCTTTTCCGTTTCTATCAAGATACCCGAAAGTTTTTGCCCCTGTTAATGAAGGATATTCAGTATCTTTTTCTCTGTCAAAATAACATTCCTGACAATAATAGACGAAACCAAAATTGAAAGGACAGACATAGTCATATTTCGCCGGGATCAAAATATTTCCAGCCAGATCGGCTATTCCTGTTTTGCCATTTTTATCGGAGAATCTTATTGAATATTCTTTTGGAGTATCCGGTTCTTTATTATTATATGAGTAAAAAAGAAATTTACCTTCCCTGTTTACATAGTAATTTTTTTTCTCTTTTTTTAAGCTTATATAAATGATTCCGTTTTGTATTTCTTCATTGTTATTGTAATGATATTCAGATATAAAAGGTTCTATAATAATATTTCCTTTTTCATCAATAACACTGATAATACTGTCATTTTCGGTTTTGAAAAATAATTTTTTGTTTTGAGCCGAAGATAAAAATGAAATAAAGAAGAACAGCAATATGAAATTTTTCAAAATGGAGAATAAAAGTTTTAGGTGAAAATATCTGTCTGGAATTTTTTGATTCCAAAAGTAAAGAGGGTTGATGATCATGCCTTAAATTTCTTGATTTAAGGAGATGAAGATTAATGAAAATAAGAACCTGCTATAAAGCTCTTCCTAAAAACAAAAATTGACTTTCAGGAGATAAAAATCCCACAGAAAATCAACGTCTTTTTTGTACTCTTTTAGGAGCTGTTTTTACTCTTATTTTAAATCTTTTTTGAGATTTAGTGTTTTTACGCATATTTGTGTAATATTTCGTAACTAAATTTAATCATTTTTCCGATTAAAACAAATACTTTTACTGAAAAATATAAATTAAATTTTATTAAAAAACATGACTGTGAAAATGGTATTAATGTATGTCCTGAAAATTATCGGAATCATTATCGGAATTGTTGTTCTTTATGCTGCATTAGGGTATTTTCTGCCTTTTATAGAAGTATCGGCGAAAGACGACGGTGAAAAAAAGGTGATCCCGGTTTATATTTATACCAATGGGGTGCATACCGATATTGTAATGCCTGTAAAAAATGATGTACAGGACTGGAGCGCAAAGATCCCGTTTTCCAATACAAGATCCAGAAGAACAGATTATCAGTATATAGGAGTAGGCTGGGGCGATAAAGGTTTTTATCTGGATACTCCGACCTGGGCAGACCTTAAATTTTCAACGGCCTTTAAAGCTGCATTCTGGCTCAGTGAATCAGCGATGCACTGTACTTATTATGAATCGATGAAAGAAGGTGCTGATTGCAAAATGATGATGATCAGCAGGACGCAATATAAAAATCTGGTACAGTTTGTTGAGAATAAATTTGACAAAGACCGGAACGGAAATTTTGTTTTGATTCCTACCAATGCTGTGTACAGTGATCATGATGCTTTCTATGATGCGAAAGGAAAGTACAGCTTCCTGTACACCTGTAATACCTGGGCTAATGATGGATTGAAGGCAGCCGGACAAACAGCGGCATGGTGGACGCCTTCAGATTTTGGAATATTTCAGCATTATAAATAGACTCCGGAAAAATAAATAATGATACACAGACTTTTTCGAGAGCAGCAGCTGAATTGTGATATAGCAACAGCCTGGAAGTTTTTTTCCTCAGCAGATAATCTTTCCGAGATTACTCCGAAAGATATGGGTTTTACTGTATTGACAACGTTTGAAGATGATAGCATCTACGAAGGAATGCTTATCAATTACCACATTTCTCCGGTGATGAAGATCAGAATGAACTGGCAAACGGAAATTACACAGGTGTCATTTCAAAAAAGCTTTACCGATGTTCAGAAAAAAGGACCTTATAAATTATGGAAACATCATCATGAATTTATTGCCAATGATAAGGGAGTGCTGATGAAAGATACAGTAGATTATGAGCTGCCTTTCGGATTTCTGGGTGAAATTGCCCGTCAACTTTTTGTGAAAAAGAAACTGACATATATCTTCAGGTACAGGAATCAAATACTGGAAAAACGTTTTAACGAAAAAAGCGATAAAAATTAAATCCCTCAGCAAGAGGGATTTTTATGCTAATCAAAGTTTAGTTCCATTTTTACATTGCAGCGCTCATAAGGTGATTCGGATACAGGGACATGCTTAAATCCAAGTTTTTCATATAATCTGACAGCCGGAACCAGTTTCGAATTTGTTTCGAGGAAAACCTGATCTGCATTTTCTTCCTTTGCAATATCTATCAGGGCTTTTCCGATTAAATACCCGATTTGTTTTCCCTGTGCTTTCGGGCTTACTGCCATTTTTGCAAGCTCATACACTGTGGAAGATTCTTTAGACTGTATGAGGGCACATGTACCTACTGCCTCACCATTGAGCAGGGCAAATACGATATGTCCGCCTTTATTGATAATATATTCTTCCGGGTTATTCAGTACCTCATAGTCTTTCTCCTCCATTTTAAAATAAGCCGTAATCCATTCTTCATTTAATTCCTTAAAGGCTTTCTGATACTCTGGGTGATAAGTCACTATTTTTACTTCGTCGGCTCTTTCTATCATTTTTTATAAATTTTATTCGTTGTTTATATATTGTTTTTAATCATTTTTCCTAATCGTTCCAGGTCATTTTCCACACGGTCTGTCCATTCCAGTCCATAATTTAACCGCATACAGTTTCCATACTGATTATACTGGGAAAACATTCTTCCCGGCGCAAAACTTATTTTTTTACTGAAAGCTTCATCATATAAATTTTCAGTACAGATTCTCTTATCCAGTTCCAGCCATAGCATAAATCCGCCTTTAGGCTCGGAGATTTTGGTATTGTCCGGAAAATAGGTTGTTACCGCTTTTTGAATCTGGAGATAATTAGAGTATAATTTCTTCCTGAACATTCTTAAATGATGATCATAACGCCCATGTTCCAGAAAATCTGCAATAACATCTGAATAGAATGAGGGGCTGCATACCGTCTGAAGAAGTTTCTGACGGATAATTTTATCTTTGAATTTTCCAGGCGCTACCCAACCTACACGATATCCCGGAGCCAATGCTTTGGAAACTGATCCTACCCACATAACAAGATCTGCTTCATCATAGAATTTACAAGGTTTAGGTCTTTCCGTTCCAAAATAAAGATTACCATAAATATCATCTTCTATCAGGGGAACATTGTAATCAGTAATTAACTGTACCAATTCCTTTTTCTTATCATCGGGCATCTGAAACCCTAAAGGATTGTTGAAATTCGTTACAAAACAACAGGCTGAAATTTTAGGTAATTGTTCCTTTAATGCATCCAGGTCTAAACCATAAATAGGATGAGTCGGGATTTCCACTGCCTTTAATCCGAGCAACTGAATCGCCTGAAGAATTCCAAAATAAACCGGGCTTTCCACCGCTACGGAATCTCCGGGTTTTGTGACCGCCATCAGACAATTATAAATTGCATTCATCGCACCGGATGTAATGACCAGGTCATCTTCAGTGATCTTTCCTTCGAGAACCAGTGACCATTGGGCTATTTCACGGCGTAAATATTCATTTCCCTGCACGGGTTCGTAATTCGTTCCACTGTCATTTTTACTTTTTACCACATTAAGCATACTTTTTTTCAGCTTTGCTAAAGGCAGGAAACTCTTCCCAGGAATCCCCAATGCGAATTGGGTAACATCCGTATTGGAAATAGTCCCGAAGACTTTGTCAATCAGATCTTCGGGTGTCTTTTTTATTTCAGATCCTTTAAGATTTACCACTGAAGGTAATGCCAGTTTCCGTTGTGAAGTCTGGCTGACAAAATATCCGAATTTCGGGCGGGATTCCACCAAAGAACGGCTCTCCAGTTCCATATAGGCCTGTTTGATCGTATTCAGGCTTACATTATGTAATTTCTGGGCACTTCGGAGGGATGGCAACCGGTCACCGAACTGTAGCGTTTCGCTCTGTATTTGTTCGGTGATTGCTTTTGCGATTTTAAGATATAAGACCTCTTTTTTGGGCATAGAAGATTTTTAAATAAATCGTTGAAGTTATTAATCAGATACGAATAATTTACATCAAATACTTAACCAATTGATCATTCTGTCGATGCTGCTTTTCAGCTGCTCAGGTTTTCTGTAATTTCCAGAATCATTTCTTTTAAAAAATTTCCGGGCATGTAAGGTAAATGCCTCTTTTTCTTCAGGTTTTAAATCCGGCTTGTGATATACTTTAAAATCTGTTGTCCCGGTTTCGTTGATGACCAGGCTTGCAAAGCCTGAAATATTTTCCTTTTTTTTAACCAAAAGAAAGGGAATGCCAAAAATTTCATTCACCCTTTTCAAATTTGATGCCTGAAGAAAAATATCTTTTAATGCTGTGATATCTGCAATATAAACTTCAGAGAACTGAAGCTGCTGATGTTGAAGAGTGGTTTCCATACTGCTTTGCTTTTATATAGTGCAAAGTTACAGAGTTCTTAAGTTTGGGTACAGATACAGAAGTGTGTATTATTATGGGTACAGATAATAACATTAATTAATTTAATCAGATATTATCATTTCAAGTTTTTCAAATAGGGTTGGTTATAAAATAAAAAAAGCTCCTTTCGGAGCTTAATCGATATTAATATAATGAAATATTATTATGCCAGCTGTACATTTACAGCGTTTAATCCTTTCTCTCCTTTTTGTACATCAAAAACTACTTTATCATTTTCACGGACTGTTTTTGTATTCAATCCTGAAGAATGTACAAATATATCTTTTCCTCCGTCTGCCGGGGAAATGAATCCGAAACCTTTTGCTTCGTTAAAAAATTTAATTGTGCCTTCTTGCATTATATTTATTTAAAAAATTGTTGTTATTTTACTAATTGGATATTGATTGCGGAAAATCCTTTTACCGATTTTTCCTTTTCGAAAGAAACTTTGTTTCCTTTTTTTACAGGTTCCGCACAATTGTTATTATGGAAAAATACATTTTCCTTGGAGTTGTTTTCAGTGATAAAGCCATAGCCTTTTTCACTTAAAAATGTAACGATTCCTGTTTTGCGTACATCTTCTTCAATGATTGGCGCAGCACCCAATTGGATGTCTTCCAGGTTAATTTCCTGTCTTTCTTCAGGAGGAGTAGAGGTAAGTCGTCCGAACTCATCTACATAAGTGAACATGTCTTCCAACTTTTTCCCTTTGTTATTGTTGGTTTTACGTTCTTCGCGTTTTAACGCTTTTTCTTTTTGTTTTTGAATTTTTTTCTTGAAATTTTCTTTTTTAGAGAAAGAATCTGCCATAAATTATTTTTAGTATTTAGTTATTTTGTATGTAATGCTTTGTTTGTTTTTCAAACGCAGCCTGGGAATAAGATCATAAATGTGATTTTCAAATACATTTAGTCACTGTTTCACTGATATCTTTAATGCATTCGATGCATTGAAGCCGAAGAATTAAGGTCTTCAATCTTAATATTTCCATCGGAATCCCGAAATTCGGAACGTCCGCTTCTTTGTAATCTTTCTTTTGAATTCTTTGATTATGTTTAAAGAAAGGAAACTTAAGTCTGTTACTTCTTTTCTTACATGATTTCTGAATTCCGAAAAAACTTAACTGATTAATGTTTTCCTTTTGAAAAAGAATTGGAGTGAATTTTTGCTAATTTTTTAACTCCATCTGATGTAAACTCTTTACAAAGGTACGATTAATTAATTGATTTATAACTATTTTCCTGAAATACTTTCTACACAAAGTGCTTTCAGCTTATTTAGGCGTTAAAAATTATCAAATATGATTTACTGTTTGTTTACTTTAAGAATATAAAAAATTGATATAATCAGTATTGTATGATTGCTGTTAATTAAATCTGGATTTCTAATGTTGGGGTGAAATTAAGCAAGAATAAATGGACATTCTTAAATTAATGAGTAAATATCTAAGCTAGATGTCCAACTAATTTTTGATAAAATTACCTTTTTAGCATGATTTTATATCCTGGAATACAAAAATGGTAAATGAAAAATCATTTTTTTTAAGCATTTTGCTATTAAAAAGTGTAAAAAACACACTTTTTAATAAAAAAAAAAATAACTTTTTTAAGATTTGTTATCATAAAATTTTGCCTTAAAATTTAATTGATTTTCCTGATGTTTTTTTTGTTCAATTATCTGTTAATTCACATTTTATAAGATCAGTAATCGTTATTTTTATGATAACCTTATCATGTTTTTTATACAATTGTTATCATGAAAAATCGATATGTAAATTATTGATATATAGGTGTTAGCGTAAAAATTATTTTTTTTATTCAATTGAATTTTTATATTTGTCATGTTACATAAATGTTAACACTTGCATGAGCCCTGATTTTATACATACATATGTTTCTGTTGATTGTGTTGTTTTTGGATTTGACCATGAAAACAGATTGAATATTTTATTAGTAGAAAGGAATCTTGATTCGGAAAGACAGATAAAGCTTCCGGGAAGCCTTATTTTTAGTAATGAAGATGTAGATGATGCTGCAGAAAGAGTACTTCATGAGCTGACAGGAATAAAAAAAATGGTTCTGAAACAGTTCAAATGCTTTGCAGATCCAATGAGGGCAAGCAGCCAGGAAGACATCAATTGGATGGGAACAGAGTATAAGCATCATATTGACAGAATCATTACGGTGGCTTATCTTTCCCTTTGTAAGATCGATCATAAGATCAACAGTACAAAATATGCTACAGTAGATTGGTGTCCGGTGGATAAGCTTCCATCACTGCCTTTTGATCATAATAAAATTATAAATGAATCTTTAATTGAGATCAGAAAATGGATTGAATCCGATTTCTCTATTATTTTCGAATTGCTCCCGAAAAGATTTACCATCAGGCAATTACATAAATTATATAGTGCTCTGAGCGAAAAATATATAGATATTAAAAATTTCCATAAAAAAATTTCATCATTCAGCTATATTATTCCTCTGGAAGAAATAGAAAAGAATGTATCACACCGCGCAGCAAGGTATTACAAATTCGATGCTAAAATCTACAAGAAAAATAATACTAAACTAATAAAATAATACCACCTTTTGAAATTATGTACTTACTAGGCTATGATATTGGCAGTTCTTCTGTGAAAGTATGTCTCATAGAGGCATCCAGCGGAAAAATGATCGCATCAGAATTTTCTCCTAAAAAAGAGATGAAAATTATTGCGACAAATCCGGGTTGGGCAGAACAAAATCCAGGTGATTGGTGGATCAACCTGAAACTTGCGCACGAAGCTGTAATGCACGAAGCGGGAATCCATCCCGAAGATATCAAAGGAATCGGTATTACCTGGCAGATGCACGGTTTGATTTTAGTAGATAAAGACCAAAACTTATTAAGACCTTCCATTATCTGGTGTGACAGCCGTGCTGTGCCTTATGGTGAAAAGGCTTTCAGAGAAATCGGAAAAGAGAAATGCTTGTCACATCTTTTGAATTCTCCAGGAAATTTTACGGCTTCAAAATTAGCCTGGGTCAAAGAAAACGAACCCGAAATTTTTGAAAAAATAGATAAAATAATGCTTCCGGGAGATTATATTGCCATGAAACTTTCGGGGCAGATTGGAATGACAATCGAAGGCTTATCAGAAGGAATTTTCTGGGATTTTAAAAACAACTGCATTTCTGAAGATATTATCAATTATTATGGAATTCCAAAAAGCTTTTTCCCTGAAATTATCCCTACTTTCGGTATTCAGGCAACGGTTTCTGCTGCAGCCGCCGGGGAATTAGGCTTAAAAGAAGGGACTCCGATTTCCTACAGGGCAGGAGATCAGCCCAATAATGCATTGTCATTAAATGTTTTCAATCCTGGTGAAATTGCTTCTACAGCAGGAACTTCAGGCGTTGTTTATGGGGTTTTGGATCAGCTTGAATATGATAAATTATCAAGAGTAAATACTTTTGCACACGTTAATCATACTCCGGAGCAGATAAGATTAGGAGTATTGCTTTGCATTAACGGAACAGGAATTTTAAATTCTTGGTTAAAACACAATTTCGCAACCTCATTGTCTTCTTACGGAGATATGAACGACCTGGCTTCACTTTCGCCGATAGGCTCCAAAGGATTAAGTGTGATTCCATTCGGAAACGGAGCCGAAAGAGTCCTGGAAAATAAAGATACAAACTGTTCGATCCACGGAATTAATTTTAACATCCACTCAAAAGGAGACATCCTGCGTGCGGCACAGGAAGGAATTGTCTTTTCTTACGAATATGGTATGAATATCATGCGAAACATCGGGATAGATATCCAGGTGATTCGGGCAGGAAATGCCAATATGTTTTTAAGTTCGATTTTCCGCCAGTCACTTGCCAGTGTAGGCAACGCGGTCATTGAGCTTTACGATACAGACGGAGCGATAGGCGCTGCGAGGGCTGCAGGAATGGGAATCGGGTTTTATGCAGATTCTAAGGAAGCATTTTCATCACTCGAGAAAATAGCCGTGATAGAGCCTGAACATGAAAAACAAGAACAATATTTAGAAGCCTATTCAAGATGGAAAAATCATCTTAAAGAAATAATATAAATCAACAACGGCGGAAATTTTCCACAATACTTACCGGCTATTCAAAGTCAGTGAGCGGAGATTTCTACAATAAATTTTACAATAAATTAAATATAAATCAGATAAATATGAGCACTTTAATGGGTACAAAAGAGTTTTTTACAGGTATCGGCAAAATTCAGTTTGAAGGAAAAGAAAGCAGAAATCCTTTAGCTTTCAGATATTATGATGCTGAAAGAATAGTGATGGGAAAAGCAATGAAAGACTGGACGAAATTTGCAATGGCCTGGTGGCATACTTTGTGTGCCAACGGAAGCGATCCATTTGGCGGACCTACCATTCATCACCCTTGGGATATCGGAAATGATGCAGTTACAAGAGCAATGCACAAAATGGATGCCGGTTTTGAATTTATGTCTAAAATGGGCTTCAATTATTACTGTTTCCACGATATTGATTTAGTAGATCCTGCAGATAACTGGAAAGATTATGAAAAAAATCTTCAGACTGTTGTAGAATATGCAAAACAAAAACAACAGGAAACCGGAATCAAGCTTTTATGGGGAACGGCAAATGTTTTTACTCATCAAAGATACATGAACGGAGCTTCGACCAATCCAAATTTTGATGTTGTGGCCTGCGCAGGAACACAGGTTAAAAATTCTATTGACGCAACGATTGCTCTTGGTGGTGAAAATTACGTTTTCTGGGGTGGAAGAGAAGGATACATGAGCCTTTTGAACACAGATATGAAACGTGAAAAAGATCATTTGGCACGTTTTCTTTCAATGTCCAGAGATTATGCGCGTAAACAAGGTTTTAAAGGAACTTTCCTGATTGAGCCAAAACCAATGGAGCCTACGAAACACCAGTACGACTACGATTCTGAAACAGTAATCGGGTTTCTGAGACATTACGGTTTAGATAAAGATTTTAAATTAAATATTGAAGTGAATCATGCAACATTGGCAGGTCATACTTTTGAGCACGAACTTCAAGTGGCGGTAGATGCAGGGCTTTTGGGAAGTATTGATGCAAACAGAGGAGATTATCAAAACGGGTGGGATACCGATCAGTTTCCGGTAGATTATTATGATATGGTTCAGGCTTGGCTGGTTCTTCTTCCGGCGGGCGGGCTAGGAAACGGAGGTGTTAACTTCGATGCTAAAATCAGAAGAAACTCTATTGATGCTGAAGATTTATTTATCTCTCATATTTCAGGAATGGATGTTTTTGCAAAAGGATTGCTGGCAGCTGCGGATATCCTTGAAAATTCAGATTATAAAAAATTAAGAACAAACCGTTATGCCTCTTTCGATAGCGGAAACGGGAAAGCTTACGAGGACGGAGCCCTTACTTTGGAAGATCTTCAAAGAATTGCTCACGAAATAGGAGAGCCTCAACCTAAAAGTGGCAAACAGGAATTGTTTGAAGCCATCGTAAATATGTATATCTAAAAAAATAAAAAGGCTGCTAAACACTAAGGATTTTCACAAATTATAATTATTAATGGCCTTTTATTCAAACCTAATATTAAAAAATAATAATTATGAACCGATTTTATTTTGGTAGTAATAAAGCTGCATTGTTTTTTGCAATGGCTTTGTTACCCTCAGGCATAGTTTATTCCCAGGTTAAAAAAGATACTGTAACTAAAGAGAAGAAAATTGAAGAGGTCGTTGTAATCGGGTACGGTACGCAGAGAAAGGAAGCAGTAACAGGATCTGTTGCTACCGTAAAAGGAGATGCTCTTCGTGAAGTACCTTCATCAAACATTACGCAGGCATTGCAGGGAAGAACTGCAGGTGTTGATATTACGCAGACTTCTACAAAACCCGGAGCTGCAATGCAGATCCGGATCAGGGGAACAAGATCGCTAACGGGCGATAATAACCCGTTAATTGTTCTTGACGGTATTCCTTTCGTAGGATCATTGGGAGACATCAGCTCAAGTGATATCAAAAGTATTGATATATTAAAGGATGCTTCTGCTACCGCTATCTATGGATCAAGAGGGGCAAACGGGGTAATTCTTGTAACAACAAACAGAGGAAGCAAAGGACAAAAGCCAAGGTTTACCTATAATACTTTTACCGGAGTTCAGACTTTATTTTCCAAATATCCTATGATGGACGGGCCTAAATTTGCCCAGCTTCGTGCTTATGCTATCCCTGCCGGAAATACAACACCTCTGTATAGCAATGGTGCCGATGAAAGCAATAGTACAAATACAGACTGGCAGGATTTGTATTACAAACCGGCTATGATGACCAGTCATGACATCGGTGTTTCAGGAGGAACAGAAGGTGGGAATTATAATGTGGGCTTGTCTTATTTTAAGCAAAATGCATTAATCCCTCTTCAGAGTTATGAGAGATTTGCCCTACGTACAGCGATTGACCAACAGGTAGGAAAGATTTTCCGATTCGGTTTTACAACCAATACCAACTACTCTATATCAGAAGGAAATGGAGTAAACCCGGGTGCCGTTTTAGGATATTCTCCTATTGCTAACCCTTATAATCCTGACGGAAGCTTTAAAAGAGTTATGAATACAGCGGGAGGAATCGATCAGACATGGATATATACACGCAAAACCTTAGAAAGTTTAAATGATAAATATGTTGATGAGACGAAATCTTTCGCATCATACAATAATCTTTATGGTGAAGCAAACCTGCCTTTGACCGGACTAAAATACAGGTTAAATATAGGTTTGGACTATCGTACATCCAACAGTGGAAACTATGCGGGAGTAGGAGTATTTAATACCAATCCGCTAGGACCTTCATCTGCAGGCAGAGGTAATAACCAGACTTATCACTGGGTACTGGAAAACCTATTAACCTATGACCGTACTTTTGGTAAGCACAAAGTAAATGCAGTAGGATTGTATTCTGCAGAAGGCAACAGGTATACAAGCTCATATATGAGTGCAAAGAATGTTCCTGCAGATTTTTTCCAGTATTACAATCTGGGACAGTCTCCTCAGGCAGATATTACAGTAAGACCTGAAGACCAGATATATTGGCAGACCGGTTTGCTCTCAGCTATGGGAAGGGTAATGTATACGTATGATAATAAATATATGTTGACAGCAACTCTTCGTGCCGATGGATCTTCAAGACTTGCGCCGGGAAATAAGTGGCATACCTATCCGGCGCTATCACTGGGATGGAACGTTACTAATGAATCGTTCATGCAGAATATAAAAGTTCTTAATCTTTTTAAACTGAGAGCAGGTTGGGGACAAACTTCCAATCAGGCAGTAAATCCATATTCTACGTTGGGAGCACTTACCGTTACCCCGTATAATTTTGGAACTACAAACAGTACGGGAGTGTATGTAAGCCAGGCTCCAAATCCAAATCTTGGTTGGGAATACTCCAAAACACAAAACTATGGAGTAGATTTCGGATTATTTAAAAATCGTCTTACAGGTAGTGTAGAGTATTATAAAACACATACTTATGACCTTCTGACTCAGAAGAATCTTCCGCCATCCACAGCTATCGGATCTATTGTATCCAATGTTGCCGAAACAGAGAATAAAGGATTTGAAGTAAGCCTTAATGGGATCATTTTTGATAATCCTGATGGCTTCACCTGGGAGGCAGGTGTTAATTTTTACACCAATAGAAACAAAATTTTATCACTTGCATCCGGAACTACACGTGATGTAAACAACTTATGGTTTGTTGGGCATAATATTAATTCTTTATATGATTATCAGTATGTTGGCCTTTGGCAGGCTGGTGACCCTTATCAAGGCATTCTGGAGCCGGGAACTGCGGCTGATGTCGTAGGATCTATTAAAGTTCTTTATACCGGAGGTTATAATCCGGACGGAACTCCTGTAAGAGCAATCGGGCCGGATGACAGACAAATTTTTGATACCGCTCCGAAGTACCAGGGAGGATTCAATATGCGCTTTGCTTACAAAAATTTTGAACTGAGCACGGTAGGTGCATTCCAGCACGGAGGAATCCTGATTAGTTCAATATACGGATCTGCAAGTTACTTAAACAGATTAACAGGAAGAGGAAATAATGTGGATGTTGATTACTGGACGGAAGACAATACAGATGCATATTTTCCACGTCCCGGACGTCACTTAAGTGGTGATAACCCGAAATATTCTTCTACTCTTGCCATGTTTGATGCCTCTTATCTAAAGCTTCGTACGATAACTTTAGGATACAATGTTGATAAGGATTTCTTAAAAGATTTAAAAATCACAGGTTTAAGAATTTACTTTACAGTAACAAACCCTGTGGTGCTATTCTCTCCTTATCATAAGTTTTCAGGAATGGATCCTGAGCCCAACTCGTACGGGAATGAAAATCAGGCGGTAAGCGGATATCCAAGCCGTCAGCTGATTATAGGAACTAATAATCCTTCTACAAGAAATTATTTAATGGGACTTAATTTAACTTTTTAAAACTGTACAGTCATGATAAATTTTAACAAAAAACTGGTATTGGGAGCAATCTTTTTATCACTAACATTTACAGGATGTAATGAGATTCTTGATGAGCAGCCAAGATCAACATACACTGTTGACTACTTTAGTACACCGGAGGGGATCAATCAGAGCTTTACTTCCTTATACAGGCAGTTACGGATGTTGTATGGTAACGGTTACTTTATGAGTAATTGTCAGAATGGTACTGATGAATCTACCTGGGCACAGAGTGCTGATGGTAATTTCAAAGAATTGGATATGTCCGGACAAGGAAATATCAATTCCAATACTTTCCCGACGAGTATGATCTGGGGATCTGTTTTTCCCTACATCAATACAGCCAACGGAATTATAGAAAAAGGACCGGGATTCGGAATTGCTGAATCAATGATTTCTGAAGCAAGATTTTTCAGGGGGTTTGATTATTTCATGCTGGTTCAGACATATGGAGGAGTTCCTTTGGATTTAGGTGCCGGAGAATTAAAATTTAATACTGTACCTGCGACAAGCTCCACAAGAAATACGGTTCCGGAAGTATATACCAAAGCTATTTTTCCGGATCTTAAAACAGCAATTGATAATCTTCCCGCCTCACCACGGGTGACCGGAGGAGTAACAAAGAATGTTGCAAGGTTATTTTTAGCTAAAGCTTATCTCACTTACGGGTGGTGGCTGCAGAATCCTAACAATATTCCCACTTACCCGGAAGCATCAAGGAATGATCCGGATGGTCACAATGCTCAATGGTACTTCCAGCAGGCTTACGATATAGCTATGGCGGGAATTACGAATCCGGGAAGCTATGGTCTTCAGCCTACTTTCTACGATGTAAATGTAGGTTCTAATGACAGAAATAATGAGTGTATGCTGTATGCAGACCACACTCAGTCCAGTACATACTATAACGAAAGTGATCCTGTAGGATTTGGTTCCGGCTGGTCGCCGGATAACTTTGCAGCATGGATGCAGACCTGGAATTACACTGCTATAAAAAGCAGCAAAACAACGGCATGGAGCGGAGCTGATGTGGTAAGTTCCATTCAGCGTGAAGCTGCCCAGCCACTGGGACGTCCGTGGGTTCGTATGTGTCCTACAATAAGTGTAATTAAAAATACGTTTGCAGATAAAACCAATGATTCACGTTACGATGGAACATTTGTAACCACCTATAGAGGAAATTGGAATAAAAACGGAACCGGACTTACCAATGTAGCGGTATTATATAACGCCAACAATTTACCGGTACAGCCGGGAGGTGCTATCCTTAGCTTTCTTAATGATGATTCGCAGACTCCGTCATATCCTTCAGGATCAGGACAGAGCGGGGTAGGAGCAGGAACGTTGCCGGGAAGAGCAGACTGGGTTATTGCTCCCAACGGAATCAACAGGATTGTATATCCTGGTTTATGGAAAATAGGAACTTATAGAACAGATGATCCTAATGGCTTAGGATATCCGAATGCCGGACTTACGCGTCCGTTCAATGTGGCTAAATTTTCCGAATTCTATTTCATCGCCGCGGAAGCAGCAGTAAAAGGCGCTTCAGGATCAATGACAGCCAGAGATCTTATTAATGTAATCCGTGCAAGAGCAGGAAAATGGAGGTTTAATAATGCTCAAAATGTGGCTTATATTGCAGATAATAGTGCTGCTATGACCGCTGCAACACCTGCGGCGATTACCATCGATTATATCCTTGCAGAAAGATCACGCGAATATTACGGGGAATTCTACAGATGGTATGACTTGGTTCGCACACAGAAGTGGGAAGAATATGGAGCTTCTTATCAGATCGGAGGTGCTTCTTACGGAGATCATACCCTACAAACAGTGACCAGAACGATAAAACCTTTTCATTATCTGAGACCTATTCCTCAAAATCAGCTTGATGCCATGGAAGTTTCTGCCGATATTAAGGCCAAATATCAGAATCCTGGTTATTAAAATTATTTAGTTTCACATTCATATATAGTTAGCAGGGCAGATCCTAAAAATGTCTGCCTTGTTTTTTAATTAAAATTTTAAAAGACTATGGAAAGAACATGGCGTTGGTTTGGCAAAAAAGACAAAATACAATTAAATATGCTCCGTCAAATCGGTGTGGAAGGCATTGTTTCCGCATTACACGATGTTCCGAACGGAGAAGTTTGGTCGTTGGACGCAATTAATGATTATAAAAATTATATAGAAAGTTTTGGTCTTCGCTGGTCTGTCGTAGAAAGTCTCGCAGTAAGTGAAGCAATAAAATATGGAGGAGAAAACAGAGACCAATTAATAGAAAATTACATTAAGAGTCTTGAAAATCTGGGAAAAGCGGGAGTAACGACGGTTTGTTACAACTTTATGCCGGTTCTGGATTGGGCTCGAACAGATTTGTTTCATCAATGGGAAGACGGTTCGTCATCATTATACTTTGATAAGGCCAAATTTGCTTATTTTGAAATTCATATTCTGCAACGGGAAGGGGCAGAAAACGAGTATAGTTCAGAGATCCTTCAGAAAGTAAGAGAGTTAAAAAATACTTTAACAGAAGAGGATAACAACAATCTGATAGATTCTGTCATTGTAAAAACACAAGGTTTTGTCAACGGAAATATCAGAGAAGGAGATTTAAACCCTGTAGAAAAATTTAAAAGTTTATTAGCATTATATGATGGAATTGACAAAAACCAGCTCCGTCAGAATATGAAGTATTTCCTTGAAAAAATAATGCCTGTCTGCGAAAAATGGAATA
The DNA here is from genome assembly GCF_000282115.1 of Chryseobacterium populi. GTDB lineage: Bacteria > Bacteroidota > Bacteroidia > Flavobacteriales > Weeksellaceae > Chryseobacterium > Chryseobacterium populi. Next base: position 332,644 of record NZ_AKJY01000014.1, read on the forward strand.
TTCAGATGTGTGTGCATCCCGATGATCCGCCATTTTCATTGCTGGGCTTACCAAGAATTGTCACCAACGAAGAGGATATCGACTGGTTTCTGAATGAAGTTGATAATCCACATAACGGGCTAACATTCTGTGCCGGTTCTTTAAGTGCCAATCTTCAGAACAATGTTCCCGCCCTGGCTCAAAAATTTGCATACCGCACAAAATTTGTCCATTTAAGAAGCACCAATGTCTTTGAAAACGGAGATTTTATCGAAGCGCATCATTTAGGAGGAAGAGGAAAGCTTATTGATGTAATCCGTGTATTTGAAAAAGAAAATCCGGATTTACCAATGCGTATCGATCATGGAAGATTATTTACAGATGATATTGATAAAGATTACAATCCCGGGTATTCATTCCTTGGAAGAATGTTGGCGCTGGGGCAGATTGAAGGCGTAATGGCTGCAGTACAGTCGGAATTACAAAGAAATTAATCTGCAGAATTGAACAAATTTATAAAAGTAAAAATGAACGAAATATTCAGCATAAAAAATAAAGTAGCCATAATTACAGGTGCTTCAGGTGTTTTAGGAGGAAGCTTGGCTAAAAGTTTCATAGAAGCCGGAGCAAAAATTGTTGCGCTGGGAAGGAATCAGGAAACATTAGATGCAAGGGTACAGGAACTGGCAGATTTAGGCGGCGATGCTTTTGCTGTGGAAGCCAACGTAATGAATATCGAAAGTCTGGAGGGCGCTTCAAAGAAAATCCTGGATAAATTCGGAAAGATTGATATTCTGCTCAACATCGCCGGAGGAAACATTCCTTCTGCAACATTATCTCCGGACCAATCTTTTTTTGACTTAAAAATGGAAGCCTGGAACGAAGTGACCGATCTGAACATCAACGGAACCGTTTATCCAAGCTATGTTTTTGGGAAAATAATGGCAGAGCAGGGAAGCGGAAGTATCGTGAATATTTCGTCGATGGCAGCTTACTCAGCAATTACAAGAGTTGCAGGTTATTCGGCAGCCAAATCCGCAATTACCAATTTTACTCAATGGCTTGCTTCGGACGTAGCATTGAAATTCGGAGATAAAATTCGTGTGAACGCTGTTGCTCCAGGGTTTTTCATTGGCGATCAGAACCGTGCGATCCTATTAAATTCTGATGGTTCTTTAACTGACCGGAGTAAAAAAGTAATTGCAAAAACACCCATGCAAAGATTCGGAGAAGTAGAAGAGCTGAATGGAGTTGTACAGTTCCTGTGTTCAGATGCAGCAAGTTTCATTACAGGAGCTTTATTGCCGGTTGACGGTGGCTTCAGTGCATTCAGCGGTGTTTAAGATTAGAATTATTTTCTTATATAAAAAGCTTTGGATGAATTTTTTGAGTTGTAAAAAATGGCAGTCATAAAAGTACTATTAAACTTAATCTTTTTACATTGAATAATGAAGCTTTCCATTAAAAATAAAGAAGTTTTCGGAGAATTGTTTTTGCTGGAATCGGCAAAAGCAGAAAATCTCTATTTCGGGTACGCGAAAGAAATGCCGATAATTGATTATCATAATCATCTTGAGCCGGAAGTGATTTCAAGTAATCAGCATTTCCGTTCCCCTACAGCAATCTGGCTGGATGGTGACCATTACAAATGGCGGGCGATGAGAAATTTCGGTATTGAAGAGCAATTCATTTCCGGCAAAATTTCAGATCTCGATAAATTCAGAAAATGGGCAGAAGTTGTGCCATATACACTTCGTAATCCGTTATTTCACTGGACGCATCTGGAGCTTAAAAAGCCTTTCGGAATCCACGAATATCTTTCCCTGAAAAATGCAGATTCGATTTATCACCAGATGAATGAAAGTTTACAGAATCCGGATTTTTTACCACAAGCAATTATTCAGAATTTCAGCGTGGACTCTCTGTGCACCACAGATGACCCTGCTGATGATTTAGAGTATCATAAAGCGTTAAAGAACAGCAGTTTCAAAACAAAGATTTTACCCGCTTTCCGTCCTGATTCTTACCTCAATATTACTGATCCGGAGCAATATATTTCGGGAATCAGAAAACTTGAAAATATCAGCGGAATTTCAATAGAATCAGTTTCAGATTTATTAAGTGTGCTTCAGTCAAGAATTAATTATTTTGCAGAAACAGGAGCTAAAATAGCCGACCACGGCTTTGAATATTTTCCCGATACAACAAAATGGACCACAGACTTAGAATCAGAATTTTCCGAATTTTTAAAAGGAAATAACCCAATATTCTCAGATCCTGAAGCCTTGTGCGGTTATTTGTTGAAAGAACTTTGTAAAATGTACGCTGAAAAAGGCTGGGTACAGCAGTTTCACGTCGGTGCAACCAGAAACAATAATTCTGAAATGCTCAGAAAAATCGGAATCAATGCAGGTTACGATGCCATCGGCGAACAATATTTTGCTCAGCGGATGAGTGCTCTTCTGGACGAGTTAAACTCTGCCGGACAGCTCACCAAAACTATTATTTATAACCTTAATCCCACTTTCAATGAAGTGCTTGCTTCACTTGCCGGGAATTTTAATGAAGGTGGAATAAAGTCTAAAGTACAGTTTGGGGCAGCATGGTGGTTCCTCGACCAGCTTGATGGGATGAAAAAACAGATGAACACACTTTCCAACATCGGTCTTATCAGCACCTTTGTCGGGATGCTCACCGATTCCCGAAGTCTTCTTTCGTTCTCAAGACACGATTATTTCAGAAGGCTTCTGTGCAATATGTTTGGTGAGGAAATTGAAAGAGGAATGATTCCCGATGACGAAGAATGGATAGGTAAAATCATTCAGGATATTTGCTATCACAACGCGAAAAATTATTTTGAAATTTAAAAGATGCGGGATTCATTTTCAAATAAAATTATATGTTTCGGAGAATTGCTTTTGCATTTTGCTCCGGATTTCCATGGAAATTGGTTGAATGATCAGTCAATGAAGGTTTTTGTTGGCGGAGCCGAGTATAATGTAGCTTCTGCGCTTGCCCAATGGAATAATTCTGTAAAACTTCTTTCAGCTCTGCCTGGGAATTTTATTGGAAATCAATTAGAAACCCTGCTGAAAAACAAAGGAATCGAAATTCTTGCAGAGAAAAATAACGGCAGAATCGGAACTTTTTACTTGTCTTCGGATGGTGATATGCAAAACACATCGGTAGTCTACGACCGTTTTCCGTCGGTTTTCGCGCAGTCGGATTTTAATACCTTCAGCTTCGATGAAATATTCTCAGAGGTAAAATGGCTTCACATAAGCACCATTACCCCTGCATTAAGTGAAAGTGCTTATGCAAAATGCTTCGGTTTAATGAAAGAGGCAGCCTCAAGAAAAATCACGGTTTCTCTTGATTTGAATTATCGGGCAGCACTTTGGAAAGATAAACGCTCTTCAGAAAAAATAAAAGCGCTGATGCCTTTTGTGAGCATCCTGATGGGAAATATCTGGTCTATTCAGCAATTTTTGGAAATTCCGATAGAATATGAACTGAATGGAAGCTTTGAAGATAAAAACCTTTTGAAGCAGGCTGAAAAATCAGCTTCCGAAATTCAGAAAATATATCCCAATGTAAAAATGACGGCCAATACGTTTCGTTTTACGAACGGTGAGGAAGTCAACTATTATGCCACCTTATTTGCTGATGAAAAGCTTTTTGTTTCGCAGCCATATTACTCGGATAAAATTGAAGAAAGAGTAGGAAGCGGTGATTCTTTTATGGCTGCTCTGATTCACGGAATAATAAAAGGAAATTCCTTGCAGCAAGTTTTAGAAGATGCTGCGAAAGTTGCTTTCAAAAAACTTTTTGTGAAAGGAGATACCATTGATGACAGCATTAATATTGAAAAATTATGAGTTTATTACTACAAAAAATAAAAGAACAGAAAATCGTTCCGTTGTTTTACAACGAATCTTTCGAGGTTTCAAAAAATACTGTAAAAGCTTTGTACGAGGCAGGAATCCGTATGATTGAATATACCAGCCGCGGAGTTCAGGCTTTGGAAAATTTCATCAGGCTCAAAGAAATTGCAGCTACAGAATTTCCCGGACTTTTATTAGGAATAGGAACTGTGAAAAATATAAAAGAAATGGATGATTACGCTGATGCAAATGCAGACTTTATCATTACACCGGTCATCAGTGAAGAGCTTGTAAAACATTCTGCATCAAAAAACATCATTTTAATTCCGGGATGTTTCACTCCTTCCGATATCAATCTGGCCTTTCAGAACGGACTTCGGCTGGTCAAGATTTTTCCGGCAGATGCTTTGGG